>CAYXDO010000096.1:0-41314 GCA_964463485.1 uncultured Myxococcales bacterium | reverse complement strand
AGAGAGTGTAGCGGATGCGGCCTGCGAACGCTTCGTCATCGAGGATCTCTTCGGCAGAGAATCGCCGCGGGAACACGGTGCCAGACCGTCCCCTGAGTACGTTGATCTCGCGAGCGAGATTTCCGATCGAGCTCCGAAATTCGTTCCGTTCGAACGAAGCACGAAGCTCCTACGCGATCAGCCTCTCGTGTTTCGCACGGTCGCGCGGCGCTCGACGTTTTCAGAGAGGCCTGAGCGAATCGTCATCCACGCGGTGAGGCTCCGCGTGAACGTCGAGCTTCGTGCAAACCTGCTCCGCGCGAAGCTCGACCTCCCCAAATTCGAGCCGTGCCCCCCTGTGTCCGATTTTCGGGACGTGATGGTGTCTTCGAGAAACGAACAGACCGCGGTCGCGCTCGGCTGGTCCGAGAAGACCGAGATGACTCTGCGAGCGTGGACGTCGATGACGAGCGCGACCCAAGGGCGCTCGAGGCCTCGATCTGGGAAGAGTAGCGAGTCGATCAAGGCGCGACCTCGGAGTGCTCAGTCGGTATTGCCTGTGACTGCGGAGAGGTTATCCTGGCTGCAGCGTGTCTGCGATGTTTGGGTCCGCGAAGCTTACGCGCAGGCAGGATGCCTGCGCTCCCAGGGGTCCGCGCAGCTTGCTCGCCCGATGGCTGTGCGTCCTTCTGCTCTTCACCGCGAACGTCACCGAGGCCGCGCCGTGCTTTCACTCGGTGCCGTGCGCAGATGGGACCTACCGCCCTCCCCGTCTCGTGTTCGCCGTCGAAGCTGGGCGCTTTGGACCCGGCTTGCTCCAGCACAGCCCGTGGGGTCAGTGCCTCTGCCCGAACTCAGCGCTCGAGTACTGGGACGAGCTACCTGAGCCACTCCAGACGCGTGTCCTCTCCGTTACCACCTCGATCGCGCTTTCTCGCGGCGTCTATGAGCTCACCGCGGCCGAATGGTGCGGTGAGGGCGTGATGATGCTCCCTTCGAGATGGCCGACTTCTGTGACCCGAAGCTCGAGCAGATCAGCGACGACCCGGCCCGAATCGCTGAGTACCTTTCTCTAATGCGTCACGAGTTTCGCGCCCGCAAGCTTCAGCGGGGATATCTGGGCTGGATTCCGATGATCATCGTTTGGGGGGTGGCAATTGGGAGTCTGAGCTTCCGAAGGCCTCGGTGGCGGCCTTGGTTGCTTGGACCCGCTCTCGGGTCGTTGATGCTCGCTGGGGTCTCGAGCGTGGCGCTTGCGTATGTCTCGACCGCCGGGCTGCTCTTCTTGCTTTGGATGGCGAAGGCGCTGCGGGATCGATTCCGCGCTACCCGCAGGCCTCCGGCCTGAGCTATCCTCACGGCGTGGCGATCCTCCAGCGCTCTTCGGGAAATCGAGAGCATCGACTGAGTGGGCGTGTGCTCGTGGGGCGATCGGCGGCCTGCGACTTGCGCTTGAACGCGACCTACGTGAGCAGCGAGCACGCGCGAGTGACTTGGACGGGTGGAGCTTGGGTGGTCCGAGATCTGGGAAGCAGGAACGGCACGTTTCTCTCGGGACACGCGATCGCTCCCGGCCGCGACGAGCCCATCCCCGAGGGCGCCGAAGTCTCGTTCGGAGACCCTGACGAGCGCTGGACTCTGTCGGACGGGTCTCCGCCGATCTTGGGCGCGACTCATCTGACGTCAGGCGCCCAGGTTTCGGGCCGTGATGGGCTGTTGGCGCTGCCTTCGCCTGATCAACCGGAGGTCTCGATCTTCGCGCAGGTCGACGGGGCCTTCGTCTGCGAGACGGCGGAGGGTGACCGAACACCGGTCGAGGACGGTGAGGTGATCACTGTCGGCGGTGAGTCCTACAGAGTTGGGCTGCCCGCCACGAGCGAAGGCACACCCATCTACGACGAAACAGCCGCATTGAGCTCGGTGTCGCTGCGCTTCGACGTCAGCTCCGACGAGGAGCGCGTCGTCATTTCGATTCGGCACCGAGGTCGCGAGAGACGACTGGAGTCTCGCGAGCACGGATATGTGCTGCTCACGCTGGCGCGGCTCCGTCGGCGAGACGAGGCCCTTTCGCCGGCCGAGCGAGGCTGGGTTTCGCGGCCGGAGTTGTTGAAGATGCTCCGCATGGATAGCAACGCGCTCAACGTGGCGATTCATCGCGCGCGCCAGCAGCTCCTCGAAGCCGGGATCGAAGGGAGCGCCGAGATCGTAGAGGTCCGGCGTGGCGAGCGCAGACTCGGTACCGACGCGTTCGAGATCGTGCGCTCGTCCGACGAGGGCTGAGTGTCCGAGGATCGACTCACTTCGGGCGCGAAGATCGGCCGGTTCGTCCTCGAGCGAAAGCTCGGCACGGGCGGTTTTGGCTCGGTTTGGAGGGCCCGAGACTCTGGGGCGCACGCCTTCTCGGCGCCGGTTGCGTTGAAGATCCTGCACGAGCGGCTCGCCGAGTCACCCGGAATACTGGAGCGCTTCACTCGGGAAGCGGCGCTTCTGTCGAGGCTCGACCATCCGAACGTCGCACGGCCGTTCGCCTTCAGCGCAGAGGGACCGCACCCATATCTTGCCATGGAGCTCGTCGACGGGATCCCGCTCGACCAAGTCATTCGGGAGTGCGCGAGGACGAGCGCTCCCCTGGTTTCCTCGGAAGTCGTTCGAATTTTCGACGAGCTCTGCAGCACGATTTCGTACGCACACTCTCTGGGGATCGTACACCGCGACCTGAAGCCGCAGAACGTGATGCTCGTGCGCAGAGACGACCAAGTCTTCGTGAAGGTCCTGGATTTTGGGATCGCCAAGCTGCTCGAGGAGGGCCGTGAGGGCTCGACCACCGTGGGAAGGAAGGTTGGATCGGTCTTCTACATGTCGCCGGAGCAGGCTCTTGGCGAGCCGGCCACGCCGAAATCCGATCAGTTCGCGCTCGGGGTGATTCTGTACGAAGTCACGACTTTGCGTCGTCCATGGATCCTCGACGTCGACGGTCAGCCCGCGAGCGCCTACAGCCCCAAGGTACGGCAGAGCGACAACACGATGACCAAGGCTTTCGAGCGGATCACGTCAGCGCCTCGACCGAAGCCCTCGGCGGTGCGGACGGACGCGCCTCGCGAGCTCGACGAAGTGGTGGCCAAGGCGACGGCGATCGGTCCGGAGGAGCGGTACTCGGGCGCCAAGGAGCTAGCGAAGGCCGCCAGAGTACCCCTTTTGCGCGTCCGGAGCGCTCGAGCGCTGTCGATCGTGCAACTCAGCCCTATCGAGAGTACTCAGGCAGGTGACTTCGTACTCGAGGAGTTGGAGGCGTCGGCCGCGTCAGAAGGTACCCGAGCCTTCATGCCTCCCACCAAGACCAACATGCCGGTGGAGCCCACGCACTCGGCCGTCGAGGCGCCGAGGTCGGTCGAAGGCGCCGAAGAGCCGACGAAGACGGTGACTGACGCGAGCTCCGGGGCTTCGAGCTCGAGCGACCGCGAGCTCGTCAAGGGCGTCGAGGCTTCAGACGACAGGGGAGAGGCTCCTCGGGAGCCCAGCGAGCTGCTCTCGTTGCTGGAGGTCGCACGCGCCCAGGGCCCAAGATCGGGAGCTTCGAACCCGAGCCTCCTCGCGCGGGGCGGAACCGTAGAGGCGCGCAAATCAGGTCCGCCGTGGTGGCTTGCCGCGGCGTTTGGCGCCGTAGCGGTCGGCGGGGTCGTGTTCGTGACGTTGCGGTCGACTCGAGCGCCGCGCCCCGCGCAAGTCACAGAAGCGCCGCCGGCGGTGACCGTCGCCGAAGCTCGAAGACCCGTCGCAACTTCCTCGGCGGGCCACCCCGCGGTCCCTCGACCCTCCCCCGCTCCACTGGCAGCGCAACCGACCCGAACCGAGGCGCGGTCGCGTCCCTCGGAGACTGCGGGATCCAAGTCGCGCGCGAAGAGTACCGCCGACCACGACTTGGCCGCCGCGCGCAATCTGCTGACCAGGCTCGAACGAGCTCCAAACGATGAGGAGGCCGCGTCGCTCCTTGCTCGACACCTCGAGGGTCTCGCGACGCGGATCCCCGAAACAGAGAGGGAGATGTTCACCAAGAAAGTCCGAGTATCACTCGGCTTGGGTGACATCGCCGGTTTCGCCGAGGCCCTTCGCACGCTCGAGCAACACAAACCGTAGATGTCCGAGTCCGATGCCTGGTACGATGGAAAGGCACGACGAGCCGTTGGCGTGGCGTTGCTGTTGCCTTGCCGTTCGTTGCGTTGCTGTTGCCGGATGAACGGGATCATGAGTTTCGGCGACGGCGACAACGGCGGACCGCACTCCTTGCGTTCATCGGCGATCCGGTCCCGGGTAGTCCCCGGTGCCAAGGCTACGATGCTGGTCGGAGTTACCGTCCGTCGCCGTCGCGGTCGCCGAGTGGTATGAACGAGCGGTGCCGGTCGGAGGCATCGCTCTCAATCCCACTGAACATCGCCGAAGGCTATGGGAAGCGGGGAAAGGATGATCGGGCTCGATTCTACGATATCGCTCGTGGGTCCGCCCACGAATGCGGGGCCGTCCTGGATGCGTCTCGCATTCTGAATCTCGTCGACGAGGCGCAGTTCATTCGAGGGACTCCGTTGCACCGAATCGTGTCAACGTTGGTGAAGATGGCAGGATGAACGGGATCATGAGTTTCGGCAACGGCAACGGCAACGGCGCGCCGCACTCAGTCGGCTGCGTCGAGGACTGCCGCATCGGCACTTTCGCAAGACTCGTACGCGAGATTCGCCTGACGGCTATCGCATTCGAGATCTCCAGGGGCTCATGGATCTGAGCCTCGTTCACGAGTTTCCATGACGACCGATCGACTATTCCGGTTGCCTGCGGTTGCGAGCTCGTTTTGCTCGTTCGCGCTCCTGTTCTCGAGCATCTCTGTGGCAAGGGCAGAGACTGCCGAGAGCGCAGGCGAACGCACGCCGATGGCCTTTCTGATCGTGTCACCTCAGGGCACGAGCTCGGGAGCGTCCAGCGCGGCGGTCTTCGAGGCCGCTCGGACGGAGTTGACTCGGGCATCGCGGATCGAGCTCCTTTCGTTCGAGCAGCTCGGGATCGACGCGGTCGCGATCGGCAAGTGCGCGCGAGAGACGAGAGTGAGTTGCTGGGTAGAGCTCGCTCGTCCGGACTACGATCGGCTCGCGATGGAGCGGCCGGGTGGCTCGATCGAACCCTCGATCGAGGCGCGGGTCTTGGCGGCCGAGGGGGGGCCGATGCGGGTCGCGCGCTTCCTCCTCGTACTCACGATCGCTCCGCTTCGTGCGGGAGAAGATCGCGTCGCCGCCATCGTGGTCGACACGGACTCGGCGCTCGAGAAGTTGCGCACGGCGCCTCGATCCGAGGGGTGGCGTCAAGCCGCCGAGCGCCAAGTGCTGGAGTTGGTCCGCGCGACGGAGCCGGAGGTCATCGACGTGAGCGACCCGTCGAGCCTCCGTAGTTACTTCCGCAAGTTGGTGGAGACGCAGCTTCGGGGCTACTCTCCCGTCGAGTTCACACCGCTCGGGCAGGTCCGCTTGTCCGGTACGACTACAGGGGACGAGATTTTGCTTGACGGGAAGGTCGTTGCGCGAGCGCTGACAGCCCGGATGGAGCTGGTCGACGTCGTGCCGGGCGCGAGAGTTCTCTCCATTCCGAACCGATCCTTTCGCGCGCGTCTCGTCGTCGAGCCCGGTGGCATCACCGACGTGACCTTGCCAGCCTTCGAGCTGCCAGTCGAAGCGCATCCTGCTCGTGGGTGGGTTCGCGGGGCCGCGCTCGCCAGCTTTGCCGCCGGCATCGGTTTGGCGATCGTGTCAGCCGCCGTCGCCGGGTCGGTTCGCACGGGTTGCGTAGTCTCGGGAGATTCCGACTGTCACGGGCTTGGTCAGCCTGGGTTTGGTTTCTCGACGGAGCGAGCGCCCGCGGTTGGGGCAGAGTCGGTGAATCCGGCCGGACTCACCTGGCTACAGGCGAGTGTGTTCCTGCTCGGCCTGGGTGCGGGCGCAGGCGCGGGCCTCGAGCTTCTGGATGATGACACCGAGTTCCCGTGGAAGGCGCTCCTGATGGGCGTGGGCGTCGGCGCGCTCGGGGCGACCGCGACCCTGGCCTTGAATCCGCGATGAGCTCGAATAAGCCTAGACGCCGCTCGTTCTGCACGAGTCTCTCGATCTTGGGACTCGCGGCGAGCTGCTCCCTTCCCGCTCGCCTCGAAATCTCGGAGTCCATCCAATACGTCGCCGTGCTCGACGTCGACGACCAGGGCAGGGTCACGAAGTCTTCGGGTATCGCGAGCTATGTACCAGGAGTCGTCATTGCGAGCGCGAGCGATGAGTCCAGGATCCTCGGGTGGACGTCGGACCAGCTAGGTTCGGCAGGAGTCACGGAGAGTACGCCGCTCACGGATCCGCTCACCGAAGCCGCGGGTTGTGAGCAATCGCTTCCCACCCCGTTGGTTGCTCTGGCCTGGACGTCAGATGGGTTGCGCGACGTGGTGGCACCGCGAGTGACTGCCGCCTGGGTTCGGCAAGTCTGCCCGGAGCTTTTGCCGGAGCGACTTTCGTTTCGATTCGACTGCTTCGAGGAGGCGTGCCAGCCCAAGGTGACACGACGAGAGCGCTGTGGCTTCGACGTTCGATTCGCATGTCCCGAGTTGACGAGCGAGCTCGACGCTCGCGTAGGGTTCGACGGACGAGTTTGTCTGAATCTTGGCTCGGCTGGCTGGGATTGCTCCGGTCGAGATCCGGCGGGCTCGGTGATGTCGCTTCGCTGCGCTTCGCCGAGCTGTGAGGTGTCCGCGGACCTGCGACCAACCGAGCCTCCCTTCGTGGTCGCGGAGACGTCGATTCACGACTCGAACCTTGATCCGTTCGATCCTCCCGACTCGATGCTGCTCCCGCCCAGCGCTCGCGAGATGGGTTACGCGTATGATTTTGCCGTTCTCGAGGACCGAGTGGTAGTTTCGGCCAGCGACGGTTCGGCGGTCGTGAGTTGTAACGGGAATCCGGGACACCTCGAGCTCTTCGACGCCGAGACGCTGGACCGCAGGGTGGTTCCCGCGCCCTCGTGTTTGACTCGTCTGCTGCGTGATTCATACAGCGATGGCTTCCTCGGTCTGTTCACTCGGGGCTCCACCCTGGCGATCGCCCGGTTCGATCCGGAGGGCCGACTCGTGGACGGCTCGGAGAGGACCGTCGTGAGCATCGATCCGACGACGTGTCTGGAGACGGCGGCGCTCGAAGAATCAGGTGACACTGTCGTCGTGGGCCTTCGTTTAGGCGAGGGTGACGATTGCCAGGAGATTCGGTCCATCATGGTCCGGTACCGAGGCGAGCGGCTCGAGCTCGTCGACGTCACGGCGGCGCAGCCCGGCGAGGCGCTACGCGCGGCAGCTACGAGCTCGGAGCGGGAGTTGGTTCTGGGTTTCGATGGGCCTTCGGCCGGGCGCATCTCTTGGTGGGATGTGGAAAATGGGGCGGAGAATTCGCTCACGCTCGAGCCGTCTGGGTTTCGCGACGGCAACTCGGTGACGGATGTCGTCGCAGTGGTGGGCGGCCGAGTGCTCATCTCGGTGGCGCGCCAGCGCCCCAGCGTCTCCGTCGCTGTCCCGAGCGAGCTCGTTCACGAGGAGGTAGCTTTTTTTGAGGAGCCTGGAAATCCTACGAGCGCACATCCGTGGGTCGGAGCCCAATTCATGGTGCTCGGCACGCGCCGAAAATCCCAGACCGAGTGGCCTGCATTCGTCACTCTCTTCGATACGTCGACGGGCCGTTTTCTTCCCGGGAGCTGGCCGCTGGGTCGTGGCCCTGGCCGAATTCGCTCGGATCGGAAGGGGCGACTTTGGATCTTGTACCCTTGGGAATCAAAGCTCCGACGCCTGACCAGGTGAGCTCACGAACCCGCGCCGGGCATTCGGGAGCAGGTAGTGCATGCGTCGAATCATCGCTCGGTCTCGGGAAGCGCGAGACCCACGACGAGGTAGATGGGGATGGCGGACAAGAGGAGTGCGTTCATGCCCCAACTCAGCGACACCGCCGCGCCTGCGACGGGAGCGAGCACCGAGAAGATGCCGTTGATGCCCCACGCCCACGGCACCACGTCCGGCGTGCGGGCTTTGAGGATTTCGAGCGCCGTGGGAACAAAGGTGCCGAGACAGATACCGATCGGCGCCACCAGCGAAAACACGAGCAGGGCGCGGACGGAGAAGCTCCAGCCGACGAGGTCCGTCAGCCTGGGCAGGAGCCACCGATATTCCACGAGGATGAGAACGGCGAGCACATAACTCACGAAGCGCAGCCCTCCGAGGGCTTTGACGATCGTCGAGGACCACAGGGAGCCCAGACCGGACGCGAACAAGAGCGACGCGAGCACGACCGAGAGCGCGTAGTTGGGATGCCCGAGGAAATGACCGAATTTCTGAAGGAGCGCCACCTCGATGGCGAGATATCCAACGCCCGCTCCGCCAAAAAAGACCGCGGTCCGAAAACCGTGAGGCGTCGCGAGGCCGGCCTTGGCAAGGATCCGAAGCGGAACTTGGATGCAGAAGATCGCAGCAAACCCGACCAACCCGAGGAGAATGAGCACGCTGTACTCCATCACCGGGATACTCTCCCAAACGAAGCCATCCTCCGGGAACAGATGCCACCAAAAGGAGTACCTGAAGAAGAAGGGTCGGTTGTCATCGACGGGGGCGATGTCGAAGGGATAGGTCGCGATGAATTCGTCCTCTCGCACCGAGTCACCGAGCGAAAGGAACGCTTGGTACGCGTTCGCCCGTCGGTGGTTGAGACTCGGCGCCGCGGAGACTCCAAAATAGGGGCTCTTCGACGCCCACTCCTCGATGCGGCGGAGCTCGGGCTCCGAGAAGGGGACCTTCTTGACCAGCATCGCGGTGAAATGAGCGTTCGTTGCGGTGAGCATCACGACGTGATCGGCAGGCCGTTCGACGCCGGTTCGCCGGAGCGCGGCGACGGCCGTCGTGAGGGCGCGCAGCATCTCTCGCGGCGGGATGAATTCGAGGCGCATCATGTTGATGATGCCGGCGTCGGTGAGCCTCGAGAGATAGAGGTCGAACGCCTCGCTCGTGTAGAGATAGTTCTCGGAGAACACGTGAGCGGCTCCGGGCGTGCCGGCGTAGGAGTCTACTCCGGAGAGTTGGAGGACGTCGAAGCGAGCGTCTGTGGCGGCCAGAGTGTGTCTTCCCTCGCCATTCACCAGATGGACACGAGGATCTTCAACCCACTTCTGAAAGTAGTCACGCGCCGTTCGGGTCAGCATGCCGACGGTCGCGGCGTTGATTTCCACCGCGGTGACGTCCGCGGCGTCGAAATAGAGCGCGTTCAAGACATCGAACCCTCCGCCCACTCCGATGATGAATACGCGGGGAGAGGGTGCGGAGGTCGCGTGATAGGCGGCTGAGTAGATCGTTTGCTGGATGCCTTCGATCGAGCTCTTCGTCCCGTCATAATCGACCGCGTAGGTAAAGGCGTAGTTGTTCTGAGAGAACATTTTCCGGAACCGCGACAGAAAGGCGGGGTCATTGCCGGTAAGACTCGGGTAGAACGTGCGCTCCGGATTGGGCGGTCTGATCCGACTGAGCTCGATTCTAGCCAAGGGATCCCAAGCGACGTGTTCGACTCGTTCGTAGGCGCCAGGGATTTGGGTGGCGGAGAGCATGGTGCCGGCCGGATAGCGCAGCTCCAACACGCGATCGGGATAGATGCCGGTGAGCGCGTCGAGCGCCAAGGCGAACGCGACCGCCCCTCGCGTGAGGGGGCGTTTCGGCGGCAAGACGATCGCCGCTCCAACGAGGAGAGTTGCGCAAGCCAGGGCGGTGGCTCGCTCGACGCCCAGGCCGCTGATCGCCGGGAGCACGAGGAGGGCGCCCAGCGCCGAACCGACGAGGTCGAAGAAGTAGACCCGGCGAGCGGAGACCTTCGGCGCCGCGAGCAGCGCCCCAAGCATGAGGCCACAGCAGGCGAAGGGGAGCGCGTACAAGAGCGCGAGTGGGAGCCACCGAAACGTGGCCAACATGAACGCCGGGCGCGTCGCGGCCAGCTCTCCGCCGAACCCAGCGCGGTAGAAGAGCGCAGAGACTCCGATTGTACCCACCGTGAAGAGCGCGGCGCACCAGGACATCGCGTCGGCGAAATTGTCGAAGAATGACCGCTGCAATCTCGTCAGGACGACGCCAGAGAGGGCGAAGCCGAGCATCGTGAGCGAGATGACGACGAACGCATAGTTGTTCAATAGCTTCGCCGAAACCATGCCGTGAACCAGCACTTGAACAGAGAGTGTGCAAAATGCGGTCAGCAGAGCCAATGCGGCGGCGTTGAGCGTAGTCATAGGGTCGTTTCACGCAGAAATTCGCAAGCGGTCGTAGGACGTTTCAAGTGCGCCTCTCTACAGCGACTCCGGACCCGAGGTCAAACGACCCGAGCTTCGAGCGCCGGACGAGGCGATTTTTGAGCTGAGCTCGAGTGGAAGCAGCCCGAGGCTTCGGACGTCAGAACCAAGTCGTGACACCGGCGGTCAAGGTGTCCTGGTGGTCTCGATTGGCCCCGAACGGCGTGGTGGCTCCGTCGCCAGCCACGTCGTCACCAAAGTACATGTCACCCTCCGCCTGATCGTGCCGGTACTCGAGCCGAATCGACACACGCTCGTGCGGACGGTAGTCGACGGTCAAGGTTCCCGACGCGACCCAGGCGACCGGCCAAAAGATCGCGCTGGCCGTGCCGTTCGGCCCGTCGGCGACGAGCTCGTCGAAGAAGTCACCCCGCAGCGCCAAGTACAGCTCACTCGCGAGCTTCGCCCGCGCGTACACCGCTCCGGCGACCCACGCGCTCGTGCCGAAGTCGTTCGGTTCGAAACCCGCGTTCGCGTGCACGAGGAACGACACGGAGTCGGTGGCGTGCCAGGTCAGGTGTGCGTCGAAGAGGTTGCGCCAGGCCGACCCTTCCGGAGCCTCTTCCCCGCGCTCGATTCCGCCGAAATACAGCACGGCCACCGCGAGATCGGACGTGGAGAAACTCAGCTGGAGCGAAACCGACTTGGCGTCGTTGTTGTCCACGACCGAATTCCAACCGTTGTAGACCGCGAGAGTCACCGCGACCGAGTCGGACAAAGTCAAAGCCGCGCGCGCTCCTGTGTGGTAAAATGGCAGGGCAAAAAACAGGTTCGACCGGGACCAGTTCCAGTTGTCCCGGACCGCGATCCCCTCCGGACCGACCGGAGAAAGACACAAGCCCGCAGTCACGAGGAGGCCCTCGGCGACGTCGAAGCGATAGCCTGCGTAGGCCTGTTGGACGTACTTCCAAACCTCGGCCCCACTCCCGCTCGAGCCGGAGGCCCCCGGAGCCGCGGGTTCGGCGAGGTAATATGTAGAAGGAGTATGACCTATTTGAAGGGTGAGTCGACCGGAGATTCGCTCGCCGTCCCAGAGCGCGTCGAGGGCGACGTTCGAGAGCGTGAAGGAGTTGTGGCGGTTGTCGAACCCACGAAAATTCGTGATGCCGTTCGAAGGTTGGTTGAAGTTGAAGGAATAGAGGGCCTCGGCGTATCCGCCGATCGTGAACGGCAACACCAAGTCGGGCGTTGCCTGTGGCGCCGAGGACTCCGCGGCTTCGGACTGCTCGATGGCGGCAACGCTCGAGGTCGCTACCGGAAGCGCCTGGGCCGGCGAAATCCCGGAGGCCAGGGCGAAGTACGTGCAGGCCGCCGCGGCTCTCGCGAAACGGCGGATCAAGTGCGTCGCTGGCGCGCGACGGGGCGATGATGTATTCATGGCCGACGAGTCTTGACACACTTTGCGCCGCCGCGGTGATCAGGATTGTGTCAACTCTTCGTCAGCCGCCATCCACGGTGCTCTTTGGCCCGACTTTGGCCCGACTTTGGCCCGACTTTGGCCCGACTTTGGCCCGACTGCGGTGGGCTCAACCTGGCCGTCCGCACGAGCCCAGTCGGTAACCCAAACCGTACACCGTCTCGATGGGCTCTCCGTCTTCTCCGAATTTCTTTCGAATACGTCGAGTGTGAGTGTCGATGGTCCGCTCGGTGACGTGATTGTCGAACCGATACGCGAGCTCGACCAGCTCCGAGCGCGTGTACACCTTCGCCGGGTGCCGCATGAGTGTCTCCAGAATCCCGAACTCGGTCACCGTCAGCACGAGGGAGCGCCCACGCCAGATCACCGAAAACTGCTCGGCGCTCAAAGTCAGCTCGCCGACGACGAGCCTCTCCGATCGAGTCGCGGCGGGCGATGACTTGGCCATCGCGACCCGTCGCAACATCGCCTTCACCCGGGAGACGAGCTCGCGAGTCCCGAAGGGCTTCGTGACGTAATCATCTCCGCCCACCTCCAGCCCGATCACTCGATCGATCTCGTCGTCTTTTGCCGACAGGAACAAGACCGGCACCGTGGACGCCGCGCGAATCCGTTGACAGAGCTCGATCCCGTCCATTCCGGGCATGACGATGTCGAGCACGACCAAGTCAGGCGCTCGCTCCGCCGCGATCCGCAGCGCATCCTTGCCGTTCTCCGCAGAGTCGACGAGGTGGCCGGCGCTCTCGAGCGCGAAGCGAACGACTTCGCGAATGTGCGGATCGTCGTCGACTGCGAGGATGCGCGCCACGTCGAAAGCCTACTCCGGACGAGGGGAGCTCGGATAGACTGCGGACGTGAGCGCTCGCCAACGTGTGCGAAGCCTGGTCATTCGCGGCATCGAGCGACTTCCGGAGCAAGCCAGGCAGAGTGTGCTGTCGCTCGGCGCGGAGGCCGACGAAGCGCTCCTGGAAATCCTCGATGACCCAGCGCTCGCCCCGATCGAAGGCTTGGGGGGAGGCTACGGCCCCATCCACGCGATGGAGCTGCTGAGCCTGCGTGGATGCCTCCGAGCGATCCCGAGCTTCATTCGGATCCTGCTCGAGCGCGCCGACGTGGAGATCGCCTTCGACCAGGCCCTCGAGGGCTTGAGCCGCTTTGGCCCGGCCGCGCTCGAGCCCCTCTTGGCCGCTCGAGCGTCGGCCAACACCGAGCTCCAAAAGGGTCGGCTCGATCGTGCTCTGGCGAGCTTGGGATGCAAGGACGAGCGCATCTACGTCGTGCTCCTCGAGGCTCTCGCGCGCAAAGACGAGCTCGCGCCCGCGTCGCTCGCCCGCTATGGTGACTCGCGCGCCTTACAGCCGCTTATGGTGGCGCTCGATCAGCGCGACCTCGAAGAGTCCTCGGACGTGCCCCTCGCCGCGGGCTTCGAGGTCACCGAGCTCGTCGGTGCGATCAGGGCGCTCGGGGGAGTCCTGAGCGCCGAGCAGGGTGCCCGGGTTGCCCGGGTCACGCAGGAGTCGGAAGCTCAGGTGCGCGACTACGTCGACCGGGCGACCCAAGAGGAGGCGCGGAGGTCCTTGGGCCGCAATGATCTCTGCTGGTGCGGCAGCCGAAAAAAATACAAAAAATGCCACCTTCGCGAGGACGAAGCCCAGCGTGAACGGCCAAATTAGGCGACCTGCATGATCAGTGGTACACTTCCGGACGAGGCCAGGTTCAAGGCGTGTCGAGAGCCAACGAAGAGCCCGGGCCAGGCGAGGTGATCGGCCAGTATCGACTCGAATCTCTCCTCGGCCGTGGAGGAATGGGGTCGGTCTTCGCGGCTACTCACGTCCGGTTGGGCAAGAAGCGGGCGGTCAAAATCCTCCGCGACCACCTCGCCGCGGACAAGATCTTCCTCGGTCGTTTCTTTCACGAGGCCAAAATCGTCACCGAGATTGGCCACCCCAACATTATCGACGTCGTGGACTTCGTCGAGACGGACGAGCCTCGGCGGGTAGCCTACGTGATGGAGCTCGTGGCGGGCCCTTCGCTTCGAGCGCTCCTGTCGCGATATCAAACGACTCGCGAACAGACGCTCAACGTGGGGATCCAGCTGGCGTCGGCCCTCGAGGCCGTCCATGCGATCCAGGTCGTGCATCGCGACCTCAAGCCGGACAACGTGATCGTCGTTGGGAAAGTCGATGGTGACTTCTCGGAGTCCCCGAGTATCAAGATCTTGGACTTCGGGATCGCCAAGATCTTCGGCCGCGAAGACGTGCTCGAGACCGCGACCGGGCAGGTGGTTGGAACACCGCTCTACATGGCGCCGGAGCAGATCGCCGCGGGACCCGTCTCACCGGCCACCGACACGTATGCCATCGCCGAGATCTTGTACGAGATGGCGAGCGGCGTGCGCGTCTTTCCAAAGGACCGCGTTCAGGCCCTGCGGATGAAGCTCGCATCGACGGCGCCGGTGTTGGCGCCGCCTCGTTGGCCCGATGGCGAACGTTTCCTGGCGCTGGTGCACGCCTGCCTGAATCCCGATCCGAATCGACGCCCCTCGCTGCCTCAGCTTTCCCAAGCGTTGAGTGAGCTGGCCGCGTCCGCGGTCGCTCCGAGCGCACCGACGTTGAAACGCCCCACGAGCTCCCGTCCCAACGAGCCCGAAGCGGTGATCCCAACTCGCGCCGAGCGCAGCAGCCCAGGCCTCGACTCGAAGGCCGAGCGCACGCCCGCGCGCCAACCCAACCCTCTGTCGACCATGCCGGAGAGGCCGCTGGCCACCTTTGACAGTCTGGCCGCGTCGGCCGTCAGCCCGACCTCGAAGCTTCCGGTCATGCTCTCGGCGGCGGCGACTGTCCTGGCGGCGCTCGCTCTCATCGCCGTCTTGCTTCGATCGCCCGAGAAGGAGGTCGCGGCGGAAGTGGTGGCCGAGCCCCCGAGCTCCCCGATCGCCACGGCGACACCTCCGCAGACGACGAGCCCCTCGCCGAACGTGACCCCGACACCCCAGACCCAGCCCACGGCGGTCGAACCTACCAAGCCAGCCGCGCCCCCGACGCAGGTGAGCCCCGCGCCAACGCCTCCCGTGAGTCCGGCGCCGGCAAGCCCGAGCACGGACGCACCCAAGAGTAGGCCCGAGGTCATCAAGGCCCTGAAGAAGGCCCGCGTCGAATCCAACCCACCGGGCGCCGAAGTCACTGACCTCGACTCTGGTAAGTTGCTGGGTCGGACCCCGCTCGAGGTCGGCGCGAAGCGAGTACGACTCAGTCTCCCTGGTCACGATCCCAAAGAGCTCGAGCTCGGCGGGCAAGATCAACGAGTGGAGCTCACCCCCGCCAAGGAATCCGTCGTCAAGAAGAAGAAGCTCAACCCCTGGTGAGCTGGAGGAATCATGGGTCGTACGATGGTCGTCGCCTTCCTGAGTGCGCTGGCGCTTCACTCCACGGCCTTCGCGGCAAAACCAAAGCCCAAAAAACCAGCACCGGCGAGGGTCGAGAAGAAACCTGCGACTACTCCCGGCAAGGATGAGTTCGAGAAGGGGACCCGCTATTTCGAGGCCGAGGAGTACGAAGCGGCCCTTCCCTTCTTTCAGAAAGCGTACGAGCTCTCCGGGAAGCGCCCAGCGACGATCTTCTCCCTCGCCCAGTGCGAACGCTCGCTCAAACGCTACGACGACGCGATTACCCACTTCAAAGAGTATCTCGCCACGACGCCACGCCCCCCTGACGCGGCGGAGGTCGAAACGACCCTCGCCCTGCTCATCGATCTCGCCAGAGATCAGAAGCTGAAGGAAGAACAGGAGCAGAAGCTCGAGGAGGAGGAAGAGCGAAAGAAGCGAGAGGAGGCCGAGCGGGCGGCTCGTCCCCCCCCGGCCCTCCCCCCGCCCGCGCCGCCGCCGCCCGAGGAAGACTCACTGCTCACCAGCCCGGTGTTCCTGGGTGTGGCAGGCGCGGTGATCATCGCCGGAGGCGTCCTCGCCTTGGTGGCGACCTCCGGCGAAGAAGAGCCGTACGGCGGCAATACTCGCGTCATCCTCGGAAAATGAGGACCCTACTCATGAACCTGACTTGCCACCACGGGCCCATGGCCCAAAAACGCCCGGCGACGATCATCGTCGGCGCTCTGCTGCTAGCGGGATGTCTCTCGGATGCAACTCAGCTCGTCGTCGTCGTCGACTCCGACCTCGCCGTCCCCGCCGAGCTCGCGCGCGCCCGAGCCTCCTTGCGAGATCAGTCCGCTTTGATCAGCGAGAACACCTTCACGCTGGCGGCCGAGGACGGCGTCGCGCCGCCCGGATCCTTTCAGCTCCCGCTCTCCTTCGGCGTCGTCCCGCAAGGTGATCCCGAGTCCGAGGTACAGATCGTCGTGGAGGCCATCGGCGCCAGCGACGTCCTATTCAGCCGATCCGCTCGAACTCATTTCGTCGAAAGCGAGACCCGCCGACTCGTCATGTTCCTTGCCAGGCGATGCACGACCGAGACTTGCGCGGAAGGTTCTACTTGCACGGAGAACGGCTGCACGCCCGAGCTCGTCGACCCGACTCTCCTCGCGCTGGTGGAGCCAGGCAGCGAGCTCGAAGGCCTCCCCGACGCTGGTGTGCGCGACGCGGAGCCCGACGACTCGGGGCCGCTCGACGCGGCCTCCCCCATCGAGGAGCCCTCCGCCCGGCTGAGCCCTTCGCCGCCGTACGAGCTCAACCTGATTGCGACGAATCCGAATCGCCCCGAAGTCCGGCTCGGTCAGGCCGTCACCTTCCCCGTCACGCTCGCCAACGCGGGTGATGGGACCCTCATCGTCTCTGGAGTCGAAATCACCGACGACGCACGAGCCTCTTTTTCCCTCGTCGGCGTGCCAGCGTTGCCCGCCGAGCTCGCTGCCAACCGCGAGCTCGTGTTCCGTATCGAGTACGAGGCCGCCGCGATCGGCACGGACTCGGCTCGGCTCGAACTCAGCACCAATGACTCCACGCAAGGAGCCGGCACCGGAAAGATCGTGGCCGAGCTCTCCGCGTCGACCTCTCCGTGCCCGGACGCTCCGTTCACCGAGCCCGGCGCCATGGCTTCGCGCGACGGGATCTGCGCCTACGTCTGCACCGCCGATCACCACGACGTCGATCCGGACCCCGGTTGTGAGTACGCCTGCACGAAAATTCGTGACCTCGAAGATCCCGACGACCTCTTCCTCGACGAAAACTGCGATGGCGTCGACGGAAACGCACTCAGCTCCTACTTCGTCGCGCCCCCGCCGCTCGGCTCTGATTCCAACGCAGGCACTCGGCTCGCCCCCTTCGCCACGATCGGAAAGGCGCTCGATGCTGCCTCCATCGCCGGAACGAGCGTCCTCGTCTCGAAGGGTGACTACTCAGAAAATCTGAGCCTGAAATCAGGGGTCTCCATCTTCGGCGGGTATGACGCCGGGGAGAGGTGGGTGCGCCGCGCGGACAGCCAGAGTCGCCTGATCGCCCACGAAACGGCAGTGTCGGCGATCGATTTGCCCGCGAAGGTCGTCTTGGATCGAATTCACATCCGCACTTCGTCTGCGACCCTTGGTGCACCAACGATCGGGTTGTGGGTCGTCGGCTCGGACGTGGAGGTGCGAAGCTCGTCCATCTCCGTGGGCCACGGCGCGCCAGGCGTGCCTGGGGCCCAAGGAGCCCAAGGGGTCGCAGGAGCGCCGGGCGGGGCGGGACAGCCCGGCGACAGCGGCGGATCGGCGAACGGGGGAGGCGGCGGGCCCGGAGTGAGCAGCTGTGCTCCAGAGACGACCGGATCGGGAGGCGGGATCGGCGGCTACGACAACGGCGCTGGCGCCCCGGGCGAGCCCAACGGAGCGCTCGCGGCCGGACCCGGTGGAGCGGGCGCGGCGGGTTGCGCGACCTGCTCTTCCTGCAACGGCCCTACTCACGGCGCCGTCGGGTCGGATGGCTCGCCTGGAACCACGCCCGGGACCGTCGGTACCGATGGGCTCGGGGCGAGCTCTGCCGGGGTCTGGGTTCTGGACGAATGGGTACCCGGAGCCGGCGAACCCGGCGGGCCAGGAACCTACGGATCCGGCGGCTCGGGAGGAGGAGGTGGTGGTGGAGGAGCCAATGATTGCTACGCCAACGTCTTCAGTGAGTGCGTCAGCGGCGGCAGCGTCTGCAACGCCGATCGCGGCGGCGGAGGCGGCGGGGGTGGAGGCGGTGGTTGCGGGGCCGAAGGCGGTCAGGGAGGGGGCGGAGGAGGTGCGAGCTTCGGCGTCGTCGTCCTTCGCTCGACCGTCGCCCTCGATCGCACGACCGTGAGCGTAGGTGACGGCGGAGCGGGCGGAGCGGGAGGTGAAGGCGGACCCGTCGGTCCGGGCGGACCGGGCGGCGAGCCTGGTCAGGGCCGAGATGATTCCGGCGCAGGCGGGCGAGGCGGAGCCGGAGCTCCCGGAGGCGCCGGCGGATCAGGCGGAGGTGGCGCGGGCGGAAGCTCCTGGTGTGTCTACGTCGGCCCGAGCTCGACGTTCGTGGAGACGAGTGCGACATTCAATCCGGGATCCCCGGGACCGGGAGGGACGGGAGCAAATCCAGGGCCCCCCGGAGAAGGTGGAATCATCCGACGCGACTGACTTACTAACTCAGGCGTCGTCTGAAGGTGGCTCCCCGAGCGTGCCGGATAACTCCGATCACACTTCGCGCTTTCGTCGTTTCTCGAGCTCACGGGAGAGCTCTTCGAATTTCGCTCGCCGAAGATCTCCGGAAAGGAAAAGCTCCCCTACCGAGCGCTCGAGATATTCGATGTCGAGACTCTGCGCGCGAGCAGAAAAAAGCCGCTCGAGGTCTGCGAAGTCCTTCGTACGTCCAAAAAGCAGCTTCAGTAAGGCAAGGTCCTCGGGCGAGACGATCCAGAGCCTTCGTCCAGAAACTTCGACGGAAACGCGCCGGTCGAGCGCCGCCCGAGCCACCTCGAGCTCCGGCAGAAAGACATCCACGCGGACGCCATCTTTGCGCACACCGAAGTCTCCCCGCTGCGCGGCCTCGAGGGCTCGCTCGAAGTCGACGATGCAACCGGCCTGCCGGAGCGTGGCGAGCAAGTCAGGCAGGCGCAGGGCGTCCGCGTCAACTCCGACGTCGACGTCCAACGTCGCCCGCGGAACGGCCCAGAAACCGAGCGCCAGCGCTCCCCCGATCGCGTAGTCGAACCCGGCTTTCTCGAGCGCGGCTCCGAGCTCCAGCGAAACAGTGAGCGGGTCGCTAGGCACTCTCCAGCCTCTTCGCCCACCTGGCTCGAAGCTCCTCGATCAACCGCCGACTGTGCTCAGGCAGAGGGTCTTGGTACTCGAGGATGGCCTCCCGATCAGGGTTGCCGTCGAGCTGTCGCAAGGCCGTCTGGCAGAGCAGAAGAAGCACTTCAGCGTGTTCGGCCACCGTTGCGTTCGCGAAATCCTCCGCTTCTTCGAGCGCGTCAGCGAAGCCGTCTCGCGCTGGGGGCGTCTGCTTCCGCATGCTCGAGTCATACAGGACTGGGGGCTCTCGGCCAAGGCTGTGTTCCTCCTGAAAGAGGCCCGGTGCCCGAGCGACCACATGAAAGTCACATGTCCGGTCTGTGGACAGAGCGGACAGAGCGGACTCGCTTGTCTGGCCGGAGACGTCGTGGGAGACTATCCCTTCGAGGCACCCCTTCGGATCTGCGCCCGTTAGAGGGGACCCTCTCCGGGCGGTCAACCGGTGAGCCTACCATGTCCCTCGTGAGGTGTTCGGGCTGACTATGCCGAATCCGCCGCGGGTGCTTTGGAGCTGTATGACTTCGGGGTGAGTCGCGACTATGATCGAGTCCAGAGCCCTCACAAGGAGGAGACTCCAGTTCATGCCGGGGTGCCGAGAGACGAGGCCGCTCGGACGCAGCTCGGGACGTTCTTGCGGGCGCGCTGCGATCGATTCGACTCTATCGAAGGCTGACGCAGAGCCTCGACGGAAGAATTTTGCCCGCTACAACAGCTAGACTTGCCGGAGAGATTCAATTGGGCGCAGATCCGCCTGGCCATGAGTCCGAACGCGTCGCATACTATCGTTGGAATGCTCACGAAGATGTGCCACTTTTGAAGTTTGAGAGTATCGGCGGAGTGTTTTCGTCCACCTCCACGACCACGTATCTCGCCCACGTCCACGAAATCGTCCACGCTCACGCCCACGATTCACGCCCACGCCTACGAAGCCTGCCGAAGCCAACCCATTGGGCTGAGTTGCAGTGCCTCGAGCAAAATACTGCCGGGCGGCAGTAGGCCCTCGCGCAACCTCGGACTCGTTGGAATCGGTGTCGAGCACGGCCGCGTCGTCAGCCTCCTTCGCCGCAGGCCGCGCTCATGCTCGCCATGTGCTCGTGCCGGCCTCGCTCACGAAACGATCGGGAGCGCCCTCTTCCCTGCCGCAGAGACGTCGGCAGCCGAAGCTACCGGGACGACCGGAGCCTCCTTCTTCGACCTCGGACGATTCTCAGGGAGCCGAAACTCGTGCTTCTGCTTGCGACGCTCGACGAGTCGCTTGAGTCCCTGGACCGGGCGCGTCACCAGCTCTGCGAGCTCGATCACGTCTGCCGCCGTGCTTCCGTGAACGTGCGGCACCTTGAACAGCGGATGGCCGATCACCGGGAACGAACCCATCACGCGCTGCACGTCCTCACGCCTAAGGCCGGTACGCTCGAGCGCCTCCTTCGACTCTCGCAGCGCGGCCTGCTTGGCCTTGAACAGCATCATCTGCACCCGACTCTCGAAATTCACCTTGCCGTCGCCGCTGGTTTCGATCGGAAGGAAGATACCTTCGGGGTAGAGCTCGGTGATTTGCGTCTGGACCCCGTCGGAGACTCCGGACGAGGGCATGCACCCGAACGGCTTCACCGAGATCGTCATGTTCACCTTGTTGTGCAGGACGTTCATGATCAGCTTCCCGACCTCCATGTGACCTTCACCCCCGCGGAGGTTGTTGTCGTAGAAGCGATGGCTGATGTCAGCGAGCTCGTCCATGTCGGGCAAATGTACCCCGTGCAGCCCGGCGACGTTGGCGTAGGTCTGAAACACCACCCGCAGCGCCTTCTCCGCCACCATGAGGGAGACCATCCGCTTCCACGTGTCGACGCCGGTGAGTCCGACGCGACCGCCATCGTCGCGTCGCAGAGTCATCCGGTCCTTGGTGTCGTACGCGACCTCCCAGACGTTGTAGAGCAACCAGGCCGTGACGATCTGAATGTCGACCTCGGCGCCTTCGGTCTCTAGGAACCTATAGAGGTTGTAGTTCCCGTCGCCTTCGGTGGTCATCGCCCAGAACTCACCGATCACGCCGACCTTGGGTTTTGGCATGGTGCGGTCCACCTTGATCTTGGAGAGCTCGCGCCGAGTCCAGAGCAGCGCGGGGATGATGGACTTCTTCGCCTCGAGCGCATCTCCGATCACCCGCTTGGCCTCGGCGATGGTGCGATCGGTAGCTCCGCGCTCGAGCTCGTAGGGTCGGATTCGGTAGCCGAGGGTGTTGAGGATGTCGCCGGTCATGATCGCCTTGATGAGTGCGAGGAAGAAGGGCGGCGTCATTTCGATCCCGGGCTCGTCTCCGGTGGCTTGGGCCAACCCGCCCTGCTGTTGGAACAGCATCACCCGGAAGCCTTCGAAGCCGGCGTCCCTGAGCGCCTTCCTGTATTCGGTGACGTACGTGCCGAAGCGGCAGGGCCCGCAGGCTCCGGCGGTGAGGAAGGTGTATTTGGCGACGATCTCCTGGGTCGACATGCCCGAGTCACGCAGGTGGCAGAGGTGCTTCACGAGATTTCCGACGGTGAAGTAAGTCGGGTTGCACTGCCCGCGATTTCCGAACTCTTTGCCGTGACGAAGCGCAGACTCGTCCGGCACGTCGAGGACCTCGATCTGGTAGCCGAGGCCACGAAGCGCGCGTTTGATGAGCTCGTCGTGGGCCATGGTCAGCCCTCCGATCAGCACGGTCGTGTGCGGCCGTTCGGCCCTGCTGAAGCCCGGCGCGATATTCTCGCTCCACTGATTAGGGCGGGCGGACGGCGGGATGCCGAGGCGGTTGCGCTCCTGCTCCTCGAAGCGCTTCAGCTCCTCGTCGATTCCGAATCGGCTCGTGGTGACGTCTCGAATGGGTTCCTGGACCATTGACTCGACTCCTTGGTGTTCGAATGAAGGACGATCTCAAACCGAAGCCGCGATGGCTTCGGACGACTTTGACGATGCGACGGCTTCGCGTGATTTGGTCGAAGCAGCGACTTCGTGGGATTTCGACGTGGCCCCGGCCTCGTGTGATTTACGGAGGCCGCCGATCTGGACGAGCCCCGGCGCTGGCGCGGGGGCGACTGGCATGGCTTCGGGCCGAAGCGCCACATAGGAGGCCATGCGCGCCTTGGCGTGCTCGAGCTCCTCGTCGAGCCTGGCGTCGAAACGACCCAGCGCGAGGAGCTGCCTCCGCTTCTCCTCGAGCAGCGCGACGCGCTTCTCCTCGATCCGCATCGCCAGCTCTGCCCGAGCCTCTGCGACGTCTTCGAGGCGCTCGCGATGGAGGCCAAGGGTGTACGAATATGTCTTCACCCGGATCTTGATCGAGCCGCTCGGCTTGTTGGCGTCGATGTCGTGAAGCGCCGAGTAGGCGCAGCCGGCCGTCGAGATGATGTCGTCGATCATGCCGTAGGTCGGGGAGTCGTGGCCGCACTTGAAGCTCGACAGGTCGACGACTGCGACATTCGGATGCCTCGCCGCGAACTTGGCGGCCCACACCTTCTGCACGCTGTTGGCCGAGTAATTCTCCGGCCAGACGTCGCTCACGCTGAGGGGGTCGTCGATCTTCTTGGTCGCGAGGTCCTGCTCGAAGTATTTCCGGAGATAGGCTCGGTCTTTGGGAATCGATCGCATGCTCAGGATCGGATATCCGAGCATTTGGAACTCATCGAGCACGCCGTGGTTGATGCCCGGATCGTTGTGGTAGGGGCGCCCGATCATGAGCAGCGCGATGCGATTCTCTCGTTCACACTCATCGAGGATCTCGCGCCCTTTTTCCTCCATGCGGCGATCGAACAGCGCGAGGGCGTGGAAGGCTTCGTCGACCGCGAAATCGCTCTCGTCCTGAGTCAGGCCGAGCTCCGGGCCGAAGCACTCGAACATGCGGCGCTTCATCAGGTTGGGCTCGAGGAAGGTGAGCGCGGGGTCGAGGTATTTGATGCCACGGCTGGCGAAGAAATCGACTTCCTTGGTGAAGGCCGCACGCATGACTTTCGGCGCGCCGGAGACGATCGGGCAGGCCGCGTTGTCCATCGTCCCGACCACGTGGGAGGGGACGTGAGTGATGCAGGGGAAGAAGACGTAGTCGAGCGGCGCCTCGTCGGTGTGATGATGGAAGAGCAGGTTGTGAATATGGGCCTGCGCCACCTTCGACGGAAAACACGGGTCGATGGAGCCGTATTTGGCGCCCTCGGCGTACATCTCTTCGCTCGTGTCGTCGGAGAACACGACGTTTTTCATCCGGATGCCGGCCGTCTCCAGGTAGGTTCGCCAGAAGGGCGCGGTGCTCCACACGTTGAGTACCTTCGGGACACCGATTCGGAGCTTGCCTCGCCGCTCCTCGGCCGCCTTCGAAGAACGTTGGAATGCCCGAGTCACCGATTTGCGTTTGATCCGACCCAGAAAACCTCGCTCCACCACCACGTCCGGAATCAGCTTCTCCGGCCCAGGCACGGGCTTGCTGTCGTAAAAATGTTTGAACGCCAACTTAGCCTCGAAGTCCACGAGGTTCGGATAGTGCTTTCGGAGGTCGTTGCGCTCTCGCTGCAAGTGCCTGAGTGCGTCGTGGTCCTCGACCGTTCCTTTCTCACACGAGAAGCCGCTGATGTATCGGCTCGTGTCTCCGCTAGGAGTCACTGTGTCGATGAAGGTCCGGCTGCAGTTGTTCGGACAGAAGTGACAGCGCGTCGACTCGTCGGTCTTGCTCGTGTACGCGAGGTCGACGGCTGCGTCGAGCCCGATGAAGGTCGAGTGACCGCGCCGCTTCACGATCCGCAGCGTCTCCATCGCCGCCCCGATCGCCCCCGCTTCTCCGGTGTGGGGGTGCACGCAGACCTCCGCGTTCGGAACACGTTCCTTGATGTAGTCGACCTGCGCCTTGACCGCCGCGAGGTTGTGCTGAGTTCCGCCCTGGAGCACGAACTTACGCCCGAGCTCGGCCATCCGCGGGATCTGCACGACGTACTGCCAGACGTTCTTGGGTAGGACCATCGCCAGCCCGGCGAGGAGCTCTTCCTTCGAATAGCCCTCTTTCTGAAAGTTCACGCGGTCGGTGTCGAGGAACACCGCGCATCCGTAGCTGAAGATTGGACTCAGTCCGGCGCTGAAGGCGGTGTCCGCGTAGCTGCGCACGTCGATCCCGAACTGATCGGCCATCGCCTGCAAGAGCATTCCGTTGCCCGCAGAACATTGGTTGGACAAACGGAAGTTGCGAATATCGCCGTTCTCCATGAAGAGAACCTTGATGTCCTGACCTCCGATGTCACAGATGACGTCGACGTCTCCGAAGTAGTGTCGCGCGCTCATCATGTGAGCGACGGTCTCGACGATGTTGACGTCCGCGCGCAGAGATTTTTCGAGCACGTCCGCGGCGTACCCAGTCGCACCGAAGCCGATCACCTCGAGCTCCGCGCCTTGGTCCAGGACCCACGAGCGCAACGCCCCGAGCATGTTCTTCATGTCGAGGATCGGATTGCCTTTCGAGAGTACGTACTCTTTCTTCAGGATCGTCCCATCCTCGGACACGAGCACACACTTCGAAGACGTGCTGCCGCCGTCGAGACCTATGACCGCTCGAACCGTCTGCCCAGGAGAGAGCTCGGCGGGGACGAACTTCGGAATGCGATAGTGCTCGCGAAAGCGCTCGAGCTCCCCGTCGTCCCGAATGAGCGGCGGGCCCGCCTTCTCCCCGAGCTTCGCCTTGCGTCCGTGCGCGATGAACTCTCGCAGCGGATCGAGCCCGCGGAACTGACCCACACCTGCCGGCTCGTGCAGTCCGTAAAGCACCGCACCGAGCGCCGCGTAATACTGGCTATTCTCGGGAACGAACACCAACTCCTCGATGGGTACGTCCTTCGGATAGGCATAAGCTCGCGAGACCCAAGACTCGGGAATGCGCTTCTGCCAACACTCCTTCAGAAACGGCAGGTAGGTGTTGGGGCCGCCGAGCAGCAACACCTTGGGCCTCAATGTGTTGCCGCGCGTGAGCACCGAGAGGTTCTGCAGCACGATCGCGTCCGCGAGGGAGCACATGATCTCCGGACCCGGAATGCCGCTCTTCACCAGATTCACGATGTCCGTCTCGGCGAACACACCGCACTTCGCCGCGACGTGGTGCAGCGCCGAGTCGTCGAAGTGCAGCACCCCGACCTCCGCCTGCGGCATACCCACCTTGAGCATACACTTGTCGATCGTGGCGCCCGTGCCGGAGGCGCACTTGTCGTTCATCGACGTGATCGCCTGCTTCTCGCGACCCTCTGCGCCCGCCTTGAACATGATGATCTTGGCGTCTTGTCCGCCGAGCTCGATCACCGAACCTACGTCCGGATGGAGCGCCTCCACCGCGAGCGTCACCGCGTTGACTTCCTGCACGAACTTGGCGCCCAAGGGCGCCGCAAGCGGCCCGGACCCAGATCCCGTCACGAAGACTCGAATCGACTCGCGATCGACCTTGGGGAACGCGTTGCCGATCTCGACGAGAAATTCGAGCACACACTCCGGCTGCTTGGTGTTGTGACGGCGGTAGTCGCTCCACAGAATCTGTTTGGTCTGTGGATCGATGACGGTGGCCTTCACGGTCGTCGATCCAACATCGACTCCGATGACGACGGGGTTCGTGCGCTCCGAGGGGGGCGTAGGCATCGCGGCGCTCATTAGACTGACGTGTCAGTCTTTGAGCACACGTTTCCCCAGGGAGTCAATGCGTGTGGCGAATTTTTTTCCGATCGAGCGCAAAGCAGGTTCTCAACGCTGACAAAGCTGACAAAGGCGCAACTTGACCCCCGCTCGCGCCGAATGCCACTGTCGCAGAGTGTCCGGTCCCGTGAGCCACTCGGTGACCTTGGACGGTCGAAGCCGCCGAGCTCGGGCCCAGCGAGATCGTCGGCGCGCCGAGATTCTCGCTGCCGCGGCGGAGGTCTTTGCTCAAAAAGGCTACGACGTCGGGTCCATCTCAGACGTCATCGAGCGAGCGGGGATCGCCCGCGGGACGTTCTACCTTCATTTCGAGAGCAAGCAGGCGATCGTGGAGGAGCTCCTCGACGACCTGCTCGAGACCCTCGACTCGACAGTGTCTCGGGTCGACGTAGCCTCTGAGGTGTCGCCGTACGACCAGCTCATCGACAACCTCGTGCAGGTGCTAGCGGTGTTGGACGAGCACCTCGACGTCACTCGGATCTTGCTTTCGGGAACTCATCCGCCGGAGCTCGCGGCGCGCGTTCGCACGTTCTGGGATGGCAGCCTTGGGTTGATTCGGAGCTCGCTTTCGACCGGACTCGAGCTTGGCTTGGTGCGAGCGCTCGACGTCGACGTGGTGTCCTGCGCCATCTTGGGTGGGCTCAAGGAGTCGGTGCTTCGTCTCGTCCTCGACAAGAGCCAGCACATCGATCGGCGAGCGCTGGCCGAGAAGCTGTTGGAGTACCACCTATTCGGGGTGCTGAAGCGGGGCTGAAACTTTTGGGTCGGGTGCACCGATCGACGCCAGCGAGGCGGCGAATGCGCTAGACTTGGACATGCGAAGAAGCTCCGGCGGCTGGGGTCGAACCCACATCGTGCTTGCGGCGACCGTGACGATCTTCGTGTCGCTCGGGAAGCTGATGATTTGGCTTGGCCTCCCCTCGGAGACCGCTGAAGTGCTTGCGGGGACGGCCATCGTGGCCGGGTTCGTCTCGCTCGGCGCCGCGCAGCTGCGGCGCTTTCATCGATTCCTCGGTGGAGGGGAGCGCGTGCCGGTCGTCCCTTTGTTTGGCACCAAGCCGGCATGGCTGGGTGCGTCCGAGCGGGCGCGCGGGTCGCTTTCGATCGGCGCCCATACGACTGGGGGCGAGCTCTCCGAGTCCACCGCTGCTGCCGGCGCGCTCACCGAGAGCGAGAGTACGGCGGGGTCCGAAGAAACGGGTCCGGATCCAACTCACTCATGACTTCGTGGATTGGGCCGGCGACTCGCCGATCCAGCCTTTTCGGCGGAAATAGAACAGCAAGCTCCCCATGGTGACGATACAAGTCGCCCAAAAAGTCGGGTAGGCGTACTTCCAATCCATCTCCGGGATGTGGGCGAAATTCATGCCGTAGACTCCCGCGAGGAACGTCACCGGAATGAACAACGAAGTCAGAATCGTCAAGAGCTTCATGATCTCGTTCATGCGGTTCGAGACACTCGAGACGTAAAGCTCGGTCAGGTTGGCGCAGGTCTCCCGATGGTGATCGAGGATGTCGAGCAGCTGCACCGTGTGGGCGTAGACGTCCCGAAGAAACATCCGCGTCGACTCGTTGAAGAGCGGGGTCTCGCCGCGCAGGAGCTGGTCCGTGAGGTCGCGCGTGGGCCAGATGACGCGGCGCAGGGTGCTGAGATCGCGCTTGATGAACTGAATCCGCTTCAAGAGGTCGGGAGACGGCTGAGTCGTGACTTCGTCTTCCATCGCGTCCAGGTGATCGGAGTAGTGTTCGAGCACGGGAAAGTTGTAGTCCACCACGGAATCGAGCAGCGCGTACGCCAAATAACCCGGGTCTCGCTCCCGGATTTTGGCGCCTTCGGTGCGGATTCGCTTCCGAATCGGGTCCCAGCAGTCGCCTGCTTCCTCTTGAAAGGTAATCAGCAAATCCTCGAACACGAACATGCTGATCTGCTCATCGACGAGCTCGTCTCCGACGAGAGAAATCATGCGAGTCACGATGAACACGTGCCCTTCGTAGGGTTCCGCGCGAGGCCGTTGTGGCACATGCACGACGTCTTCGGCGGCGAGCGCGTGGAAATCGTAGACTGCGCGAAATCGATTGACGACATAGGGGTGGAGCCCATCGACGTTGATCCAGCGAACGATCGTACCGGGAGCTCGTGGCCGACTCAGGAGGCCTTCGAGATCGTCGGAGCCTTCGATCGAGTCGACGTGGTCAGGTCCGAAATCGATGCAGGAGTATTGAACCGACCCGGCTTCAGGAGGTGTCGCAGTCTCCGCGACCCATTCGTCGAGCCCGGGAGGAGCCCCTGGCGCGTCCGCTTCGGTGCGGACGCCGGCGATTCGGAGAGTGGAGGCCGAGCGAGGGAGCGGGGCGCGCAACGGCTCGTCCGAGCCCATCGCCTCCGGCGGAAGTTGGGGGCCTGGCGCCACGCCCCCGCGGCGGCGACGCGCACGCGCGGCCTTGGCACGGGCAGACTTCTTTTTGGCGTGCTGCACGCCACGAGCCTAAGCGATGCGATGCGATCCGAACAAGGACGTTCCCTTCAAGGCGCGGTGCTCGTCTCCGTGATCGCCGGCAAGGATCCGCCCGGACCCCGACGCTCCGCATTCGCGGGCGACAATTCCAACTCGGGAGCATGGCACTCGTTACACAGCCGGTCCTTGTCGAAGCGCGCCGCGCTTCCTGCGGGATGCTCGAACGGGCGACTCACGAACGGTACCACTCCGTACGCGTCGGAACCATGTGACTGGCGCAAGAACTCATGGCACGTGTCGCAGTCGCGAGGAATGAGTTCGCCCTCCGCGTTCTTGTGGCGGTCGTCGTGGCACCGCGCGCAGCCCGGAAACGATCGGTGCCCCATGTGAACAGGATAGGCCCGCCAACTCACCTTCTGCTCCGGGAAGTTATTCTTCGCGTAGAGCTGGAACAAGAGGCCTGCGGTGGTTTGCTGCTGATCCGGAGTCATCTGGCCCGACTCGAGCGGGTATCGTTTGGCGACCTCTTCGAGGATCCGAGCCTTGGCTTCGACCGTCGTCTTGTATTCGAGGCTCAAGATTTCGACCGCGTTGCGCTTGAGATAGGGGACCTTTCGGTCCAAGGCCTCCTCGGCCAGCGCCTGATCCACGAGCATCGCCGGAGGCCGGAACGGGTGCGCGGGTCGGTTATGACAGTCCAGGCAGTCCATTCGCCGGAGCTGCTCCTTCGGAGGCGCCTGAGTCAGAGAAGGGTCCTGATAGACGGTAGTCTTGCCGTCTCGGCGTACCTCGACGTACGGAATGTCGAGCCGTCGCTCGTCGCGAGGCCAATACCAAACTTCGGACCGAGTCTGAGCGTGCCAATGTATGCCTTCGAGCTCACCGGTCACCGGAGAAACTCCGCCCACCTTCATGATCAGGTCGAATCTCGAGGGTGTGTTGTGACGATCGTACGAAAACCGCCAGAGCACTTTCTGGAGCGAATCCTCGAAGCGCGCTCGGGTGTGGCACTGTTCGCAGATGTACTTCGGATCGCGAAGTTGTTTGACCGGAGTTTCGATCGGCAGGTGGTACGTGGAGCTCAAGACGCCGTAAAGTTGGTTGAGACCGTTCACCTTGGCAGCGACGAACGAGTCGACGCCGGGGCCAATGTGACACGTCACGCAAGCGAGCCGCGAATGGGCCCCGTTCTTCAGCGCCTCGTACTCGGGGCGCATGACTTTGTGACACACCTTGCCGCAAAACTCGTTCGACTCGGCCCAGTGGTAGGCGCGATAGGTCGCCACCGCCGAGACGGCGGCGAAGACGGTGGCGCCGATGATGATTGCGAACACCGCGCTCCGAAAAGCTCGGTCGTTGAAATCGAACACCGGCAGCGGCCGCGGCGCTCGGTTGATCTTCAGATTGTGTCGGTGAACGAGGAACCCGACGACCATCAAACCCACACCGATCGATATGCCGGTCGGAGTGAACGTATACACGATCAGGGTCGAATAGGGATTCTGGATCCCTACGAAGGCTTCCATCGCGAGCAGCAAACAGCCGAGCAAGAAGCTGATGGCGACGATGAGAATACCAAGCCATCGGAGCTCGAAGGGAAGTCGGTCTCGAGCGGAAGCGTTGGGCGGGGGTTGCTCTAGGAGAGTCATCGTTTGCGCTCACTTTGCGGAGAAGGGGTGGCAGGCCGTGCACCCCGGTGACTCGGGCTCGTGCGTGGCCTGGGCCGTGTGGCACTTCAGGCAGAAGGTGCGGCCCTTCCTCGGACCCTCGTCATGGAATTTGTGGCAGTCCTTGCAGTCCCCATGCTCGGGCTGAGTGTGCATACCTCGCAGGGGTGTAGTATGACAACTTTGGCAGGACTTGGGCGCCGTGGGACCTTTGGGTCCGTGGGGTCGGTGGCACGCGCCACAAGGTTCTTTCATCTTCGGCGTCGTGTGTCGGGTCCGGAGCTTGTCTTCGTGGCAGTCGCCACACTTCTTGAAGAGCGCTCCGTCGTGCGGGCGGTGGCATTTGACACATTCGTCGTGGCCCTTCCCGACCGTGTTCGCGATCGGCTCGTGGCAGCGCGCGCAAGGGAGCGCGTCCATCTGAGGCCGGTGTGCGCCTTCGCTATGGCAGTCGACACAGATTTGGTGGCCTGATCGCAGAGAGACGCGCTTTGGCTGGGGGGATCCTGGAATCAAGCCCCGCTCGACCTTCGCCGCCGGGCCGTGGCAGTTCAGACAGAACTCGGGACCAGTCATGGGTCCGGCCACGCCGTGCGGCCGATGGCAGCCGCCACATACGACCTTGTGCATACTCATCATGGTCGGCGCTTCTTGGTGGCACGGCACGCACGGAGCTGCCTTCTTGACCGGCTCACCCTTCGCCGGGTGGACGGGGTGGCAACGGATGCATTTGCCCGTCTTCTCGTCCGGCGGATGTTTTGGGTCGAGCTCGTGGCAGCGTACGCAACTCTCGATGGCTGCGGGCCGCGCCCGATGTGGGTCGTGACAATTCATGCACACGCGGTGCTCTTTGGAGGCGTCCGTTCCCAAGGTGAAGACTCGGCCCTCGTGGCAGGACTCGCAGGTCTTGATGGGTTCGTGGTGGTGTGGCTCATGGCAGTCAGAACAGTCCTTGTGCCCAGGAACGATGGCGGCCGCGGTGATGGCTTTGTGAGTCGCGCGAGGTTTTTCGTGGCACCCTGCACACTGCCGATTCGCCACCTTGCCGGGCAGGTGCTCCTTGTGGCACTCGAGGCAGGTCGATCGCGCGGAGAAGGGCTTTTTTCCGTGCCTGATCCCCGAGTGATCGTGGCAGTCCAGGCATGGTTTCTCGGGCTTCTTGTTCTTGCCGTGAGGCGCGTGACAGTCTCCGCACCATTCCTTTCCGTGGATGACGACGTGGGGCGCGTTCGCTCCGGAGCTCGTGCGCGCCTGGTCGAGCAAACTCTCCACGTGGCACCCCGCGCAAGACCACGAGCTCACCTTACTCGAGAGAAAATCGTGGCAACTCACGCACTCCTTGTCCTCGGTCGGCGCATCTTCGGCCCTTTGCTTCGAGTGGAGCTCGTTGGCGAGCTTGTCGTGGCAACCGGTGCAACGGTGAGGCTCGTCCTTGGGGCGCGGCGCCGAGGTCTCCGGCCGATGGCAATCAGCGCACTCCGCCGGCGGATCGATCGACAAGTGCCGCTTGTGAAGTGGGTTTGCCAGCGCCTTTTGCTGGTCGAGAGTCGGCCTTGGACCGGCATGCCCCGCGTCGGGTGATGGTTCGTGCAGGGGAGCCTCGGCCTCGCAGCCGACGGCAATACTGAGGAGGAGGCCGAGCAACCAGGACGGGCGAGCTCGCGTTCGGGATGTACCCAGAGTCGACGCGCGCGTCCGCACGAGCGCGCGCCCTGCAGGGCCTGTACCGACGCTCGCACCGACGCTCGCAAGCGCCCTTGTGCGACGGGAAAAATGGACCCTACGCATAGGATGCAGATCGTCGCCGCAATTCATGCGAACCTTCCACCGAAATCATACTCTTGGGAGGGGAACATCTAGAAATCGAAACCCTCGACAAACCGAGGGGGTCAGGTCAACGAGGATTGATGAGATTTTTCTGTGAAAACAATTCATGGCGTATTTGGATGCGGACTCCGATGTACGAGGCAGAAAGCGCAAGACCCAACCGCCTTTGGTCGCGTACGACAGGGGTCCCGTCGTTCGTGTGGTTGAGTTCTCTGGCGTTCGCCGCGTGCGACGGAGCTCCACTCGAAGCGCCTGCGCCCGTAACGCCGCCCGACGCAGGAGTCAAGTTGGCAAAACCGACGGTCGACCAGGAGAAGGCGCTCAAGAACGTCGTCCACCGAGCTCACCTCGAGTCCGATGAAGAGAAGATCGAGTGCCGAGCTTGCCACCGGATCGAGGGCCCTGAACTCACCACCGTAACTCACCGCTGCCTGGTGTGTCACGAGGACCGAAAATCAGCCGTGCACGGGAAGATCGCCGACGACGAGGCGCGCGAGTGTCTGACCTGTCATGATTTTTTGGGCGAGAAAGTGAACCCATGGGCATGCGGCGTGTGTCACGTTCAGAAAGTCGCAAATCGCGACGCTCGCAAGGCGTTCCCAAACGCCCCGTTGATCGGTATCCACGGAGACGAGGCCTGCAACACTTGCCACTCGGCCCACGGCGCGAAGTCGGTGGAGGTGAAGTCGTGCCTCGAATGCCACGAGAAGTCAGGTTCAGATCACCAGAAGAAGCACCTGAGGGACCCTGACCAGTGTCTCGAGTGCCACCGTGGCCACGAGTCTGGCGAACATGTCGCACGACCCAGCGACCGGTGTGCATTCTGCCACGCCGAGAGCACGCGGACTGGAACCCTGGCTGCACAGGCGCCGGTTCGTGAGCCTCAGAGTCGGATCCCTTCGTCGGCTCTCTTCACCGGGCACGACGTCTGTCTGGTGTGTCACAAGCCTCACGGGCTGAGAAGCCAAGAGCCTTGCGCGCAATGTCACGACGGAAAGCGAGTCGTCGGGGAAGGCAAGAAGGAGCACCAACTCTGCGAGAGTTGCCACCCTCCTCATGTCTTGCGCTCGGGGCGTTCGAATCCCTGCGCGGAGTGCCACAAAGACGTCACGTCTTCTCATCCGCCCGACGAGAAGCTCGGACAATGTGTGGGCTGCCACCGCATGCATCCGATTGAAGGTCAGCTGAAGGAAGTCAGACCCTGCGCAGAGTGCCACCAGCAAGCCATGACCGAGACGAGTCATCACTCGGGAGCGGCTTGCAGGTCATGTCACCCCGCGCATGGGTTCAAGGTGGCCAACCCTGGCGAGCCGGAGTTTTGCCTGTCCTGTCACGCTCGGGGGTCCAAGGCTCAGCTCGCGACCAAGACCGTGCGGCCCATCGCGGAACACGAGAAGTGCGTAGAATGCCACAAGAAGGCCGCGCACGCGCCGTCTTTGCCCTCCGAGAGCTGTGGAAGCTGTCATGACAAGCAAGCGCGATCCGCGCTGACGGGTCACGAGAGGTGTCTCGACTGCCACCTTCCTCACGAAGGGTCGGTCAAGAAGAAATGCCTAGACTGTCATGCCGAGCAGGCTGAAGGTATTCATCGGGAGGTCCGGAACGAGTGCGACAAATGTCACCGGCCACACGGACCGGCGGGGCCGTCCGAGCCGCTGCCTTGCGGCCAGTGTCACGACAAGCCGCTCCCGTTGCTGCATTCCGTGGCAGAGCACACGCAGTGTCGTGACTGCCACGAATTTCACGCCGGAGTCGCTGCGCCGAGCCGAGGCAAGTGCCTCGGCGCGTGTCACAAAGATCAAGTCACGCACGAGCCGGCGGCCAAGACCTGCATTGCGTGCCACCCTTTTGGAAAGATCGGCAACGAGAAGAAGTGATGAGTACCCAGCAAATCGGATCCGTCCCGCTACTCACTTCCCTGCTGCTGATTGCGAGTTGGCAGCCTGCCTCCGCCCAAGCTCCAGTCTCCAGCGAACCCGAGAAAGCCAAGAGAGGTCCTGGCACCGAGCGAGACCGTGATTGCCTGGTCTGTCACGCCGGAATCGGGGAAGAGAGAGCACCCAAGATCGACCTCGACCAGTACGGTGCCTCGAGCCACTCAGCCGAGGGCTGCGTCGGTTGTCACGAAGACGTGCTCAACCCGAGTCTCAAACACGAGGAGCAAGACGAAGACGTCATCGCCGTACGCTGCGCCTCGTGCCACGAAGGCGTCGCAAAGATTTACGGAGATTCCGTGCACGGGCGCGCCCCCAGGGACCCGGAGCGCGAGCAAGCGACCTGCGCTCGCTGCCACGGATCGCACGAGATCGTGTCGCCCAAAAAAGTCGAATCGAAGGTCCACCCGATCAATCAGAAGGTGACGTGCGGCAAGTGCCACGGCGCCGACCGAATCGTCGCTGGCCACAAGCTCGACATGGGTCATGAGTTCAAGGCCGTGCTGCGCGGCGCCGACGAAGAGGGCGTCGCCGCACTCATGGAGAAGAAGGCCCTCGTCTCCGCGGGCTGCGCCGACTGCCACTCATCCCACGGCGTCGTCGAGAAGCCAAATCCGAGCTCGGAGATCCACCCGACTCGCATCGTGGCTACGTGCCGACCGTGTCACGAAAAGGAAGCGGCGTCGTTTCGAAAGAGCGCCCACGGCGCCGCCGTCGAAAAACCAGGGTTCGAATGGAACCTAGACGACCAAGGAAACGTCGTCCACCCAAGCAACGGGAAGGAGGCTCCCGTGCAGCCGCCGGTGTGCTCCACGTGCCATCTCATGCACGTCGTACCCACCGCAAAAGGCGGGCGCGGGGCCGCCGAGCCCCACTCCAGGGCCTTCCGCCTCGATATCGTCAAGGAGTGCGGGACCTGCCACCGCCGACTCATGGAGACTTATCCCGAAACTTACCATGGGAAGGCAACTCTGCTCGGCGACGCGTCCGCAGCGAAGTGTTCGGACTGCCATACCGCCCACGACAACCTCCCCGCTTCCGACCCCGCCTCGACCGTGTCGGAGGCGAATCGCCCGGAGACCTGTCGCAAATGCCACGAAGGCGCCTCCGACGGTTTTGCAGCGTTCTGGCCCCACGCCGACCACAAGGACCACGAGAAGTACCCCGTGTTGTTCTGGGTGTTCGCGTTCATGACCACGCTCTTGATCTCCGTGTTCACGTTCTTTGGTGCTCATACGATCATGTGGGTCGTGCGCGAGCACCTCGATGCCAAGCGAGCGCCGAAGCCTCACGCCCACCCAGCCGGACCGCTCGTGTCCAGGTTCTCGACCGCCGATCGGCTCACTCACCTCGCGGTCATCATCTCCTTCCTCGGTCTCGCCGCCACCGGCGCCCCTCTCAAGTTCGCTCACACCGCATGGGCGAGGATCGTGTTCGACTTCATCGGTGGCGTACACGTCGCAGGCACGATTCACCGAGCTTTCGGCGCGGTCACGTTCGCTTATTTCTCGGTACACCTCGTCGTGCTCGCGACGCGGCTCATTCCGCTCGCCCGAAAGGGCACGCTCATCTCGACGCTCATCGGGCCCGAGTCCCTCGTTCCGCGCCTTTCGGACCTCTTCGACATCATCGCTCAGATGAAGTATTTTGTCGGCCTCGGACCCAAGCCGACCTGGGACCGCTGGACCTATTGGGAGAAATTCGATTACTGGGCGGTATTCTGGGGCGTCGCGATCATCGGCACGTCGGGTCTGATGCTTTGGTTCCCGGTGGTCTCGACTCGAGTGCTCCCAGGATGGGTGCTCAACATCGCGCTCGTGATCCACTCCGACGAGGCGCTCTTGGCGATGGGCTTCATCTTCGGAGTCCACTTTTTCAACTCACATCTGCGACGGTCGAAGTTCCCGATGGATCCGGTCATCTTCACCGGATCGATCCCCGAGCACGAGTTCAAGGAGGAGAGGGGCCGGCAATGGGAGCGCCTCCAAAAGGGAACCGGTGGCGAGCTCCGTCGCGTGGAGCCGCCCAGCGCCAGATTCATGTGGCTCGCCCGAATTTTCGGTATCAGCGCCTGGATCTTCGGCTTGATCTTGCTGGGCTTCATCGTCCACGGCTTCTTCTTTTAGGGCGGAGTGCGCACGGAAGCTCAAACGGGTCGTAGAGACGCTGACTCGACTCATCGGGCAGGGCACGGGCACGAAGTCCGTGCTGAAACGTGGCGAGTTTCGAAGTGCAGCGGCTGCGCTACGACCACCGGAAATCAAAGTCTCACCTCAAAGTTTTTGGAGTCGCGGACCAAGGTGCCCGTGCCCGTCCGTGCCCGTGCCCGAGCCCGATCCGGGATCCCAGCCGGTCCGAGTTACTTCCTCCGGCTCATCCGTTCGGCGGTGATCACCTTCGTGCGATCCGGGCACGGGCGCGGACGGGCACGGCACGTCATGAGTTTTGGAGCCTTTTCAGCGACCTGTTGGGGGCGGCCAAGGCTTGCCATCGGTTCGCCACAATCGTTTCGTGAGCTCGTCATGAGCACGCTGCGGGCGTGCCACAGCCGTCGTTCACATTCTCGGCGTGGCGTCGGTGAAGAGTGTGTCGTTCGTCGCGGCGATCTCGTTGCTCGCGATTCACCCGGCCCTTTGGCTCGTTCAGACGTGGATCGATCCGAGTTATGACTCGCGCGGCGGTCTGGCGTTCGTAGCGACTCTTCTGCTTTTCGGATGGTCTTGGCGCTCACCTGGACCTGCCCCGAAGGAGTCCGATCGGGCCCGCGCTCGCCTCCTGTTGATGGTCACCGCGCTGCTGCGAGCAGCGGGAGAGCTCCTCGCCGTGCGGACGGTGGGTGCCCTCGCGCTGGTGATCGACGTATACGCGTTGGCGCTCGGCGCCGGCGTCGCGCGGCGCTCCGTCTCTCTGAGCCCCGCAGGGCTCGCCACCCTCTTCGCCTTCTCCTTGCCCTGTGATCGAATCGTCGAGAGAGTTCTCGGTCATCCGCTCCAGCTGATCTCGGCTCGCCTCGCGTGCTCGTTGCTTTCGCTCACGAGCCAGACCATTCGCTGCGAAGGAACGAGGATCTTCGCGCCTCCGGCCGAGCTGTCCGTGGACCTGCCGTGCAGCGGAGCGCGTGGGTTGGTGCTGATGCTTGGGTTCTGGGCGGCCGGGCTCGCGACCAGACGCCTCGAAGGCCGCAGGGCGGTGCTCGGCCTCGGCGCGGCGATATTGGGCGCGGCCGTGGCGAACACGGTTCGGCTGGAGCTGATTGCGACATGGATGAGTCACGGAGTCGATGCCGGCGTGGAGCCGCTGCACAGCATCCTGGGGACGATCGCGCTCTTTCTCGGCGCGCTCCCCATGGCCCTGCAAGTCCGGGCGCCGATCGCACGTGTCGATGCCGCGAGCGCCCACGGTTCCATGGGCGTGCGCGCCTCTCGATCAGTGAAGTTAGGCGGGCGACCGTTGGTCGGATGGTACTCACCCGCGCTGCTTGGGATCGCCATCGCGGTCGTTTCGATCCCTTCGCGGCCGATCGACGTCTCCCCGACCAGCCAGAGGCCGCTGCCGGTCTCGCTGGGTACGCTGTACTCGGAGCTCCTTCCTCTGGAAGGAAAGGAGGTCGCGTACTTCGAGAAGTTCGGCGGATCGGCTTCCAAGCGCCGTTACTTCGATCAGGAGGGCAGCTTCACGGTCGTGAGTGTGCGGACACACTCACCGCTTCGGCACCTCCACTCGCCCGAGGAGTGTTTGCGCGGCGCCGGCCACGAGGCCCGTCTGTTGGGTATCCGAACCGACTCGACGGCGGTTTACGAAACCAGAGACCCGGACGGGCGTCGCTGGCAGGTCGATGTCAGCTTCGTGAGCGACCGCGGCGTACGGGCCACAAACCCATCCGAGGTCGTCTGGCGGTGGCTCGAAGAGCCGACCGTGGCCTGGACGATGGTGGAACGAATCACCCCGCTGGGCTTCTGCGCAAGGCGGCCTGGCATCTGTCACCGAAGGGAGTCGGCGCTGTTTCACGCGCTCGAGATCCCGAAAGAGAAGGAGAACCAAGGATGAATCTCGCGATTCTGCTCATGACGTCTTTCCAAATCGGGTCTGGTGGGATGGTGACGGCCTCGGGCCGGCCGCTCGAGCTGACTTCGTCGGAGGCGACGATCGACATAACTCAGGACCTGGCGAGCGCCAGGGTGATTCAAACCTATCTGAACGACAGCCCGACGGCCGAGGATGTTCGCTATTTGTTCCCGCTTCCGCACGACGCCGCGGTGTACGCCATGACACTCCAGGTCGGCGAGGACACGATTCGAGCCCAGATTCGGCGGATCGAGGAAGCTCAGGCCGAGTATCGAAAGGCCAAAGCCAAAGGCCAAACCGCCGCGTTGCTCGAGGAGCATCGGGCGAACGTCTTCACGCAGGACGTGGGCAACGTCCCGCCGCGATCGAAGGTTCAAATCGAAATCAAATACGTTCACGCGGTACCCTTCGAAGATGGAGTCCATCGCTTCCATTTCCCGATGGGAGTCGGCGCTCGATACGGAAACGGGGCGAACGGAGTCTTCGTACCCGAGCTTTCCAAACCCGTTCCTGTCGAGGCGCAAGGTGAGTCCGGCGTTTCCGGGCGCCGAACGTCCGTGCGTGTGAGGCTGCGTTCGGGAATGCCGATTCGGCGACTTGCCAGCCCAACCCATCCCATCGAGGTCGACGACCTGGGTCCGGGCGCCCGCGACGTCACCTTGGCGGAAGGCCGGGTCGAAGCCGCGAAGGACTTCGTGCTCGAGTATGCTCTCTCCAGCACCGGCATCCAGGCCGGCTTCGTGTCCCATCTCGACGAGCGCGGGCGCTTTGGATCTCTGCTCGTGGAGCCTCCGGACGTCACGACCAAGGACCAGATCGTCGCGCGCGAGGTCGTGTTCGTCCTGGATGCGTCCGGGTCGATGGAAGGAGCGCCCCTGGCAGCGAGCAAGCGCTTCGTGAATCGGGCCCTCGACGGTCTTCGATCGTCCGATACCTTCCGCCTGATCGTGTTCGGCTCGAGCGCCTCGGAGCTTTCGTCGCGACCCCTCGAGCCAACACCCGGAAACCTCGCGACGGCGCGCAAGTTTCTCCAGAACCTTGGCACTCGCGGCGGTACCGAAATCGAGCTCGGTATTCGCGCGGCCCTGGACCCGGTCCTGACACCGGGTCGCTTGCGCTTGGTGGTGTTTCTCACGGATGGTTTCATCGGCGACGAAGCCTCCGTACTCTCGGTCCTTCGACGAACCCGGGGAGAGGCGCGCCTCTTCGCCTTCGGTGTGGGTCCGTCCACGAATCGATGGCTGTTGGAGGAGATGGCCGTCGTCGGCCGCGGAGTATCCCGAGTCCTGACTCTGGGGGAGCAGAGCGCCGCAGAGATCGACGCCGCGGCCATCGAGCTGGCCGATCGGCTCGAGGCCCCGATCATGACCGACGCCTGGGTCGACTTCGGCGGCTGCCCGGTGAGTGACGTGACTCCCTCCGCGAGTTTCGATCTCTTCAAGGGCGCGCCCGTACGGATCGCCTTCCGGCTCCCAGCGGAGGGTTGTCGGCCGGTGAATGAGAGAGCCGCGGAGCTCACGCTCGTTGGGCGAGTGGCAGGTCGCGTGGTACGAAGCCCGATTCCGAGCCGGGAGCTCGATCGACCTTCGGACGCCATCCCGCTGCTCTGGGCCCGCGGACAGATCGCCGACCGCATGCGCTCACTCACTCAGCCGGCCCGGTTCGACTCCGGCGAACGATCGAGAGTGGTCGAGGAAATCATCGAGCTCGGCCTGCGATTTCAGATCACGACTCAGTGGACGGCATTTGTCGCACACACCGAAGGGGTCGCCGCCGAGGTCACGCCCGAGCCCGCCCCGGGACCCGCGTTCGGGGGCTCGTCTGCGCCAGAACCCGCCGAGTGGGCGGCCTTCCTCGCGGTGCTGTTCGCGGTTGGAGTGGTCGCGAGACGGCGGGGGCTGATCCAGAGCCGATGAGAATACGGCTCGAAGACTAGGTCGTTTACTCTCCAGGTCAGCCGAGCCAACTCATTCATCTGGAGCATCCGGCACGTCGATCGCGAGCGCCTGGGCTCGGTCGTGACTTACTCGTGCCAGGACTAGGTACTCGTCGGCAAGCTTTTCGTAGCACCGGCTGGCGGCGTGTGGCTTGCCGAGCCTCTCGTACACCACCGCCAACTTCGAGAGGGCCTCGATCTCTCCAGGCGCGACGAGGCGTTCGTACGCAGCGGCCGCTTCGCTCCAGAGGCCCTGGGCCTCCAACGCTCGGGCTTCCGCCCACAAGATCGCGCGCATCTCGGCGGGCTCGTGGACGGGACCCAACTCAGGCGGCGGGTTCGGCAACCGCGGCCCGATGGGTTGCGCGTGCGACCGGGATCTTGCCGCTAGGCGGCGCCGAAGCCATGCAGCGACGCCTATCTGAGTTGTCGGGAAGTCTGCCCGAACCGGGAGGTCCGTGAAATACGTCCCTCTATAGCCCTGAAGTGTGACGAAGTCTTCGAACGTGGACGTACCGAGATCGTCGGCACGTACGAACGGGAGCGCTCCGACGATCACCTCGGCGGCAGGTCGCGCGTCCGGCCCGGCAACTCGCGCAGCCTCCGAGGCGATCCTCTCTCTCGCGGCTACGAGCTCCTCGCTTGTCTCGAAGTGGGTCTCGATCCGGACGACACGGTCTTGCCCGAAATGGAAGCAAGTCACGCACTCGGCGGGTTCGCGAGCCACGCGCGTAGTCATCGTCGTTGGTGGCGTCGCCGAACTTCCGGGCGCGTATGAATAGAGCGCGGCGAGCTTCCGCTTCGTTCGAACGAGGTTCAGGGTCCTGGTTTCTAGCTCTCCGGCGTCGAGGAATTTCAGCGCCAGCGCGGGCGCGCACGCGATGACGAGGCGGTCGAACTCCTCGGACCCTACGGTCTCAATGGCGATCCGATGACCGGTTCTGCGAACCGCTCGAACGCGGTTGATCCGAATATCGTCGAGCTCGCTAGCGATCCGCCGGCAGAGGAATTCGATCCCACCGCGGATGTGAAACAGCGCGTCACGCGACACGGCCCGGATCAGCCCGAGCGAGCGAGCGGCCTCGAGGGCAATAAATGTGGGGATCTCAGGGTCAGCCAAGTCGCCTCGACCGGCGCGGGCGAACTCCAGCGAGATCCACTCGCGGCACCTGCCGAGCCCACGCTCTTCAAACCAAGAGCGAACGGAGCGGGTCACTCGGCGTTCATCGGCCGCCCGAAGGTCGAGGACTCTGAGCTCACGATCGGGCTTCGGTGGCGTGATGGGCTGGTCGAGCGAGTCGATCAGGGCGGTTGTCGTGCGATCCAACTGCACGCCGAAGCGCGACACCCATTGCTCGAGCCATCCTCCGTCGGCCTGGACCCCGGGCACGGAAGGAAAGGTTCGGCGACGTCCATCCGGATGTTTGAGCTCCAAGGGCTGGTATCGTTCCTGCGCCGACCCATGATCGAAGACGACGACTCGATGCCCATTTTGCTCCAACTCCCAGGCCGTCGCGAGTCCCGAGAGCGTAGCACCGATGACGCCCACGCGAAGCGGAGGGGCCGCAAACGGAACGGGCGTCGACGAGACCGCTTCTGCCTCGATCTCGGCAAAGGGGCCCCCCTTGAAGCGGCCGAAACCCATCAGCCTACTCCGTTCCCGAGGCTTTCGGGAGTCAAGCGGAGCGGGGTCCGCGAAGCTTAGGCGCAGGCAAGATGCCTGCGCTCCCAGGGGTCCGCGA
>CAYXDO010000095.1:0-41882 GCA_964463485.1 uncultured Myxococcales bacterium | reverse complement strand
CCGTGTACGTCGCGGACACCAGCAATCATCGGGTGAGGCGAGTCGGTGCGGACGGTAACATCGAGACCTTCGCGGGCAGCGGAATCATGGGTTTCGCGGGCGACGGTGCCGCGGCCGGACTTGCGGCGCTGAATGGCCCCGAGGGAGTTGCGGTCGGTACGGACGGCGCCATCTTCGTCGCCGACACCTCGAACGATGCGGTGCGAGTCGTTGGGATGGATGGCAAGATTCAGACAGTCATGGGTGGGCCCATGGCGACGGAGGATGGGTTCTTGCCGGCGAGCCGAGTGAAGGTGGTTGCGCCGAAGAGTGTCTGGGTGGCGCCGGACAATGATAAGAGTGTGTTCATGGCGGATTCTGGGTCGAATAACCTGCGCAGAATCGCGCTGCCCTGGAAGGGCTTCGACTACGACCATGATCTTTCAATGAGCAGCGCGGACGGCGAGATACTCTACCGCTTCGATCGATTTGGGCGGCATCTCGAGACGGCGAATTCGAGCACCGGCGAGTTGCTTCGCCGATTTTCCTACCTCGGTGGGCTGCTCACCGAGGTAGGGTCTCCTGACTCCAGTACTCCGGTGCTGGTCGTTGAGCGGGACGAAAGCGGTGACGTTCTGTCGTTGTTGGCCGGCGCTGATACTTTCGACTTCAGCGTCGATACCTTTGGATACCTCGCTTCGGTCGACTCGGACTTTTTCAGCGTCGAGTACTACTACGATGGGTCTGGCGGTAAGCTGAAGCCTGCCGTGCCGCACACCTTCGGTCCTGGCGCCTATGTGACCTGGCAGAATGGAGTTGCCATCCGAGTTCGATACCGAGACCCATCTGACAACGTCGTTGCCTCGACCTGGGCAGACGCCGATCTCGTAGCCACGGCCCGCGCATACCTGGTTGATCACGCCTCTGACTTCGGATTTGAAGGTGAGTCTGACCTCACCGACCTGACGCTCATCGCGTCGAGCGGCCGTTGGTTCGACGAATCGCTCGCCTCGAATCGCCGCCCGACAACTCAGTTGTCTTTGGCTCAGCGGTACAAGGGTGTTCTGATTGAGCCAGGAAATGTATCATTCAAGTTCGTCGATCGAAAGCTGAAGAAGTTGGACGGACGCGTCTATTCGAAGCTCGCCGTCGGGAGCCAGGCGGATCTCCTCATTGATGGCCCGAGACCTACGCCGGCTGAGCTCGCGGACGCAGCGAAGGCGGTCTGCCCGAGCTTCGACCCCGACGTTCAGCAGCACAGGCTGCTGCGATTCGGGGAGGTGGTGCTCGACAGCCGAGCTTGGAGATTGGTCAGGGTGTTCTACTGCGATTCCATGTACATTAGCGTCGATGCGTCGAAGGCCGAGGTCATCGGGGTAACGTCGGCCGAAGACGACGATTTTTCACCGGCCAACTACAACGCACTCATGGATGTCGAGGCGGATGGATGGAAATCGGCGCCGCGTGCCCCCCCCAGCCAGGAGTGGTTTCGCATCTTCAATCGCGTCTTCCCTTTTCCGGGTCCTTTCACTCTCCAGCGGGCTCTCACGGATCGCGAAGAGATCGACTTTCCCGCTTGGTGCCACTTCCGCTTGACGTACAACGGGGACCCATCTCAATACCCATTTCCGAACACTCAGTTGGACGACGAGCAGGACGAGTATGGTGGCGACTGCCACACCGCGGAGCCTGCATTCCGGCATCGCGGGGATATTCACTTCGAAGTTCAGAACGTCCACTACAAACTGACGACCGCGGCGGCGCACGCGCTCTGGCAACCGGCGTTGAAAATGTTTGCGTGGCCCTGGTTTCCGCTCATGGAGCCGCAGGCGACCCATGGGTGGACACGAGCAATCGTGTACAGCGACCCGGCCGACGGATGCTCCAACCCACAAGCCCTGGGCTGTTACAGTCCTTTTACTCAGAATATCAAACTACCGGCGGTGCGGCCGGGGTACGGGCGGACGCTCTCCCCTCTTCACGAGTATGGCCACTATCTCGCCGACAGCCACTTCGGCATTGCCAACGACTGGCTACACGCGTTTTGCGACTCGAGCTCGATGAGAGAGGGTACGGCGCATGGTTTCGCGCTTCTCTTCGAGGATTTTAGGCTGGATCCGCGGGATCCGGCTCAGATGAGTGAGGACGCGATTTCGTCTTTGTTTCTGTCCGGCCCGGGCCGCGGATTGTCGGATCGCGATGGGACCATCTTCGCGAACACTCCAGCCCAAACGTCGATCGTGTCGATTCGGGATTGTTCACCCCTGGACGACTTCGATCCATACCGCGAGGGAATGCCAATACCGCAGGTTGTTTGGAAATTTCTCACCAATCGCGTGTGCCTTGCATATCCTTGCTGCCCCACCGGCGGGGTCGATTGCCTTGCACCGGTCCGAATGTCGATCCTCGAGAATTTTTCGGTGGCCGAGGTGATACGCGAGGCCTTTATGATTGCGATGGCCGACGTCAACGACGGGACGGCGTACTCGGTTGAGGAGTTTCTCGAAGAAATGCTGGATGATATCCATACCTACAATCGAGCGGTTTTCCCCGGCGCAGGCAAGCGATGGTGGCGGTATGTACTCACTGCATTTCGCCAGCACGGAATCAACGTGCGACCGTTCAGATGATCCGCCAAAGACCGAACCAGATGCGAGTCCTCCACATACTGTTGTTTGCGTTCCTCTTCCCAGGGATAGCCATTGCGACCTGCCTAATCCCTGAGGGCCTCGCCAACCACCTTTGTCATCGCGTCGGCCTTCCTGACTTGAGGGGTCACCTCGAGCAAACTCTGCCGACCCCTTCGTGCGTCCTTCTCGCTGAGGTCGTCAAATCGTCGACGGTCGCGGACCCGTTCGATTTGGGCGCGGAGCACGAATTCCCCGTTTCCCAGCTTGAATTGAGCATCCACGATTCGTGGACGACAAGCAGCACTCGTAGCTGTCCACTCGACCTGTTGGGCACGGTCTACGTTGGAGGAGTGGCCGGCGCCTATGGCTTGTGGGTACCGGGCGGATGGGGTAGTGCACCCGGTCAACGTTACTTCTTGCGCGTCGTGAGCGAAGGACTCGTCAACGAACTTCGACAATGCGGGTCGTGCCGAGTCGATCCGCGTGTACCAAGACCTGAGGTGATCTGGGTGGTTGACGTGATCGAGATGGGCGAACTTGGACAGGTTGGATGGTCCGATGCTGATCTTCGCTCGGGGCTCGATGCGGGAACCTGTCCAGAACTCGCCGAGGAACTTCGCGGCGGCGACTGCTCTGGGTGCGAATGCTCGTCGCGCGGACCGCCCCCATCGTCCGGTGTGACCACGGTGCTTGTGGTCGGACTGGCAGCGATTGCTGCGCTGCGCCTCGCGCGAAACAGACGCTGCATGCGACCATGAACAGGTCCGGTGCCGGAGTCAGGAACTCGGTTCAGGTCGACGCGGCGATTCCCCTTGAGGGAGAACGTCGAGCGCCCTCCCCCCCGGATTCCGAGCGGTGCCCCCCGGATTCAGAGCGGTGCCCCGCCGGATTCCGAGCGGTGGCCCCCCGCCGGATTCCGAGCGGTGGCCCGGATTCCGAGCGGTGGCCGGCGGCCGCCTCCGAGCGGTGCCCGGCACTGTTCGAAAACGCCCGGGCACGGCTCTATGAAGTGCAACGAGAGATTCCGGTGATTCCCGCCCCGCCCATACCTTTTCGTGAATTCACGACCGCCACCATCGCCCGAGGTCACTTAGGGCCGTCACCACGACTCCTCGTCCAGGACCCAGAACTACCGCTCCGCGGGGCCTACCGGGTTAGAAGCTGCGTCGGGCCTGACGACGCTTCGCTGGCCTGCTCCGACTTCTCGACGCCGGTCTATCCTGAATGACTCGCGTTGCTCTAGCGGCCTTGGTGGCCATCTTGTCCCTATCCGTTCACTGCGAAAGCGACCACGACGCCTGCGACTACCTCGACCGCTACTGTCTCGAGTGTGGCAGGCCTCCGGAAAACGAACAAACTCCATTCTGCGGGAGGTCGGTTGGAACGTGCAACCAGGACTCCGATTGCCACGCTGCGCAGTGCAACCCTCGGGTGTGCACTGCGGCTCCGAACGAGGGCGGGTGTCGAGCGTTGGTGAGGAAGCCATGCCCGTGCGAGGTTCCGGAACGTTATGCTCTGAGTTGCCTGTGTGTTGACAATCGCTGCGGGTGGTCGAGCGACGCGCGTTAGGTATTGGCGGCACCGTGATCCGCCTCGCGACTGTGATGATCCCAAAGGTTGCGCATTTCCCGGCCGCCAGCCAAATTCAAGCCGCGCCCGCCCCAGAATCGTCGGACCGAAGTTCAATATTTCGAGCAACCTCAAGCGACATACGTACCGACAGACCATTTTGGGACAGCGCCAGCTCACCGGAGGGAGTCTTGACATCGACGCCGTGGTCGTCGAGGATTCGTAGTCGGAGAGTTACTGCCTTTGCCCGAGCGGAGTCGAGACCGATGGCTGTCCGAACTAGGAACCGGTCCTTCACGTTCGGTGGGATGTTCTTGTCGCTGAGTCTGGCGCAGCTAGGTTGCGGTAGCGGCGCAAGCGCCACACCCGAGATCTGCTATGACTGCGAGGCCCCGCCCTTCGTCGACGGGTCCCCGTGCCGCGCTGACTTAGAATGTCGATTCGGGAGCCTTTGCCTCCGCGACGGGTCACGCGAGGTCGGTGTCTGCACGCCGATCTCCTGCTCTCGCTCTCAGATCACGTGTCGGCCGCCGGAGACATGCGACCTCAGAGGTCTCTGCAGCGTGCCGGCGTGCCAAGCGGCCGAGGACTGCGGACCGGATGAAACGTGCGTTCGAGGTGCATGCGTGTCGCGTTCAACCCTGCCGGCCGTGCGCGACTGCGCCGTCTGGACTCGTGGCTCGAGCTTCGTGGGCCAGACGGTGGAACCGGTTGCGGTGCCTTTCGATGACTCGGGCGAGGTGATCGGTGGGGACCTGCCGACGGAGCTTCGCTTCGAGCCGGCTGACTCCTTTCAGCAAGTTGGAACTCAGCGGTGGGTGGCGAACGCTTCGGTGCAGGCTCTGGTTCGTGGGACCGTTGGTGGAGTGGAGTGCTCGCGCGCCGCAACCAGCCGCGTGTTTGGACCGCCGGGGGCGCAGGTTCGGATCGTCGTGGGTGTTTCGGGCGCAGCAGACCCCGCGAGTGGCCTCCCGATCGACGTCGTTACGAGAAGCCAGCGAACGAAGGTCCGGACGAGCTCGGCTGGTGTCGCAATGCTGAACCCGTTTCGCGGACCTGTGAGTTTGTTCGCTCATTCCCAGCAAACGACCGCCATCCTCGATTTGCCCGCCGCGGACTTGTACGTGAGCCTTCCCAAAGATCCGGACGATGGGCGTCCGATCCGCGGTTGGATCGACCGATCAACCGTGCCGTCGGAGCTGGGTTCTTGGCTGGCGCTGGCAGGGCTCCCAGTCAGCCCAAATCTCCTCGATCTCTCCCTGGGGTCCTTCTTGGGTTCGTCGCGGATGGTGCAAGTCGACTACCTCGGTGGGTCCCGACTTCCAGTACCCATGGGCTTCTTGCTTGGCCGCGTCGGCGAGGCTCCGCCCATGGATGATTCGGCGACGGAAGGCTTTCGCTGCCCGCGGCCAGGAGGAGAAGGAGAGCTGGGATGCTTTCGCCTGAACTCGCGACGACCGGCATTCGTGTGGGCGATTGGGGCCGCCGGTGAGTTCAACACCGAATATGGCGCGTTGAATGTGCTTGGTGGCTCCCAGTTCGCGGTCCGATACCTCGAGGCGGTGAACGGTCCATTGGAAAACGCGCGGTCGAGCTACCGAGTCGTCCTCGATTCCGAGACCACGGATCCGCAGCTTGCCCCGAGTCGAACGGACCTCATGACTTTGGTGCGGCTCCCTCGCCTCCCAACTCACATGAGAGAGGCCCACGCGGAGGTGCTGATCGGGACGTGGTTGAGTGGACTGTACGGCGAGCTAGGCCTCATCCCTCTGGGCCTGACAACGAAGGTCTCCAACCTCGAGAACCTTGGCGGCGAGGGACTTCGACCGTACGGCCATTCGTCGAGCTGGCTGATACCGATCGCCGTGACCGCACCGCCGAGCTCTCCAAGCTCGTTCGTCGTGATGACGTTTGCGGCGGACGCGGGTTCGTGGCTCGCGGGTCGGCCCGTCCGCCAAGCGTGGGTGTTTCAGAGGATCGATGGACGCCTCGACGAAACGCTCCCTGAGCCTGGGCCGTTCCTCGAGATTCCCCACGCCGTCCTCGACCGGCATCGGCATGTGTTGGACTTCGAGAGTCTCGATCCGTCTGCCACCGTCGTCGTGCTCGAGGTGGATGGGCCCGGCGGTCGGTGGCGGGTCTTCTCCAGAGCCCAGACTCATATTGGATTGCCTTCGGAAGCAGTGGCTCGAGCGCGCTCGGGGACAGTCACCATCGCGCGTACTCAGCTTGGCTGGGACGAACTGTGGGCGCTGCGGAACGTCGGAAAGGGCTTCGAGGTTCCGGGCCTTAATGCAGTGTCTCGTTCGCCATGCGGAACCACCAGCGACGCCCCGTGCCAGATCGAGTAGGTGCGCTGGGCTCCTCGATTCGCCGAATCCGAGCGGTACCCCGGGCGATTCCGGCCTCGTCATCTCATGTTTTGTGGATTCGACCTATCTCCCAAATTCAAGCCACGCCAAATTCACGCGCTGTGCCAAGCTCGAGCCGCGCCCGCACAAATTCAACCTAGCTTAGCTTGGCCCTGTCGCTCACCGGAGCGACCTGGGTCTTGCTGGGAGATATGGGCGATCCGAGCGAAGCGCCCTGGCTCGACTTCGCCTTCGGGCTTGGCGCCGGAATCCTGACGTTCTCGGTGGCAACGCTCGCCCTCTCCGTTCAATGACGTGAGAGGCCCGTCGGACTGTTCGTTCCCTCGAACACCGAAGGCAGAATCAGACAGGCAACTGTCGGTTCGAGCGGACAACTGCCGTCGCCGCTCCCATGAACCGCCGGCACCACGCCTGGCATGACGCTTGATATGTCCGATGACATGACGAACATCGCGACCCTCCGAACCAACACCGCTCAGGCCGCTCAGCAAGCTCTCGGCGCCGGCCTCATCAACCAAGCACAGTTCAACCGCATGACGGACGGCGGCGTCTCGTTCAAGGACATCCAGCTCGCGAAGAAGCTCGTCGCCCAGCTCGCCGGTGGGGAAGGCGGAGACGCGAACAAAGGGATCGCGGATAGTCTTCACTCCGCGGTCACCAGCCAGAACGCGGCTCAGGGCTCGGTCCGGTCGATCTACGAGGGATTCAAAGACGGAACCTCGTTGGAGGCCCGCAAGGAAGTCCTTCAGAACCTGCGCTGAAGCCGACCCTGACCCAACGAAGCACGGTCCTCACGCCTTCCAGCTCGCGTGAGCGCCTCCCGAGAGAAGCTGTTCATTCTGCGGCTGCTCCGTGGTTTCATTGGGACCGGTGCACCGCGATGCCCCCACCGCCGCGCTCGCGTTGAGCGTGTCGACGATCCTCGTCGCCTGCCGAGCGCCGCACGAGGTCGAGCTCGTCGTCCCCGACTCCATTGGTTTTGTCGCACTCATCGACGCCTCGGGCCGATCGACGCCCATGGTACCTTGGGAGCCGGAGGCCCTGTCGGCCTTTTTCGGAGACGAACCGACCTGGGTGCTGGCCTATGAGTCGTCCGCGTTCGACGGCTTCGAGCTCGACGGCGCGGTGGTGGAGTATGCCTCTGGCTGTGATGCAACCCTACCAAGTCCCGCGTGGGTCGCCAAGTATCTCGACGGCGAGCTCCTCGAGCCGACCGAGGCCCCGCCCCCGGTGACGACCTCCTGGTACCGCTCGAGCTGCCCTCGCCTCACCGAGGCCGATATCTCGGTGGACGTCGACTGCCGCCCCGACCGGTGCAGGCCGACCCTTGCGGAGGTCGAACCGTGTCACTACCGAGTCGACCTCGCGGACTGCGAGCTCTTCGCCTTCGAGGCGTGGAGGCATCCCGACGGGTCGATCTGTACGGAGCTCCCGAAGACACCCTGGACCTGCGCCAATCGTTCTGCTCCAGCGGTTTCCGTCGATTCATGGACCTGCGTGTCCGAGGGTGCGACCTGCGGCGTCGACCTCTTCGTCGACCCACCCTCACCCCCGTTCGAGGTCGAGCTGTTCTCGGTTGGACCGGCTTCCGACTTTCTTCCTCCTTGGTTCGAGTTCCAGAATCTCCTGCACCCAGAGATGCTCGCCCAAGGGTACGTTCATGATTTCGTGCTCGTCGGAGACCAAATCATCGCCTCCGCCACCGACGTACCCATGCTGACCTGCACTCCGGTCAAGACAAGCCCGTCGGTCCTTCATTCCATCGGAGAGAGCGGTGAAACAAGATCGTCCACCGCGCCTCCGTGCCTGACGCGCCTGGCTTTTGATGGCCAAATCCTCGGCGCCTTCTTTCACGAGGGCTCGTGGGCCTTCGGGCGCCTCAGCTCGACGGGAGCGATCGAAAAATCCACGCCGTTCGATGCCAGCGTAGACTTCGACATGGTCACGGAGATCTTACGGCTCGAAGACACGTGGGTCGTGTTGGTGGCCGACCTGGCCAACACGAGCAAGTTATACGCCTTCGACGCGGACACGCTCGAGCCGGGCCCAACTCCGAGACTCCCGAACGCCTCCTGGTCTGCCTGCGCGATCGGCGGCAAGAAATTCGCGCTCGCGGTCGATCGAACCCGAACCGTGGAATTCTACGAATGGCCCAACGAACGACCCTTCGAGGTGAAGACGCTCCCTCGCCGGCTCGGCAGCGACTTCGACTCGGTGCTCGGCATCGCTTGTGATGAACCCAATTTCTGGGTATCGACGACCAAACGCCCTCACCTGATCTCTGGTCGCCTCGGCGACCCTACCCTCGCCACACCCGTGATCTTCGACTCCACGGACGATCCTGTCCTCCCGTTTCGAATCTCGGACCGGGAGCTGCTCGTGACGAGCACGGGCAACGCCACCGGAGCTTGGACTGCGTCGATCTACCGTTTTGATCTAGAGCGCCAACGGTTCTGGCCGGGCAGCGTAGCGGTCGGTCGCGGGATCCTCACGCGGCTCGAGCGCGACACACGGGGTCGCGTCATCGGTATCCTCCCTTGGGACAATCGAGTCGTGAGAATTGGGGTGAACTGAGTGTCGCTTCTCGCTGAGTCCCGATTCGTCGTGCTGGCGTTGCTCGCCGTTGGGTGCGGGCCGCGCACTCTGCGCGTGGCCGCCGAACCCGACGATGTCGTCGTCTACGTCACCCACTCCGGTTCGAACGTCCGCTCGGTCGGGACCGGGGCCTCGCAGTATGAGCTCGACGTCGGCGAGGGCCTCTCGGCTGCCGTGTTCGTGGTTCGTGCTCAGGATCTCGTCGATCTCGACGGGCGTCCGCTGCCGGCTGATTTTCGACCCGCCGTCACCGCCGATCTGACTCTGGGTTCGTGCCCGTGTGTCGCACCGGAGAGTCGGCCACGAGTTGTCGCACCTGGAGAGCGCTGTCCACTCCCTCCGTTCGCCGAGGTCGTGTCCGAGCAACCCGTCCCCCCGGAGCTCGGTTCCAAGATCGCCCTGGAATGGCCCGGTGAGTGTCCATGCACAATCCCTGGCCACGGCTTGCCGACGACGGTCCTTGGCGAGGCGACTCCCCTGTCGGGGTCTTGGCCTCCGCTCCGCGTAGACGCCTCCGACCAAGGTGACCTCTTGCTCGGCCGGGGCTTCTCGATCCGCTCGATCTCCGATTCGGAGCGGATCGTGGAACCCGACGCAGGACTCATCGATCGAATCGCCGCGGTTCCTGGGGGAGTCGCCTGGACGAAGCAACTCTTCGACCTATCCCCCTACGAACAGAGCCTCGAAGTAGCGTACGACGATGGACGTCGCGTCTCCACCGTCCCGCCGTTCCGGGTCCTCTCGATGACTTCGTACTCAGGAGGGTTCCTGATCGGCGGATCCAACCTCTCCCGCTCGCCCGTGCTCATGGCGTGCCGGTCCGCCGAGCTCGACGGTTGCGTTTCCATGATCACCCCGGAGATGGGGCTCGTCGACGATGCGCTGCAGGAGCTCCAGGATATCGCTCCCGGGCTGGTCATAGCCAGAGGCTCGGTGAGCGCCATGTTCGTCGACGGGCTCCCCCCGGCGGAGCAACTCACCGGTGCCGTCGTCGAGCAGGCTACGCCGGACGCCGACGCCTACGGTCACCTCACGACGACGAGCTCCTCTGCCCCTCGATTTCGCTGGATGCGAAACTACAAAGTGCGGTTCAACATCTACGGCTCCGCGACCTACGGCATCTCGGATACTCATGTTTTCTACTGTATCGACGTCAACACCGAGCGGGGCTACGTCGCACACGTCTACTCGGCGCCTCGAGCGGATTTTTTTCATTCGTCCGACGTCCTCGACCTCACTCTCCTCCATCGATCGGACAGCGCGGGCTGCTGGCAGATGGCCCGCGGCCCTGGCGGGAGAGTGTTGATTCCTCTCGAAAGGGAGTTCATCAGTTGCTCCGGCACGGAGTGCCGCCTCCTCGCCTCACCTCCCGCGCTTCAGCATAGCCATGGAGCGGCGTTCATCGTCGAGGGGCCCGCTGGGTTCCTGCGCGGCGAAAATTTCGAACCCATCACGGGCTCCGCGCCTCGCGCCCCGATCGTCGATATCCTCACGGTCGGCTCCGACTTTTGGGGATTTTCGATGGACGGAACCCTCTCTCGCTCCGACGGTCGGTCTCTCGAGCAATGGCCGCTGACTTTGCCCGGGCCACTCACCGCCGCGATCGTCGACCGGAGGGACGACCGAGTCAGGCTTTTTGGCACGGATGAGACGGGCTGCGGCCCGTGGACCCAGAGACTCTCACTCACCGACCGCCGACTCGATGGCCCTCCCGTGTCGCTCGACGCACTGGGTTGCGATTTCATTCACGCCGTCGCCGAAGCCGCGCCCGGAAAGCTCCTCGCCGCCACACCCACGCGGCTTTGGGCCGTCAGCGACGACTCGCTCGAGGAGGTCGCCGTGGACCCCGACGATCCGACGACCGTCGAGCGCGAACAGACGATTCCAGTGTGCGGTCGCAAGCTCGATTTGTGGCCCGGAATCCAGTTCGGATGGCATGCCGTGAGCGGCGGCTACGGAGCCGCGCTGGCGAGCGGCTGCCGACCCTACTTCGTTCGGATCAACTTCCTCGTCACGCCGCCCAAGGTCGAGAAAGTCTCCCTGTCCAGGGACGATCTCATCGCGGTCAGGGAGGCTCCGGTCGGCGCCCTCGACGCGAGCTGCGGATCCGTGGGGTCCTTGGGTTTCCGGCTTGGAAGTCGCAACGTCCGCGAGGTCGGCGCGGTGGCTCGCTTGACACCCATGAGTTTCGACCGCAGCGAGGCGGGATTCTTGGAACCCTCCCTGAGTCGAGACGACAGCAACCTGAACGCCGTCCGATCACTTTGGCTGGATTCCGACGACCCGCTCGACCTCGTTGGGGGAGAGCACCCTGTGATGTTGTTCCACCGAAGTGCCCACGTCGTCGGCAGCAGAGCTCGGGCATATCTCCCTGGTTATTCGGGCATGGCAGTCGCAGCGGTCGGAAGCGGCGGCGTGATGTTGGGAAGTCGCCGCGGCAACCTCGTGTTCATCGAGCTCACCGAAGCTCGCTGATATTGCCAGATCCGAGTTGGCTTCCTCAGCCCGATTCGCCAGGCTCCGTCCGTGATTCGAAAGCCGGGGTCACGCTCGACGGGCCCGACCTCGTCCACGCCGATTCATCGGCGCAGGCTCGCTGCGGCCGCGGTTCAACGCGGGAGTGCTTCGACCTCCGGCGCCGCAAGAAAGTCCCAGAACCACGACGCCTACGACCGCGCAGGCGTCACGAGACTCGACCAAGCCCCGATCAAAGGTGCAGATCGACCCCGATCGCTTGGTACGCGCGACCTCGCTGACATCGTACACGTCTTGCTGTTCGACGGCGGCGCGCTCGACGCGTTGTGGGCTGGCTTCGACCTCGATCCGCCCGGCCCCTTCAAAGACCTGCTCGACACTACGATCGCGGGGTGGCCCAGCGATCACAAGGACGCCGTCGCGAAGAGCACCCGCTCGTTCATGCCGCATCGGGTCGCGTTGCTCGAGCTCGTCCAAGTCCACGCTCGGTCCGGCCGAGTCGACCTCGACGGCTTCGCCAACTCGCTCCGCGAACGAGGGCTCTTCGACCTCCACGCGCGCCGCGCACTCGGAGCGCTCTCCGAGGACCTCCGGGACTTGAGCCGGGCCGGGGACTTCTCGCTGAGCGGCGGCGACCTCCCGGTACTCACTCGACGCTTGCCCGAGCTCGCGGACCGGTACCTCGAAAAGAAGGGAAACATTCCGAAGTCGTTGCCGGCGCTCGAGCTCGTGAAGAGCGGTCTCTCGAAGACTCACTTCTCCGACTGCGTGATCGTCTGTGCCCAGCACCTCCTGCCCAGTCAAAGGCCGCTGTTCACCTCGATGGTCGAGCGGGGCTGCGACCCCAAGGATGTATTCATCGCCGGCGTACCTTACTCCACCAATGGGCTCGTGGAGGGAGCGCTCCGCGGCGACGGATTCTGGGTCGAGGACGGTCACTCCAAGGACCCCGAAGTCAACGTCGGCCCCCACGCGCTCGGGGAGTATGAGAAGACCAGGGCGCGACAGCTCGATCGATTGATCGAGAGAGCCGTGGAGAGAGCCGAAGCCACCGGGAAGAAGCTGGTGGTCCTCGACGACGGCGGCCTCTTGAACAAGGCGCTGCACGAACGATTTCCACATGTGCTCCCGAAAGTCCGAATCGTCGAGCAGACGACGCGAGGGCTCACCGAGGCCGCAGCGCTCGACTTGAAAGCGCCGGTCGTCAACGTGGCAAAGTCACCCGGAAAGAACCGAGAGGGCGTATTCATCGCGCGATCGCTGCTCCAGGGCGTCGCCGACCTCCTCGGCGAAGTTGGGCTGAGTCGGCTTGAAAAGACCCGGTTGTGTGTGGTCGGCTTCGGAACGATCGGCGCGGCGGTCGCCAAGGATGCGCGCGAGCATGGCATGACCGTAACAGTCGTCGAGAAGAGCGCCGAGAAGCGCGCGGAGGCTCGAGCCGCGAGGTTCGAGGTTGCGGAGACGATCGCCGACGGCGCACGCGACTCGCAGGTGCTGCTCGGGTGTACCGGACGCAGATCGATCAACGAAACTGACTTGGCCGCGTTGCCGAACGGAATCATCGTCGCCAGCGGATCTTCAGCCGAAGTCGAAATCGACGTGGCCACACTGGGTAGGCGCGGCCGTTCGCCGCTCGACCCTCGATCGGTTCATCTTCCGGAGACTGTGACCGCTGAGTACGCGATGGCCTCGTCAGAAGGACCGCTCCGCGAGTATTTCATTCACGGCCGATCGGTGCTCCTGGCGCGAAACGGACGCCCGGTGAACTTCACTCGCGGGGCCGAAGACATCCCTGCCGAACAGATTCAACTGACTCGAGCCCTGATGTTCCAGGCGGCCGTTCAGGCCGCCTCTCTCCCCGAGGGCGCGAAAGGACTCATCGACCTCGACGTCCCGAAGCAGGCTACGCTCCTCAAATACCTCGAAAAAACCTGGAGGAGGAATCCTCCCCCCGAGGTGCACACTGCCCATCCGAGGAACGCGAGCGCGTTCGAGAAGCTGTCGACCCACAAAGACGGGACAGCCGAAGCGTTGATCGATCGCGCTGCATCGTCCAAGGACGCGCGCGCCCTGTATGAGACCGCGAGGTCCGCGCCGCAACGATTTCCGCGGGTCCTGGCGTCGACCTATGACGGACCGAGGCTCTTCACCGCGCCCAAAGGTGGCATGGCAGTCATCGGTCCGTGGGAGGGTGTGTTCGTGGGGCACCTACCCCTCGACAAGGAAGCTCCAACTCATGTGGAGCTCTTGTCCGCGTCCAAGTGGCCGATCGGTAGCCCCTCGAGCCGTCTCGAGTTCGTCGTCTTCACCCAAACACCCGAGGGCCGAAGCCGGGGTCACCTCGTGCGAGTGGACTTCGGAGCCAACGTCGCCAAGGTCGACCGCGACCGACCTCAGAAGGTGACGATGGATGTGATTCGTTCATTCGAATCTCCCGAAATCGTCGCCGCCGAGGCGTGCTACTCCGACGACCCAACCAAGGTCCGGGGCCCCGCCGAGGGCGGATGGCACAGCTTCGATCAACATCGCAGACTCACGATGCGAACGAGCGAAGGCGAAGTCATCCTCTAGACGCGAACCTTCCCTGGGACCCCTGGGAGCGCAGACCCCTGGGAGCGCAGACCCCTGGGAGCGCAGACCCCTGGGAGCGCAGGCATCTTGCCTGCGCGTAAGTTTCGCGGACTCATGCGCGTGAATTGGTGGAGCCCACACCCTTCGAGTAAACGGTGTGCCAGGCATCAAGCCCCGGTGCGCTGGACCGCCCGGCCGCAAAGACACTGCTCGCCAGTGCTCCATTGGGACTCGCGTCGGGCACGGGCACGGGCCGTCCGCTAGGGACTCGACGAAGCCAGTTTGCTACGCGGGTCGTCATGCCTGGGCACGGTCGAAGGCGATCTGACCCTGAGGACTACAGCGGGATGATTCGGCGAACGTCGCCGACCGAGCCATACACCTGCCACAACACCGTCCCATCACTCAGGAGGTGGCTTTGCTGCCGGCCTCGGGTCGTATCCGGCGCAATGTCTCCGGGGAGGGCTCGAAGGCGCCGGGGTTCGATCAACCGCACGGCGTTGTTCGAGTACTCAGACCAGAACGTTCCGACTGCCAACTTGGAAGGGTCCTTGGGCCACGCCACGGCCTCTCCCGGGCGAGCGTCGAAACGATCGAGTGAGAACAGCTCGAAGGCGCCCGACCGGTCGATCGCGAAAAATACGGTGGTCGACCGAAAGCCGGCGACCACGAGCTTGTCGGAGTTGGCGTGGTAGGTTGCGTCGCGAACCGAGATCGACACTGTCGTCGAGAGTTGCAGCACCGACGTCCTCGTCATCGTGGCATAGTCGTAGCGTTCCACGAAATCACGCTCGTTGTCCGCCACCACGAGCTCGTCGAACGCCCACACGAGCAGGGCCTGCGCGTCGACGTGATCGAGGGTGATGACCTTGTCGATGGTCAAGGCGAGCGGGTCGACGGCCACGATGCGGAGCGGCGGTCCGGCCGCGAGCGGGTGCTCGGACATTCGCAGGAAGATCCTGCCGCCGCCCACCATCGCGGCGGTGACTCGCGCGGTGGGTGGAAGGTCCGGGTGAATGATCGGAGCTCGAGTGAGCTCGCCAAATTGCGAGTCGAGGATGGCGAGGCCCGGAGGGTCCAAGGTGACCATCACGAGCCCTCGACCGAGCGGGTCGGCGACGAGCTGGGCTGCGCAGGGAGTCACCGTCGCGGTGCGCAGCACCGCGAGAGGCTGCCCGCCGAGCTCCTGGATCGAGGCCGGCCTCATCATGTCGCAGTCTGACCAGGGTCGCACCAACCCACCTCTGGAGGTCGCGTACAGATGGCCGTCGATGGCAAGGAGACCCACCAGCGCGACGAACTGAGGCATGGCCACCAGCCCGGGGAAGAGAGACAGCTCCTCGACGTCCAACTCCGGGACCTGCACTGCTGGTATGACTTCCAACGAGCAGATGCTCCCACTCAGCTCACAGTCGAAGGAGGCCAAGGCGGGCGCTCGATCGTCGAGCGCCGAGCAGCTACCGAACCCTTCGGTCGACACCACGGTGGCAGACAAGCCGGTGGGTTCCAGTCTCGCGACCACCTTCCCTGCCTCGCACGCGGTCGCGTCGATCTCGAGCCGGCAGCCCTCCACCCTCGAGGTCGGGTTGCAGATGCCGGCCGCACACGTCGAGGCGGTGAGCTCGATCTTGGGCGCTCGACACGGAGTCAGCCACGGAGCCGTGAGCTCGATCGAGCTCGATGATTCGGTGACTTCCGAAGCTCCGTCGACCACAGGGCCCGAGCCGACCCAGGCGGGCGCCGGAAGAGCAGGGTCGACGAGCTCTGCGACCTCTACCGGCGTATCTCGAACTGAATCGAGCGAGACACCTGCGATCAGCGGCTCGAGAGACGACGAAGAGTACGCGAGGAGGGTCACGCTCGACAGTTGATCGGGTTCGAGGTCAACGAGCTCGATCGAGGCCGGAGGCGAAATGAGCCCGGTCGCGGTCGCGATCCGCCCCGGCCCGGATTCGAACAGGACAGCCACCTGGGCGCCCTCAGGCAAGGAGGGTGCGATGAGGCGAACCGTCGCGGGACTGCACGACACGAACGCGAGCAGGAGGATCTGACGCGCTCGGTGGTGGCCACACCTCACCCTTCTGAAGTGCCATTCCTGAAGTGCCACGTCACGGACGAAAAGAAACGGACGGTGACAGGGACAGCTCGATCAACATCGGCCGGTGGAGGTTCCGACTCAATGCAGGGGTCGTTCGATTCGTCCGGCGAGCCGATACGGCGCCGGTACTCAGCTACTCATCTCGATCACCCACGGTGTGCAATTTGAGCACGTTCGTGAGCCTCGGGAGGTGGAACGGGAGCTTCGACGTGATGACGACCGAGTCTCCCGCCCTGAGGAGCCCTCGCGAGATGGCCGCTCGCTCGGTGGTCTCGATGAGCTCCTCGAGGCTCCGCGGCTCGGGAATCTCGATCGGTCGGACGCCCCAGCACAACGCCATCCTCCTCGCAAACTCGGCTCCGATCGTGAATCCAAGGATGGGACAAGGGGGCCTGAAATGGCCGATCAACCGCGGCCCGAGGCCCTGGTGGGTGAAGGCGATGATGGCCGCCGCTCGCATGTCTCGCGCGAGCTCGGCAGCAGCGCGAGAGATCGCACCCGGGTGAGAGTTCGCAAGCTCCGGGACGAGAGAGAGAGACGGCGAGGTCGTGACTTCGGCCTCCGCGCTCTGGGCGATCGAAGCCATCATCGCCACGGCCTCGACGGGATAGTCACCGGAGGCAGTCTCCTCGGAGAGCATGACCGCGTCGGCGCCCTCGAACACCGCGTTCGCTACGTCGGAGACCTCGGCGTGCGTTGGCCTCGAGTGTTTGGTCATCGAGACCAGCATTTGAGTAGCTACGATGCAAGGTTTGGCACGAATTCGCGCCTCTCGGATCATTCGTCGCTGAATTGCTGGCACTCGCTCGGCCGGCATTTCCACGCCTAGATCTCCGCGCGCGACCATCAGGGCGTCGCTGACCTCGACGATCCCGTCGAGGTTCTCCACGGCCTCCGGCTTTTCGATCTTGGCGATGATGGGAACGACGCGACCGCGTCGCTCCATCTCGTGGCGGAGCGCGAGGACCTCGCGGGCATGGCGAACGAAGGAGAGTGCGACATAGTCGACTCCGAGCTCGAGGCCAAAAGCCAAGTCCTCGAGATCCTTTTCGACGAACGAGGACACGCCCAGCTTGCTCGCGGGCATGTTGAGACCCTTCTTGCTGCTTACGACGCCGCCGACCTTCACTCGGCACTCCACGTCGCGCCCTAGAATCGCAACCGCCTCGAGCTCGAGAGCGCCATCCGCGAGCAGGAGCGGCTCTCCAGGCCTCACGTCCTCGGACAAGCGCTCGTAGGTCGTCGGCAGGCGCTCCGCCGTACCCACGAAGTCATCTTCGCTCGACAGGAGCACGATGGCGCCAGGCTCGAGTCGGACCTTCCCGTCGACCGCACCCAGGCGAATCTTTGGCCCCTGGAGGTCCTGCAAGACGGCCACCGCGCGGTCCTCGGCCGCAGACGCCGCGCGGACGAGTTCGAAGCGCTTTCGGTGGTCCTCGTGAGTGCCGTGGCTGAAGTTCAGTCGAGCCACGTCCATCCCGGCCCGGACCAGCGCCCGGACCGTCTCGAGGTCCGAGCTCGCAGGGCCCACCGTCGCGACGATCTTCGTCTGGCGGGGCGCGAGCCCGTCGGAGGTGCGAGGCGGCGAAGAAAAGGTCTGCGTTTCGCTCACGCTCCGTGGGTGCCACGTCGCGCGCGAAAAAGGAACGCGAGCAGCAGCAAGACCATGGGAAGCGGAACCGAGCTCGGACCGCTCGACTCACAGCCGCACCCCGAGCCGCTCTTGCGCTGGTTCGACGCGGTCGGCCGCGCTCGCGCCGTCACCTTGACCTCGACGTCCATCGTCGCGAGCCCCGAGTCACTGTCCTGCACCGTCAGCTTGACCGTCGCGGCCACCGACGAAGTCGGCACCCCGACGATCGCAGCAGCCTCCGAGCTCAAGCTGAGCCCGGGCGGCAAGAACCCCTGCATGCTCCACGAATACGGCGGACGCCCGCCCTCCGCCGTCAACCGCACGTTGGCCTCCACGTTGAGCTGCACGGTGATCTGAGTCGGGACCGTGATCCGAAGCTCCCCACCAGCGACCACCTGGATCGGCAACTCAGCCGTGGCGGTCGCCGATTCAGCGTCGGAGACTTCGAAACGAACGTTCGAAGTGCCTGGCGCAGTGGGCTGACCACTGATCGTGCCCGACGAGTCGAGCATGAGTCCGGTGGGCAGGTTCCCAGACGCAACTCGGAACGAGTACGGTGGGTGCCCACCCTCGGCCACGAGCGCCGCCGAGTACGTCACCCCGACCGCCGCCGCCGGGAGCGAAGAAGTGAGGATCGCCAGCTCGTTGCTTCCCCGAACGACGAGCGAAAGCGTCGAGGCGGCTTGCTGGAAGGTGCCGTCAGTGACGGCGAAGCTGACCGAATACTCACCGCTCGCGTCCGGCGTCCCAGAGAGCACACCCGCGTTGGTCATCCTGAGCCAGTCCGGAGCACCACCCACGATCTGGAAAGCATAGGACCCGTCGCCCCCCTCCGCTTCGATGCTCGCCGAGTAAGGAACGCCGATCGCGCCGGCCGGCAGGCTCGTCGTGGTGATCGCCAGGCCCCCCTCGGCAGCGATTTGAACGACGAAGTCTCTCGATGCGGGGACGTAGTCCGGAGCAGAGGCTTCGATTCGAATTCCGAAGGACCCCGACTGAGTAGGCACTCCCGAGAGTGTGCCGCTCGACGAGAGAAACACCCCCGGAATCGATCCGCTCGAGATTTGCCAGGTGGCGATGGGATTCGAACGCAGCTCGAACTGGTACGACGAACCCACTCGACCGCTCGGAAGACTCTCGCTGAGAATCGTCACTTCACCGGGGTTCGAGCCCGGATCGTACGTCGTGGCGCCGAGCTCGATCACGTTGTCGGACTCGCTCGTCTCCAGGATGATTTGCTGGGGATCGATCAACGCGGCCACATACATAGTCGACCCTGGGCTGAGCGGTAGACCCGAGGGTACGGTCACCTCGAAGTACGGATACTCGACGCCGCCCGGCGCGATCGAGGACACGCTCTGCGCGGCGAGGGGCAAGTCGCTCGAGTTGAAGGTCCGATCGGTCGAACCCACGATGTGTACGTCGAACGGCCCTGAAGACGTGTCACCGGAGTTGAAGACCTCGAGCTCGACCGAGACGAAGTCACCTGGGCGAACGACCGAGGGGATGGTGGACCCAAAGGACCCGTAGAGGTTCACGCCCGGGCTCGATCCACCGGGCTCGAGGAGCAGACGGGTGCCGGTCGGAACGTCGAAGAACCTGCAGGCCGGGGTGCAAGAGAGAGCTCCACCCTGGCCGCCCGTGCTGTCCTCGATACCAATGCTCGCGGACTCACCGCTCGCGCTGCCCGAGTAAGCCAGCTCGATGACTTCGGACCCCTCGGTGAACTGCACTTGAAACGAGACCACCGAGGTCGTGCCGTAGATCGACACGCCGCTCCACTCGATCACGAACCTACGGGCTCCGAACGACCCGAGCGTGGCGGAGATGACTTGGCCGTTGCCGAGGATCAAGTCGTCCCAGAAGGGCGCCACGAAGCCGTTGGGCGATGCGGAGCTCGGGATGGGTTGGTTCTCGTAGCTTGCATCGTACGTGTCGAGCGCCACGAACCCGTTCGTGGTCGGGTACACATACGACCCTTCGGTGATCACGCGGCCGAAGACGCGAAGATCGAATGGGACAGTGATGGTCCCGTATCCGTCGTCGGCGTTGTTCATGGATACGATCGTCCCACTCGAAGCGACCGACTGAAACGAGCCCGAGGACGGGGTGACCGAGTAACTCTGTGCTAGGCCCGAGCTTGCGACGAACGTCGTGAGCAGCAGGCCAAATGCGAGGCGAGAGAGCGAGACCATGATCGCGTTATCGGTCGCTACCGAAGAAAGGTGCAAGCCGCCGGTGCGAGGAATGGGAAGAAGTTCCCAAAATAACGAAACGAGGCGGTCGAGCGGACACTGCGGAGGCTGGCTCCGGCCGGCAAGGCAGGATCAGGCAGGATCAGGCAGGATTCGGATCGGGCTCGGGCACGGGCACGGGCACGGGCACGAAGTCCTCGCAGAGCCGCGCCGAATTTCGATGCTACTGGCTGGCTGGCCGTCGTTGATCCTCGACAGCCGCCGAGGTCCCGAAGATGCCGTGCCCGTGCCCGTGCCCGTGCCCGATCCTGAGGCAGGATGAGGATTAGGCAGGATTCATAGGTGAGATCTCACCTATGAGGCAGGATTAGGCAGGAGCAGGATTAGGCAGGATTAGTCCCGGTGAGGCAGGATTAGGCAGGATTAGGCAGGATTAGGCAGATTGGGATCGGGCACAGCCGCGCCGAATTTCGACGCTAGCAGCGTCTCACCTCCGGCAAGTCCGCGAAGACCTAGTCCTCTTCTTCTTCCTCTTCCTCGTCGTCCTCGTCTTCGTCGTCCTCGTCCTCTTCATCCTCGTCGAGGTCGTCGTCGTCGAAGCCTTCGTCGAGGTCTTCTTCCTCGTCGTCGTCGAAGAGTTTGCCGCGGCGAGGCTTATCTTCCTCGTCGTCGTCCTCCTCCTCTTCCTCTTCCTCCTCCTCGTCCGACTCCTCAGTGGTCTTGGGACGAGCCGGCTTGGCCTCTTCGTCGTGGAAGTCGAGGCCGGCTTCGCCAGGCTCGAACGCGCCGTAGGGCGCGGGGAGGTCGTGACTATCGAGCGACAGCTCGAAGCGGACCTTCTTTCGAATCTGCGCGGTGGCCGCGAGCAGATCTTCGAGAGCGGTCGCAAACGCGTGCGCTCGGTGCGCCGGCGGCTTGGACCCGCAATTCGGACACACGATCTCCGCCGGGTGTTCGATGATCGAAGGAATCTCGACCTCGTAATCAGCTTCGCACGAACTGCACTCGAAATTGATGGATGCGCTCATGAAGTCTCCGCAGGAACGCGCGTGTAGATGGCGCACGCGAGTTTGTCGAGCCCGTTTCGATCTCGATTCGATCTCGATTCGAATCCCCGGCGAACCGACGGTTCGCCTACGGATTGTTCTCCTTGACCGCGGTCCAAATCAGGTCGAGCGCGGCCAGATCGAGCTGGTCGATCGCAAGCCCGCGGGCCCGAACCTCCGACTCCAGCGCGCGAAATCTGCGTTCGAACCGGTCAGTGGACCCCCGTAACGCGTCTTCTGCCGAGATCCCCAAAAACCGCGCCATGTTCACGACGGTGAGCAGGAGGTCGCCGAGCTCCTCGGCTACCCGAGCGTCCGCTGGATCGTCCTTGGCTCGTGCCGGGGCCGCGTTCATCGCCTCTCGAAGCTCCAACAGCTCCTCGTCGAGCTTCGCGATGGGCCCTGAGACGTCCGGCCAATCGAACCCCACGCGACCGGCCTTGTCGGAAATCCGTTGCGCACGAACGAGCGCAGGCAGCGCGCGAGGAACTCCGTCCACCGCAGACCGCCCGGCCTTCTCCTCGGCCTTAGCCTTCTCCCAGTTGGCATAGGCCTGACGAACGCCGTCCGCCCGAAGCGCGCCAAAAACATGCGGGTGGCGCCTTATCAGCTTGTCCGAAATCCCATGAGCGACGGCGGTGGCGTCGAAGGCACCCTCTTGGCGCCGAATCTCGGCCTGAAAAATCACCTGCAGCAAGAGGTCGCCGAGCTCCTCCCGGTGGGCGTCCACCGAGCCGTGATCGATCGCATCGAGGACCTCGTAGGTCTCCTCGATCAAGTAGGGACGCAGCGAGGACAGGTCTTGGGCGAGATCCCACGGACAACCGTCGGGCGCTCGAAGGCGGGCCATGATCGCCACGAGCCGCTCGAACGCGGACCCGACGTTCGAGCGATCAGCGGGAGCGACCAGCAGGGAATCAGGAGATGCAGCCATGTCGAGCTCGAAGTCGAACGTCGAAGTCCGAGGCAGTCAAGCAAGGTCGCCTGTCTCCGAAGACGAGCGCCGAGCGCAGCGAGGCCGAGCCCGACGCGGCCGAGCGCAGCGAGGCCGAGCGAGCCCGACGACCTTCGAAACACGCCACTGTCCTGCAAGCACTTCGTGCCCGTGCCCGAATCTGCTCCCGTGCCGGCGCCCGTGCCCGAATCTGCTCCCGTGCCGCCGCCCGTGCCCGAATCTGCTCCCGTGCCCGAATCTGCTCGTCAGTTCCGCAGCGGTTTGTTGGACGTCAAAATACTCGCCATCCTCGCCTGGCTCTTCTCTTCGCCCGCGAGGCTCAAGAACACCTCACGCTCGAGATCCAACATCTGCTGCTCGGTGACCTTCCGCGCGTGCCCTGAAGCTCCGCCGCAAGCGACCTTCGCGAGCCCCACCGCGATCTTCGCGTCGTGCTCCGTCGCGTGACCCGACGACACCATGCTCCGGACCATCGTGTTCAACGTGGCGATGCCGCTCTCGCCCGGGAGCTTGAACGCTCGCGGTACCGGCGGCCGATAGCCCGAGGCGAACAGACCGATCGCGAGGTGCTTGGCGTCGTGGAGCTGCCGGCGACGATCCATCGAGATCCGCGCGGACAGCGGCACATAACCCATCGCTCGCGCCTCCTCCGCGCTCGTGGCGACTTGGGCCGTAGCGATCTGCTTGAACACTTGGCCGACGAACTGGAGCGAATCGACCTCGACTCCTTCCGGAATCTTCTCCATCGCGCCGAACACCGAGTTCGTCACGCCACCGGCCGCGGGGATCACGCCCACGCCCGCTTCGACGAGGCCCATGTAGAGCTCACCCGTCGGCACCAGCCCAGCGCCCGATCCGGCGGCCAGGCAGATCTCGCAGCCGCCGCCGAGCGCCATCTGATGAGGCGCGGCGATCACGGGCACGCGGGCGTAGCGAATGCGCTGCATGACTTGCTGGAGCTGATTCACCGCGGCTTCGAGCTGAGCCCAGTCCTTTTGCTGCGCGTAAAGGTAGATGACCATCAGGTTCGCGCCGACCGAGAAGTTCTCGCCCTCGTTGTAGATCACGAGGCCACGCCCGTTTTGCTCGGCCCACGAGATCCCTTCCTCAAGCATCGTGCCGATGTCCGCATCGATCGCGTTCGCCTTGGTATGGAACTCGAGCGCGGCGACGCCGTCCCCGATATCGACGAGCGACGCGCCGAAGTTGCCCTTGATGGTTGCGGCGCCGTCCTTCTTTCGAGTCGCGAGCGACCGGCGACGCGGATCTTGATCCTTGGCCGAGGCCGCGAGCGATCCGTAGATGGAGTCTGCGCCGGACGCGTAGAGCTTCTCGATCCATTGGGGCACAGCGCATCCATCGGCCTTCATCTTCTCGACGACCTTCCGGAAGCCGAGCAGATCCCACGTCTCGAACGGGCCGGTGTCCCAGCTGAAGCCCCACTTCATGGCGTTGTCGATCGAGGAGACATCGTCGGCGATCTCTCCGAGCAGTCGCGCGGCGTAGAGCAGCGTGTCGCGCGTACACGGCCACGCGATCTTGCCGGCGCGATCGTCGGCGAACACGACCGCGTTGAGCCGCTCGCCGAGACCATCGAGGTTCTTGGCCGCGCCGAGCGAGTCGATCCGGATCTTGGCCATGTTGCGGTAGGACTGGGTCTTGCGGTCCCAGACGACGAGGCCCTTTGGGTTGTCGGACGTTTTTTCGGCCTTCCGGAAGAAGCCGCCTTTGTCCGGAGTCTTGCGCCCCAATTGTCCGCGCGCGACGAGATCTTTGACCCAAGCTGGGGTCGCGTAGATCTCGCGCTCCGGATCGCTCGGCAGCCCTTCGTGGCAGTGCTCTGCGACCGCGAGCAAGAGATCGATGCCCACGAGGTCGCCGGTGTTGAACACCGCGCTCTTCGGCCGCCCGAGCGGTCGCGAGAAGATCGCGTCGATCTCCTCGATCGAAGCGTCTTGGGCCTCCATCTCCTTCATCACGCGCATCATTCCGTACGTGCCGATGCGGTTCGCGATGAAGTTGGGCGTGTCCTTTCCGTAGACGACACCCTTGCCGAGCGCGTCGGAGACGAAGGCGTCGAGCATGGCCACCGCGTTGGGATCGGTGTTCGGACCGCTGATGATCTCGAGCAGCTTCATGTAGCGCACGGGATTGAAGAAGTGCGTGATGAAGAAGCGCTTCTTGAAAGCGTCCGAGCGGCCCTCGACCATCGCCGCGAGCGGGATGCCCGAGGTGTTCGAAGTGACGATCGTGTCGGATCCCGTCACCGCCTCGACCCGCGCGAAGAGCTTCTGCTTCACCGCGAGATCTTCCTTCACCGCCTCGACCACCCACTGGCAGCCCGAGAGCTTTCCGAGGTCGTCTTCCAAGTTGCCGACGGTGATGCGATCGGCGCGCGAAGGGTGGAAGAACGGCTTCGGATTGGTCTTCAGGGCGAGCTCGATCGCGCGGGTCGCAAACGCGTTGCGACCCCCTTTTCCGTCCGGCGGCGGAATGTCGAGGAGCACGACCTCCACCCCGGCGTTGGCCAGGTGACAAGCGATGCCAGTGCCCATGATGCCGGCGCCGAGGACGCCGACGCGATCGATCCGTGCGCGAACCATGAAGGCGGGCTATATCCGGCCCCAGAGTGTGTCAACCCAGAGCGTCAGGCCGAAGCGACATCGCCCTCGTGAGGGCCTCGCCAGCGCTGTTCACGCTGGTGCTTGCCGCAGCGTGCGGTGAAGGAAAGCCGAGTATCGAGGCCTTCACCGAGCCTTGGATCGAGAGCGCCGCGACCTCGTATCAAGCCGCATTCTTTGCAGCTCAAACCTGCGGGACGATTGCGCTGGCCGACGACAAAGTCGACCTCGTCCGAACCGCCACCGCGACGCTGCGATTTTCGCGGAGCGCGCTCGGCGTGCTCGACGAAATCCAGAGCGATGCCCCTGGCGCGCTCAGCGTCAGGGCGCTCGACGGTGACGGCACGCCGCTCGCGCAGCGATGCCTCGACATCGTGCGAGGCCTCTCCGAGGCTCGGTTCGCGGTCCTCCCGCTCGCTCCAGAGGGTGCGCAGTTCCTAGTCGCTGAAGGTGAAGCGATCAAGGTCGGAGACCGCTTCCTCGACCTCGTCGCCTCGGTGACCGACCGCGACGGGAAGCCCGTTCGCGGCGTGCCCATCGGTCGTGGCAAAGATCTACCGATTCGGCTCACGGACGAAAACGGGAGAGCGATCGTTCGAACGCCAACGACCTCGGCGACTCGAGAGACGAGCCTCGCGGTCGAGGCCTACGGGATTCCTGGTCCGAGCGTTCTGCGAGTGGGTCTCGAGCTCGAGACCGCGGAGTGTCCGGAGGTGGCCGGCACCTACCCGCTCTCCGGCGAGCCGGCGTCCGGCTCGATCGAGCTCGTCCCCGCCGGCGAATTTCTCCTGCTCTTCCGACCGCGAGCGCAAGTCGACGGCGGAGGCTACGCGGTCGATTTGTTGAAAGCGACGGCCGGGAGGATCGGCCTCGAGCGCGTGCGGACGGCGACGCTCGCGGGAGCGCCGCCCGTCGCGCTCGATCCGGACGATCGGAGGCGGGTCGCAGTCTCGATCGAATCCGGAGCGACCGTGCTCGAGGTCGATGAGCTGGGCGTGCGAACGACGACCACCGTGGCGTACGCCGAGCGCCCGAGCGCCCTCGCCTTCTCGAACGGCGCCTTGTTCGCCATCGTCGACGGCAAAGTGTTGGGCCAGAACGGTCAGGCGCTCGAAGGCTTCGCCGACGCGCGCGCCCTGCTCTTCGATGGCGAACGGACGATCGTGTCCGAAGGCAACCGAGTGATCGGCTTCGGCGCTGCGCCCATTGACGGCGTAGGCGGAGCGCTCGGGCTCTCCTCGCTCGATCAGAGAAGCTCGGGGGCCGCGGCGCTGACGATCGCCGATGAAGCGCGCGGCAAGCTCACCGTGGTCGCACCGTCGGGCCTCGCGCGCACCAAAGAGGTGGACCGAGTGAGCGCGGCGATCGCGTTCGAGCTCGGCGGCGACGAGCTCCCCGACCTGGTCGTACGTGCTCCAAGTGGTCTGTTCGTCTTCACGGGCGACGGGCGATCGGGCCTCGTACGGACGTCCACCTGCCCGTCACCGGACCCGTCTGGGCTCGCCACCTTCGACGCAGACGGAGACGGAGACGAAGAGCTACTGCTCGCCGAGCCAGGCGACTGGCGAGTGACGATCCTGAAGCGGTGAAAAGCGCGATCAAGGAGGCGACATAGTTCGCGCGACCAACGGAGCAACAGTTCGCCGAGAAAGGCCCCGAAATTCATGCCGTGCCCGTGCCCGTGCCCGTGCCCGTGCCATCTGTCAGCCAGCGATGGCAATCGCTGATCCAAACCGATCACGTAAGGTTGCCTTCGGTCCCAGGGTCCGACGCCTCGCGACGCGCACCGAATCGTCGCGCCGGAGCTTTGAAGTGCCGATTTCGGGGCGATCCGTTCTCGACACGTCCCGACCATTTCGGTACGCCTTTTGGTATGGCAAAAACGGCATCCGAGCTGCGACGCCAAAAAGGGACCAAACCCAAGAAGGGGAAAGTCGGCCGCCCGCGCCTGAGCGCTCGTTCCCGCACGAAGAAGCTAACGCTCTCGCTCACGCCGGGGCGACTCGCTGCCATTCACCGCGCGGTCGAAACCGGGAGAGCCGAATCCATGAGCGCGTATGTATCCGAAGCCATCGACCGCCACGTTGATGAAGACACGCTCACGGACCTCCTCGACGCCATGGACGCGGAATTGGGTCCGCCTTCGCTCGAAGCCGAGGCATGGGCGGACGAGGCCATGCGTCGGTTCGACGAGCGGTCGTCGGCGACGCCATCCAAGTCGTGAAGAGGCATCGGAGCGCTTCTGGACCGGTTCGCGTCGTGCTCGATACGGGCGCCCTGATTGCCGTAGAGCGAGGCGGCGACAAGTGGAGGGCGCTCTTGCGTCGCTTGATCGAACGCGATGTAGAGCTGGCCATCCCGTCCGGAGTGCTAGCCCAAGCGTGGCGTGGGACCGCCAGACAGGCCAGGCTTGGTCGATTCCTGTCCGATCGGCGCATCGTGCACGTGCCCCTCGATCCCGTGATGGCTCGGGCATCGGGAGAGCTGCTCGGCCGGGCCGGGAGCGACGACGCGGTGGATGCTTCGGTTGTCACCTGCGCCATGCGATTGGGAGCGCTTTTGGTCGTCACCAGCGACCCTGTTGATCTGTTGAGTCTCAATCCGAAGCTCCCGGTCGAAGTGATTTGAGACGAGGCACGAGGCGGACGCTGCGTAACGGTCCCGCGAAGGGCGCCCGACCGAGTGCGATGGGGTCAACTCGAGAGTGGTTGGCGGGTCCGGCGACGCGGGTTGGCGCGTGCAACTGACGAGCGATCGCGGCCTTGTTGCAGTATCGCCCCTAGGCTCGCATACTAACCTCGATGGGTGCGCGCGCGGCCGAGCGCTCTTCAGATCCACTCGTGATTTACCGAAGCGTGAACCGCGACGGAGAGACGTTCGCCCTCGAAACACGCTCGCTCCAGCGGCTCCAGCAGCAGCTCGGCTCCTTGGTGCACGCGCGGCCCCGCGTGTTCATCGCTCACGAAACGAAGGCAGACTATGAGCACGTACAGGGCCCCATCGCCCAACTCATCATTCAACTCCTGACTGGCCTTGCCGAGGAACGGCTCCACGATCTCGGTGGCGTCACTTTTCAGGACGCAGCAACTCAGCGAGAAGTTCCTCGCGCGTAGGCTACGGATTCGGCCTACGCTTCGGGCTGGGCGCTACGAACCGTCCCCGGACCTTTGGTTACCGGCGCGAGGCTGTCGGGCCAGCGATCAAGATACTCCGTGAGCGAAACATGCCAGCCGGTCGCAGCGTCGCCCTTCAATTCGACCTCGATTCCGATGACGTCCGACTTCGCCTCGTCGTCGGAGACTCGCCCTCGCGTTGAAGGTGCGATGCTCGTCTTCTCTCGAAGCTCCAGAAGCTTCGCTCGCGGAATGACCAAAAGCGCCACCGCGCGTCCGAGCGTATCAGCCGCATGTAGAAAAGCTCGATCAGTTGAGGCTCTCGAAGCTGAGTGCGTGAAAGGTTGAACCTTGCCCTCACAGCGCCGCCAACTCCGCTGACTTCACCTGGAGTCGGCCCGCGACCCGGAAATGCTCGCCTGAAGCTCCGACGCCCCTCCCCGCGACCGAGAAATGCACGCCTTTGGCTCGAACGGCCCGCCCCTGACCGAGAAACGCTCAGCGTGAGCGATTCCGGCCTGCTCAACGACCGAGACGAGCTTCGCGTTAGTCGTTCCCGCCGCGAACCTGCCGTCAGTGAACTGACAGCTGCTCGGGAATGTCGCGCAGCGCTGTCTCGATGGCCTCAAATCGCTGCGCAGACTCCTCTCGTTGAACGCGAAGCTCCTCTCGTTGAACGCGAAGCTCCTCGCGGATCAAACCGAGTTGAGTATCGGAGCTCGCCCGATGCCCGCGAAGCTCGTCGCGAAGCTCCTGAAGGATTCGAACCGTGAGGTCGGTCGGCTCCATCTCGTAATCATACGCGGCCAATCACGCGTCGAACCGCGCCTACACGACCTTCGTGCAGAGTGTGCTTCGACTCCCTGGCCGCCCGTTGCCGTTGCCGTCGCCGATCTCGAACCGAACGCGCGGCCGGGCGGAGCTGCTCGTCCGGGTGTGTCGAACCACGCGCACCCGTGGCAGGATGCCCACGATCCAGGAAATCCGCTGGCGTAGACACGCGTCCAGATGTTGCCTGGCTCGGGCCCGTGTCCGTGAGCACCCGCAAGAGAGAACAGGCCGAAGAGTCCGCCCGACCCCATCCGGGCGGCGAGATCACCGAGGTCACTCGCGCCGTCCCCAAACCGCGCCGCCTGCTGTTCGACGTGCTCGCCGCGATCGCCGGTCTCGGCGCAGCGGGCCTGTTGCTGCTCGTCGCGGCGTTCGTGATCGTCGGGCGCGACCTCCCCGAGATCAATAGCCTCAACGACTATCACCCGAAACAAACGACCGTCGTGTACGGCAGAGACGACAAGATCGTCGCCCGCTTCGCCGTGGAGCGACGCACCGTCGTCCCTTACGAGCGCATTCCCAAAGTGCTCATCGACGCGGTCGTCTCGGCCGAGGACGCGGAGTTCTTCACTCACGGCGGCCTCGACTACTTCGGGATCGCGCGATGTATGGTGCGCAACGTGCTCGCGCGCCGCGTGGTTTGCGGCGGCTCCACGATCACCCAGCAGACGGTGAAGACGTTCCTCCTCTCGAGCAGCCGTGAGATGGGTCGAAAGCTCCGCGAAGGGATCCTCTCCAAGCGCATCGAGGAGGCGCTCTCGAAGGAGCAGATCCTATTCCTGTACCTGAACCAGATCTATTTCGGCCACGGAGCTTACGGCGTGGAAGAGGCGGCGCGGGTGTACTTCGGCAAAGGCGTCGACCGGGTCACCGTCGAAGAGGCCGCGCTGCTCGCGGGCCTGCCTCAGTCGCCTTCGCGGCTCGATCCCTTCAAGAACCCCGAGCGAGCCAGGAAGCGGAGATCGTATGTGCTCGAACAAATGGCCCGGACCGGCAAGATCGACCAAGCCACGCGAGCGGTCGCCGACGCGACGCCGATCGACCTCGTGCCCGAATCGGAGCTCGAGGAGCTCGCGAGCGAGAGCCACTTCGTCGAACAAGTCCGCCGGGAGCTCGAAGAGCGAGTAGGCAAAGAGGCCGTGTCCGTTGGCGGCATGACCGTGTACACGGGGCTCGATCGAGCCGGCCAGCGGAAGGCCGAGACCTCCGTGCGGGAGGGCGTCGAGGCGCTCGACAAACGACAAGGCTTTCGCGGCCCGATCCTCCACCTCGAGCCCACGCAGCAGAAGGACCTGATGGCCTTGCTCAACGCTCGGCTCGAAGAGGCCAAGGGCTCGATCGCGGAGGTCCAAGGCGCGGAGCCCGCTCCGGTCGTGTTCGACCTGGCCGACGCGCAGGCCCCGACGCGCGGCCAGGCCGTCGACGTCGCCGCGATCGCCGAGGGCGCCTCGCTCTCGCGCTTCGTGCTCAGGCGAAGCTTCGCGGGAATCGTCGTGGAGGTCGAAAAAAAGCGGGCGCTCGTCGACCTCGGGGGCACGAAAGTCGAGCTGCCGCTCAAGAAGGGCCTCGACTGGGCGCGGCGCTTCAGCCTCCGCGGTCAAACGCCAAAGCCCGCGCGGGCCTCCGACGTGCTCTCGCGCGGCGACGTCGTGCTCGTACGAGGGACGGAGCTCGTGAAGAACGCCGACGGCCCGACCGTTCGAGGCGAGCTCAGCCAAGTGCCCCAAGCTCAAGCGGCCCTCGTCGCCATCGATCCGGACACCCGCGAAGTGCGCGCGCTCGTCGGCGGTTACGGGTCTGGGGCGGGTACGTTCAATCGCGCGACGCAGGCGCTGAGACAAGCGGGCTCCACGATGAAGCCGTTCGTCTACGGGACCGCCCTCGAGACGCAGAAGTTCACCACGATCAGCAAGTGCCTCGACGCGCCGCAAGTGCAGCGAGACCCTTGGACCGGAAGGACTTGGGAGCCCGAGAACTACGACCACCGCTTCGACGGAGAGATCACCCTTCGGTTCGCGCTCACGAAGTCGAAGAACCTCTGCTCGGTGTGGCTCATTCACCAGATCGGGCTCGATCCGGTGATCGACTTTTCGCGCCGCGCGGGTCTACGGAGCCCTCTACCGAAGAGCGATACGCTCGCGCTCGGATCGGGTGACGTCACTCCTCTCGAGCTCGTGAATGCCTACGCGACCTTTGCCGCAGAAGGACAGTACGACGATCCGGCGTTCATCTTGCGGGTCGTCGACGTGACCGGAAAGACCGTGTACGAACGCCGACCCGATCCGAAGCAGGCGATTCCGCGCGCCGTCGCGTACCTCGCCACCAACCTCATGCAGTCGGTGGTGGAGGACGGAACTGCGCAGGCCGTCAAGGTTCTGGGTCGCCCTGTCGCTGGCAAGACGGGCACGACGAACGAAGCGCGAAACGCCTGGTTCGTGGGCTTCACGCCGAACCTGGTGGCTGGAGTGTGGGTTGGCTTCGATTCGAACGATCCCCTAGGGCCCCAAGAGACCGGAGGTCGCGCGGCGATCCCTGTGTGGCTCTCGTTCATGCAGAGCGCCCTCGAATCCCTGCCCGCCACGGACTTCGTCCCTCCTCCGGACGTGACGTTCGCCCGCGTAGACTCGGACCTCGGCTTGCTCGCCGCAGAGACCACCAGCGCGATCGAACCGTTCCTGGCTGGCACGGAACCCAAGGAGATGAAGACCGAGGCACGACCCACGGGAACACTTCGCCGAGACGACTACGAATGAGCTCGGAGCCCGAACAGATGGACGACGCAGGACGCAAACGACTCTCGATGGTCGCGATCGGTTTTCTCGTCGCGCTCGGCGTCGTGGGCGTCGCCACGTTTCGATCCCACCCGTCCTCGGAGCTCGTGAGCTATCGACGAACCCATCTGCTCGCCGACGGCCTCGAGCTCGTGGAGCTCGAATACGACCTGACCGCGGGTCGACGAGGCGCCGTCCGCGCCTGGTACGCCGACCCCGCGAAGGTTACGCTCGAGCTCGCCCTCAACCCAACCCACGCCCCGCTCGCCTCCGTGTCCACGAGCGCCATGGTGGTCACCAACGCCTCCTTCTTCACGCCCGATTTTCGTCCAACCGGCCTGCTCGTCTCGAACGGCAAGGTGCTCGCGCCCTTCGTGCGCGAAGCAGGAAGCGCAGGCAGCGGAGTCTTCGTCCTCGAAGGTGGCGTTCCCGACCTCATCGAACGCGACGCCGTCTCGAATCGGTCCTTCTTCGGCGCCTCCATCGCGCTCCAAGCGGGACCCCGAGTCATCGAACGCGACGGTCGTCCAGGCATTCGCAAGGACGACGGCGCCACCGCGCGCAGGACCGTGATCGGCAAAGACGCGCGCGGCTTCGTCGCAATCGCCGTGATCACAGGAGGGTCCGAGCCGTGGGCCGGACCCAGTTTGTTTGATCTACAACGAATTCTCGGTCGCGAAGGTTTGGGCGCGACGACGCGACCCGAGCTCGCCTTCGAGTTCGCCCTGAACCTCGACGGCGGCCCTTCCACGGGCTTCGACGTTCGTCATCCGTCGATCAAGATGTCTCTCGCGGAAGGGAGCCCGGTCCTGAGCGTGCTCGCTCTGACCCCCAAGCCTCGATGATCTCACTCCTCATCCTGCTCGCTGCGCTCGATCTGAAGTCGGTCGTGGAGTCGACCGTCACGGCCCTCGGCTTGGAGGCGCTCGCGCGCGGGCGTTCGAGGCTCGACCTCGCGATCGTGGTCGAGAGCGACGACGCTCGAAGCCGAGACACCGTGGAGGGCCTGCTCTTGGGCGCGATGGATCGACTCCCCGAAGTAAAAGCCGAGATCGTTCGCGAGTCCTACAGCGACATGGATCGTATCGCGCGATCGATCGGCGCGGAGTGGCTGCTTTTCGTCGAAGTTCCGTCGTTTCGGGCCGAGCTTCGCGAGATCGATCGTGGCCTCGCTGCGAAAGGAACGCGAGTCGTCGCCTTCGTCCCCGGATCGACCGGAACCGCGCCTCGAAAGCGCCAGGCTCGTCTCGTCGCCTCGCTTCCGGAAGCGCCTATCGCGATCGGCCTGTGCGAGTTGAGCCGCAAGGTGCTCCTCGTGCTGGGCCGGCGCTCGCTCTGGTTCTTCTCCGAGCCGGAGCTCGACGCCCGCAGGGGGTTCGAGCTTCGGGTGGACGCGATGCCACGATCACCGACGCCCTCGCGCGACGTCGTGGGTTCGATCGTTTGCGTCGACGGAGCGGCGTTGATCGGCAGCTCCAGTCTCGCGCGCGGGCTCGAGGTGCGCTTCGACGGCGAGCGCGCGTCGGTGGTCGGCATGACCGACGGGATGCCGCTCGCGATGATTCGAGGGGGCGACTCCACCCCGGTGTTGGTCAGCGCGATCGAGCCCGACGGGACGAACCTGATCCGCGTCGTTCGGCTCGGAACGGCCGAGGGTTCGATTCGGAAGCTCAACCCGCCCATCCACGCGCTCCTGTCCGACGGGTCTCGGACGCTCGCGCTGAGCCCGGACGGACGGGTCGAGGCGATCGACCTGCTCTCCAATCCGCCGGTGCGCACGCCGATCGGCGCGACGAGCGGACGCGGCGCGGCGTTGGTCCCTGGCGCGACCTTGGTGGTCGCGACCTCGAGCGTAGCGGGCCCGGACTTCGTGGCGTTCATGGGCTTCGATGGCCGCGATCGAGGACCTCGCACGAAGCTGGATGGGCCCGCTCTCGCAGCTTCGACCATCGATTCTTCTGCGGGCATCTCGGCCTTCGTCGCGGTGGCCACGTCGACGCGCGGCGCGATCTGGGAGGTGCCCGGACCGTGACTCTCTTGGCGCTCATGCTAGCCGCGGCTCCGTATCCAGCGTTCGGCGGGGAGCTCGTCGCGGTCTCGCTCACTCGCCCTTCGCTCGTCGACCCGGCGTCAGCCGCGACCATGACCGACTGGATCGTAGCTCGCGCCGTATTCGAGACGCTCTACTCGACCGACGCGAGCGACCCGTCCGGAGCCTTGGTGCCGTTGCTCGCCAGCGGCTTGCCTGAAGGGAGTGGGACGAGGTGGACGATCCCGCTCTCGCACGACGTCTTGCTCCACGACGGCGGGTGGCTGAGCCCGCAAGTAGCTCGCGACGCGCTGTTGCGCCTGGCGGACACCGACGCGCGCCACGTCGTTTCGGGCCTTCGAACCATCGAGGCCGATGGAGACGGGCTTCGCGTCGAGCTGCGCGCTCCGGATCCGAAGCTGCTCGAGCTCTTGGCGGACCCGCGCGCGGCCATCGCGGTCTCACGCGGACAGCGCTGGATCGGTACCGGCCCGTTCGCGCTTGGCGGAGCGACCGCGTCCGGCTTGAGGCTCGACGCCTTTACCGGTCATCGCGTCGGTCGACCGTATGTGAACAAACTATCTGTCTGGAATGGCCCGACCGAGACCGGCGCCAAGAGCATGCTTCGTCGCGGCACCGCGGACCTGGTGATCGACGGCAGCGACCAAGGCCTCGACGTGCTCTACGTGTTGGTCGGGCCGAAGCTCCTGGCGGACCGCGCTCGCAGAGAGGCCATGTCGAACGCGATCGCGCGAGACCTCGTCGCGCGCCGCTTCCTCGACGGTGCGCGTCCTATCGACAACTTGCTCAACGAAACGCCGAAGAGCGCGCCTCCGCCTCTCGCCCTAGGGTCTGGGCCCACGACTTTGTTGTACACCGAGGAGAGATCGAAGACGCGCGGCGCGGTCGAGCGCATCCAGCTCGACCTCCTGAGGATCGGGGTCCACGCCACCGTACGCGCGCTCGGCGCTGCCGAGCTCGACGTCGAGCGCCGAAGGCGAAGCGACGTCCTGCTCGTCGAGGCGGTGGTGCTCCCGCGTTCGTCCGTGCGGGCGCGCCTGCTCGCGATCGCTGCGCGTTACGGCGTGATCGACGAGGTCGTTGGTCTGAAGGACCAGAGCGCGCTGGACGTCGAGATCCGCGCCCGAGCCGGCATCGTCCCGATCGCGCTCGGCCGAGTTTCGCCGTTGCTCGGTCGAACGCTCGAGGGCTATGCGCTCGAGTCGTCCGGTGTGCCTCGCTTCGACGACGTGAAGCTGCCCAAAGAGCGCACCCGATGAAAGACCGCACGCGATGAAGGTCCAGGGACGCTTGCGGCCCAGGCTCGTGCGGGCCTTCTTGGTCACGGCCTCCTCGGCGGTGCTCGTATCCGCGGCCGCGCTCTGGATCGTCGATCGCTCCATTCGCGCCGAGATCGACCAACGGGGCGCGGCCGTCGAGCGCGCCGTCGTCTCGGCGATCGACGAACGAGGCAAGGACGTGGCCGCGGCTGCGGCGAGAGTCGCCGCCGACCGCGCGCTCTCGGAGCTCGCGAACGACCCCGGCCTCGAGGCCGCGCTGGACGACGCGGACGATCTTGCGGCACGTCTGTCGGCGACCTACCGCCTCGACCTGCTCACCCTCGTTTGTCGGGGCACGATCGTCTCGAGCTCCCACTTACCCACGTCGGTCGGTGACCCCGCGAACCTCCCTGAAAAGGACGGGCACGGCTTCGGAGAGGAGCTCGTGTTCGGCAACCCGCCGACCGCACGCCCAGCGATTCTTGCGGCCGCGTCGGTGACCGACGCAAACGGAAAGGTCGTGCTCCGAGTGCTAGGTGGGTCGCTCGTCGACGAGCGCCTGTTCTCTCCCCTCGCCTCCGCCGCCGAGGCCGAGATCGTGTTGAGCTCGCCCTCGGGAGAGTCTCGCTTCGGATCGACGGTGAGTGGGACCGGGCACGTCGTGAAGCTCGGCTCCCTACCCGGCCGCGACCCTGCTACTCTCGAAATCAGAGTCTCCGCCGAGCGGCTCGAAAATGCCCGATCGAGACTGCTCGGAACGTCCGCGCTGTTCGTGGCCTTCGCCGCGCTCCTCGCCCTGGGCCTGGCCGAGTCGAGGGCGAGAGCCATCACCAAACCCATCGAGGCCCTCTCCGACGCGACCGCCGAGGTCGCCGCCGGGCGTACTCAGGTGCGGGTATCGGAGCACGCCGACGGCGAAGTCAAGGTGCTGATCGATGGGTTCAACTCCATGGTCGAAGACTTGGCCGTGGCCAAGGACCGCATCGCACGCGCCGAGAGAGTCGCGGCCTGGCGGGAGGCCGCGAGGCGGATCGCCCACGAGATCAAAAATCCGCTGTTTCCGATGAGAATGGCGATGGAAACACTACGCAAGGCCCACGCCGCCAAGCACCCCGAGCTCCCAGAGATCCTCGCCGAGTCCACGCAAGCCGTGTTGGACGAAGTCAAGAGCCTCGAGAGATTGGTGTCCGAGTTCTCCGAGTTCGCCCGATTGCCGAGCCCGAAGAAGGTCGAGATCAGCGCCCAGGACCTCCTCGACCACACGGCGAGGCTCTATGGGTCTGACGTCGGCAAGACTCAGGTGCTGATCTCCGAGCGAGCCCGAGACCCGAGCTTGCCGAAGGTGGACGCGGACCGCGACCTCATCGGCCGAGCGCTCACGAACCTGGTCAAGAACGCGGTCGAGGCGATCGGCGACCGAGGAGGCACGGTGACTCTCCACGCAGAACCCTCCGCGCGATCAGCCGACTCGGGCGAGCGCGGAGTCCTGTTGCTCGTGACCGACGACGGACCAGGCATGAGTGAGGAGACTCGGAAGCAGATCTTCACACCCTATTTCACCACGAAGGCGGATGGCACCGGGTTGGGGCTGTCGATCGTGGAGCGAGTGATCGCCGACCACGACGGAACGATCGAAGTGCAAAGCCAACTCGGACAGGGCACGACGTTTCGGATCTGGCTACCTTCGAGGACCAAGGCGTAGCGCGACCCTGTCCGCCTCCTCACGGAGCAAACTCGCGCCAGTCGATGGCGGACGTCCCCAACAGGCGACGGAGCGAAGGGTCGCCGGTGACGAGAGTTGCGCCTTCGATCATGGCTTGAGCTGCCATGAGCCAATCTGCATCGGAGGGTCCCTTGGATCCTCCTTCTATCGAAGTTGAGCGCAGCTCGGCCGCCTTGCGGGCCGTTTCGGCGGTCACCGGAGCGTAGCGCAGAAACTTCGACAGTGTATCGAGGTGATTGAGACTTTCGGCCGCACCCCTGTCGAGCAAGCTCTTTCGCAGCTCGTAGTCGGCAAGAACGGAGATGAGCAGCTCGGGTGCCTCGTTTTTTCGTTCCAGAATTTGTCGGAACCAATTTTGGACTTCTCGAAACTCGGTCGGATGGCAAATCTTCGCCAACACGTTCGAGTCCAGCATGAGCTTTCCGTTCATGCTGCCCGGTCCCAGGAGATACGTTCAATTTCGTCGGGGCCGACCGCGGGCTCGCCGCTCCCGGCGTTGAAGGGTGAGCTTAGGACCGTTCCGCCCTCGACAGCGCGATAGTCGCGAACGTCCCGCATCCCAATCAGAGCGACGCTGTGCGGGAAATTAAGGGGACGCTGCGTGTGACCCTCACGGAGCTGACTGAGGAGCGACAAGAGCGTGGGCCCCGAGAGTGCGTCCACTTCGTCGAGGAAGAGCACGAGGGGCAGCGGACAGGCTTTGGCCCAGCGACTCAGCGCGTGAAAGATTCGACTTCCGGCCGGCCGGGCCTCCCATTCAGGTGGCTGCTGGACGACCGGAAGCGACAGCTCGGCCACCCGCCGCCAGACCGACAACATGGCGTCCTCGGCCTCCCCGGGTGAGTTCGGAAACGCACGCCCGACCTGACACGAAAGGTGAGCTGCGGCGTACGAGCCCTCCGCTCTGAGCCGCACGGCGAGAGCCTCGAGCGAGGTCGTCTTCCCGACTTGCCGGGGCGCGTGAATGGCAAAGTAGGCCCGGCGATCGATCAGCCGCCGTACGCCTTCGAGTCGGGCCAGCGGGTCGATCATGTAGTGGAGGTCCGGACGACACGGCCCAGCAGTGTTGAAACAGCGCGAGCCCATGCCACGAATCTGCCAGCCTGCGGCGAGCAACGCGAGGCCTTCGTGAAGTGCCCTCGGCAGCCGAGCATTGCACCGCGATCGTGGCAGGTGTGCAGCGCCAAACCCCCAAAGGACATCGACGAACGCGGCGACCATGGCGGGCACGGATCGTGCTCTCACAAGCCCTCGTGAATCGTGCTTCGGCCGGAGCTCGGACGATGATGTCCGACGAGGACGACGACGACCTTCCCGACTTGGATGACTCGGAAGTCGCGGCGCTCGAGGAAGCGCTCGCGGAGATCGAGGAGGAGGACCGCCAAGCGGTTCTCGCCGAGGCGGCTCCTCCGAGCGACGACATCGCCAAGACGGCGAGCTCGAAGGAGACCTACCGCAAAGTAGCCGGGAATTTCGTAGGCCAACCAACGGAGCGGAGGACCAGCGCAACGGATGTATATGGCAAAGGAGACATTCGGACGAATGACTCGGGCCTCAAGAGTTTGCTCGAGACAGGGCTCGCGCGAACCACGGCATCCCTCGAACAGAGGCGCTCGGAGCCTCGAAAGAGAAGAAGAAAATGAGCGGAATCGGCGGAATCGGTGGAGTCGGCGGCGCAGCAAAAGGGATGCTGGGCAAGGTCGGTAAGAAGAAAAAAGGCGGCGGCCTCAAGAAGATGATGAAGAAGCTGCAGGAAAAGCTCGCCAAGGCGCAGTCGCCCGAGGAGCAGCAGCAAATCAAGGACCGCCTGCTCAAGAAACTCCAAGAGAAAGGGAAGCTCACTCCTGAGCTTCAACAAACCATCCAGGCGGCTGGGGCACCCGCGCCCGGCTGACCTCGAGTGGCCTCAGAGGTTCGGGTAGGGAATCGGTATCGGTCCGAACGCCGAAGGCACCTTCGCCAAGTCCTCCGCGGGCTGCTGAGACGAGCTCGTCTGGCTCGTCCCTCCGCCACCCGAGGCCATGGGCACGTTGTACGACGTCCCGCCGGAGTTACCGCTTCGACCGGTCGAGCCGGTCGTGATCACTCCGCCTGCCACCGCTTCTAGCTCAGACTCATCGAGCGACTCGTCGGTTGCAGGAGGGGTCAAATCGGTGGGCTGCACTCTCGGAGCATACCGGGATCTGATGCGCGCGTCGAGCCGCCCTCCCCACCTCCCCTCCTTCCCTCTCAGTCGACCCGGCCCAGGCCGCCCTGCGACCTCGGCCAACCCTGCCAATCTCTCGATCTGCCGATCGCGCGCTCTTTGCTCGCGGCCCGTTCGGTGAGATCATGACCCGTGGCTCGGTGTTCGAGCGCGATCCTGGCCTTCACGAGCGCGTGCCTCGAAACCCATGATCTCCCCCTGCCTGTCGGATCGACGGACCGCGCGGCGATCATCGCGGTGAGCCCGGGAGAGTTTGGGTCCCAGGCTCGGGCGGTGGAGCTCGATGGCCTGTCACCTCTGGCGCTAGCGGCTGAGGAGGTCGGCGGCAATGCGGTGGCCATGCTGTTTTCGAAATCCCTCGACGACCTTCGCCTCGAACCCGGAATGCTCGCGGCCCCGTCCGGTGACCATCCGGGCCGCAACCTCCCCATCTCAGAAGCCCGTGCCCTGTTCTCACTCACCCCAGACGGTTGGAGCTCCAACGAAGGCGCCCCAGGCTGGCTCGAAGCGGTTCGCATCGAGGGCTCCGAGTGTCCCGGCATTCTCGGGCGAGATGACGGCGTCCCAGGAGCGAGCGTCGCGTTTCTGGTGCCTTTCGAGGCCGAAGCGCTCTTTGGAGCGGTCGTGGGAGGCACCTATCTGATCACTCGAGACTCCATCGAACCGATCACCCTCCTCCCTGGACGCCTCGAGGCCGGCGACCTCTTCGAAGGCCACCTCTTCGTCGCACGTAACGACGACGGCAGCATCACACTTCACCGAATCGCCCCCGATCGCCAGGTCGTGCCCATTCGAACCAGCTCCGTGGTCACCGCAGGCCTGAGTGACCTCTCGGTGGGGATGACCTCTCGAGGCACCCTCGAGCTCTTTGCCATTCGAGGTCGCGACCGGGACGAGGCCCAGTCCATCACACTCCTGCGCGCTGAAATCACCGATCCGTTCGGCAACTCACCCGAGGCGACCTGGGAACGCATCGCGCGCCTGATGCGGTCGGATCACGCCTTCCCGCGGGCGGGACGGCTCGCGGAGGAGAATGTCATCCTTCCGACTGGGCGCGAGACTCTGCCGCACTGGACTCGCGAGCGCGGACTATTTTACGACCACCTGCCCTACGAAGGCGACACTTTCGATTTCTCGGTGCTCGCCTCGATCGAGGCTCCGCTCGTCGCTGCTCAGCACGGCCGAGTTGGTCCGGACGCGTTTCGATTCTATCGCAGAGAGGAAGGCTCCTGGGTGTTCGACTTCGAGAGCTCCGCTGGATCGTCCCCCGAGCATCGATTGACGGACTTCGTCGAGCTCGACGGAGCGCTCGCGTTCGCGACGCTCAGCGGCAGGTTCGTTTACGTGGACCGAGCTCGAACCTCGTGCGCCGAGGCTCAGGTACGGCCGATCGAGCGACTCATCGCGGTCGACGCGACACACTTCGTCGGCGTGGGTATGGACAAGGCGGACCAGCTGTGGGTCAGCCGATTCACGCTGAAATGAGCCGCGGCTGCATGCTCAACCGACCGGCTCAACGCGAGATTTGAGAAACTCGATCACCTGGGCCAAATCGCGCTCCGGAGCTCCGGGCAGACGAACGAAGCGCGCGGCCAGCCAAGACCATCGACCGAGCATCAAGTAGAGCCAAACCTGAAAAAAATCGATCCCCTCGAACACCACGGCGTCCTCCGCGCCATATCTGTTCCGGTTCGCTTCGAACTCCCCCGGATACTCGGTGTAATGCGTGCGTGGTTGGACGTGATGGAGAATGTGGTACCCATCGTTGAAGCATCTGCGGTTGTACCGCGTGTTGATACAGGTGATGCTATTCAGGTAGGGATTTGCGGGGTCGGATGCTGCCACGAACGCGTGTTGCGCCCAGTTGCCAGCCATCATGAGCGCGCGCACCGCGATCACGGGAAGGACGAAGACGATCAAGGTCGCTCGCCAATTGGCCAGACTCAAAATCAGCATTACCACCCAAAACAACCCCTCGCCCAAGAGCAGCCTCCTCAGAATTTTCCGATTTCCCTTTTCACGATGGTACCGGGCGAGGTCAGGCAAGCCTCGGACGAGAAACGTAGAAAAGTAGGCGAGCCAGTGGGACGGCCTGTCGCGACGATATCGGAGCGTCGATGAGAGATCTCCGGTGAGGTTGTTCTCGGGATGATGCATCCCCATGTGGTGCGCAAAGTAACTCTCGGGCGTCTGCCCGAAGAACGGCCCGAGCACCCACGGAATCAGCGAATTCATCCAGCGAGCTCGAAAGAGCACGCGGTGGCTGGTGCAGTGGAGCATCAAGATGAATCGGTCCAACAACCCAAAACCCCAAACCAGCCAATAAACCGGAGCTACCCAGATGACTCTCTCACCCACGAAAAACAGCGACACGCCGACCCAGGTCCAGAGGAAGCACTGGGCGAAGAGAAATGCGAAAGGTACGTCACGGGGATCCACGAGGTGGCCTGCGATCGAGCGGTCGAGTCGGTTTTTTGGAGCGAAAGCAAGGGTCGGGTCGAGCACGGACGTCCTCCCTAACACGGAAAGTGAACGAGAGCCTCCCCACTTCGCCCGCTTGTCGCGAAAGGGACGTCCGTGCCATGGCCCGTTCGTGCCACGGTCGACCGGCCCAATCCGGTTGACGGCGAGCGGCGACGTCCTCTAGCTGCGACTCATGCGTGCCCTGGTGCAGCGGGTCCAATACGCGCGCGTAGTGGTCGGCGGAGAGCTCGTCGCTGAGATCGGCCCGGGACTCCTCGTGCTCATCGGAATCCATGCTTCCGACGACGACGCGGCCGTGGAGTGGATGGCGAAGAAAGTCGCGCAGCTCCGTGTCTTCGCCGACGACGCGGGAAAAATGAATCTCTCGCTCCTCGACAAGGGCTTCGACGCTTTGGTCGTCTCGCAGTTCACCCTCTACGGCGACGCGCGAAAGGGAAACCGACCCAGCTACATCGAGGCCGCACCCCCCGAGGTGGCGGAGCCTCGAGTCGCCGACTTCGCAGGGGCGCTTTCGAAGATCCTCGGGCGCCCAGTACCCATGGGTAGGTTCGGCGCGGACATGAAGGTCGAGCTCCTGAACGACGGCCCTGTGACTCTGTGGCTCGACCGAGAATGAATTGGGTGCAGCCGGGCCTGGATCTGAGTGCGCTTCGGGGGAGTTGGTCGAAAAAAGAATAGATAGAACGCTGACTTGCGGCGATCGATC
>CAYXDO010000094.1:0-42147 GCA_964463485.1 uncultured Myxococcales bacterium | reverse complement strand
GACGCAGACGATCTGACGCTGACGCAGACGATCTGACGCAGACGCAGACGATCTGGCGCAGACGCAGACGCAGACGATCTGACGCAGACGATCTGACGCAGACGATCTGACGCAGACGATCTGACGCAGACGCGGACGATCTGACGCGGACGCAGGCGATCTGACGCATCCGGACGCTGAGATTGAGTGCGCGGGCCGCCGCGCGGCGCGAGTTCTACGGAGTGTAGTTCGTTCGGCGGTTGTCGTGTCTGAAGCTCGACCAGCCAGCGTCGGTCATCTGTCCTCCGTTCGTTCGTACTCCAAGGATTCGACGGTCTCCTTCGCTGACTAGCATGACTCCGTCGTCGCGCAGCAGCGGTACGGTGCCGGTGAAGCCGATCGGCAGCGTCGAGGTGAGCGTCCAGCGGATTGTGCCGCCTGGTTCGATCGCCCACAGGCTCTGCGCGTATCCGACGTACGCCACGCCGTCGCCGGCGACCGTTGGGTATGAGTCGTCCTCTCGCCGCGACGGGTCGAAGTCGGGCGGGAGCGGCAGCTCCGTCGTCGACAGCGGCGTTCCGTCCGGTGCGAGCTCGACCCAGTCGATGCCTACCGGGTACACGGATCGTTCATCCACCACTTCGTTGCGTTGCATCAGCACGAGGATGCGTCCGTCCGGCGCGATCACCGGGTCGGTGCGCGGTACGTATTTCGCGTTCTCGGACTTCGGGAACCGAAACACCTCTCGGCCCTCGATGATCTCGACGCCGAGGAGCTGGCTGTCGGCGAAGGTGACGCCGATTCGGGCGACGCCCAGGTTCAGCTCCGTCGACAAGGCCATCTCTTTTGCGATCGAGCTGACCGGAACCGTCCACACCGGCTGCCCGGTGTTGAAGTCGAGCGCGCCGAACTGGAGCACCGTTCGACCTTCGATCGCCTGACTCGCCCCGAACAGCACCCGTGGTCCGGCCACTCCCAAGAACTCGCTCCACAGGCTCGACGTGCGCTCGTGACGCCACAACACGCGGCCTTCGCTGTCCTCGCGGACGACGACGAGGTTCTGTTGGTTGTCTTCGATCGTCGGAGCGTCGTTCAAAGGCCAGATCACGCCTGAGATGCTCGAACCATCTGGGAGCAGCGCTCGACCGGTCTCGCCTCCGAGGACTTGGATTTGGGCGTGTTTTACCGCGCCCTCGGGATCGATGAGATACGTCGTCGTCTGCGGCAGGAAACCGTTTTCGACGAGCTGCCGGATCCCGACGACGAGCCGCAGGGCGCCTTCAGGAGCGAGCTGCATTTCCCGCCTCACGCTGCTGACGAGCACGTGTGAGTCGGGCGGTCGATACGAGAACTCGTAGTGCGGAGTACCGCACTGACGCAGCGTGGTGACGACGTGGGTGAGGCCAGGTTCCGGGTCGAAGAGCGGGAGGTGATCGAGGAGGAACAGCGTGCCGTCATCGCCCATGCTGACTTCTCGGCGATGAAGGAACGCGGACGGCCAAGGTACGAGGGGAAAGGTGAAGACCACTGATCCTTCGGGCGTCGCGTCGATGATCGATCGACCGCGGCAGAAGCCCGCGAGGCACGTGTCGGAGATGGTGCAGGAGTCCTGATCGTCGCAGGGGCCACCGTCGGCGACGCCGCGTCCGCGGCACTCGCCGCTGAAACACGTGTCGGCGTTTGTACACGGGTTGTCGTCGTCGCACGCAATCCCGTTGGCTAGGGCCTCGTGAACGCACCCGCTGTCATCGCAGCTATCTGCGGTGCATGGGTTCTCGTCGTCGCACGCGGCAGGGTCGGGCGCGAAGACGCAGAGGCCATCGGTCTGTCGGCACAGGTCTCGAGTGCAAGAGCTCCCGTCCGAGCACGTCTTGGACGCGCCGAGGCAGACGCCGCGAGCGCACACCGCGTCGATCACGCAGCGGTCTCGCGGAAAGCACTCCGTGCCGTCTGCGAACGTGTGGCGACACTCGCCTACGCTCACGTCGAAGGCGTCGTTCGTGCACACGTTGCGATCGTCGCAAGGTGGAGGCTCGACGCCGGTGACGACGAGTCGAACCTCTACGGGCGCGATGCTCGCGTCGTCGGTCACGAGTGAGAGAGTCGCGGTGGCCGTCCCGATTCGAGCGGGCTCGGCGTTGATCCGCACCGCGGTCGTGGCCGCCGCTGGAAGGGGCACGACGTCGATTGGATCGAGGATCATGAAGGCCGAGTCGCCTGCGAACGTCGGGCGAGCGAGCACCAATGGAGACTCGCCGACGTTTCGTACGGAGACCGCGCTCGTGCGTCTGACGCCTAGTGGCACGTCCCCGAAGTCGACGACGAGCGGCTGAACCTCTAGCGCGCTCTTCAGGCCGCTCACGACGTCGTCGTCGCAGTGACACGCCCCAAGCGAGATGCCGACGGCCGCTGCGAGCCACGCGGCCTTCTTGCCGAAGGATTGGGTCATCGGTGTGCTGTGCCGAGATTGTCCCGTCTTGAACGTGGCCATACCGAGCCCGACAGCCCTACGCTCCACTGTACGCCGACGACGTGCGCGTCGGCGGCGAAGACGATGATCGAATTCTGTGTGAGCGTGACGGCCGGACGCTCCCCGTCCGCGGGGATCACCGGGACCGGGAGCCGCATCACGAGGTCTCCGGATTGTGCGACGCCTTGGAGCGCGCCGCGGCCCACCACGAACACATTTTCTTGGGCATCGATCGCAGGCGTTCCAGACGCGCCGTCTGGCAGAGCCAGCGACCAAACCGAGACGCCCGTAGACGACGTCGACGACAGTCGACCCGAATCGTCGACGAGGTACGCAGCGCGCGTTCCGACGACAGGCCCGCCGACGATCACTGTTCTCGCGATCCATCGCTCGATCGAGCCATGACGATCGATCGCGACGAGCCCGTCGCTCCAGAGCGTGCGGCCTTGCCCGTCGAGTGCCAGGTGAGTCGGGCCGCGGGCCTCGTTCGTGGACCACGTCGAAGAAGCCACGCCGTCGATTCCAAAACGCGCCACGCGCTCGGGTCGATCATCAAAAGACGAGCTCAACAACGCGACGATCGATTCGTCTCGATCGACCAGCAAACGCCGCGCGACCGACGGTCCGAGGTCGATGAAGCGCGTGACCACTCCGCTCGAATCCACCTCCATGATCGCCCCCTCGATCCTCGTCGACTGCGATACGACCCTTCGGCCGATCGACGCCAAGATCACTCCCGAGCTGCGGGCTGCGAGATCGAACACGAGCGCCGACACCGTGGCCGTAGCAGGTGCAGGAGGGAAGCCGACCGTGAGCTCGAGATCGCGCTGCACGATGCCATCTTCCAGAGTGACCTCGAGCAGTCGGTTCTCGACCGGTACGCTCACCGCGCCCGGGAAGAGGATCGCCGCGCCCCACGTGGGCGTCCCGATCGTCGCGGTCCGTACGATGTCGCCGCACTGGTCTACACCTACGAACCCGAGACTTGTGCCCATCCACGTCGTGCCATCGCGGTCGACGAGCGGGTTCGTGGGTGCGCCGAACGAAAGCGGCCCCACGCGCGTCGAAAACTTGAGCTCACCTGGTGCCTTTGGCTCGTAGTCCGGGTCCCTGCAGACGCCGCTCAGGCACTGATCGTTCTTCGAGCAAGGATCGTGATCGTCACAAACGGTCCCGTCGTCGACGTTCACGCCGATACACGACCCCGCGAAGCAGATGTCGCCGAAAGTGCACGGGACGAAGTCGTCGCAGGGCGTGCCATCGGCGAGGTCGGCGTGCTCGCATCCCTCGTTGGCCGTGCAGATGTCCGCGGTGCACGGATTCGCGTCGTCGCAGCGGCCGACCAGCTGAAACACGCACCCGCTTCGAAGGTCGCAGAAGTCGTCCGTACACGGATCGTCGTCGTCGCAAGAGACGCTCTCTCCCAGACACTCTCCCTCCACGCAGACGTCGTTGCTCGTGCACGCGCTGAAGTCCTGACAGGAGAAGGGTTCGGCGCGGTGGATACATCGGCCGGCGCTGGGATCGAAGGTGTCGGTCGTGCAGCCGTTTCCGTCTTCACAGTCGGGCGCGGGCGCGCCCGTACCAATGAGCTCCACCACGACCGTCGACCCGTCGGAAGCGTCAGACGCGAAGACGGCTCGACCGTTCGCGGGCCCGACGGCGCCGGGTCTGAACAGCGCGATGATCTCGACGCCACCGCTCGCAGGCACGGTGCCGACGGCGGGTCCGAGCAGATAACCGAACACGTCTCCGTCGAGCTCGGTTTGGTAGTGCACGGGAAGCTCGCCGGGAGCCGTGAGGTCGAAGGTGAGCTGTCGTTCTGCGCCGACGTAGACACTTCCGAAGTCGAGCACCGCGGTGCTCGCTCGAAGCGAAGAGGCTCCGCTCGAGAGCCCGGTGCCGTCGCAGTCGCACGCGCCCGCCAACAGGATGAGCGCGGCCCACGAGACACGCGAAGGGCACACCCATCGAGCTTGGCAGATGGATGGCGAGACCAGAAGACCGATCGCTGTCGTAGGTCAGAGCGCGGCCGACAGAACCAAAGGAAGACTCAGGATCGCGCGGCCGCTGGGCGACCCTGTACTCTCAGTCGACGCGTCAGGACCTTGATGACTCCGCGCGCGATCTCTCCGCTCTCGTCGAGCAACGCGCAGAAGTCGTCTCGGGAAATGCATAGCGCCGTCACTGGCTCGAGCGCGCGAACCGTTGCGCTGCGGGGCTCCGAATCGAGCATCGCCATCTCCCCGACGCACTCCTTTCTGGCGATCTCCGCGACGCGGACACCGTTCTTCTCGACTGCGACGCGGCCCGCCACCAGCAGATACAGGGAGTCGCCGATCTCCCCTTCGCGCATGAGCAACGCTGGGGGCTCGAAGGTGACCTCGGTGGCGATCTGCGCCACCCGCACGAGCTCTTCACTCGGCATCTCGCGGAAGAGGTCGATGGACTTCAGGAAAAGGACGCGCTCGAGCGTCGAGATCAAGCGGGCGCAGCATAGCCGATCCCGCTCACGCTTCCACCCGTCATCGAACGAGCACCCACCGAAACGTGTCGCTCAGGAGCCCTTGCGCCAACACCCACAGGAGCATCGGACGCTCAGGCACGTAGATGCGCCCGGTTCCGCCGGGGAGGTCTCCAACGGCCACCGGTTCGTGCTCGAAGGGACCCGTGCCCCAGAAGAACGTCGAGGCGCCGGTCGCCTCGATCCGAACCTCTAGCTCTCCGGGGAACGAGCCTTCCTCCACGCTCAGGCCGTGGATAGCGGGAAGCGCTCGGTCGATCGGTACGACCAGCTCCGCGCGATCGGGAACCGATCCGAGCTCGCCGAAGGCCTCGACGAGCACTCGAAGCTCGTCGCCAATGACCTCTGGGATATCGACCAAAGTGTACGAGCTCGTCAGCTCGGGCTCGTACGTTCGAGCGGCGGTGATCGTGATCCGACGGGCGTGTCGCGTCGACACGTGTATCGGGACGTTGCCTCCGGGCCCGTTCTGAAGCGGCCCGATCGCGTGGACGCCGAGGATCTTCGCGGCTCGAGGAGCCCGCACCGTCAGTACGCCGTCGTTTCGGTGCTCGCCCCGGGGCCCCGAAGCGACGACGGAGATCTGCCGCGTCCCTCGCTCGCCAGACAGCATGATTCGACCCTCGAGCGCGCGCGAGAGCTCCTCCACGAAGCCCGTCGTCGAAGTCGAGATCAGGCGCGCTTGCCTGGCGCTGAAGGTGCTCCACGTGATTTCGGCGGACTCCGTTCGAGAGATCACGAGCGGCTCTATCGAGAGCAGCGTCACGCCCGGGCGAAGTCCGACGATCACATCGCGGGTCGCGCGAATCGGACCGCCAGGGCCGTCGGCCAAGAGCTCGACCGTCGTGTCCTCGAGCGGCCGGATCGTCGTGAACGAGCTCGTGCGCCCGCCGCGGTACACCACCTCGCCCGACGTCGTTCGGATCGAGACGTAGGAAGCGCCCTCGACGTTCCACGTGATGTCGACGGGTTCGTTCGCGACCACCACCCGCGGCAGAGCTTCGAACCATCGGAGTCGGATCGCCACGGTCGAAGACACCGTGACGCTGGTCTTCGCCCGCCGCTCACCCGCTCCGTTGGCCGCGATCAGCTCGAGCTCGGAGGATCGTTCGACGCGGAGCGCGTGGGTCCCTTCGGCCGCAAGTCGATCGGCGATGCCCGTGATGCCGACCTCGTTCGCGCCCGTCACCCGCCAGTGGATCGTCGCCGTTCCCCCGGGCTCCACCTCGAACGGCCTCGCTTCGAATAGCTCGATCACCGGTGGGACTTCGAAGGTCGGGCCGGGCGGAGCTCCGCACGCGAGGAGCGACGAGATCCAAAGGAACCGTCGCGAGCTCATGTTCTCGGCTGTTCCTCCGCCGTCGAAAACTCGGGCGCAGGCTCCTCGTCGATCTGCTCGTCGCCGGCCGGTTCGTCGGCCGGTTCGTCGCCGGCCTGCGGGTCGAGCGTGCTCACAGGCCCGGCTTGCACTGGATCAGAGCTCTCCAGCTCATCCAAAGGAGCCTGGTCGGAACGCGCGAGCTCCTGCGCATTCAAGGCACGCCCGTGCAAGAACTTGAACACCGTCAGAATCACGGAGGCCACCGGGACGGCGAACAGCGCGCCGATCAGCCCGGCCGTTTGTTCTCCAACCATCAAGACGAACACGACGATCACCGGGTGGATCTTCGCGGCGTCGCCCATGATCTTCGGGTTCAGGAGGTTCGCCTCCACCAAGTGGATGACGATGATCCAGAGCAACGCAAAGATCCCTTTCGCCAACGAGTCCGTGAGCGCGAAGACCACGATCGGAATCGTCGAGATGATCGAACCGAAGATCGGCACGAGAGAAAACACCGATGCAACTAGTCCCAGTAGGAAAGGAAAGCGAACGTCGAACGTCCACAGCCCGATGAACGTGAGCGTCCCGTTCGTGAGGCAGATGAGGAGCTGTCCGCGCACGACGCCCGCGAGGCTCACGCTGATGCCCTTGAGGATGGCTCCATAGCTTTCGACGTAGTCGGCGGGGACCATCGAACGCGCGTACCGTTCGATGCGCACACGATCGACCGAGAGGAAGGCGGTGAGCATCAGCACGAGGAAGGTGCCCATGACCCCTTTGAACGTGGAGGCGACGAAGTCGCGGCCGAAGCCTACGATTCGGCTCGTATCATGGCGGATCTCGTCGAGCGCGGAGGCGACGTTGTCCGACAAGAAGCTCTGTACGTCGTCGCGGGAGATCTCGAGACCGAAGCGCGCGCTGAGCGCGGTCGTGGCGTCGAACAGGGCGCTCGACTTGGCGCGGATGCCGGTCACGATGGCGGCGCTCTCGGATCCCAGCCGTGCGATCTCCGCGCCGATCAACGGAATGGCTCGCGCACCAAGGAGGTAGGCGGCTAGGCCCAGCGTCGCGTAGATGAGCAACACCGCGACGATTCGAGGGACGGCGCGGCCTGCTACCGGGCGATTGGTGAGCGTCTCGACGAAGGGCTCGATGATGAAGGCGATGAGCACCGCGAGGCCGAACGGCAGGAGCACTCGGTGAAAGACGAGCAGCGTCGCGGCCGTGAAGACCCACAGGAGCAAGAGGATGCTCGTCGCCCGAACGCCCGGGTTCCGCAGCCAAGTCACGACCCGCGGCTCGTAAGGATCGGGCGGGAACACTCGCGGAGAGTCTAGTTCGAATCAGGAACCGGATCGATCAAAGCCTCGGCCGGGCCAGCGCGGAGATCTCGGACACGATCGATTCGAGGTCGCGGTGGGTCGTATCCACCAGGACCGCATCTTTGGCGCGAACGAGCGGCGCGGTCGCGCGGCCTCTATCTCGAGCGTCTCGGTCCTGCATCTCCCGGAGGACCTCGGAAGGATCCTGCGGCGATCCCTTGGCGATCAGCTCGGCGCTGCGCCTCTCTGCGCGCACTTCATCGGACGCAGTGAGGAAGATCTTCAGGTCTGCGTCGGGAAACACGACGGTGCCGATATCGCGGCCCTCGAGCACGGCGCCCTTGGGCTGTTGGCGCGCGGCAGCGCGCTGCACTTCCAGCAGGGCTTCGCGGACCGCCGGGAGCGCCGAGACTTCGCTCGACCGCTTGGAGATCTCGGGAGTTCGAATGAGCTCGCTCACGTCCTCTTCGTCGATCCACACGCGATCGTCGCGGAGCTCGACCCGCGCGCGATCCACGGCCCTTCGGATCTCGGCTTCATCGGTGAGCCCAAGTCTCACGGCCAGAAGGGCGACCGCACGATAGAGAGCGCCGGTGTCTACGCGAACCAGCCCTAGCTCGGAAGCTACCAGCTTTGCGACGGTGCTCTTGCCTGCGCCGGCGGGGCCATCGATCGCGAGGATGAAGCTCACGCGTCAGGCAGTGCGCTGAACGAACAGCTTGAAGTTGCCGAACTCTGCGCGACCGCACGTGTACAAGATTCGAAACAAGACGGAATAGGGCAGGGTCTGGTCCGCGATGATCGCGATCCGTCCGAGGAACTGTGTGCCACCGTACTTCTCGATCTGCTTGAAGTGCTGAGCGCGAGCGTCGAGCGCCTCGTAGAGAGGCGAGATCAAGAAGCCCCCAGGCCCTTCGGCCAAGTCGGACGACGCGACGTCGCCATTCTCGAGCCGCGTGACGAGCTTCTGGTCGACGAGGATGGCGTCCTTCGTGATGATCAACTGCAGCGCCTCTTCGACCTCGAGCTGCGTGGTGGAGTGCGGCAGGACCAGGTTCGCGACGTTGATGTCGGACGTCTGCACCGAGTAGTTCTTGAGCAAGAAGACGAGGAGGATCGTCATCATGTCGAGCATCGGCGTGATGTTGAGGTCGCCGATCTCGGGCAGACCGTGTCGCTTGCGCACGGATCGACGCCGCTTCCGCGTAGCGTCGTACATCGCGTCCTGTTTCGGGTTCTGCGTACCCGTGTAGGTCGAGGTCGATTGCGTCACGTCGGTCCTCAATTGATTCGAGAGAACGCGACGGCCGGGAACAGCGGACCGCGAGCGTCTTCTCGAGAAGAGTCGAGTGTCTTCACCACGACGTTGTACGGGATCGACTGATCGGCTGCGAAGTAGACGGCTTTGGCGTCAGGGAACTCGGTCTTGATGGCGCGCAGCTTCGCACGAAGCGCCGCGTAGTCGTAGCTGCCGTCCGGCTTCAACGGAATCGTCGGCTCCCGCTTCTGGACTCCATCTTTGGTGACCTCCACCGACGTGGGCAGCGCCCCGCCTTCGAGGACGCCGCCGGAGGCCGCGATGTAGAAGCCTTCTTTGGCGACGCCGAGCGTCAGCCGAAGCTGCGGACGGTTGTCGTCTTGCGACGATCCGGGCCCTGCGGCCGCGTAGCTTGGCGCCGTCACGTCGATGACACCGAGCGAGATCATCGTGGCCTGGCTGACGAGCAAGAACATGATGAGGTTCACCAAGATGTCGAGCAGGGGGACGATGTTGAGCTCGCCCATGGCCGCGTCTTGGTGGAGGTCATGGCCCACCTTTCGATGGCGGCGAACGTAGTCCGCGTCCTCCGCGGAGTAGGCCTTACTCGCGGTCCCTGAGCTGGTCTCGGTCATCGAGCGATCACTTCTCTTGCGACGCGCCCGGGATCTCGGCGACTGCGCGCCGTCCCAACATGTTCTCGAGCTTCAGGCTGTGGAGCTCGATCTCCTCGACCAGGCGCCGAGCTTGCGACGACAAGAAAAGGTGCGCGGTGATGCAGATGATCGCGATCGAGAGGCCCGCGGCCGTGTTGTACATGGCTTCGGATACGCCCTTGGTGAGCAACTCCGTCTTTTGCTCCGGCGCCGCCATACCGACTGCCTGGAACGCCTTGATGAGGCCGACGATGGTTCCAAAAAGCCCCACGAGGACCGCGACGTTGGCGATGGACCACAGGGCCGCGACCCGTCGCATGATGAGCGGATTCACGGCGAGCGACTCTTCTTCGATGGCGTTGCCGATCTCGAGCACGCCGCGGTTGGCCCGCGTGAGGCCCGCACGTAACACTCTTGCCAGGGCGGCCTTTGGAGCAGCGTTGCAGAGCTTCACGGCCTTCTCGATGTTGTCGCTCACGACGAGCTTTTCGATCTGCGCCATGAACCGCGCGCCGTTGAGGTTGAACTTGAAATAAACGGCGATCGCTCGGTCGATGATCACGGCCAACCCGGCCGCGAGGAACATCATGTTCACCTTCATGGCTAGACCGCCGACCTCGATGAAATGTCCTAGACTGCCCATGCTGATTCGCTGCTCCTACTCGTTGCTCGTCAAACGGCTCTCGCTCGATCTGTGGATGATCCAAAAGATGTCGCGGGGTTGCTCGGGTTTTTACGAGCGGCGCGAAATCTAGCCGCGCCCGGCTGCGCTGTCAAATGTCACCAGCCGAAGAAACCGAGGTAGGCACGATCGCAGAACGCCGACGGTCGTCCACGTCGACGTGAACGCAACGCCCGCGGCTCGAAAAATTTCCTTTTGACATCGTCCGTTCTGTGCTCCTAGGGTCCGCCCCTAAGCGCTTCTAGGCTCTCCGCTCCTTTCGTTCGTTCGACCCCACGAGTCGTGGACAAGTCAGCTCTCAAGCAGAGAGCACGAACGTTTTGGGCCGAGGACCTCTGCGTAACATCACCATGGCTGAGAGCATTCAAACCAAGATGGAGGAAGTCTCCTTCGCTGACCTCTTCGAACAGTCGACCCGCCGCGCCGAGGTGCGCGAGGGCGATATCGTCAAGGGCAAAGTGATTCACGTCGGTCGCGATCACGTCATCGTGGACATCGGATTCAAATCCGAGGGCCAGGTGCGGATCAGCGAGTTCCCGATGCTGGATGGCAAGCCCCAGGTTAAAGAAGGGGAAGAAATCAACGTCCTGATCGAGTCGAAAGAGACGGATAGCGGCCTTTGCCTTCTCTCGAAGGAAAAGGCCGACCGGATGCGCGTCTGGGACGACATCGAGAACGCGTACAAAGACGGCACGCCGGTCGAGGGCCTCGTGCTCTCCAAAGTGAAAGGCGGCCTGCAGGTCGACATCGGGGTCAAGGCCTTCCTTCCTGGCTCGCAGGTCGACCTTCGCCCAGTTCGAAACCTCGACCGACTGATCGGCGAGAAGCTCCGGTTCAAGGTCATCAAGTGCAACAAGCGAAGGAACAACATCGTGTTGTCCCGCCGCGAGCTGCTCGAGCAGGAACGCAAAGAGCTCAAGCAGAAGACCCTCGAGAAGTTGCACGAGAAGGCGATCCTCGACGGCACGGTCAAGAACATCACCGAGTACGGCTGCTTCGTCGATCTCGGCGGCATCGACGGGCTCCTCCACATCACGGACATGAGCTGGGGCCGCTTGAACCACCCGAACGAGATGTTCCAGGTGGGCGACAAAGTCCGCGTCATGGTGCTCAAGTTCGATCCCGCGACTGAGCGGGTCTCCTTGGGGCTCAAGCAGATCCAAGACGACCCGTGGAGCGACGCGGATCGCAAATACAAGGTCGGGGCTCGCGTGCGCGGTCGCGTCGTCAGCCTCACCGACTACGGCGCCTTCATCGAGCTCGAGCCCGGGATCGAGGGCCTCGTCCACGTCACCGAGATGTCGTGGACCAAACGAGTCAAGCACCCCTCCAAGATCGTCGCGATCGGCGAAGAGGTCGAGGCGATGGTGCTCGACATCGACATCTCGCAGAAGCGCATCTCGTTGGGCCTCAAACAATGTGAGCCCAATCCGTGGACCAGCCTCGAGCAGAAGTATCCGGTGGGCACCGTGATCCGCGGCCCCATCCGCAGCGTCACCGACTTCGGTCTGTTCGTCGGTGTGGAAGAGGGCATCGACGGCCTCGTCCACATCTCCGACCTGTCCTGGTCGCAAAACTTTGGGCACCCGTCCGACCTGTACGACAAGAACATCAGCATCGAAGCGGTGGTCTTGAACATCGACGTCGAGAACGAGCGCTTCTCGCTCGGTATCAAGCAGCTCACCGACGACCCGTGGCGAGCCATGCCGTCCGGGCTCATGCCGGGCAGCCGGCTCGAGGGACGGATCATCAAGGTCACCGCTGATCACGCGTACGTCGAGATCCAGCCCGGGATCGAAGGTTACTATTCGAGCACCAACTACGATGGCGGAAAGAGCGACCTCACGAAGGTCTTCAAGCCCGGCGAGAACGTTCGCGTCGTCGTGACGAGCGTCGACGCCGACCATCGCGTGATCCAAGTGGCTTCCGTTCGCTGACGTCGCCTCTCGTTCATCGCCTCTCGTTCATCGGCTCTCGTCCTGTCGCGCCTCGCCCACACACCTTCAGTCAGGAGATTCGTGAGGGCGGCGACGCCGGAGCGAGCTTCCCATCGAGCTCCCACGCTTGGCAGAAAAGTCCTTCGTGCCCTCCGTGTTCCTTCTGTGTGCTCTCCGTGGTTCATGCGGAGGTTGAACTGAATCGCCGCAGGTCGGTCGTGCACCCTCCGACGTCCGCAGTCCTTTACATGGCTCGGCCTTCTGTGTTTCCTGCGCGGAATGTCCAAAGACCTCGTGATCACGGAGAAGCCGAGTGTCGCGCGCGACATCGTCGCCGCCATCGGTGGATTCGAAGAGCGCGATGGATATTGGGAGAGCGAAGAGTTCCTCGTCACCTTCGCCGTTGGGCACCTTTACGAGCTCAAGGAGCCCGAGGAGCTGGACCCCAAGTACAAGCGATGGACGCTCGACAGCCTCCCGATCCTCCCAGAGCGCTTCGAGTTTCGAGCGAAGAGCCAGCAGAAGGATCGCCTGAAGACGATCAACGAGCTTCTGGGCCGTCCGGAGGTCAGCGGAGTGGTGAACGCTTGCGACGCCGGTCGCGAGGGTGAGCTGATCTTCAGAGAGATCGTCGACACCTGGGCCCTCGACGGAACGACCGAGGCCGCGCCGAAGAAGCGCAATGGTCACGTCGCCAAGGCTCTCCCGATCCGTCGGCTGTGGCTTCAGTCGATGACCCGCGAAGCGATTCGCGAAGGCTTTCGAACTCTGCGAGATGGCCAAGCCTACGTAGGGCTCGGGGCGGCGGCTTACTGCCGCACGTTCTCGGACTGGCTGATCGGCATGAACGCCAGCCGCGCGCTGACGTGTCGCCTTCGACGTGGGCCGACGCCCCAGGCCTGGAGCGCCGGCCGCGTGCAGACGCCGACCCTCGCGATGCTCGTGCACCGCGAGTTCGAGGTGCTCTCGCACCGACCCGATCCTTTCTGGCGCATTCAGGCGACCTTCTTGCACGACGACCTCTCGTACAAAGGCACGTGGTTCGACCCCGAGTGGAAGTCGAGCGACGAGGACGAAGGATCCCGTGCGGATCGGATCTTCGCCGTCGAGAAGGCCAAAGCGATCCTCGTCGAGGTCGAAGGCAAACAAGCGATCGCCGCGGAGACGCGCAAACCTTCGAAGGAGACCGCTCCGCCGCTCTTCGACCTCACGAGCCTCCAGCGCGAGGCCAACCGCAGATTCGGCTGGTCGGCCAGCCGCACGCTCCAAGCGGCGCAGCGCAACTACGAGACGCACAAGACGCTGACCTATCCTCGAACCGACGCGAAGGCTCTGCCGAAGGACTACGAAGCCGTCGTCGGCGAGGTGCTCCCCAAGCTCGAGGTCGATCCGCGCTTCAAGGGCGCCAGCCAGTTCCTGCAAGCGAACGGGCTCATGAACAAGGAGCGCACGTTCGACGACACGAAGGTCTCCGACCACTTCGCGATCATCCCGACCGGCGTGGTCCCGGAGGCGCTCACCGGCGACGACGGTCGGCTCTTCGAGCTCGTCGTGCGAAGGTTCCTCGCGACGTTCCACCCTCCGGCGATTTGGTCGCGCGTCGAGCGGACCACCAAGGTCGAAGCTCACACGTTTCGATCGCGGGCGAAGATCTTGGAGGAACCTGGTTGGCGCTCCGTGCTCGGCGAGACCGAAGGCGACGACGGGAAGCTCCCCCCGCTCGTTGCAGGTCAAACTGATGTCGCCAACGTCTCGGTCACACCGAAGTCGTACGAGCTGGAGGAAGACGAGACCCGCCCGCCTCCGCGAATCACGGAAGGTCGCCTGCTCTCGTTGATGGAGAACGCGGGCGAACAGGTCGAAGACGAAGAGACGGCCTCGGCCTTGAAAGACAAGGGGATCGGCACGCCCGCGACGCGCGCGGAGATCATCGAGAACCTGATCCGCAAGGAGTACGTGATCCGCGCGGGCGTGCTGCGGCCCACTGCCAAAGGCATCAGGCTCATCGACCTCCTCGAGCGAATGCGCGCAGACCGCATCGCTTCGCCGCGGCTCACGGGTGAGCTCGAGCAACACCTGCTGGAGGTCGAGCGCAGCCGCCGCGATCCCGAGAGCTTCATGGGAGAGGTCCGCGAGTACGCCAAAGAGATCGTCGATCGGACGAAGACCTTCGACTTCGACAAGCTCTTTCCGGACGCGAACTCGCTCGGCGACTGCCCGGTCTGCAAGCGGCCGGTGTACGAGCGCTACTGGTGCTACCGCTGCCTCGAGCCCGTGGGCTGGCGTGAGGCATGGCGAGAGAAGAAGAAGAAGGACCGCGCGGCCAAGCGCAAGAAGGGCGACAACGCGGAGCTCGCGCCGATGCCCGAAGACTGCGCGTTCCGGATCTGGAAAGATCGAGCAGGCCGTTACATCGATCGCCGCACCGCCGAGGAGCTCGTGCAGAGCGGCCACACGGGCGTTTTGGAGGGCTTCGTTTCGCGTCGCGGCGGGAGCTTCAGGTTCTATCGAGGAAAGCTGAAGATGGTCGATGGCGCGGTGGAGCTCGAGGGCGTGCCGGAGAACGGCGCGGGCCCGAGTGAAGAAGCGATCGCCGCGCCCGAGTTCGAGGTCAACGAGCAGCCGCTCGGTCCCTGTCCAGTGTGTCCGGACGGCCAAGTCGTGGAGACTCGCGGGACGTTCACGTGTTCCAATCGCCTTCAGACGTTGCGCGCGATCGGCAAGGACGAGACCTTTCCGTTGGGGCTCAAAAAGAAAGAGATCCCTGCCGACGCCAAGACCTGCACGTTCGTGCTCCCGCGGATGGTCTGCCTGCGGGAGGTCACCCGCGACGAAGCGACGATGTACGTCAAAGACGGTCGCACCGAGCTCCTCGCCGACTTCGTGTCCAAGTGGGGCAAGAACTTCTCAGCGTTCCTGGTGCGCAAGGAGGACGGCCGCCATTCCTTCGAGTTCCAACAACGGCGAGGACCGCCCAAAGAAGGCGCCGCCGAGAACGGAGCTCCGATCGAGGCCACGGACGAAGCGTCACCTGCGACGAAGTCCCGCAAGAAGGCCACGCGCAAAGCCAAGCCCGTGCGCGCGAAGCTTCCCAAGAAGGAGGCCGCGAAGGAGCCTCCGCCCACCAAGGCCAAGAAGCCGAGGGCTGCGAAGAAGGCGAAGATCAAACGCAAGGCCGCACCGAAGAAGAAGAAGGCCGCTGCCGACAAAGTCGACGAAGAGAAGCAGACGCCGGCCGAAGAGGCGCCCGCGGCCCCCTGAAGCGCGGCAAGCACAGCGTGCCGCGCGCCCGTGCCCGATCCGGATCCGGGAGAAAAAATGCGCTATGGTGCCTCCGCACCGCGCAACGATCTCCAAGTCGCCGAGGACCTCGGTGAGCGGGTCGCGCGGGATCGTTCCCGGTGCGTTCGTTGACTGCCGGCAACTTCATCACGCTTCCGAGCAAGCCGAGGAGTGCGCGGGTGGCCCGACGGGATACGGAGTGAGGCTCGAGGTGAGAAAATGAGCGGGAAGTCCGCCAAGCAAGGCGTAACTCAAAACGTAAAACTGCAGACGGCACCGAGCCGCGCCTCGAAGTCGAAGTCGCCTCCGGTGGTGGTGAGCGAGCCCAAGAAGGCTCGCAAAAAGTCGCCCACAGCAGAGGTCGCCGTCCCCCCACCCAAGCCGAGGGGCGCCAAGAAGTCGGCGCCCCCACCGGCTCCGGCCGTTGATCCGCCCGCCCCAAAGCGCAAGGCGACCGCCAAAAGCGCGCCCAAGCGGATCGAGCCCGTGCTGCCCGTCCCAACGAAGAGGCCCGCCAAGGCGCAGCCTGCCGTCGTACCGGCGGAGGTTCCGCGCCGAGCCCAAAAGAAGAAAGAGCTCGAGCCCCCTCCGGCCAAATCAAAGCGGGCCCCCAAGTCGGAGCCCCCCAAGCCCGAACCTCAAAAAGCCCCACCTCCCGAGGAAAAGAAGCCCCCGAAGTTACGCGCGGAGGAGTCAAAGCGCCGGCCAGGTCGGCCGCGCAAAGAGACGCTCCCGACCGAGCCGCCCGCCCAGACGTCGACCGCCCAGACGTCGACCGCCCAGAGGTCGATCGCCCAGAGGTCGATCGCCCAGACGACGGTCCAGAAGTCGACCGCCCAGACGTCGACCGCGCAGTCGACGGTCCAGAAGTCGACCGCCCAGACGTCGACCGTCCAGACGTCGACCGTCCAGACGTCGACCTCGCCCGTCCAGGCGTCCGTCCGAGCGCCCGAGCCCAGCGCGCCCAAGCTCCCGCCCAAACCGCCAAAGGCGAAGGCCGCCGAGAAGATCGAGCCGCCCAAGGAAGAACCCAAACCCGCACCTCCAAAGCCCAAAGTCCTCCGCATCGCCGGAGGCCTCCGGGAGAAGAAGCGGGCCGCCGCGGACCTTCAGGAAGCCCTCGATCAACTCCCAAAGCGCGAGCCCGAGCACGAGCCTCGCACCGTCAAGTCGCCTCCCCGCGAAACTCACCCGGCGGTCCGGATCCCGTCTCCAAAGAAGGAAATCAATCCGAGGCTCGAGCGGAGCAAACCTTGGAATCTCACTCCGAAGACCCCTGAGGCTCCTCCACCAGAACCCACCGAGGCCGCGCCCGCGCCCGCACAAAAACCCATGTCCGTGGCCGCAAAAGCCCGAGCCAAAGTCGAGTCGGTCTTCTCCAAGCTCACCGGCAAAGAAGCGGAAGCGCCTGCGCTCGTAGAGCCGCAAGAGGTTCCGTTCGCTGCCCGACCAGGCGGTCAAACCGCCTTCGACTCTCCACGTATCAACCCGATCGACTCACTCACCACTCGACTCAGACTCTCCCACGATCGAGATGAGTTGCTCGCGGCCGCTCGGGAGCTCTCCGCGTCCCATCATCTCCCGCCCGACCCAACCCTCCTGGTCAAGGTGATCGGCCTCGGAGACCCACACCTCACCAAGGCGGCCCTCGAAGAAATGCTCGAGCTCCACGATCGTGGCCGCGTGCGCCGCTCTCCCGATCTCGCTCGACTCATTTCGGGGGTTCCTGCCGCCGATCGCGAGACCGAAGACCTCAAGCAGCTCCTGCTCGCCAAAATCGGCGGTTGATCCTTTTCGCTCCGAGTTGCTCCTTCGACGTTTTCAGCACAACATCACCTCGCCGGTGACCCATGAGCGACGCTTCGACCAAAAGCGAGCCTGACGTCTCGGGAATCTTTGCGGCCATTCCTACGCCGATGAACGAGCGCCGACAGCTCGATCCAAAGGCGCTTCAGCACCTCGTCGAGTACTTGTGCTCGACCGAGCTCTCTGGCTTCGCACTCTTCACCGAGTGCGCCGAGGATCTGCTGCTCAGCCAGGAGGAACGCCGGGCCATCCTCAAATCCGTCGCCTCCGTCACCGAACGCAAAAAGGCCCTCGTGATCTCCGTGTCGACGCCCAACACGCTCGAAGCCCAGGAGCTTGCCAAGGCGGCCGAACAAAAGGGTACGGTCGCGGTCCTGATCTCGCTCGCAAGGTACCCAGGGATCGGCTACCGCGAGCTCTACCGGCACCTCGAACGCATTCGCAAGTCGGTGCCGCTCCCGATTCTCCTCGACACTCGGCCCGGCAACGTCCTCGATTCGCTCTCCGGCGAGGAGGTCGCGACTCTTCTCACTCACTCGGGGCTCACTGGCGCCTTCGTTCCTGGCTTCGTGCCGGGTTCGCTCGATCCTTGGAAAAAACGCTTCAAGCTCGAGGGCGGCCGCTCGCCTACGTTTCTCACCGCAAGCTCGCTCTCTTTCCTGCGCGCGTGTGAACAAGGCGCGTCCGGAGCCATCTGTGCGATGGCGGTGCTCGCTCCGGAGCAGGCCTCGAAGATTTACGCAGCCGCCAAGTCCAAGGAACCCGCGCGCGTGTCCAAGTTGGAGAACGAGCTCAAGCCGATCATCGAGGTCCTCGGACCCCCGATCGGTGAGCGCTCTGCGGACGGCCTTCAGAAAATCACCAACCGCTTGGCCCGACGATCCGTGCTCGGGCCCGTGCTGCCGTCGGTTTTTTCGCCTTCGCTGATCAAGGAAGCCTTACGCCTCCAAGGTCACCCCGTCCGAAGTGAGGTACGCGCGCCCCTCGAGAGTATCCGAGCCGACGCCAGCGAACGCCTCCGCACCGCGCTCACCATGGGAGGCCTCTTGTGACCAGCTCTGACTCTTCGCCGTTTCTACGGAATATCGCGCCCGCGATGCCCATCGCGATCGCCGCCGCGGCGTCCGTTTGGGCCGCCTTCGGCCCGCTCGAAGGCCGAGGAGGCTGGCGGATCTGGTTGCCTTTGTCCGCCGCGCCGCTCGTCGCCATCGCACTCTTGGCCGGCGTTCGCATAGCCACCAAGGCTCGTACGATCGGGCGCCGCGGCGACACCATCCTCACCGTCGCTCTGGCGATGCTCGCCGCAGCCCACGTGCTCCTCCTCTTCGATCAAACCGGGCTGTTCGTTCGGCTCCTGCCGGAAGACGCGACCGACGACGTGCGGTCCAAGGCCCGCCTGACGCTCGTCACCTGCGCCGCGGGCGCCGTCTTCGTCCTGCTCGGCCCCCTCATGATGCACCTCGAACAGGGAAACGCTCTCGGCATCCGAACCAAGTCATCCCTCGCGAGCGCCCGAGCATGGACCGAGTCCCATCGCCTGCTCGGACAGGGGTTCATCGGCGCCGGCGTCGCCACGATCGGCCTGGCGCTCTACTCCCCCTTCGCCGCCTTCGCCTCGCTGTTCGTGGGCCCAACCATCGCGTTCATCGCTGCAGGCCTGCACGCCAAGAGCGTGGCCTCGAACGAAGGCAAAGTTGAACAACCCAACGCCGAGGAGCGTCCGAAAGAAAACGACAGCGGAGCATCCGGGGTTTGACGATCCCGCGTTCCTTCGCTAGTCGAGGAGCGCTTCATGTCGAAATCCTCATTCTCCGCCCCCCTCCGCCGAGCGTCGCTCGCCCTCACCCTCGTCGCCGCATTCCAGGTCAGGACCGCCGCCGCAAAGCCCGGCGCTGACGCAAAGCCCGGAGCCGAAACTCTCATCGGCTACGTCAACCTCCAGCGCGCCATCCTGGAGGTCGAGGAAGGAAAGCGCGCCAAAAACGCGCTCAAAGAGACCTTCGAGAAGAAACAGAAATCACTCCAAGAGCGCGAGAGCGAGCTCATGCGACTCAAAGAGTCCATCGAGAAAGAGTCCGTCGTGACCAACAACGACGAGACCAAGAAGCGGATGGGCGAGTTCCAATCCAAGCTCCTCGAGCTCAAGCAAGTCTTCATGAAAGAACAGCAGGAGCTCCAGGAGACCGAGCAAAAACAGCTCGCCGGGATCACGACCAAGATGCGCGAGATCGTCCAACAAATCGGCAAAGACGGCGGTTACACCATCATCCTGGAAGTCCAAGACTCACGCCTGCTGTATGCCCAGCCTCACCTCGACCTGACCAACGAAGTCATCCGAAAGTTCAACGCCAAACACAAATAACCTCAGCCTCCGAGGATCTCGACCCTCGCCAGGCTCAGCGGCTCCTCCTTCGCCGTGGCCCCTGGAATCAGCAACTCACCCGTCGATTCATCCTCGAAAACGAGCGCAGGGATCTCCTCCACGACGTCGATTCGCTGCTCCCCGAGGCATTGCCGACCGTCCCTGAGTTGCGTGACGAACCCACTGTCGTGGAACGCCAAGTAGCCGTTGCCGAACGGCTTGATGAATCCGATGGTGTCGAGGTGACCCTGGGCCACCGCCCGCCACGGAGAGTCATCCTCTCGTTCGAAGAGTCGACCGTACGCAGTCCCCACGACGTACCCAACCCCAGGAACCGCTCGGATCTCACGGACTCGATCTGGAGTCTCGACCACTTCTTCGTGTTTCGGTCGCGAGCCAGCTTCGTAGGTCGTCACGAAGGGCTCACCGTGGTTGAACGTCGCGAATCGACCGGGCCCGAGCCACCGGATGTCCAGCCGGGCTTCGTCGCCATCGCGCCCTTCGTACGCGTCGATTTCAGTCCACGCGCCGCCGCTCGAGACGGCAGCGAAGCTCCGGATGGTCTCACTCGAGGTCCGGGTCAAGAAGACCGCGCCCACTTCCGACCCATCGGGTGATGCGGCCACCTCGATCGCACCCCCGCTCGGCTCGTTGCGCAGCACGCGAACCTGTCGACACGACTTGGTGGCTGTCTCGATCGCCCACTCGACGACCTGATCGGAGCTACGCTGGTGGGCCGCGACGACTCGGTTTCCGCCGACCCAGACGACGTCCGAAAAAACCTGGTCGGATTCGCAGCCCTCCAGCAAGGTGAGGTCCGCGCCGTCGAGCAGCAGCAGCCCTCGAACGGACCCGAGTACCATGACGAGTGAACCAGACCCAAGGCGAGCGGCAGCGAGGACCGTGAGATCGGTCCCGGGAGCACCCGCCAGGGTCAGGTACTCGGTTCGGCCCCGAAACCGAACGCAGGTGCAGTTCTCGAACGGATCGGTGATGAGTTGACCTAGCACCCAGTCCGGAATCGTCGGGGTGAGCTCCAGCGACCCCGATGAACCTCTCAACTGCACACTCGAGGGTCGCGTCCGAACGCAGTCCTCGCGTCGAGTCGACGGAGTCACCAGGCCGCTCCCGCCCAACGCATCCACCGGCTGAGTGTACGAGAGCACCGCGAGCTCGTCATGCTCACCGAGCGCCGGGAGCGACCGGTCTGCGCTCTGGGCCACCGCGAGCACTTGGCCGCTCGAGCTCCGGAGCGCGACGATGCGGCTCGAAACTCCGTCGGCGATCCCGGGCACGAAGACGAGCTCCGGCACACATCCGGCGCCGAGCGCGAAGAGAATGGGAGCGGCGCGCCTCATTCGATCGCCTCGGTAGCCTGTCCATGCTGATTGGTCGCTACGTAAATTTTCCCATCGTGCTCGAAATACAGGAGATACTCATCGCCGAGCCTGACGTTGGATGGGTTCGCCTCGGTGAGCTCGACCTCGTCGAGCACAGGATTATCGGGGAGCTCCTCGAAATGCGTGCCGTCGAAGGAGGCCGCGAATCCGATGGCGCGAGAGCTTCCGTTGCCGCCGGAGAACATCATTCGGAAGAGAGTACGACCCGCGCCGCTGGTCGCTCGCCGCACTTCCGGTCCAAAAACGCCGTCCTCGTCCCAACACGGGACCCTCGAGCCGCTGGGTTTTTGGCACTGTGACCGCGGCTCGAGGACTACGATCTGGTCGATGAGTCGGTGCGACCCGTCGAACCGAGCGCGCGCCGCCACCGGCCGGCCGGAGACGTCCGCGGCGGCGTAATAGACCCAGACCTCCTCACCCGCGAGCACGATACTCGGCGCCGAAATTCCGCCGAGCTCGAAGGGTTCTTCAGCGCGAATTGTCGCGACCAAGAGCCCACCGACTCTCAACTGAATGGTGTCCTCGTCGAGGCCGAGACCCATCACCGAACCCCGAACGGCTGGGTCTCCAAATCCTTCCAGCTCTGCGGGCTCGGTGATCGGACCGAACTGAAACCCGTCCGAGCTCCGCGCGAGGCCAACGGACTTCGTCGATCCTCGTACGAGCTCGAAGAGGAGCTCCACACCCTCGTTCGTCACGAGGGCAGCAGGAGCCCCGAGCCGAGCTCCTTCGGGTGGCTCGAGGACGGGAGCGGCTGCGCCATCCTCGCGGTGAATGGCGTAGGGCGTTAGGCCCCGATTCGGGAGGTTGCTGGAGCCTCCAGGCTCGCCGCCGAGGGCGCCGCAGCCAGAGAGCAAGACGAAGGTCAACCCGGAGGTCAACCCAAAGGTCAACCGTCGAAGACCGCCCAGCGAGCGACCTCTCTGGACCACGTCGCGTCTCGTCAAAACGGAAACCTCGCCATCGCGGCCACCGTCCATACTCTCCCGCCGCTCCGGTAGTCACCCACCGCGTCGGCTGCGTTTGCCTTTTCGATCGCCTTCGGCGCGAGCACGATGATCGCAGCCGACACGTCGACCGACATCGGTTGAGGTAGAACCGCGGATAGGCTGTTGGTCTCGACCCCTACTCCGATCGAGACCACGTGTTTGGTCCCGTCGAGGTAGTTGGTCTTGCCTGTCTGCGAAGGGACCGGAGAGGGTTGGTAGGCGTAACCCATTCGGCCGAGGAGCGCCCACTCCTCGGACCGAACGAGCTCGCCCTCGACACCGACTCGGGGAATGAATATGTCCGAGAATTCCGGATCCACCGGCGGGTCTGGGAGCGGCACCTCGAAGTCCAACTCACCGAGGTCGAGCTGTAGGTCGAGGCGCGAAACCGGAGCCACGAACCGAGAGTACTGCGCCCACGTGAGGTCGACCGCCAGGAGCCATCCGCCCTCGCGAAACGACGCGCCGACCGCGATCTGTCGGGGGGAGAAGAGGTCGGTGTTGAACGAGTCGAGCAAGAACGAGCCATTCTCTACGAGGATCAGCCGCTCGTCGCCGAGCGTGACGTCTCCCGTCACGCGGACGTCGAGATCGAGCTCCAACACGAACTCGTCACGATACGTGATGCCGAAGCTCAGCGGACCGGCCGAGTAACTCAGGCCGAAGGCGGGTGTTCGGACCGACGAGAAGGTCACGTCGACCTCGCTCACGAGTCGAGTGAGCTCCGCTCGCGAGGCGCTGACTTCGCCGGCCACGCCGAGGGTCCCTTTCGTGCTCGCGATGTACGTCAGCCCAGCTCCGATCGCGAAGCCCTCGAGGAGCTCGACGCCCAGGCTCGTCGACACCACGAGGCGTTGCGGCAGGTTGTCGTAAAGCACGAACCGCGGCTGTGACTCACGCCGAGTTCGTACTCTGCTGATCAGCTCGTCCGGCAGCGCCAGGCCGAGCGAAAAGCCGAGCGCGTGACCGAGAATCTCGCCTCCAATCGACACGCCGCCCAAAAACCCATGACTCGCGTCGACGTCGACCGAGCGATCGTTGATCCGAAGGTCAGGCAGGCTCGCCGCATATCCGAGCTCGAGGCGAAGCCTCCCTGGATGCGCGAGGAGCGCCGGGTTGTAATAGGCCGCGGAGAAGTCATCCGCCGCGCTGGTCATCGCTCCACCCATCGCGACCGAACGAGCCCCGAGCCCGTATTGGTCTGCCGGGTGCGCCTCGGCGGTCGAGCTCCACGCGCTGAAGACGACCGCGGTCCATTTGAAGACCAACGAAATACGCCCGCCTGCTCGCGTCGCGTTCACAAGCTCACTCCGACCTCGACCAGGGACGACACCACCAGGCCCTGGTGAGTAACGGCGGCCCCCGCGAGCCTCGGGGCGGGGAGCCCCGGGACGCTCGGCGCGAGAGTCTCGGTGAGGCCGAGGAAATCGTGGACGGACAGGGCGAGATCGATTCGCGCGACGTCCACGCGAGCGCCGGCGCCCAACGATCCGATCAACTGAGTACTGTCGAGGTACCCACGAGAGCCGGTCGGGACCGGGCTCGGATCGACCGCCACGCCCGCGCGAAACGCAAGACTCCCGGTGACCCACTCGGCCCCGGCGCGAACCGCGACCACGTCCGAGAAGCCCGGCGAAGGCTGCACCTCGAAGCCCTCCGGGACCGCGGTGTAGGCGATCGGGGCTGGGTACGCGCTCCAGGCCGAGTACTCCGCCGAGATGGCCAGCGCGAGCTCGTCGCTGGCGCGCCAGCAGATCCCAAAGCTCAGCTCGAGCGGATCGTACTGAGCCGTCCCTGAGATATCGAGGGTGGGGATGGGAAGGGGAAAACGGTCGCCCAGGTTGGCCGTGATCGGGAGGTCGAACTCGGCCGACGACTCCCCGCGAAAGGTCAGACCCAGCGAGAGCTCTCCGAACGAATACAGAGCTCCCAAGATCGGCGCGTAGTCGGCGACGAGCTCGTCCCGCACCGTCGTACCGATGTCCCCGGTTTCGTTGGGTGCCACGTCGATCGATCCACGAAGCTCGGATAAAGCGATGAAGCCGACGCCGACGGAGAGCTCGTCGAAGAGTCGAAGACCGAGCGAACCCATGAGACTCACTGTCTGAGCGCGAGAACCCACGCGCACGAACCGAGGTTCTCCAGGAATGGGTACGTCGGCGACGAGGACGCTCGCGGTCGGGAGCACGAACCCAAATCCCAGCACCGCACGGTCTCTGAGCACACCCACGAATGGGACCGGAACCGCGAAGCCCACGTCGAGCGCCAACGCGTCCGGAATCTCTTCGGCTTTGCCATCGAGCCGCATGGAGAAGGTCGTGAGCTCGAACCCCGCCGCGAACGTCGCGCCGGTGGCGCGGGCCAGCCCCGCAGGGTTGTAATACACCGCCTCGTGCCCGCTCGCCGTCGCGGTCAGCGTCCCCGCCATCGCCCTGCCGCGGGCGCCAAAGCCCAAGAGGTCGGGAACGCTCGCGTGCGATGAGCTCGTCATCGCGGTCCACGCGATGGGTATCGCGAAGGCGAGTACGAGCTTGGCCTCGACGCTCATCTCCGAAGAGGGATGCCACACGTTGGAACGAAACGCACTCGCCCGGCGTCTCCCCTTGCTTCCCGCCCTCCCGCATGATATCGCAGTATCGTCATGACGCGATACGTGACGACCAACGTTCGCTTCTCCGACGGCTCATACCAGGAGCTCCAGGCGCGGGCCCAGCGGCTCGGCGTTCCGCTGGCCTCATTGGTGCGGGAGGCGGTGGATCAGTACCTCGGTCGAGCCATCGACTCGGGAGAGATCGTGCTCGGAGACGACCCTGCGGATGCTCTGGTAGGGATGATTTCGGGCCCGACCGACGAGTCCGAAAACCACGACCACTATCTTTACGGCTGGTCCAAGACAGAGGGCGAAGATGAGGCTCTTCCTCGACACGAGCGCGATCCTGGCGCTCCTCATCAAGAACGACCAGCATCACGACCGGGCGGTCGCGTTCCTCGAGCGAAGCGCGCGAGCGCGGTTCACGCTGACGGAGCTCATTCTATCGGAGGTCGTGACTCGGGTCAGAGCGCGGACGAACGCCGACCTCGCGGTCGACGCGGCGCGAAGGCTGATGAGTAGCCGGCGCCACTCGGTGGTGTTCATGGACGCCGAGCTCTTGGAGCAGGGGCTCGTTCAGATGGCTCGGTTCAAGGACAAGCAGCTGAGTCTCACGGACGCCGTGAGCTTCGCGGCGATGAATCGCTTCGAGCTCGACACTGCGTTCAGCTTCGATCGGGACTTTCGGGATTGTGGATTCAGGATGGTCCCGTGACACTTCGGCCACGAGTCGGACCTCGGAGAAGCGAGTCGAGACGCCCGAATTGCCGAGTCCGAGCTCAACTGCGTTGCTCGAAGCGATCGACTCCGTGTTCATCGATCAAGGCCTCGACGACCGGCTCACCATACGCATAAACGAGCGCCCGGCCGTCCGAGTGATTCAGGACCAGGAGTCTCGCTCGCGCCCCCGGCTCGATGACACCGATGTCGGTTCGCCGTAAGGCGAGCGCCGCACCCTTGGTGATTCCAAAGAGCGACTCCTCGACACTCAGGCCGAGCTGGGTCGTGGCAAAGGTCGCCGCCAGGGGCAGCGATAACAAGGGCGAAGAACCTGGATTCGCGTCGGTCGCTACCGCGAAAGCCACGCCTGCGTCGGCCACCCGTCGTCCGAGCTTCGCCGCGTCCTGACCTAGAAACAGAAGCGCGCCAGGCAACAGCGTGGCCACGACCCCCGCTTCGGCCATGCGCCTCAGCCCCTCGTCGCTCACGTGCTCGAGGTGGTCAGCGGAGGCCGCGCCCACTTCCGCCGCCAGCTCGGCTCCACCGCCGCCGCTGAGTTGGTCCGCGTGAATTCTCGGGATCATCCCGTGACGCTTCCCTGCACGGAAGATGTCGCGAGCCTCGTCGACCGTGAAAGCGTGACTCTCCACGAAGACGTCGACGAAACGCGCGAGCTTCCGCTCCGCCGCCATCGGGATCATCTCGTTCACGACGGACTCGACGTAGGCGGCTCGGTCGCGCCCTCGCGGCAGCGCGTGGGCCCCGAGCAGCGTGGGCTCGAGATCGAAACCCTCTCGCCTCAAAACCTCGATCACCGAGAGCATCCGAAGCTCGAGGGCCGGCGTCAGCCCGTAGCCCGACTTGATCTCCGTCGTCGTGACTCCGTAGCTGCGCCGACGAACGATTTTTCTTCGGGTTTCGGAGACGAGCGCGTCGAACGGAGTCTCGCTGGTCTTGGTGACCGTCGTGAGAATTCCGCCTCCGCGCGCGGCGATCTGAGCGTAGCTCTCCCCGCGAGCGCGCGCCGAGAAGTCTTCGATTCGGTCTCCGCCCCACACGAGGTGAGTATGACAATCTACGAGCCCCGGCAGCACCGCGTGGCCGCCCGCGTCGACGCGAACGGCGCCTTGGGCTTCGGACTCGGGCACCGCGCTCGCGGGACCCACCCAGCGGATGTACCCATCGCGGACCACGACAGCTTGGTTCTGCCGCCGCTCGATCCCTCGATCGACCGGGACGCAGACCTCGGAGATGTTCTCGACGATCGCGAACATGTCAGCCCTTGGCGCTCTTCAGCACCTCGATGGCATGACGCAAGCGTCGCCGGCACCGCGCGCGACCGAGCACACTCATGGTCGCGAACAGCGGAGGCGTGGCCTCGCGACCCGTGACCGCGGTGCGAATGGCCGGAAAGAGCTCCTTGGTGCCGGCCTTCTGGTCCTCCGCGAACTTGCGACTCATGGCTTCGATCGCGTCGGCGGAGAAGTCGATGTGTTTGTCCAGAGCCTCCGAGTAGGCCTCGAGGAGCTCCCGGGTCTCGGCGAGCGTCTTCTTGGATTTCTTGTTCGCGAAGCTCTCCGGAGTGACTGCGACATCTCCGGAGAAAAAATACTCGGTGGCCGGCACGAACTGCTCGAGCACGTCGATGCGCTCCTTGATGAGCGGGACGATCTTCGCGATCGCACTCTCGGAGAAGAGCGTGTCGCGGACGTACCGAGTGAGCTCGGCCTCGCTCAGCTTCTCGCGGTAGTATTTGCCGTTCAACCAAGCGAGCTTTTGGAGGTCGAACACGGGTCCGCCAAGCGAGATGCGGGCGAAGTCGAACTCCGCAGCAAACTCATTGAAGGTGAAGACTTCGCGGCCGTCCGGCATCGTGAACCCGAGCATCGCGAGGTAATTGACGACCGCTTGCGGAAGGAACCCGCGCTGCTGATAGTCGAGGATGGAGACCGGGTTCTTGCGCTTGGATATCTTCGACTTGTCCACGTTCCGAAGCAGCGGCATGTGGATGAACTGCGGAGGCTGCCAGCCGAACGCTTGATAGAGCAGCAAGTGCTTTGGCGTCGATGAGATCCACTCTTCGGCCCGAATCACGTGGCTGATACCCATGAGATGGTCGTCCACGACGTTGGCGAGGTGGTACGTTGGGAACCCGTCGGATTTCAACAGCACCTGATCGTCGAGGTAGTCCTTCTCGCGCACGGGCCCGCGGAGGCCGTCGACGACTTGGGGGATCTGGTCGGAGGGCGGCACCTTCATGCGTACGACGTGGGGCGCCTTCTCATGGAGCAGTCGCGCGACTTCCTCTTGCTGAAGGTGCCGGCAGTGGCCGTCGTAGCCCCGGTTTTCGGCCTTGTTCTTCTCCTGCTCGGCTCGGACCGCGTCGAGGCGCTCCTTGGTGCAAAAGCACCGGTAGGCGGTGCCGTTGTTCAGCAGGATCTCGATATGCTCGCGGTAGATCGCGCTCCGCTCGCTCTGGCGGTAAGGTGCGTGAGGCCCTCCCACGTCCGGACCCTCGTCCCACTCGAGGCCCAGCCAGGTCAGCCCCTGCATGATTTGCCGCTCCCACTCGGCGTGGCTGCGCTCGCGATCGGTGTCCTCGATGCGCAAGATGAACTTGCCGCCGTTCTTGCGAGCGAAGGCCAGGTTGAACAGCGCGATGTACGCGGTCCCGACGTGAGGCTCACCAGTGGGGCTCGGCGCGATGCGCACGCGGACGGGCGTGTCGTTCATGAGACTTCGTTGCGATCTCCGTTCGCGGAGGTCAATAACTGTCGACACGGCGACGACGGAGCGCCGAGATTATCGCGTCATGATTCAGTCCCCGCGGGCGCTCGCGCTCGTAGCTCCGTACCTCTTCGCGTGCAGCAGCCCGAGCCTGCCGGAGACCTTTCGTTTCGGCACGGCGATCGCCGGTTTCCAGGTGGAGATGGGTTGCCCGACGATCGCGGCCGAGGTCTGCGAAGACCGCGGGAGCGACTGGTATGAGTTCGTCACCTCGACCGTCACGCGGGCCCGCGACGGCAACTTCATCACCGGCGGCCCTCCCTCGACCGGCCCCGGATACTACGAGCTCTACGAAAGCGACATCGGTCGTGCCAAAGATTTAGGCATGGACATCTTCCGGTTCGGCTTCGAATGGAGCCGCATATTTCCTGGGGCCACCTTCGGGCTCACCGGCCCAGACCTGAAGGCCGCGGCCAGCCCCGACGCGCTCGCTTATTACCATGAGCAGCTCGACGCCCTGAAAACGGTGGGGCTGACGCCGCTCGCGACCGTCAATCACTATACTCTCCCTGCCTGGATCCACGACGCGGTGGGCTGCAACACGAGCCTCGATCGGTGCACGCGCCGCGGGTGGCTCGACCCCCGCATCGTCGAGGAGCTCGCCAAGTTTGCCGGTTTTCTGGGTCAGGAATTCGGCAGCGACATCGAGCTCTGGGCGACCCAGAACGAACCGATGGCCGTCGTGCTCCCAGGGTTCATGCAACCCACCAAAACTCGCTCGAATCCGCCTTCGGTGAGCTTTCGTTTCCAGGAGGCGAAGGAAGTCATGCTCCGGATGATCCTGGCGCACGCCAGAATGTACGACGCGATCCACGCCACCGACGCCGAGGCTCGGGTGGGGATCGTGTACGCAGTCGCTCCCGTCCATCCGGCCGACCCCTCCTCCACGATCGATCAGCTCGGCGCCACCAACGTCGATTATTTGTTCAACCGAGTCTTTCTGGACGCGGTGGCCCTCGGAAGGTCCGACCCCGAGCTCGACGGGACCGCCGTGACCGACGAAGAGCTTACCGGGCGGATGGATTGGCTCGGCGTGAATTATTATACTCGAATCGTGGTCAGAGGTAGCGCCGAGGCCGCGTTTCCGGAGTTGTCACCCCTTTCGACCTTCGATCCGCTCTCGCTCCAGCAGGGCGAGATCTACCCAGAAGGACTCTACGAGGCACTCACGACGACTCACGCTCGTTATCCAACCCAGGCGCTCATCGTGACCGAAAACGGCGCGGACTCGAAGAGCACGGACTCGGTGGTCTTTCTCGACTCACACCTGAAGAGTTTGATTCGCGCGATCGACGAGGGCGAAGTCCCAGTCGAGGCGTACCTATGGTGGAGCTTGATCGATAATTACGAGTGGAATCTCGGGATGCAAATGCGCTTCGGACTGTTCGGGGTCGAGCCCGAGGATCCAACCAAGGCGCGGGTCAAAAAGCCGGTCGCCGCGAGGTACTCGGAGCTCGCCGCAGGGCTTCGAGATGGGAGCCTGGAACTGTATTGATCGACCCGCGTTTGCGTCGCTGTCCGAGACGGACGGCAAGCTCGACTCGGCATGGATCGATCAGAAATTCGCGCACGATCCACGCGGGGTGTACGACCGGAGCGTGTTGATCGGCGGCACGGTCGAAGTCCCCCTCGAGCTCCGCGCGAACGGACCCGAGGGCGAGCCGCGAGCGCTCCTGGTATCTCATGCCGGCGGCACCGCGCTGATCGACCTCGCGCTCGGCCAAGAGGCCGTGATCGGCCGCGACCTTCCTTCCACCACGCGGATCGACGACCCGTCGCTGTCGCGCCGCCATGCGCGTATTTGGCTCGAGGCGAGCGGCGTTTGGGTCGAAGACCTCGGCTCGACGAACGGAACCTGGATCAACCGAGTTCGCGTGGTGAAAGGACTGCTGGGCGACGGAGACGAAGTTCGATTCGGATCGGTGCGCGGAATCGTCGTGGATCCAAGCCTGGCCAACGGGCCGGCCATCGACGACACGAGCGTACCCGAGCCTCGAGCCATCGAGCGCGACGCCGCGGAACACCGCGAGCGCTTGGTGCGCTATGAGACGGCCCATATCAAACGGGCGCTCGAGACCGAAGGTTGGAACCTGATGCGGTCGGCGCAGCGGCTCGGCATGCCATATCGTACGTTCATCAAGAAGGTGAAGGCATTGGGGCTCAAGCGATCGCCGCGTCCGTATTAGACTGGATCAATGCGCCGCACGGATCTCGTGTTCGTACGGGTGCTCACGTCCGTTTTCGTCCGTTTTCGTCCATTTTCGTCCGTTTTCGTGGGTGTGGGACCTGGTCGGCCGATCCGCGATCCGCACATTCAACGGTCGCAGTCCAGTCGAAGCTAGGCCGACCCCGGTCATGAACGTGAACGCGCGTGAACGTGCATGAACGTCCCATTGGGGCTGGGCCATCCGCCTTCAGCCTCTGGCGTTTGAAAGGCCATGGTCTGCGCGGCGGCCTGCCGGCCCGGTTGTGGACCCGGCATCACTTTCAGAGGTTGCTCGCATCCTCGAATCGAGGTACCAGGCAGCCATCTTCATCGCGGACGAACCGCGACGAGAGGCACGCATGGCGTCAATTGAAGACAAGGTCAGATCGATTATCGTCGAACAGCTCGGCACCTCCGAAGACGAGGTGAAGCCTGAAGCATCGTTTATCGACGACTTGGGCGCGGACTCGCTCGACATCGTCGAGCTGGTGATGGCGATGGAGGAGGAGTTCGAGATCGAGATCCCCGACGAAGAAGCCGAAAACATCAAGACCGTCGGCGACGCCATCAAGTACATCACCGAGCACAAGCCGGCCTGAATCGGCATGCGCTCGGGTCTCCTCGACGCGAGAGGCCGTCCGCGCGTCGTCGTCACAGGCATGGGGCTCCTGACCCCCTGTGGCGTCGGGCTCGAGGCTTCCTGGGCCGCTCTGATTGCAGGGCGGAGCGGAATAGGTCCCATCACTCACTTCGATGCGTCGAAGTTCGACACTCACTTCGCAGGTGAGGTGCGCGGCTTCGACCCCACGAAGTGGATGGACGGCAAGGAAATTCGCCGGAACGACCGCTTCATCCAGTTCGCCATCGCCGCGGCCGAGATGGCCCTCGAGGACGCGTCGTACAAAGTCGCGCCCGAAGAGGCCGAGCGCGTCGCCGTCATCATCGGCGCAGGGCTCGGCGGACTCGGCACGCTCGAAAAGAACCACGCGATCCTGTTGGAGCGCGGGCCAGGCAAGATCTCTCCTTTTTTCATCCCTGCCATGATCGTGAATCTGGCTCCCGGTCAGATCTCGATCCGCGTCGGAGCCAAGGGGCCCAACTGGTCGACGGTTTCGGCCTGCGCGACGAGCGCTCACGCGATCGGCGAGGCCCTGGAGCTGATCCGACGCGGCGGCGCCGACGTGGTGATTTGCGGCGGATCGGAGGCCACGATCACAGGCCTCGGAATCGGCGGCTTCAACGCGATGAAGGCGCTGTCCACCCGCAACGACGCGCCAGAGAAGGCGAGCCGACCTTGGGACAAGGACCGCGACGGCTTCGTGATGGGCGAGGGCGCCGGAGTCGTCGTGATCGAGTCCCTTCAACACGCACAAAACCGAGGCGCTCGCGTTCGTGCCGAGCTCACTGGGTACGGCGCGACCGCGGACGCCTACCACATCACCGCGCCCGACGGAGACGGAGCGAAACGTTCGATCGTCAACGCGCTCTTGGATGCCGGGCTACCTCATTCGCAGGTCGATTACGTGAATGCTCACGGCACCTCGACGCCCGTAGGCGACGAGAAAGAGGTCGGGGCCATCAAAGCCGTGTTCGGAGATCACGCGATGAGGTTGATGATGTCGTCGACCAAGTCGATGCACGGACACCTCCTCGGCGCCGCGGGATCCGTAGAGGCCATCATCACGGTGCGCGCGATCGAAGAAGGATTGGCGCCTCCAACGATCAACCTCGATCAACCGTCCGAAGGCTGCGATCTCGATTTGGTGGCTCACGTGGCCAAGCGCGCCGAGATCCGTGCGGCCATCTCGAACTCCTTTGGGTTCGGAGGCACCAACACGACCCTCGTCCTCGAGCGCTACGCCGGAGAATGACCTTGAAGATCGCGCTCGCTTCGGACCACGCAGGTCTCGGCCTCCGCACAGAGCTGGTTCGCTACGTCGAGACCATGGGGCACGAGGTCGAAGACCTCGGAGCTCACACGAGCGAGCGATCGGATTACTCGGACTGGGCTCACCTCGTGGCAAAGCGGATTCAGCGAGGCGAGGTCGATCGCGGGATCCTGGTCTGCGGATCCGGGATCGGCATGTCGATCGCCGCGAATCGCCACACAGGTGTGCGAGCGGTGATCGCCATGATCGAACACCAAGCCCGGATGGCTCGCCAACACAACGACGCGAACGTGCTGTGCCTCGGGGAGCGCTTCGTCGGCGTCGACGTCGCCAAGCAGATCACGACAGTGTTCTTGTCGACAGAGTTTGAAGGCGGACGACACGCCGATCGGGTCGCCAAGATCGATCCGAAGTGATCGATGGCTCATACGCGCTGACGCGCGGGCCTCCTTAGAGTCGTAAGGCTCCCCCGGCGAGCATACTCATCGAGAATCGAGCCTCGGACCGGTCCACGGCGACGCCCGCCCGGACGTCCAGCGTCAGCGCGAGCGATGGGTTCAGGTGGACTTCGAACAGAGGCCCGGCCTCCACCGAGACGCTCGTGAGCGCGGCGCCTCCGGTGGCGATCGCGACGGGAACGGAGAAGGATCCGCCGACGAAGGCCCCGTCACCCACCTGAGTGGTGGCTTCGGCGGAGAGCCCGAGGAGGAAGTGCTGCCCGGCCTTCTCTCCGCCGAGCTTGGCTCCGGGCTCGATGACGACACCGAGGTCGAAAGGCACATCGATCGGCGGAGCCCACCGAACGAGTGCGACGACTTCGAGCGCGGGCTTGAAGCCTCGGCCAGGAGTCCGATCCGCGAACGCAAATCCCCCTCGCGCGCCCACGATCAAACCTTCCATCACCGGCACCTCTAGCGTCGCGCGAGGAACGCGGGCGAAGCCGAGCTCCAACGTCACCGCCGCGCGGCGACCCCTCGGCCCGCCGACGACGTTCCACGAGAGCTTTCGAGCTTGCGTCGAGCTTCGCGTCTTCGGCGTCTCGGAGCCTTCGACCGCGATCGCGGCGGTGGCCGTTCGTGAGGCGTTCGCTACGGCGCCAGCGACCGGAGTCGAAGAGGTGTCCACCGGAGGAGGCGGATTCTCGAGGAGATCCTCTTCGTCCGCTTCCGTTTGGCCGAGGGCCGGCCCGGCGACACAGAGCAGCGAGAGACCCAAGAAGGCTCGAAGCACGGGCCATCCTAATCCGCGCCATGAGTCCGCGAGACATTCGCGCCTGGTGAGTCTCGACACATTCGCACTTTGAGTTATAGTCCGCGCGTGGCTAGGGCTGTCTCCGCTGCGCTGACGGACGTGGGCATGAAGCGACCTCACAACGAGGACGCTTATTTCCACGACGACGACCTCCAACTCTACGTGGTCGCCGATGGCATGGGGGGGCACGCGGCCGGAGAGGTCGCGTCGTGGGAGGCCGTGCAGGCCGTGCAAATGATGGTTCGCCAGGGCATCGATCGCATCGATGCCTACAGACGCGGGCCGACCGAAGAAGCCGCGAGCGCCTTGCGGCGCTTGCTCGAGAGCGGAATTCAAGCCGCGACCTACATGGTCTTTGGCATCGCCGAGCAGGATCCCGAGCACAAAGGAATGGGAACGACGATCACCGCGCTGCTCGTCGTAGGGGAGGCCGCGGTCGTCGCATCCGTCGGCGACAGCCGCTGTTACCTGATTCGCAGCGGTCGAACTTGGCAGGTCACCGAAGACCACACGCTCGTTCAATTGCAGCTCAAGGCCGGGCTCGTGACGGAGGAACAAGCGAAGCACTCTCCCAAGGGCAACGTCATCACCCGAGCCGTCGGCCCCCGAGACTACGTCCAGGTCGACACCTTCATCGTGCCGGTGCAAGCCGGCGACCGATATCTTTTGTGCTCCGACGGTCTTCACGGGTACCTCGAGCTCAACGAGATCGCCGGTGTCATGGGCACCAAGACGCTCGAGAACGCGTGCCAAGCCTTCATCCGCCTTGCCAACGAGAGAGGCGGCAAAGACAACATCACCGCCGTGATCGTCGAAGTTCAGCCCGGCTGAGGCTCCGAGGCGCTCTGGCGCTCGAGGCATTCGTTGATCGTCCCCGCTCCGCCCGGACCCGAAAGGAAAGTTCGCTCCGGCCTGATCGCCTCTGCGAAATCCTTCCCTTGATCCCCATTCGGGACATCAACCCGCGGGTTCGTGTTCCGCTCGTGAACTACGCGCTCCTCGCGATGATCTTGGGCACGTTCATCCTCGAGCTCGTGATGGGCGCAGACGAGTCGCTCGTGCGAGCGTTTGCGTTCGTTCCGGCCGATCTTTCGGCCGCGCTCGAGACGGGAAGAGCGGAAGCAACCCTCGACGTGGCGATGTCGATCGCAACCTCCGTGATGCTCCACGGCGGTTGGTTCCACGTGATCGGGAACCTCGTGTACCTCCGCGTCTTCGGAGACAACGTCGAGGATCGTCTCGGCCACGTCGGCTTCCTCTTGTTCTTCTTCGCGAGCGCCATCGCTGGCTCGGTGGCTCATTTTCTGCTCGAGCCCACGAGCACGGTGCCCGTGATCGGAGCCTCCGGCGCCATCAGCGGAGTCCTCGGCGCCTACGTCGTCATGTTTCCGAAGGCGCCCGTGCTGACGCTCTTTCCGATCTTCGTATTCTTGAGCTTCATCGAGGTCCCAGCCTTCGTATTCCTCGGAATCTGGGCCTTACAGCAGTTCTTGAACGGCTACCTCGTGATCACCGACAGCGTGCACCAAGAAGGCGTCGCCTGGTTCGTTCACATCGGAGGCTTCGGGCTCGGAGTGCTGACAGGCTTGGTCGCGCGTCTCTCGAGAAGGCGAGCGAGGCGATCGGACCAGTAGCTCGCGCACGGATTAGGCGCTCTTGGCTTTTTCGAAGTAGGCGCGCACGTACCGCACGAGCGCGCCCACGTAGCTCGGAAAGGGTGGACAGCGGATCCCGGTGCCGTAGAGCGCGTCGACGGTGTTGCGCGAGTTGTAGAAGGCCATGTGATTCAAGTAGTCGATCACTTGGTGACTCGAGCTCGCGAAGCGCTCGAGCCCCGGGACACGCAGCAGCGCTTTGGTGAGGTTTGGGCTCACGCGCATCTTCGTCTCTTTCTTGCCCGCGGACTCCGCGAGCGCTCGGTACACCCGCCGCGCCGACAGCGGGTTCGGGTCGACGACGTGGAACGTCTTGCCGACCGTGGTCGGGCTCGTCGAAAGCGCGTGGGTCGCGTCGACCAGGTAGTCGACAGGAATCACGTTCAACGGAGCGTTGCCGTCGCCCGGGAACGGAATCGGCAAACCCGTTGGAGCTCCAAGGAGCAGCAAGGCCGCGTGATAGACGCCCTCGAGCCGATCGATCTCGCCCGTCTTCGAATCTCCGACGACCGCGGGCGGGCGAATGATGATGGTGGGCAAGCGCTTCTTGGCGTCCTCGACGATCCGCTCGGCCGCGGCCTTGGTGGCTTCGTATGGGTTGTGAAAGCCTTGTCCTTCGTCGAGCTCGTCTTCGAGAATCACCCCTCGTCGATCGCCTGACACGTAGGCGCTCGAGAAGTGGACGAATCGCTCCAGGCGTTTTGCGTCTCTCGCGAGCTCGATGACGTTGCGTGTGCCGCCTACGTTGACGCGCTCTGCGGTGGGCCGATCCACGCCGATGCTGTGGGCCGCGGCCAAGTGATAGACTTCCGTCGTCGACGCGATCACCGCCGAGTACTCGGGTCCGGACAGCCCCAGATCCATGGAGGTGACGTCACCGACGTAGAGCCGCAGGCGCTGAGACAGCGCGGGGCCCGTGAGCTCCAGCCGCTCCCTGCGCTCCTGCGCCTCCTTCAGCTTGGAGCTCTCGACGAGCGCAGTGACGGTCAGCGCGTCGTCGGCCAGGAGCAGCTTCTTGATGAGCCGGTCCGCGATGAACCCGGGGAAGCCGGTTATGAAAACGTGCCGCTCGTTCATTTCTTTGCCCCTACCGTTCGGCGACGAGCGCCCGGAAGAGCGTGGCCACCTGTCGTCTCGTGTCCTCCAAAGTCGAACCGTTGTCGATCACCCAGGTGGCCCGCGCGACTTTGTCGGCCAGCGGGATCTGGGCCGCAAAACGAGCCTCGATGGCGGGCGCATCGAGCGCGTCGCGCGCCGCAACTCTCTGGCGCCGCACTTCGTCCGACGCGCTCACCACGATCACCTCGGGAAAGAACCGAGCGAGCGCTCTCTCGAAGAAGAGCGGTACGTCATACAGCACCAACGGTGCGTGCGACGCAGCATCCGCGATCCTTTGGGCCGCAAGCATCGCAACGATGGGATGGGTGATCGCTTCGAGGTCCGCTCGCGCGCGCGGATCGGAGAACACGACTTCACCCAGCGCCTTCCGGTTCAGGGATCCGTCGGGGCCCAAAACAGCCCTCCCGAAGCGAGCGACGACCTGCTCGAGCCCCGAGCTGCCCGGCGCCACGGACTCCCTCGCGAGCTGATCGGCGTCGATGACGATCGCACCATGCGCCTCGAACAGGCGGGCCACCGTCGACTTGCCCGAGCCGATTCCCCCAGTAAGCGCCACGACACGGCCAGCTCGGGTCACCCGCAGACACTCCAAAGCGAGCGCGCCGCCGTCAAGCGCCACACTTCGCCATGAAAGGAAGCGACTTTTCGACCACCCGGAGTCCTTGTTTCAGTAGCGCAGAAGCTCGCCATGCCTTCCCTCCGCACGGATGGGTTGACTCGATGCCGCGTCCCAGTAGGCTCCCCTCGATGCGGCGGACACCCGCGCTGCTTTTTTTGTGGCTCCTGCCGGCGACGTCGGGCGCAGACGACTACGTGGGCGTGGAGTCCTGCAAGACGTGCCACCACGCCGAATACGAGCAGTGGAAGTCGACGCCGCACGCGAGGTCGCTCGAGCGCCTGAGCGCGCAAGAGAGGCAGGACCGATCCTGCTTGGCCTGCCACACCATGCTGCCCTTCGACGATCGCGAGTCGCGGGCCGAAGTTCAGTGTGAGTCGTGCCACGGCGGTGGAGCTCGCTACGCGGCGAGGTTCATCATGCGCGACCCATTGGTGGCGAGGCTCCTCGGACTAGAAGACATCAAAGAAGAGACGTGCGCTCGCTGCCACGCGGAGGCTGGCCCGTCCCTTTCACCCTTCGACTTTGCCAAGGCGTTGGAGGCGGTTCGGCATCGGCCGGCCGATCCCAAAGCCGCTGCGAAGCCCCCCGCGACCGAAGCAACGGAGTAGCCGTGTTGAACTTTCCTTGGCGAGCGCTGTCGTCCGAACGGTTTGCGGCGGTGCTCGTGATCCTGATGTCCATCGCCGCCGGCATTGCGGCCGTAGTGCCCCAGGGCGCGATCGCAGTCGACCTGGCGCGGGAGCCGACCGCCACGACCATGCACACCCTGTTTGCCTACGGGCTCACCGACATTTTCGGGTCGGCCTGGGTGAAGGTGATAGCGGCGCTCCTTCTGGGCAACGTCGCGGCCATCCTCGTGCGGCGGCGCTACGACGCCAAGGCCGCGCTCACGGAGACTCCGCCGCGGGATGCGCCCCTTTCCTTGGACCTTCGAGCGGAGCGGCCGGAACGAGCGGTCGAGCTCGTACGCGGAGCGCTGTCGGCCCGCGTGGGGCCGCCTCGCCTCGAAGTCGCAGAGGGGTCCAAGGTGGCGCTCGTGTTCGACTCGGGATCTGGAGTGGCCGCAGCGCCCCTGGTGACGCACCTCGGGCTCCTCGTCGCCGTGATGGCGGCGGGCATCGAGGTCAGCACCATGAACCCCAAGGACGCCGCCCCTGCGGCCGTCCTGCTCGTCACGGACTCCACGAACGGCACGCTAGGCCGCTTCAACATGGTCGCGGGTGAGCAGTTCGAGTTCTTTCAGTTCTCTGCCAAGTACGTCCTGCGGGAGTACGTGAGGAGCCGCGGCAACCTCGGCCCCGCCATTCGCATCGAACGAATCGCTCGCGGTCAACGCGAAGGCCCGTCATTCTGGGTCTACGAGAACGCTCCGAAGGGCTTCGATCAGCGCCACCGCGCCGGAGAGGTCTTCATCGACGTGGAGTCTTCGAGCCTCAAGCCACTGCCCGGCAAGGGCCTCACCGGAAAGCCGACCGGAGCGCTGCTCCTGCTCGGGTTCGCGCTCGTGGCCTTCGGTGCGCTGCGAGGGCAGGGCGCGAGCGGTCGGCTCTGGGTCCTGGCGGAAGGCGCGCAAGTCAAACTCGTAGGTGAGCCCGACGTCGAAGGCGACCGCGACTTCGAGTCCCGCTTCGAGTCATGGACCCTCGACGCAAAAGAAGTGCTCGAGTCCACCTGACCCGTTGGGAGGGCAACGCTTCGCGGACCCCTGGGAGTGCAACGCTTCGCGGACCCCTGGGAGTGCAACGCTTCGCGGACCCCTGGGAGCGCAGGCATCTTGCCTGCGCCTAAGCTTCGCGGACCCTGGGAGCGAAACGCCCCGCTAGGCTTAGCGGACCCTGGGAGCGCAACCTACACTTCGCGGACCCCTGGGAGCGCAGGCATCTTGCCTGCGCCTAAGCTTCGCGGACCCTGGGAGCGAAACGCCAGCTAGGCTTAGCGGACCCCTGGGAGCGCAGGCATCTTGCGCCTAAGCCTCGCGGACCCTCGAGGGTCGGAGCGATTCCGTGCAACACCGTCCGCGAAGCTCCGGGTGCAGGCGGAAAGTCATTTGAGCCCCAACGCATTCCGGCCAAGCTGAGTACACGCTCGCTCCCGACATGCCGATGTTGGCGCGCTCGTCCGACGGTGGTATCGGCCCGGCATGGGCATGTCCGGTCGCGGCTCCTCCGTTTGGATGGCGCTGGTATCGACGTGCGCATCGAGCGCCGCGTTCGCCGACGATGCCGAGCAGAGGCTCTACGCGCTGACACTTCGAGCCGACGCTCTGCAGGCGGAGATCGATGAAATCGCGGCCAAGGTGGAGTCCCTTCGCGAGGGTGTGATCCAGCAGCGATTCGCTGCCACCCACGTGAGAATTCAGTACGCCGACGGGCTAGACGGTCAATTGCTGCTCTCGGGCGCTCGATTCACGTTCGACGGTGTCGAGATCATGGCGAGGGAGTGGAGCCCCGGTAAAGCGCCGACCCGATTCGACGTGCTCTCGGGCGAGATGGCGCCGGGTAGGCGCCGCCTCGAGGTGCGCTTCGAAGTCGTGGGATCCGGGGATGGCTTGTTCAGCTATACTCAGGAGCTCCGCTTCGAATTCGGATCGGCGCTGGGGTTCGAAGTGCCAGAAGGAAAAGCGACCGAAATCATCGTGATTCCTTTTCTCTCGACCGATCTGACGCTCGGCCTCGAGGGTCGTCTGGCGATCAAGTTCGAGCGTGCCCCGCCGAATTTCGGAGAAATGCACAAAAAGGGCGAGCCCTTCGAACGTTCGAGTGAAACATCGGAGTCCCATTGAGTACCTCGTTCGAAACCCATCATGAGGCCCATCTGGCCGAGCACGACAGAGACTGTCGGGACCTCGAGGGCAAAGTCGATGGGTTGGGCAACCTGCGCCTGATTCTGGCGGTCAGCGCGATTCTGCTGTTGCTGGCGCCGTTGGCGCTCCGGCGCGGCGAGCCGTGGTGGGCCTTGATTCCGGTGGGTTTTCTTTTCCTATGGCTAGGCGTTCAGCAGGATCGACGGGAGCGAGCGTTGGGCGCCGCGCGAGCGGCCAAGGCGTATCACGAGCGCGACCTGGCGAGGCCCCGGGAACGCTGGCGGGAGCTCTCCGACGACGGCGCCGACTTGCTCGAGCTGCCCAAGACACCCGCCGATCTCGTGGCGCTCCGAGCCGCAGATTTGGACTTGTTCGGTCAGGCTTCACTCTTTCAGCTCGTGAATCGCGCGCGGACGCCGGCTGGGCGAAGGACGCTGGCCCGCTGGCTGAGTGGCTCCGACGGCGAGCCACCCCCTAAGGATCAGCTCCTCGAGCGACAGGGCGCCGTCGTGGAGCTACGGGACCAGCGGGAGCTGCGCGAGGCTCTCTCCGTTGCCGCCGAGACTCAGTCTTCGTCTCCGCTCGAGGACCAGCGGCTCCTCGCCTGGGCGGAGAGTCCACATTCCCTGCCGAGGCCAGGCCTGCTGGGTCTCCTTGCGCTTCTCATGCCGATACTCACCTGTATGAGTATCCTCTTGGGCGCAGTCGCCATCCTGCCGCGGGAAGCGTTGCTCGCCGTCTTCACGATCCACGCGGTCGTGCTCCTCGCGACCCGATCCATGGCGGCCGAGCGCATCGACGCGCTCGTGTCGCCCGAACGTACTCTGCCCCGCTACGCGGACCTCGTGGCGGTCGTAGAGTCGGCCGAGATGAGCTCCGAGCTCGGTCGCAAGATCAGGCAGCGGCTGTCGGCCGAGGGACGCCCAGCCTCCGAGCAGATTCAGGCGCTCGGCCGCTTGGTCGAGAAGCTCGACTATCGACTGAATCTCTTCTTCGCGCTGACGATTGGCCCCCTGATCCTTTGGGACCTGAATTTGGCGCTCCGCGCGGAAGCCTGGCGATCGAGCGCCGGATCCTGCCTTCGTGACTGGCTGGATGCGCTCGGGGAGTTGGAAGCTCTGGCGTCGCTCGGAGCGCTGATGGAGGAACGGCCGGGGATGTCGATGCCGGAGCTCGACGACGACGCGGGCGTGTTCGATGCCTCGGGCCTATTTCATCCCCTCATCGATCGCTCCGTCGTGGTGGCCAACGATCTGAGCCTCGGGGGGCCCTCGTCGGTGCTGTTGCTCTCTGGGTCCAACATGAGTGGAAAGAGCACTCTCTTGCGGTCGATCGGGGTCGCCTACACGCTGGCCCTCGCTGGCGGCCCGGTGCCTGCCAAGTCCCTGCGACTCAGCCGGGCGATCGTCGTGTCGTCGGTGCGAGTCGTGGATTCCTTGGCTCGCGGGGCTTCTCACTTCTACGCGGAGCTCGAGAGGCTGAAGCTTACACTCGACCTCGCTCGAACCCATCGCGAGCGAGTCGTGTACCTCCTCGACGAGATCCTCCACGGAACGAACTCGCGGGAGAGATTCATCGGTGCGGTGGCCGCGGTGTCGCGCCTGTCCGAGTACGGCGCGCTCGGCGTCGTGACGACTCACGACCTCTCGTTGACGCGGGTCGAAAAAATACTGCCGGCCGGTCGTGTGTCGAACGAGCACTTTGGCGACGAGGTGGCCGGACGTGAGTTGGCCTTCGACTATCGACTGAGGAGCGGGCCGGTTCGGTCGTCCAATGCGCTGAGTTTGATGAGGGCGATGGGTATCGAGGTGGACCTCGAGGCGGCGAGCCGACTCGACCCGGGCTAGCAGGACGCTGAAAGGGGCTCCGAAACTCATGCCGTGCCCGTGCCCGTCCGTGTCCGTGCCCGTGCCCGATTCACCCGGTAACCGGGTAACCCGGTAAGCGCTCACTTGGCGACAGCACACCGTTCGTGTATTCTAGAAGAATGACTGACTCGAGCGGGAACGGTTCCTCGGCCGCCGGCCTCGATATTCTCATCCAGATTTCGAAAGACGTCGCCGAATCCAAAGAAATGAGCAAGGAAGCGATCGCGCTGAGCAAGGAAGCGATCGCGCTGAGCAAGGAAGCGATCGCGCTGAGCAAGGAAGCGATTCGCGGGGTGGCTCTCGTGGCGCAGGGCCTGGAATTGACCAACAAGACGCTCCTCGAAACTCGTGCGCTCATGGGTGCCGCGATCGAAAGCTTCGAACGATTTGCCAGGGGACAAGAGCAACGCTTCGACGAATTCCTGAAGCGCTGGACGATCGAGTCGGCGATGACTCGCGGGGCCCTCGAGCATGACGATCAGAGAATCACACGCATCGAACGACGACTCGATGCGCTCGAAAAGAAAAGCTCTCGTTTTCGTGCTCGATCCGCAAGATCTCGATGAGCACGATCTCGATCGAGAGCACTGAAGAGCGGCAAATCATTGGGGCGCAGATCCGCCTGGCCATGAGTCTTGGAATGCTCACGAAG
>CAYXDO010000093.1:0-42417 GCA_964463485.1 uncultured Myxococcales bacterium | reverse complement strand
CAAACCTCGACCGCCCCGAACCTTCCGTCACCGTCGCGCGTCTCGGCTCGCTCGCTGAGTCTTCGGGCGCCGGAGCCTCTTGGACGAACTTCTTGGACATGAGAGGCCGGGGAGAGCTTACCTCTCCAAAACCAAATTCCGATGCGCGCTCCCCATTCGTTCGGCATTCTCGGAGTTGCCAGACAACGAAAGCGAGGAACGAATGGGAAAGCTGCGCGAGAAGATGTCAGCAGATTTGACGCTCAAAGGCTACAGCCCGGAGACAAGGAACTCGTACCCATACTGCCTGCGCCAAGCCGTTCGCGGTTCATTACATGCGGCAGTTGCTCCCGATTTCGGATAGTGCCTGGCTGCCCCGATTTCGGACAGTGCCACGCGATTTCGGACAGTGCCTGGCGATTTCGGACAGTGCCTAGCTGCCCCGATTTTGGACAGTGCCTAGCTGCCCCGATTTTGGACAGTGCCTGGCCCCCCGATTTCGGCCCCGACGAATCGCTCCATCGCGGGCCACAAGCTCTACGCACCCAATGGAGTGGGGGCTCTGTATGTGAAAGTCACGAGCGCGGCCTTCGCCCGGGGACCGAGAACGTGGCTTCGATCGTAGGACTCGGCGCGGCCTGTGACGCGGTCAGCCGCGATCTCGAGGTCGTTTTGGCGCGGCTGACTGCGCTGCGTGACCGACTCTGGGCTCTTCTCCAGGCCGATGTGCCTGGGCTCGTTCTCAACGGCCACGAGGAGCTGCGGCTCCCAAACACGCTCAACGTGCGTTCCCGAGGGCCTCCCGGAACGCCGTGCTCGAAGGGGCGCCGGAAATCGCCGCGTCGACGGGGTCGGCGTGCCCCCGATGTCGTTCAGGGCCCCCGATTTCGTACAGTGCCGGCCCCTGATTTCGTACGGTGCCTCGGACCCTCCCGATTTCCCGATTTCGGACGGTGCCTTCCCAATTTCGGACGTGCCTGGCGCCTACTAGCGGCGCCCACTCGGCGCCCGATTGCGCCGCCCGCGGGGGGCTAGTCCGGCAGCCCAAGCACCCTCCGCGCGGACGCGCGGAGACGGGAGAGATGCAAGGAGGCGGGAGGATCGTTGCTTTCCGATTTTGGCCAGGACTATCCTGCAACTCATGCGCTGGGTGCTCGCTTTGGGTTTGATGAGCCTGTCGTGCTCGTGCTCGCGAGAGCTTCGCGTCGCGGTAAACGGCTCGACGATCGAGTTCGCCGTCATTGCGTCGATGGATTCGGATCGCGTCGCTCGGGTGGATCTCGAGGATTTTTCCAGCGCCGCATTTCGCGCCGACGAAGCAAGTGAGATCCTGATCTTCCCGCTGCCTCCGGACTTCTTCCGCCCTACCGGAGCTCCCATGACGAAGGCGGAGATCTCGACCGTCGTGGCGCGGCTCGAAGACGCGCCGGCCGCTCCTGGCTCCTGTGGGCGCTGTCTCGTTCCGGGCGAGCCCACGTTCATTCATCCCGGGACGAGCTGCCCGCCTCCTCCGCCTCGGTGGGTATTCAGAATCGATCCTGAGGAGGCCGAGACCATGGAGCCCATCACCGATGGCGTCAGGTTGTCGAGGGCCGACACGGTGCGGTCCGGGATCCGCTTGGACTGGCCGGGGACCTGCGGCTACGAGCCCTCCGAGCTCGTGATTCCGCCCAGACCCATCGAGTTCCGCCTTTCGAGTGGGATCGATGACGCAATGCCGATCGAGGTCTTTGCGCGGACCAGCAGCGGGATCCTCGGGCTTTTCAGCCGCAACTTCGGACTCCGAATCGAGCCGGGCGGCGCGCGAGTCTTGGCTGCAGAGCTGCCGTTCTCAGGTAACATCGGCAGCGTCGCGGCGCTCTCGGACAGCAGCTTCCTGGTCGCGAGCAGAGATGCTTCGAAGGCCTCTTTTGCCCGCTATGACCGATTCGATCTGGAGCTTTCTTCCACCGAGGTCCTGGGTGCCGAGGACGCTGATCTCGCCCCTGGCGTGACTCCCACGCTGATTCCTGTCGAAGCGTCGCTCGCGCCACGCCTTGGCTTCGCAAACGGCGCGGAGCTCGTCCTCATCCCCGGCCGCGAGATGCGGGGCTTGACCGCCGCGAGCTGGGTCGGAGCCGCGTTTGTTTGCACCGTGACGGGCAAGATGAGTTGCGAGCGAATCACGCCAGATACGTTGTGGGTAGGAGAGCCATCGCGGCTCGGCCCAACCGACACTGCGCTTTCGAGCGACGGGGCCGTGATCATGAACGTACACGGCGAAGTCGTGGCTGGGCGATGGTCACCGCAGGGTTGGAAATGGACCTCGAGCTCGTTGGGTAGCGTGGAGGGGGGCGCTACTCTCGGCATCTCGGGAAGCTTCGTTCTCGCCTGTTTCCGGCGCGACTCGAACACCGGGGTCATCGCGGTCTCGAGCCTTTCTCCGCTGGACACGGAACCGAGATTCTCGTCTTGGACGATTCTCCATCAGGCAGGGGCGTTCGACTGCGGCGATTCCTTCATGCCGTCCCCGGAGCGCGACGGAGAGTACTGGCTCATGAAGCCCGACACCTACGTCAAGATCACTCCTGCCGAAGCGCGAGCGCTCGAGCTCCCCCGCTCTGGCCTGGAGCTTGCGGACAGCTTCGGGATCGATTCCATCCGGCGGCTGCGCCGCTTCGGACCCGCAGCGATGCTCGCCGAGAGCTCCAGCCGATCGATCTTCGTTGGTTCGAGAAGCAGTGGCGGCCCGGTGGGCTTCCAGCGCGCCTACGGCTCGCTTCAGGGCGATAGGTGCCCGGACGAATGGACACGTCAGGGTGACGCTCTGGTGGGCGTGGATGCCGAGTTCCTCTGGCGGGCCGAGATTCAGGATGGCATCGTCGAAACTTCAAGCGGCGCATGGGACTGGAATCGGCCCGAAGACATCGACCCCGATGCGTCTCTCTACCGAGTCATCGATGGACTTGCATCCGTCGGCGACTCATTGCTCATCGCTGGTAATCAGAGGAGATCCGACGCCCTTTCGGACCCACCCAGAGGTTGGCTAGGTCGATTGGGCCCGGACGACAGCACGGCCCGAGATCTCTCGGCGCTGTCAGGGCTCCCGAGACTCTTCGACATCGAGGAACTTCAAGTTGGGCAGTTCGTCATCATCGGAGACGAATGGCAAATGTGGTCGCTCTCGGAACAGGACCCTGAGCTCCGTCCGATCCCGATCGAGTGGGACGACCCGATGACTCAGGAAATCGAGACTGCGCCGCCCGCGACTACCGGATGTACTCATCGTTGGGTCGAACATGCGAGCTGGGGCTCGATCGACGCGAGCGGGGGCGTTGCTTGGGCCGTTGGGTGTGCCGGAACGATCGCACAGATCACGCGAGTGGGTACGGAGTTTCGCGCAAGACGTTTTGTTCGGACGTGGCTGGAGGGCGCGGAAGCGGTCGCGGTCGACCCGCTCCCTAACTTCGAAGCCGTGATCGCGCTGGCTCCCGATCACGCCGTAATCGCCGCACCTGGCCGAGATTTGTATCCCGGGGATGGCCAAGGCCGGTTCTGGGAGCTTCGAAGCGCATCGCGCGGTCGGGCCCTCTCTCTGCGTCGGATCGGTCAGGCGAACGGGTCACGGGACGAGGACCTCGGCCATCCTGTCTCGCTGGCAGGGACTCGAGAGGCGGTGGTCGCCGTGTTCGACCACGACGCGCGGATCATCGGATCGGAGGACCGATTCTACATTCCGATCGACATCCGCGCCGCTGCAACCGGCCCCGCGGGTGAGATTCTGCTCGCAGGGCCAGGGCCCCGGTTCATCCTCGGAGACTGACCCGTCCAGGAGCCGAGGCAGATTGGCCTGGAATACGTGATCGGACACTTCTCGGCCAAGGGCTTCCGCATCCTGGCGGACGTCGCCAGGGCTGCGACAAGGCTACGATGCTGGTCCGCGGGCCGTTGCCGTTGCCGTCGTCGTCGCCGAGCGGAGTGGGTGGCATGAGCGAGCGGACGCAAAAGTCCGGCAACTCATCCGGCGCAGACGCTGTTGCGCCGAATCGTGTCCGTGTTGGTTGGTGAAGATGGCGGATGAACGGGATCATGGCATGCATGAGTTTCGGCGACGGCAACGGCGACGGCAACGGCAACGGCGACGGCAAAGGCAACCGCGGACTCCTCGCGTTCACCGGCGGTCCGGTCCCGGGTCCCGGTCGGCAAGGGTGTGATGTCGGTCTCGAGTTTTCTCGAGGAGGTGCGAGCCCGCTTCGCACCCTCAATCACCGGCCGCGCTCCTTCCTGCCAGGCCGAACCATGAGTACGTGGATCGAAGAGGCATCTGCTCGTTGACCACATCGGTCTGAGTTCGGGCCTCGGACCTTGTCGTCGCGGCCTACCGATTCCTTTGACGGGGAGCCCACGCAGACCTCAGTGCTCTAGCGCCTCCGAAGAGAGCCGAGCTCGACCATGACAGCTAATCCCATTTACCTCGACCACAACGCGACGACGCCGCTCCTGCCCGAGGTGGTCGAAGCTATGTTGCCCTATCTGCGAGAGCACTTCGGCAACCCTTCGAGCAGTCACATATTTGGCCTGCGCGCTCGGAACGCGGTTCATCGGGCGAGGGAGCAGGTCGCGCTGCTGATAGGCGCAGAGCCCGACGAGGTGATTTTCACGTCGGGTGGCACGGAGGCGAACAATCTCGCCATTCGTGGTGTCGCGGACGCAAGTGATCGTAGGCAGGTCGTGACCACGACGATCGAACATCCTGCGACCGCGCGGCCGTGTGCGTGGCTCGAGAAGCACGGACGGCGCGTCGTTCGAGTGAGTGTCGACGGCGAAGGTCGAACGCGCCTCGACGAGGCGGGTCGAGCGATCGGTGGAGATACCGCGCTCGTGGCGGTGATGCACTCCAACAACGAGACGGGCGTGCTCCAGCCGATCGGCGACCTCGCGGCGATGGCGCATGCAGCCGGAGCGCTCATGTTCAGCGACGCCGCGCAGTCGATCGGAAAGGTGCTCGTTTCGGTGCGGAAGCTCGATGTGGACCTGCTCTCCATCGCGGGCCACAAGCTCTACGCGCCCAAAGGAGTGGGGGCTCTGTATGTGAAGCGCGGCACGCCGATCGTGCCGCTCGTGCTCGGTGCGAGTCACGAGCGCGGCCTTCGCCCGGGGACCGAGAACGTGGCTTCGATCGTAGGACTCGGCGCGGCCTGTGACGCGGTCAGCCGCGATCTCGAGGTCGTTTTGGCGCGGCTGACTGCGCTGCGTGACCGACTCTGGGCTCTTCTCCAGGCCGATGTGCCTGGGCTCGTTCTCAACGGCCACGAGGAGCTGCGGCTCCCAAACACGCTCAACGTGCGTTCCCGAGGGCCTCCCGGAACGCCGTGCTCGAAGGGGCGCCGGAAATCGCCGCGTCGACGGGGTCGGCGTGCCACGAGGGCCAAGAGAACGCCTCCGCGGTCATTCTGGCGATGGGCGTCGCGCCCGAAGAAGCGCTCGGCTCGGTGCGCTTGACCTTGGGACGGTCGACCACGGAGCGGGATGTGACCGAGGCGGCGACGGTGCTGGTGCGCTCGTGGAGGTCGCTTGCACGGCCCTGAGCGGCTTCGCAGCATTCACGTCGGCGCTCGCGAAAGCTGAGTCGACGCCCATTGCAGTGTCCGATGAGTTTGCGGGTGATTCACGCAGGCGAGTGCCGACGTCGCTCCGCCGAGATGCGACGATTCACGGCGCGTCGCAGGACGGTGACGTCGAACGGTTTCTGAATATAGCCTCCACGAACGCTCGTGAGGAAGTCATGTTGGCCCGAAGTGATAGGACCGCCAGACATGAAGAGCACTCGCGGCCCTAGCTCCGGGTAGGTACGCCAGAGCTCTCCGAGGAGCTCGTGGCCAGTCATCTCCGGCATCGAGAGGTCACACAAGATCAAATCGAAGGTACGATCCCGGGCGAGAGTCTCGAGCGCATCCTTGGCGCTCACGGCTACCACGACCTCGTGTTCGATCCCGAGGACCCGGGCGACGGCGTTTCCGAGCGCGATCTCGTCGTCCACGACCAAGATTCGCCCAGGAAGCACGATCTCCAAGGACTCGCTCGGCACCTCGGACACGTTCGGCAAATCTGCCCTCTTCAGCCTGACTCGGAAAGTCGTACCCACGCCGAGCGTGCTCTCGACCTCGATGTCCCCCGCCATTTCGCGGACGAGCCGCTGGCAGGTGGCGAGCCCAAGTCCGGTGCCTCCGACTTTCTCGCGAGTCGTGAAGAAAGGAGAAAACATGCGACTCAGGTCATGCGGCGCGATCCCGGTTCCATTGTCTCTGACGGCGATGGTGACCGTATCGGACCTGAGCTCGGCGAAGACTTCGACGAGGTGACCTTCCACGTTACCGACGGGCATGGCGTGCGCGGCGTTGACGAGGAGGTTGAGGAAGACCTGACCCAGCCTGGGTTCGGAGCCGGAGACTCCGAGGCGGGGATCTATGTCGACGGAGACGCGGGCCCGGTGGCGAAGCTCCGAGTGGGCGATGCGGACGGCCGCGTCGATGACTCGACGAATGCTGACGGGCTCGAGCTCGGATCGATCGTTGCGCGAGAATGACTTCAAGTCCATCACGATGTCTCGCACCCGCTCCGCGGCCTCGCGGGCTTGCACGAGGTCGTCCAGCGCTGATTGTGGGTTGCCGCTCCTGATCGATCCCTCGGCGAGGGCTAGGTTGGCGAGCACGACCGCGAGCGGGTTGTTGATGTCGTGGGCCACGCTCGCAGCCATCATCCCCAGCGACAGTACTCGGTCGGCCACCCTGAGTTGCTCGGCGGCCCGTCGCTGGGCGCTCACGTCTCGCGCGATGGTGAGTTGGTGCTGGACGCCCTCGCGATCGATGGCGACCGACTTCGTCTCCACGATCACGGTTCGACCGTCCGCCGCGGCTACTCTCCACTCGCCGCTCCCGGTGTCGCTGGTTCGCTTCTCGGTGATTCGGAGGGTGTCCGACTCCGTCGACGCCGGGCAGGGCTCGCCGATGAGGCTCGCAGCGTCGACGCGGTCGAACAACTCGGCCGCGCGCTGATTGCAGTCGACGATCACACCGTCGCGGGCGATCAGGATTGCGTCCGGGTGCTCTTGAACGATCGTGCGTAGGTTTCGTTCGGAGCGGAGGGCCTGCTCGTGGAGCTCCCGACGGGTCGTGACGTCGAGCGCGAAGCCCATCAGGGTCGAAGCGACGCCGGCTTCGTTACGGGTCACCGAGGACCGAGCCTCGAACCACCGCCAGCGAGCGTCTCGGTCGCGGACTCGAAACTCGAAGTGAGGGCTCTCTTCAGTCTCGATGGCCACGCGGGCGGCTTCCCGAACGCGCTCGCGATCTTCCTCGTGGATGGACTCGAACAGCTCCTGGTCGCTCGCGTGCGGAGCATCCAGACCTAGGATCGAGAGGAGCTCGCTCGAATAGGTTCGAGCTCCGGTGACGAGATCGATCTCCCAGAAGCCGACACGAGTGAGCTTGGCGACGCTTTCGAGGCGCTGCGAGATTTCGGTTGCTTTTCGCGAGGCTTGCACTTGTGCGGTGACGTCTCGAACCGCGGCGAGCACGTAGGAGCTACCGTCGATGTCGAGCGGCCGGAGCGCGATCGATGCGAGGAAGCTCGATCCGTCGGCACGCCGAGCGCTGAAGGGGCGTCCTTGGCCCATCTGTCGTGCTCTGCCTTCGTCGAAGAACCGTCTCACCAGCGTCCATGATGGGCATGGCACTCGGCCGGCAGGAGGAGCTCGAGGGATGCGGCGAGGAGCTGGTCGCGAGACCAGCCGAACATGGAGACTGCGACTTCGTTGACCGCGCAAATCTGTCCGTCGGGGTTGGTCAGCAACATGCCGTCGGGCATGAGCTCGATCTGCTCCATCACGGTTGTGAGCTCCACGTGCGACCCCGCAGCGTGTCGGGTATACAGGAAGCCATGTTTGTTGAGAAGTATGAGCTGGGGCGAATAGGTGTGTGATCCTTAGCACCTAGCTTCGAATTTTGCCAGTTTCACGTCTTTGCGGGGTTGGGTTGGCTGTCGGGGCGATCGGGGCGATCGGGGCGATCAGGGCGATCGGGGCGATCGGGGCGATCGGGGCGATCGGGGCGAGGAGCTTCGGGGGGCGCGGGTGGGTGGCGTCGTTTTTGATAAAACAGCACCTGCTCGACGAGGCCTGCCGCGATGTAACCGGCGAACAAGAACGACAGCGCGATGGCTGGAGTGATTTGGGCGGAGACGACGGCGAAAAAGATCCCGAGCATGACGACGATGGTGAGCGATTTTCGGGTGGGTTTGAAGTCCTTGAAGGTTCGGTAGCGCACCGTCGAGACCATGAGTAGGGCCAAGAGCAGAGTCGCCACGAACGTGGCGCCGGGCAGGAGCTTGACTGCGACAATGTTGGCCTTGGTGAGCGCGAGCGTCACGACCATGGGGGCGTCGGGGGTGGGACGGTTGTACGGGTAGCTCGCCAGGACCATTGCGACTACGCAACCCGCCGCCAAGGGGATGGGGAGGCCGACGAAGTAGTTGGACTTGCCTTTGTCGTGAGCCGCCAGGACGTTGAAACGGGCGAGCCGGAGGGCTCCGCAAATCAGGAAGAGGCTGGCTCCGAACAGGCCCAAGAACCCGAGCTCCTTCAGAGACCAGCGATAGAGCAAGACGGCCGGAGCGACTCCGAAGGAGCAGACGTCGGCCAGGGAGTCGAGCTGAACGCCAAACTCACTCTGAGTTTTGGTCATCCGAGCGACCCGTCCATCGGCCATGTCGAAGAACATGCCGAAGAAGATCGCGATGGCAGCGCGCCGCAGGGCCTGGGGCTCGGGCGTGTCGAGGCACAGCGAGATCGCGTAAAATCCGCAGAAGATACTCGAGACGGTGAAGAGGTTGGGGAGCACGAACATCGCCTTCTTGAAGTCGATGTTTCGGCGAGGGCGATTTTTCGCGCGGGCCGCTCGCTTCTCGCGCCGGGTCAGCTTTTCGCCGTCCGACATGAGTGGGCAGACGTAGCACGAACGGATCGAGCACGTCGATTCAATCGGGGTGGGGGGTGCACGACCGACCTGCGGCGATTCAGTTCAACCTCCGCATGAACCACGGAGAGCCCAGAGAAGGAACACGGAGGGCACGAAGGACTTTTCTCCAAAAATCCTCTGTGTTCTCTGCGTTCCTGCTCGTTGTCCTCTGTGGTTTGCCCAGCGCCGCGCGATGATCGCCGACATATCGCGTGGTCGTGCACCCGGGAGCCCGATTCTATCGATTCCGCGCCGTTTCTCGCCGGTCGCTCGCCGCTCAGCCTAGCCGACGGATCGCCTGACCGATCTTTTCGATGGCGAGCTCGCATTCGGCCACGGACACGGCTCCGACGCTGGCGCGGAACCACCCGGTGTCGGTCGCGAGCCCGAACGCTTGGAAGGGCACGAGCGCGACTCCGGCCTCTTTCAAGAGGTACCGTCGAATCGACTCGTCGGACGAGAGCGGCTGCCCGTCGGCGGTCTTTTTACCGAGCACGTCGAGGCGAAGTGAGAGGTAGATGGCTCCTTCTGGATCGATCGTGTCGAGCGGGAGGCCTTCGGCCTGAAGGCGCCGGACTCCCTTGGCGAGCGCCTCGAGTCGCTTCAACACGCCGGCCGACATGTTGCGGTGATAGGCGTCGAGAGCCTCCCGGTTTCTCAAGAGCGCCGCCGTCGCAACTTGCTCGGGCCGCGGAGCCCACGCGCCCAAGTGCGTCAGGAGGGCACCCATTCGTTCGATGGCGTCTTCAGGGCCGACCGCCCAACCCACTCGCAGTCCGGTGGCGGCGAAGGACTTCGAGATGGCGTCGACGAAGATCGTGTATCGCGCCATCTCTGGTACGAGTGTGACTGGGGTGGCGTGCTGAGACTTGCCGAAGGTCAGCATCCAGTAGACCTGATCGAACATCAGGTAGCAGCACGGCTGACCCGTCGAGAGCCGCCGGTCGTTCTCTGCCACGATCGCGCGGCACAATCGCTCGAGCTCCGCGGGATCCATGACCGTTCCCGTCGGATTCTGCGGCGTGTTGAGGCAAATCATTCGAGCGGCGCCGAGGTGGGGCTCGATGTCCTCCACGCGCGGAAAGAAGCTCGTAGCTTGGGTGGTCGGGATCTCGACGCGGCGAGCGCCGACGATGGTGGAGTAGTGATTGTTGTTCCAGCTCGGGATCGAATAGACGACGGGCTCGCCGGGGCTGATCAAACACATGTAAGAAGCGGCGATCATCGGGCGAGCGCCGCCTCCGATGAGGACCGACTCGATCGAGTAGTCGAGGCCTAGGCGCTCTAGGAACATTTCGCGAACGGCCTCTCGGCACTCGAGGATGCCGTTCGACGGTGGATAATTGCTGTGGCCTTGATCGAGCGCCTTTTTGGTCTCTTCGCGCAGCAGGTCGGGGATGGGGAATTGGTCGCTCTTGAAGTCTCCGATGGTGAGATTCAGGACCCTGGCGCCATCCCGAACGAGGGCTCGGATCTCGGCCGCGATCTTGAGGATCTCGTTGGCCACCAGCTCCTTGGCCATCGCCGAGACGCCGCGATGCTCGGCTTCTCGCTTCTTCATGAAGTCTTTGGCGCGAATGGGAGTCATTCGGTTCTCCATCATTTGGTGAGGCCGCAGGCCGCGTAGTCTTCGTACGCGAGAGCCTCACAGGTGCATGAGTCGAGCTTGGCTTCACAGGCGGCCAGATCGGCGTCGGTGAGCTCTCGCGCGTTGGCGGAGGCTTTGGTGGCTTCGGCGCAAGCGCTCTCTTCGGAGCGATTCGGCAGGCAGCCGCAGATCGTGTCGGCGAGCGATTCACACGAGCTCTGACAGCCCGTGGCGGTCGCGAGGAGGCCCCCGAGGAGCAAACACCCAGCGACCCGCAGCAGCATGGCGACTGGGTACTACGGCGTGGACAGGGCCGCTACGGTTTTTGGCTGGGAAAGCTGGTGCGTCAGGTCGGGTCCGCGGGCGCGCACACTCGGTAGGACCCGAAGGCGGTGCAACGGTAGCCATCGCGGCAATCGGTATCGCCCACGCACGTCGCGAGGCAGAAGTCGTCGGAGGGGAAGCCTGTGAAGGTCAGGCCAGAGACACACGCGGAGCCGCTTGGGCAGGAGCTCGGCTCGCAATCGTATTCGGTGCAGTACCCGTCCCGCCAACTCGTGATGCAAATACGCGTGAAGCTCTCCGGACACTCGTCGCCGTTGGTGCAGGTCGAGCCAACGGACTTCGCGATTTCGCCGCAACCAAAGAGGACCAGGCCCGCGAAGAAGATGAACCGCACGGGCAGGAAGTTTGGTGACGGGGCGCGGCCTTGTCGAGGGTCCCCAGAGTCTCGCGACGACGCTGTGGTTGATCCGCGGATCGCGAACTTGCGCGGAGCTCTCCCGTTGTCTTGGCTCATCTTTCGGCGAACGACGGCGGCCTTCCGAGCGCGGTGGCGAACGCACGCTTGACCATCACCGTGACCATCTCGCGGCGATAGTCAGCGTCGGTCGCGATGTTGGTGAGCGGCTTCGCTCGGTCGAACGCGGATCTTCCTAGCGCCAGAATGGTCTCCGCGTCGAGCTCTCGATCCTTGTATACGGCTTCCAACTTCGACACCCGCACCGGACGAGAGGCGAGGGCGGTCAGACAGATGTCGACGCGCTCTGCCAGGCCGACCTCGGAGAGCTCGGCCAACACCGCCACGCCGAGCTCGGGAAAGTCGATCGCTGCTCGCGTTCGGAGCTTCTGGTACGCCATGACCGTGCGCGGCTTGGGCTTTGGGATCGTGATTCCAACGAGCAGCTCGTCGCGTGCTCGCTGCTGATTGAAGACGCCGTCTTGAACATAGAAGTCTTCGATGGTGCTCGTCCGCGTGCGCTCCGAGTTGGCCAGCTCGAGCGTCGCGCCGAGGCTCATCAGCACGGGACCCGAGTCGTTGCTGGCCGCGGCAACGCAGCGGCGGCCTCCCGACACCACGTGGCACACCGTGCCGTCCTTTTTCAGACAGAAGCCGAGCGCCTGCCGCCAGAAGTAGGTTTGGTTGACGTACACACACCGCGTGTCGAGGCAGACGTTGCCGCCGATCGTCCCCATTCGACGAAGCTGCGGTCCCGCCACTTCGGCACACGCATCGGCGAGCGACGGAAAAAATCGATGGACGATCGGGTGGTGCGACAGATCATGGAGCGTGGTGAGGGGCCCGATCCGAACGGCGTGCGCTTCCTCAGCCACACCTCGAAGCGACTCGATCCCCCTGAGCGAGATGACGACCTCGGGGGTCTCGAGCTCGTGTTTCATGTTGGGAACGAGGTCGGTGCCTCCGGCCATGATCCGCGCTCGATCTCCATAGCTCGCGAGCGCCGCGAGGGCCTCCTCGACCGTTCGGGGCTCGAGGAGCTGAAACCTCGGAAGCCGAAGCACGACGTGATGTCGCCGGGTTCAGCGACGTGCGTCAAGGCCGGCGGCGAGAGCTTCCTCCAACATCACCGCGGCGGCCCAGGCGTCTACCTTCGCTTTGCGTTCGCTCGGCGACAGCCCCGCATCGATCATCCGGCGCTGCGCTTCATACGTCGTGAGCGCCTCGTCGCGGGTCTCGATAGGGGTGCCCGGGATCGCTACGGCCAGCGCGTCAACGAAGGCCTGCGCTCGGTCGACCTCGGGCCCTCTGCGACCGCTCAGGCGAAACGGTAGGCCAACGAAGACGGTCTTGACCTCGTAATCACGTACGAGCTCCGCGATGCGAGCGATGGGATCACGCTTGGTCTTATCGATCACCTCGAGCGGTCGAGCTCCGAGCTCATCGGCGATCGCGATCCCGATTCGTCGCGACCCGTAGTCGACCCCGAGCCTCACTCGTAGGTCTTCTCGAGGAACGCCCGTATCGCCTTGGCGCGGTCGACGTCATAGGCTTGGCGCTTGCGCATGGAGAGCTTCGCGAAGGCGTCGGCGGCCTGTACGGCGTCGTTCTTGGCGACGAAGTGCTCGGCCACCAACAGCGGCCAGAGGACGATCTTGTCCTTTTGCTCCACGATTGCGTCGAGGAGCTTCGTCGTCGCTCGCTCCAGGAGGACTCGCTGGGCGTGCTCGCCTTTGGCGTCTTGCTCATCGCGAGGGACCAGGCCAACCGGGAGCTCCTCGGAGAGCTGGCCCGACGCGAGCTCCGTGGCGTTGTCTTTTGGCGCTTTGATCACCCAGTCGAGCTCGATCTTTCCGGTGGCTGGGGCCACCTTGCAGCTGGTGACGGTGGCGCCCAAGCCCGCGCCGGGCGCTGGAGCTCCTTCGACTTTCTTCTCCACGGCCTCCGTCCACTTGGCGCCGAGGATGTAGCCGCCGAGGTCGCTTCGCTCCGAGCCCGCGGCCATGAGCTGCTTACCCAACGCACCCTCGATCTCGAGGCAGCCGCCAGCCTTCTTCGTCACTCGCTCCACGACGACGATCAGATCGAGCTTCTCGGAGAGCTCTTTTTCGACCGCCTCCAGCCCCGCCTTCGACGTCGCGTGATTCGCATCGAGCTCGAGCGCGCGGCTGTATTCGAAGTGGGCCAGGCCCCATCGCCCGGCGTCCAGGTGGGCCTTGGCCGCGGCCGCTCGTCGCTCCACGAGATCCTTCGACGCGCCTCCTGCCAGTCCTTTGACTGCTTTGTCGTCAGGCGAGAGCTCGAGGATTTGGCCGACGAGCGTGTGCGTCTTGGCTGCGTTGCCTTCCTTTTTGGCGGTGTCGAGGGCCTCCTTGAGCTTGGTGATGCGGCGCATCCGGGCGAGCCTCTGACCGAGCGCGGCGGTCGTGCTCGCGGCGCCTTCGTTGGCGGCTTTGAACTCCGCCTCGGCGTCCGCGTGGTTGCCTGCGGCGAGCTTCTGCGCGGCTTGTGCGATGGTCTCGAAGCCGATCCCCTCGAGGACCGCGGCCGCTTCGAGGTTGCGGCCGGTGCCGCCATCGTCGCCTTTGGCGGCGAAGGTCTCTGCGTTCTTCTGGCAGATTCCGAGCGCTTTGGTGACGGGCCCGTAGCCCTTGTTCTCGAGCTTCAAGCTATCGACGAGCTTCTTGGCGTGTGGAATCGGGTCTTCTTTGGCGATCGCGGCGAGCGCCAGGTTCTCCTCGGCGAGCCTTCGACCCTTGGCGATGGTGAACGCGGACTGCGCCACCCGCGAATCTTTCGAGGCCTCTACGGCCCCCTTCAGCTCGAGCTCGGAGCTCGCGAAGTCCTTGGCGCGCAAGCGTTCGAGCCCCGCGTCGAGCTTCTCGAGCAGAGTGCCGCTCGGGCTCGTGGCGAGCTTGGCTGCTTCGATCGCGTTCGCCGCGCCTTCGACGTCGCCCTTCTTCGCCGCCGCGTCGGCGCGGGAGAGCATCCCCTCGAGCGCCCGCTTGGCTTCCTTGTGGTTGGGATCGGACGCGAGGAGCTTCTTGATGTTCTCCGCGGCCGCCTTGTCGTCACCGGACAGACCGGCTTCGAGCGCCTTCGTGCGGCGCCGGTGGGCCATCTGCGCGCCTACTGTCGCAACGGGATCGTCGCTGATCCCGGCGAGCGATTCGTCTGCTTTTTCGAGCTCGTTTTTCTCGATCAGCGCGAGCCCTTCTTCGACCTTGGCGTCGCTTCCGCGAGCGCGATTGGCCGCGCGCAGGAAGCGAACAGCGCCGGCGAGGTCGCCTTTCTGATCGGCCTCCTTGGCCCGCTCGATCACTTTGTCGATCGCGCGTCGGGCTTCGACGTTCGTTGGATCGGCCTTCAGGATCTCGGCCGCCGCGTCGGCACCTTTGTCGACGTCGGCGCCTTTTTCGAGCTCCGAGAGGCTCGATTTCTGCGTGCCTTCGACCTTCTCTTTCGCGATCGAGAGGCCGGTCTCCGCGACCTTGGACTTGGCTCCCTCGAGGACCTTTGCATACGCGTCCATCGCGGCTTTGGCGTCTTTGTTCGACAGCGAAGCGTTGGCCGCGCGTATGGCCGCCTTCACTTGGTCGGGCTTCGTGACGGTGTTCGCGGTATCGAGGAGCGCGGCGGTCGGACCGAGGTCCCGGCGAGCCAATCGCGAAGCGGTCTCGAGCATCTGAAGGTAGGCGTTCTTGGTCGTGTCGCCCATGGGATCGAGCGCGAACGACTTCTCGAACAGAGTTCGGAGCGGCAAGATCTCGGACGGGCTCTTCTCGTAAGCGTTGAGCGCGGTCTCGAGCGCGGTCGCGCGCATCGATCGCGCGAGCTCGAGCGCTGGCTTCGCGACCGCATGATCGGCCTCGAGGTCGGTGGCCTCGCCATACTTCCGCTCGGCCTCGACGACGTCGCCTGCTTCGAGAGCGTTCGTCGCTTTTTCGAGCGTGGCCAGGAGCCCTGGGGCTGGGCTGGTGGCGATCGTGGCCAGGCGGAGGGCCTTTGCGGCGCCGCGGTCGTCCTTGGCCTTGGCGCGCTCCTCGGCGCGTGAGATCAAGCTCGCGAGGGCCTTCTTGGCATCGGAGTCGTTCGGGTCCGCTGCCAAGAGCTTCGCCAGCGCGCGCGCGGCGGGTTCGTCGTCGACGGACTTCACGCCGCTCTTCAAAGTCGCCATCGATTTCTGGCGTGCGATGTCTTTGGCCAGGTCCGCGAACGGGCCAGCGGCATTCGAGAAGCTGGCTTCCGCCTTGGCGTGTTGTCCGGCCTCAAGCTCGGTGAGACCGCGGGTGAACGCGGCGTCGCTTTCACCCGCGAGTCGAGACGCGCCTCGCAACAGGGCGGCGAGATCCTTGTCCGAGGCGGACGGGCCAGCTTTCTCGGCCGCAGCTTTCAGGATCGCCGAGCCTTCTTTGGCCGCCGAGCTCCCAGGGTCGGAGGCGAGGCTCGCCACGAGCGCGCCGACCGCGAGCTCGCGGTCTCCTTTGCCAGAGCGCAACACCTCCAGCGCGTCTCGCTCCGCAGCTCCCTTGCGTATACGTGCGATCTCGAGCGCGGCCTCCGCGAGCTTGCTGCGAGGCGCGGCGGCGAGCGCCTTGGCGAACGATTTTTCGGCCTCGAAGGGCTGCTTGTTGGTGAGCGCCTTACACCCGTCGTTCATAGGACCGACCATGGGCTCGGGGACCTTGGTCGCCTTGAGCGCAGACTGAAGAAGGGACGCGGCCTCGGCGTCGTTGCCCCGTTCACCGGCCTCTTTGGCCGCGTCGAGCAGCCCAGTGAAAGACTTCGACAGCAGCTCCTTTCTGAACGTGGCGATCTCGTCGATGACGTCGGAGAAGCTCGCGATCTCCGCCAACAGCGCCAGAGCTTTGGTTGGATCTCTCGCGGCCGCGCTCTTGGCCGTTGCCAACAACTTTTTCGCAGCGGCCTCCGCGAGCGCGCGCGCGGCCTTCATCACGTCGTCCGGCGGGCTCGCCGACTCGACCGCGTCGAGCCCTTCTTTCGGCTTGGACTCGATCTTGCCGATCGCGGCTTCGATCGCTCCGCGATTGGCCAACTCGGTGAGCCGTACGGCTTCGATCACGCGCTTGGCTCCAGTTGGCACGTCACCTCGATCCATCGCCGCGCGAGCCGCTCCGAGCTGGTCCGCCATCGCGCGAGCTCGGATGTCCTTGGCCTCTGCGCGCACCGAATCGCTCGCCCCCTTTTGCGCGAGGAGCGCGTCGTACATCTTCACGGCGCCGAGCAAGTCGCCCTTCTTCGCGCGATCACGCGCCGCATCGAGCTTGGCCAGCAACGGACCGGCTGCACCCCGAGCCTTCTTCAGCTTCGCCTCGATCTCGGCGTCCTTCGATCGCTCGAGCGCCTTCTGGTAGAGCTCCGCGGCTCCGGCCGGGTCGCCCGCGTCCATGCGCAAGTCGCCCTGCTCCGCGACGTCCAGGGCCTCCGCCCGGGTGACGAAGTCGCTGTCGAGCCCTGGCGTAGCGGAGTCGATCTCCTTGGCGTTGCGATAGTGCGTCAGAGCTTCGGAAGCCTGGTCTGCTGCGAGCAAGCTCTTGGCCTGGTCGCGGTGGTACGCGTACGCGGAGGTCTTCGCTCCCTCTAACGCTTTGCCGACAGTGCGATTCTCCGGAAACTTCTGTTTGATGGATGCGACCGCTCGGTACCAGTCGCCCGGACCCAGATTCTTGGCCTTGGCCGCGCTGAGCTCGCGGCGCGCTCGGGCCTCCTCGTGGCGCGGCCGAATCGCGACGGCCTTGGCGTACATGCCCGCGGCCTTCTCGAAGTCGCCCGCCTTCTCCTGATCACGGGCCGCCGCCAAGAGCTTGTCGACCTCGCCGTCGAGCTCCTCCTGCACGCCGCTCAACCGAGCTTGGTACTTGGGATTGGCAGGCTCCTTCTCGAGGGCGGTTTGATACTCCTTCTCCGCCTCGTCGAGGCGACCTGCGCCCCGCAGGCGCTCGCCTTCCTTGAAATGCCGAGCGCCCGCACCCGCACAGGAGGCAACGATCACGAGCACGAGGGCGTGAGCACGGTTAAGCCGCATGGGGCCCCCTTACTCAGGGGGTGAAGCGGGCGCAATCGATGAATGTTCCGGTGGGTCCGGGTCCCGGTCAGGCCCAAAGTCCGGGTCCTGGTCAGGCCCGAAGGATCCGTCCACACGCACGCGGCGACCTGTTCACGGACACGTCGTCGTTTGGCCGCCGTACGTTCGCGCGACCCCGGCCTCTCTGGCGCCGAGATCGGGCGCGACCCCGTTGAACCGGCCTGCGCCGACGTCATCGTGATCGAGCCCGAGATCGATGCCCGCGTTGATCATCGGGTTCCCGGCCGGCCGCAAACACATGTCCGTCTGGCCCGCAAAGCCGGGGTTGTCTTGCCGAGAACAGAACGCGCCTCCTGCCATGCAGGCTGCACAGCCGTTCCCCCAGCATGCGGTGCCGTGGCCGAAGTTGTCGTTGTTGCCCGAGGCCGTTCCCGGGCAGCTCGTCGCCAACACCACGTTCTCAAGCTGAACGGCGGTGCTCGTGATCGAGCCGGCCAGCACGTTGGCCCGGGCACACAGGTTCTGACTGTCCGCGAACGTCATGGACACGCCCGCCCCGGTGAGGAGCACGGAGTTGTGATCGACTCTCGTCGTCTCCGCCGCGCCGGTCGACGCAGGAATTCGTTCGAGCATGATCCCGGCGACGAAATTCCCACGAACCACGTTCATCGCCAGGGTCGTTCGCCTCGCCGAGACGACTCGAATCCCAGCCTCACCGGCCTCGATGGCTGTGCTCTCGACCCAATTCGAGAGGATCTGGTTGTCGTCGGACTCGACGTCGATCCCGACCTCGACGCGTTCACCGCTCCTCGAGATGCGGTTGTTCTTGATGACGTTGTGGCCGCTGTCCGCGCCGTAGGTGCGGCGCAGCCGAATGGCCCGGGACTCGTCCGAGAAGCGCAGCCCCTCTACCGTGACGTTGCCGGACCGAATCTGAATCGTGCCCTCTATGGTCACGCTTCCGTTGAGAGGGCGCAGCGTGACGCCGTCTGGACCGCCTGGGCATCCTGCGACGCATTCATCGATCGTGAGGTCGATGCCAAGCTCGTAGTTGCCGTTCGGAATGGCGACGACCTCGTGGCCCTCCGAAGCGATCGCGCTCGCGACAGCCGCGGCGAGATCAGAGGCGCTCGAGATGGAGTTCGAGCACGGGCTGGTATCGATCGCGGAGCACGTACCGTTGCACGTCGGGCGCCCCGATACGAAGCCGAGCTCCATGCAGCTCATGCCTCGGAGGTCCTGTCCGTCGCAAAGCTCGGCTCCCTCCGCGATCCCGTTGCTGCACGTTCCCGCGTCCGGAAAGCCGACGTCCGTGGCGTCCGGAAAACCGGCGTCGGTCGCGTCGGGATAGCCGAGGTCCGCATCCGTCGCGTCCGGCGACCCGACGTCATCCGGAGAGCCCAAGTCTTCGAAACCAGCGTCCGCATCTTCGCCCAACGTATCCCCGAGGTCTTCGAAGCCCCGATCGACTGGCCCGCCGTCGGCGTCTGAGAAGCCGCCGTCCACGCCCGCGTCGGGGCCTTCTCGCGTGATGTCGAGCGTCAACGTGTTACATCCGTCGGGCGTCGCGTCGAGGTGGCCGGTAGAGTAGCCGAGCAACGTTCCCACCCCGCCTGGACCGTCGAACGCATGGACGGTCACGTCCACGTCGACCGCGCTGGTCAGCGAGGGCTCCAAATCGATACGCAGGGCCGTCGCCCCGTCCGAGATCTCTCGCTCGACCTCGAACGCTTTGGACCGCCGCTCTTCGGCCACGGTGAGCTCGATGCGCAACGATCGAATCGTCGACGCGAGCTCGGGGTTGGCTTTGAGGTCGAGGCGGATCGCCGGAGCTTGTTCTCGACACTGTTCGTTGCAGCCCAAACCAAGTGCGAGCAACGCGATGACGGCGAGGTTTCTCATCACTTCTCCCAATCCGAGAATCGGGTCGACCCGAGCTCGTCGTCAGGCGCGGCGTCTTGGCTTGCGAGCCCTATGGCCAGCGAGGCGCCGGCGGCCGCAACGAACGCAATCGTGCCCCAGAACCATGGGTTCGAGATCACCGAAGTCTCCTCCACCACGGTCGGCGGCAGGTAGGGTGGCTTGGCCGGCGCCGCCTCGATGGGGGGCGTGGGCGACGCACCCTCCTCACTGCTCGGCTCCTCGGTGCGATCGATCGCAGCGACCGGCTCGTGGGCAAAATCGGTGAGCTCGACCTCTACGGACGCCATGCGGCCTGCGCCGGCCTGAACCGATTTTTCGAGCGGCAAGGCGTCCGCACCCTCGAAGCGAACGACATGAGCGCCCGGCTGGACCCGAATCGGCTCGACGGGAAGCGTTCCCCAAGTGTCGCCGTCGAGGATCACCGTGAACCCGGCTGGGCCCGCGACCTTCAATCGCCCGAGCTTCTCCTCGAGGCTCGCGAGCTCCTTGGCCGCTTCGCCCCTCGACTTGTCGTCACCGGGCGCCGTCAAGAGCAGGCGGTCGAGCGTCCGCGCCGCGTCGAGCTCGCGGCCGACCTTCTGTTGGGCCTTCGCCAGATTGAACAGAATCTTCGGGCTCGCGAACGCTGCGTAGGCCGCTTCGTATTTTTCGATCGCGGCTGGCGCATCTCCGCCTCTGAGGAGCCGGTTGCCTTCGTCGAGCAACGCTTTGGCGCGCTCTCGGTCCGTCTGCGCCGAAGCCTCGGATCCGAACATCAACAGCGTGACGAGGGCGATCGACCGCATCACAGCTCGTCACTCTCGAACAGATCGTCGTGTTTCTTCGGCCGCTCCGGTCGCGCTCTCTTCGAAGCGGGGCGGGCCCTGGTGGGCGGCTTCGCCCGCACCTCTTTCTTCGGTTCGGGCTGTTTTGCGGCCGGCGGGTTCGGATCCGCCGGCACCTGCGCGCGTACGGGAGGAGTCGTCGAGCTCGGGATCGTTCGCGCGGGATCTGTCGGCGATGGCTCGGCGTGCGATGGCTCCGGGGGCGATGGCTCCGGGGGCGATGGCGCGGCGTGTGAGGGCTCGGTCGGCGATGGCTCGGTCGGCGATGGCTCGGTCGGCGATGGCTCGGCGTGCGAAGGCGACGGCTGCGCCGGAGCCTGCGCTGAAGCGGGCTGTGCGGGCTGAACCGGCGTCGCTTGCGCCTTTGCGGGTGAGACGGGCTCGACGTGAACGGTGCTCGAATCGATGGACCACTCTGCCGCCACCACGCCCGCCACGACAGCGCCGATCGCGAGCCCAACCCACAGCCACGGTGTCTTGTGCGGCTTCGTGATCACCTCGGCCTCTTCCGCGGCTGCGGAGCCCACGGTGAGCACGAGCGGAGACCCGCCCAGCTCGTCGAGCGCACGCCGAACCGCGCCCAAGTCGGACAGCAGCGATCCGTCCATCGCGTCGGACAGATCCGCGTCGGGGTCGAGGCTCGCACGACGTTCGAGCTCACGCCTGCGCGCGAGGCGGTCGTCGGCGACTTGTGTCATGAACCGCTGAACGTCTTCGGCGCCGATCCGCGGAGCGATCTCCGCGAGCACCTCCCGAATCGATTGAGCCATCTCTTTGGCCGTGGCGAAGCGATCGGCCGGATCCTTCGCGAGCGCGCGAAGCACCACTTGCTCGAGCTTCTTCGGATATCCAGCGACGAGCGCCGACGGCGGCGGCGCCGGCATCTCCACGATCCTACGGGCGGTCAGCATGTCGCTCTCGTCTCGGAAGAGTCGCTTGCCCGTCGTCGATTCCCAGAACACGACGCCGAGCGCGAACACGTCGGTGCGACGATCCACGGGCTTCGCGAGCACCTGCTCGGGCGCCATGAAATCGAGCTTTCCTTTGAGCGCGCCGGGCTTCGTGTGCGTGACGCGATCAGCGGCCTTGGCGATCCCGAAGTCGACCACCCGAAGCACGCCGTCGAACCCGACGAGCATGTTCTGCGGCGAGACGTCGCGGTGCACGACATCGAGCGGCTGGCCACGCCGATCGGTGAGCTCGTGAGCCGCGTGCAGACCTTCGGCCGCGCACGCGATCAGGTGGGCTGCGAGCGGCACCGGGAACGGCTTGCCCGCGCCCCACGTACGCTCGAGCAAAAACGCGAGGTTCTCGCCCGAGACGTAGTCCATGACGATGAAGTACTCGCCGTTGGCTTCGCCGACCTCGTGGACTGGGACCACGTTCGGATGGTGAATCCGGGCGGCCGTACGAGCTTCGTCGAGGAACATGTGAACGAAGTCCTGGGTGCGCGACAGGTGCGTGTGCAGGACCTTGATGGCGACCAATCGCCCGAACCCGGCGGGCCCCTCCGCGCGAGCGAGGTACAGGAACGCCATCCCGCCGTGCCCGAGCTCCCCAAGCAGCCTGTAGCGTCCGAGCGTCTCGCCATGGGGCGCGTGCTCCCGCCGAGGGCGCGAACTCGCCCGCTTTTGGGGAAGCGGGCCAAAGCTGTCCGGTCGAGCGCGCGCCACCTTGCCTCTAGAAGCGACCGGCTGCTCCGCCGGGTCTGGCGTCGCAGCGGATTCACTTCGATCAGCCCATCTTAGCGCGGCTTCGGCAAATCGAGACCTCCGCGGTCGCGATCGCCGTGAATCCCTTCGGGGGGAGGGCATTCGGGCTGCCGCTAGCAACGCTGCTGAGTCACGCGGACCGCTCGGGGCGATGAAACGAATTCCCGCGCAAACCATGCGCGACCCTGACCACCGGCCGGCGAACGTGGCCACGCGATGGAGTGGAGGAGCGGAGGACGTGAGACCGGGCCGATCTGCGGATCGACCGCTCGGTCGAGTGAGCCCAATCCACATGAGGTCGAGCCGATACCGCTCGAGGTCGTGCCCAAACCCAGGAACCCATCCGAATCGAGAGAGTCGCGAGGCCAACTCGGCCGGAAGTGAGTTGCCTTCATTTGGTCGGCGTTGCAGGCGCCCCGATTTTTCGCACAGCCACACAGAAACGCAGCAAATCGCTCATCTCGCGAAGGCGCGCGGTCACGGAGTCTCTGTCCATCGGGACCGTCCTCCTCGGCGATGAGCTCAACCGACTCAGCTCGCCCATCGCCTTGAGGCGCGCAGTCACCTCTTCGCCCCGATAGTCAACCATCCTGCAACTCCCGCAATCGCTCGACGTCGGCAAGGTCCTGAGGCCTGGCCGCGGCGAGCTTCATCGTAACCAGGCCATCCACGGATACAACTGACAGACGACCCTCCTGCCACTCGACGCGCTCCCGCCGCTCCCACACCTCTTGCAGCACGGAGTCCGCGACCAACACGTCGAGCATCAACGGCTGGCCCTCGATCAACTTGGCAAACCGGCGCACCGAGATACCGCTACTCCGGAACGTCATCGGCAGGGCGTCGAACTTGAATCCGCAGCTTCGTGCGACGGCTCGGACACGTTCGACCGCGCTCGGCGGGACCAAAATGTCGATGTCCTTGGTCGCACGAGGGATACCGTGCACTGCGAGCGCGACGCCTCCGCACAACGCATAATCAAGGCCCTCGTCCTCGAGCGCCTTCACGATCGCGGCCAACTCAGCGTATAGGTCCAGCGACAGGGCCCGACAAACCTATCCCATCGGGCGGAACAGCGCACGAAGAAAAGCAGAGGACTCTCGATCAGAAGAGGCTCGCGCTCAGGCCGCCGGGAAGCCTACGGGCCGGGACTTGGACAGGCCGTGGAACGGGGCAATCCGTGCAGGGACCTCGCACGGGAACTCGCAGGACTTGGCCCGCGCGAAGGAAGGTCCCCCGGAGTCGGTTGGCCTTCTTGATGGTCTGAATGGAGCTTCGGTGCCGAGCTGCGATCACACTCAGGCTGTCACCGGAGCGAACGCGAACGATGAGCGAGCGCTCTCGCTCTTCCACCACCAAGGCCGAGGCCAATCGGACCCCGAGCTCCTGTGCACGCGGATTGAAATATCGAACGTGAAAGTGGTCGCGGTGGCGAGGTGCGTGCTCCAGGAGCGCCTCGTCCGAGCGAAACAGAGAATCCAGCCACGCCGGATCCTCACCCTCGTCGAGCGCAGCTTGGTACAGGACGCGCTGAATTCGTCGATCGACCAAGATGGTCTCGACGTCCCCGAGAATCACGATGGACTTGATGAGCTCCCAGTTGAGCGAGGCGTCGAACACGCGACCGCACCCCCTGCAGTCCGGTGGCGTGGGTTTGAAGTAGAACCCGAGGTCGACCTCCCGACCGTTTTGATGCGCTCGGTGTGGAGGGAACCAGCCACCCTCTTTGAGGCTCGTGTCGTTGATTCGCAGGGGCGGCGCCTCGGGATGGAGTTGCTTGACTCGGTTCGCGGCCGCCGTGACATACGAGACGGTTTCGGCGGTGCCAAAGGCGCCTTCGGTCGACACGAGAGTCCAGGCTCCGTCCTCACTTGCAGGAAAAGGGACGGCATTGATCAATCGCCCCTCGTGGGTGAAGCCGACGGCGATCGACCCGAGCGAGAGCGGGTCGTTGGCCCAGCGAAACGAAAGCTCGTCGTCCAAGAGATCCGACGTGTAGCGCGGGAACTCGTTGGTGGTCGAAGTGATCGTCTCGAGCTCCGACGTCTCCCCGGAGTCCTCCTCGAGGCCCGCGCTCGCCTCCTGGTCGCAAGAGACCGTGGCGGTCGCCGGCCACTCTCGGAGTGGAGCCTCCGGCGTCCCGGCTGCCAGCCACAGCGCGGGAGTTGCGGGGGGCATGACCAGCGCAGGGCTCTGACTCGCGCATGCAGCCATCGTGAGAAGGACGCCCCCGAGGCCGAGGGCGGCCGGAACGGCGTCCGCCTTACGTGTCACTCGCGATCCTCTATACCGGGCTTCGAAAGAGAACGCACGAACTCGACCGACCGCGCAGAGGAAGGGTCGCCTCTGCACTTCGAGAGAACGCGGGATTCGCTGGACAGGTTGAGCCCGCGGTGGCATCGACACGCCCATGACTCGAATCTCCAAGGGCCCATCCGCTGCTGCCGCGACCGGGCGGACCCAGGCTGCGATCCCAAAGGTGAGTTTGACCAAGGCCGGTGCGGGCGACGGCTTCGCGAAGACGACGGCCAAAGCTCAGCTCGTCGCACCGAAGGCTCCGGCCGGCGAGGGTACGGTGGCTGTCCGGGCGGCCCTCGCGGCGGAGCCCAAGAAAAGCCTCGAAGGGATAGCGCCCAAAGTCATGCTCACCTTCGAAGCCGGATCGAGCCGAAAGTTCTACGAGCTCGAGGTCCAGTCGACCGACCTCCTGATTCGCTTCGGTCGGCTCGGCACGGACGGTCAAACTCAGACGAGGTCGTTCGACTCCGAGCTCGACGCAGTCAAAGCCTACGGAAAAAAGCTGGCCGAGAAAGAGAAGGAAGGCTACACGCGGCAGCTCGCGGCCCCGGCTCCCTCCGAAGTAACCTCCGAGACTCCCAAAATGGCCGGCCTGGCTGACTGGAAGAAGCTCTCGGCGGATGATAGGCAGGACATCCTCGACAGGATGGAGTACGAGGCGAAGGCGTTTCCGTTCGTCGCTTCGACCAACGAAGTCGCGATCGACACGCTGAAAGGCGAGGCCAAGGCGTTCGCCGAGAGTATGCGCGCGTCCATGGAAGAGAATTGCTACATGGAGTTGGACAACGAAGAGCACGTGATCATCGGCGAGCCCAAAGTCACCGTCGAGATCTTCACCCACGTGGAGACCAAGGAGATCCTCGGAGGATCGATTCGATTTTTCCAGAAGGGTGGCGACAACGAAGACTTCACTTACGGCCACTTCGATTCCGTCGCCGAGGCCAAGGCGGCCGGGGTCGACGTGGAGGCCGATGTGAGTTGGTCTGCGAGCGGTCTCTTCGACCACGACGGCGCGGCCCTGAAGACCGACGATCACATGGAGTGGGGCGGCTACTGACTCAGGGGGGTCACGAGTCCAATCTCCAGGGCCGCCCCACCGCTACCTAGCCCCACGGATTTCGGGCGCTCGTTGCGCAGACGAGCGCATTTCGGAGCTAATGACGAACGATGATTCGCCTGAGCACGCTTCTCATCCTCGCGCTCGGTCTCGAGCAGGCCGCTTTTGCCGAGAGCGCGGAGAGTATTGCCGCGCGCGCTTCGGAGAACAGCGCGTTCTCGGCCAGTCATTCGCGAGCGACTCTCCAGATGGTGTTGTATCGCGACGGGAGCCGCTATCGTGAGCGCCGGCTGACCGTCATCACTCACAAGTCCGGATCGAGCCGCCGGTCCAGAGTCACCTTTCTCGGGCCCGCCGACATCAGCGGCACCAAGTTCCTGTCGCTCGAGCCTACCGCTGGCGACACCCAGCAGTTCCTGTACCTTCCCGCGTTCAAGAAGGTGAAGCGCATCGTCGGAACCGAGCGGCACAAACCTTTCGTGCAGAGCGATTTTTCCTACGCCGATCTGGAAGGGTTCGACGCCGACGACTGGAGGTGGAGATCACTTCCCGACGGAGACTACAAGGGAGAGGGGTGTTTCGTGCTCGAGGCCGTTCCCAAGAACAGCGTGGAGCGCGACTACGGTAAGGTGATGATCTGGGTTCACAAGAAGAACCTCGTCGCGCTCGCGGCCGACTACTACGACAAACCTGGTGCGACCGTGATCAAGAGATACTGGGCCGAGAAGCTCGCCAAGAGAGACGATCGCTGGATCCCCACGAGCTCCTTCCTCGAGACGTCCTCCGAGCGGACGAAAACCGAGCTCAGAGTGGAGAGTATCGACTTCAAGTCGCAGGTCCCGGAGTCCGAGTTCGACCAAGCCGCGCTCGAGAGATGACCGTTCGCGGCTCGGACATGTTCGAGCTCTTGCTGCTCCTCTCCGGCGTCGGAACGCCCACCGCGGCTCCTTCGCTCTTCGAAGAGTCTCCGCTCTTCGATGAGTCTCCTGCTCACGAGAGCCGAGAAGCGGGCGGGGAGTCGCTGTTCGATTCCGCCGGCTCGGAGCTGGGAGAAGCGGGCGCGTCGGCGCACGAGCCGCTGCTTCGCTCGGTGATCCGGCTCGAGCTGAGTCTCGGGCTCGATACGGCCTTCGATCGCGAGCAGGAGCAGCTCTTCGAGCTGAGCATCGGCGCCTCCTTGGAGCTGGAAGCGCAGCCCACGCCCGAGCTGGGTGTCTTCGTGCTCCCCAAGATCCGCTACCTCTTCGGCGTCGTGCGCTCGTTCGACGACCGCGCCACGCTGCTCCTCGACTTTCCCGAGGCACATCTGAGTTGGTCCCTGGGCCCGCTCGTGCTCCGCCTCGGGACGCTCGTGGCGGCGTGGGGCTCGAGCGACCTCATCGCGCCGAGCGACATACTCAACCCCGTCGATCTTCGCCGCGGTACTTTCGACTCGAAGCGAGACAACAAGATCCCGGTGTTCGCGGCGGAGGTCGTGTTCACCGAGGCACCCTTGATCGTGCGCGGATGGGTTCAGCCGTTCTTCACGCCTGCGCGCTACTTCGTCACGGGCTGGGATACCGCGCTCGATCGCGCCATCGCCGCGCCGAGCCTGCACGCCTTTCTCGGACCAGAGACTCTCGACCGGACTCTCGACCAACTCCTCCTCACCGAGCTCCCGAGCTCCACTCCCGAGAACGCCACGGTGGGCCTCCGACTCACCGGGAGCTTCGATCGCGCCGACGTCTCGACGACTTTCTATCATGGCTTCGAACCGTTCCCGAAGCTCAGCGTCAACCCAGCCTTCGGAGGGTTGGTCGGGATCCTGGGTCAGCGCGCCCGGGACAGGTCGCCCATCGACTTCTCGGATCCGACGCTCGCTCCCGTCCTCGCGGAGCTCAATCGGGCGCTCGCGGCCGGTGAGCACCTGTTTCGGGGCGAGATCGTGCGGAGGACACTTTTCGGGATCGACGGGACCCTGCAACTCGATCCCTTCATCTTCAAGCTCGACACGGCCTTCACTCCTCGGCGGCTGGTCTATTTCCGAAATCAGCGGGCAGAGACCGAACGCTGGCTCGACTCGGTCGTTGGGGCCGAGTGGACTCAGGGAGACTTCTTCGTGACCGTGGAGGGGTTCATGATCTCCGTCTTCGACGTCTCTCAGCCTGCTCCGCTGCTCTTCCTCGAGAGGGCGAACAGAGCGGCATCGTCGGGCCGAGACGTGTTCGTGCCCGGCGCGACCGGGGTCGCTCGATATTCGGCATGGAATCAGGACTTGGAGCTCGAGCTCTTCGTCTTGTCTACCTTCGATCCAGGGGATCTGGTGATTGCGCCGAAGGTCAGCCTTCGCCTCGGAGATCACCAAGTCATTCGACTCGGCGCCCTAGTGCTGGCAGGGTCCAGTGACAGTTACTCGGGGACGTATTCAGAAAACGATCAGGTCTTCGCCACGTACGAGTGGCTCCCGTGAACCGCGTCTTGGCGATGCGGACGTTGCGGGTTCATGGGCTCGATCAGACCCTCCTCGATTGGAGCTCGTCGCGATCCTGAGGTGTTCGCGGACGTGAACCGATTCTCGGCGTTGCTCGCGAAGTTGCGAATCCGATGAGTCCGGTCACCCCGAGCTTGTCGAGGGGCCTTGCGGAACCACGAGTCGAGATCGCAATTCTGCGATCAAGGCAAGATTCTCCAAAGCGATCGAGCGATCGAGAGTAGTCCTGGACAGGCCGGTTGGGTACTGACAAAGTATCGCTGTGCGCTCGCGGCCCCTGCTGCTGTCTTTGTTTCTTGGGGCAGGCGTGGGTCCGATGGCACGATTCCGCCCGATTCGCGGACTCTTATGGATCGCGCTCGAGCTCGCGTGCGTCGGCGGGTGCATCTATGCCGCGGCTCTGATTGCCCCCTTCGCCAGCGCCGTGTTGCTATTCGCCGTGCTCGTGGTGCGCGTTCTTGCCGGCGCAGAGGCTGCCCGTATGCCGTCCGCGCGGCCTTTTCCGCTGGGCCAAGTCATTCTGGCTTCGTTGGGTCCCGCAGCGATGTGGGCGGCGGGCGCCTATCTCATCGAAATGCGAAAGGCGCCTGCTGGCTCGATGGCCCCGACCCTCGCGGCCAACGATCACTTCTACGTCCTCAGGACGTTCGAGGCGGCGCCGGGGGACGTCGTCATCTTTCGCTCCCCGCTCGACTCGAGCAAGGACTATGTCAAACGCGTCGTAGCGGTTGCGGGGGATACGGTTCAGCTCCAAGGATCGACTCTGTGGGTCAACGGACGGGCGGTGCCCCGGAAGCGCGCGGAAACCGATTGCGATCCCACGCTCACACTCGGCCGTTCCGATCGGAATGATCGGAACGAGTTCCCGGAACAATGCGAAGCCTGGACCGAGGAGCTCGGAGGCCGAAGCTGGGTGACCTGGAACGGCAGCAGCTCGGCTTATCATTTCGAGCCTTTCCAGGTCCCCCAGAAAAGCGTCTTCGTGATCGGCGACAACCGCGACTTTAGCTTTGACTCGCGGCAATTCGGGGCGGTGCCCTTGGAAAACATCAAGGGTAGGGCCCTGTTTGTCATGTGGTCTCGATCCTCAGGCGGTGGCGTACGGTGGGAAAGAATCGCACAGCACCTCAATTGAGTGGTCCGATCGATTCGACTTTTCTGCGCTGGTTGTCGTCGATGGGAACTCCAAAGGGGTGCGCGCAATTCGTTGGGCCGGGCCGTAGGTAGCCATCGCGATGCCCACTTCTTCACGCCGCCTCGGGGCGCGAGTTGGACCTTCCTCCGCTTCCGACTCAGACTTCCGACTCGGACTTCCGACTCGGACTTCCGACTCAGACTTCCGACTCAGACTTCCGACTCAGACCTCCCGACAAGCACGTACTCACGGTCCGACCTGCCGGGAAGGAGCGTGGCCGATGACTAGGGGTGCGAGGTGAGCTCGCACCTCTTCGAGAAAACTCGAGAGTCCGTTGAGCTCTCCGTCGGAGCGCTTCGAGCTGCATCTCGGCGATACACTTCTCTGCTCGTTCGCGGACAGACGCGGTCAGCTCGTCGAGCGCCCGTTTGCAGTCGCGTTTGTCGGTCGGATTTTTCGAGCTGAGACGATGCGAACTTGCGGTCGGATCGAAACCTATTCGCCGCCGAACCGTCTGGAGACTCTCTTGCTCTCCCTCGGTCTCCGCTACGAATCCGGAGAGGCACCAGGCTTCTCGCTCTGGCACGGGCACGGCGAGCACCACGGGCATCGGCGAACGTCGGTCGCGGGCCTGCTCCAAGCCGCGAAGCCGCTCCGGTGCCTCGTGATCCCCGTCTTTCATGAGCAGCACGGCGTCCGGTCTCGGGTCGGCGGCGAAGAAATGGAGAAGCGCGGTTCGCGCGGCCGTGGCCATAGGCGCTCCAGGCTCTCCCGAGAATTTGCCGTGGGCTTGACGTCTCGGCCAGCTCTGCCGGATGCGTGGCAACCCTGTCCAGGTCGTGAATTGCCGGCCGGGCTCCAGGCCCGCGAAGACACAGACATGCTGGTAGGTGTCGCCGTCGATCCAATTCGCCTCCTCGAACAGCACTCGGCCTATCAGAGTCTTCGCGGTGGCGAAATCGTCTTCGGCCTCACAGACGACGCCAACTGTCGTCATCGCCCGCCTGCTGCGCCTGCGGCGGTGGCACTCTCGACCCAGCTCTCGCCAACCGAGCTCCAAAATTCGCCCGGGGCCATCACATCCTTCCATCTCTCGTACTCAGGATGGTCGGTCAGCTTCGCGATCCGCGCGGTGTGATCACTTCCAACCGCTACGATCCGGACCTCACGCGGGGCCAAGCAATCGAGCAAATAGGGCGAGTGGCTCGTCGCGACGATCTGCAAATCAGGTTTGACCTCCTGAAGCTTTCTGAGTTGCCCGATCAGCTCGACCTGCGCACGTGGGTGCAAGCCCTGGTCGAGGTCGTCGATCAACAGCAGCGCGGATCGGGCCCGCGTACTCTCTATCGCTGCCAAGTATCCGAGAGTGTACATCGTACCATCGCTGACGTATTGGGCGGGGACCTCTTTCGCCGCGAGCGTCTCGAAGACGAGCTTGTACACGTTGTTGCCGGGGTCACGGACCGATCGCATGGCCACGATGGTCGGTACGATCGTCCGGAGCATCTCCAAAATGCGGCCCAGCCGAGGATCGTCGTTCAACTTGAAATCCGCGAGCAGTGCAGGGAGCCCATGCCCGTCCTCAGAAAGCACGTCGATCGTGGCTGCCAACTGGCTCGCCGACCGGAGCGCATTCGGGTTGAGCTTCAGCGACAGCGTGACCGCTGGGACGTCCGCCGCGGGCCCTCCGCCGACCGCCGAACCAGGAACCCGCCACGCAAACTGCCCGTTCTCCACGACGAGTTGGATCGGCGGCGATTCGAACGTGATCGACCCATTCAGCCCTACCGTAGTTCCTCCGCTGTTGGCTCGGAGGGCTGCAATTCTGCTGAGGACCTTGAGCGCTTCGAGTAGGGTCGACTTGCCGGACGCGTTCGGACCGACCAAGACCGAAAACGGCTCGAGCGAGCAGGCGACGTCCGCCAGGATGCGGAAGCCCGTGGCTGAGAAGTGTTTGATCACGCGCCGCGCGGACTTCGTACTTCGCGATTCCAGTCCAAGCAAGCCGAAGTTTCGAGCTCCGCGTGAAGGCCGCGCGATGGCGCGAACCTCGGCGGGTCGGCTGGGATTCCAAGGTGATCGAGGATCTTCTTCGCGACGTCTCTGTCCTCGATCAACACGAGGCGGAGGCGTCCAGTCTCCGGAGGCTGAATGACGAGCTCGTACGCGTGAATCGGCCGTCCGAGCCGGGGACCGAGTTGGTCGCGAAGCGAGCGGGGACGCCGACGCGTCGGGCCAGGCGGCTTCGCCACGTAGGCCGCGAGCCACCTCAGAGTGTCTTCAGAAACTCGATTAACTCGGACTTGGCCTCGTCCGAAAGGTCCTGTCCGTAGGCGTGGCCACTATTTCCCAGGCCGGGGGTCTGCTCCGGATCGTAGGCTTTGGCGTCGGCTGGGGGCGGACCCGGAGGGATGGGTTCGAATCTCCAGCCGACCTCGGCCTGGTCGTAGTCAGCTTCCCGATTCGGATTCGCCGTGAGCAAATACCGTGGGACCCGCTTGGTCGGGTCGAGGAGCTGTCGAAGGGTGGGTACTGACCCATTGTGTAAGTATGGCGCGCGCGCCCAAATGCCGGTGAGCGGTGGAGCTACGTACCCGCCGCTCAGGAGATACCGCTCCTTCAACACGGTCTTGGTGCGCGCGACGAACGACTCGGGCATCTGGCTGCGGAGCGGGTCGGTTTCGACCTCGGCTCGAGGGACCACGAGGCCTGGATACTCGAGGCTCTCGGCGGTGGCCGGGGAGTCGTACGTTCCATGGCACTGCGAGCACTTTTCGTCATAGGCCGCTCGTCCGCGAGCGGCCCGTTCGGCGTCGATGGCAAATGGGTAGGGCGGAGCCTTCACCGTCGCCAGAAAGTCGTGGCCGGACCTCTGCCAATCCACGAGCGCGCTCCTCACGTCCTCGCCTTCGAATTCACCAAAGGTCACTAAATAGGTGAAGGCCGCGAAATTTCCATCCTTGGGCTGACCACCGTCCGCGTAGAAGCCTGCGGCTCCGGTCTGCTTCTTGGCGTATAAATACCAAGCCGGAGTCTTGAGGTAGGCCAGGCGAGCGAACTCGGGCTCGAGCTCCATCGCGCGGTTCGTTCGCACGGCCATGAGAATGGGAAGGTCGAGGGACAAGTCGGGGGAGCGAACGACCAAACCCAACAGACCCATCTGATCTGCGCCGTTCACTACCGAGTTGCGGGCCGGAGTCTTCGAATACAGCGGATCGGTCGGTCGCTCGCCGGTCGCGACGCCCAAGTCTCGAAAGAGCGTCTCCATGTCGGAGAAGGGGTTGGGCTGGCCGACGACCACCTTCCCGAAGACGCTCGCGGAGTGGCAGTACTCACAAGTCATGATCAACCCGTCCTGTTCGGCGAAGGTCTTGTTCGTCTTCATCAGGCCGAGCGGCAGGCCGTCGTTCGGAAAATCGGCCGGAAAGAGGCCGTATCTCCGGAAAACCTCGGCCTCGAACTCAGGCGTACCCGGACGAAGGTCCGGCATTTTCCAGATCGTCCGCGGGAGCTCGAAGAATGCGGCGACGGGCCAAAACGGGGTCCCGCGACGGAGACCGAAGCGGGTCTCGCGGAATCCCGCTTCCGCCAGCTCAGGCCGGGCGCCGTAGCTCGCTCCTTCACGAGCTCCCGAGCGATGGAACGTGTGGCACGTCGAGCAACTCGCCAGCGCAGCTCCGCTCCCCGCGGTGTGGCACTTCGCGCACTCCGACCGTCCAGGCAGCGACACGTCACTTGCGCGAGTGCTGGTCGAGATCGCTGCGTGGCACACGAAGCACTCCGCGTCGAAGCCCTGCGGCGCGCCGCGATCGACATTGGACGTATGTCTTCCGTGATCGAAACGGGCCTCGCCATACCAGCGCTCCGCGCGAGCACCAGGCTTCGGCCCCGCTCGGGCGACAGTCGGTACGCCGTCACGGCTCTCGAGCACGTGACACTTGGCGCACGGCTGCGGATCGGTGGTCACCACCACGGCGAATCGATGCTCGAGGCGCGGCGGCGGAGCCAGCGCATGGCATCGAGCGCAGTGAGTTTCGTAGCGAATCGGATCCATATAGGCGCCTCGCTGGCGAGGACCCGTGCCAGCGGCCCGATGGCAACTGCCGCAAGCCAGCGGCGGGTGTGCCTTTCTCGGGTCGCCTCGGGTGTGGAGGCGATGGTCGAACCGAAGCACCGCCCGCTCGGGCTTGGCGCGAAACTCGGGGTGAGTTTCCGGAAACGAACGAATCGGCTTCTCCCCTTTGGCGTGGCACGAGAGGCAAGGCCCGTCGGACACGGCAGGACTCACATCGCCGCGATGCTCCAGATGACATGAGGAGCACCGCGTAGGCTCGCCGCTCAAAGGCGCAGCGCCGTGGGCGGCGTTCGCGGTGAGTCTGTCATGGCCGATGGTGGTCTCGTGACAACTCAGGCACGCGTTATTCATGAGTCGCGGCTTTTCGAGACCAACGAGCTCCCAAAAACGTCTGAATGACTCGGAGTGACAGGTTCGGCACTCCATCCCCTGAACGTGGCCGCGGGCGAGAGTGCCTGGGCTCCAGAGCTCCGAGCCACGTGTCCCATACGCGAAGCTCACCCAGGCTCCGGCGACGAGGCAACCGACCAGATATGCTCCGCGACGAAGCGATTTGCGTTTGGGAAACATCCGGCTCGACTCAGTAGTACAGCGAGGCCGCGACGTGAATGCCTGCCAGCACCCATACGAACACCGACAGCGCGATGTGCAGGAGCTCCCAGCCGTGCTGCATACGCTGGAGTCGCGCTTCCTCGACTCGACTTCGCGCCTCTCGGCAAAGTTGCTGCATTTGCTCGACCGTCCCTCGTGACTCCGGCCCGACGCTCCCGACGAGTGTGTCGAAGGCCAGGGTCGCGCCCGTTCCTGACGCCAGAGTCGCCGGTGAGCTCGGATCGTCGAAGAATGGAACGATGAATGACTCCCAAAAGTGGATCAGCGTCCGGTGGCTCGACTCCGACCTCCCACGAACAGACTCTATCAGGGACGCCACCTGCTCCCGATACTCATCGAGCCGCGGCTCGAAGCTGAGCTCGGGGGATTCGGAGGGGAGCCGCGCCGTCATGACCGAGGGAACGATCGCCTGGATGAAGGCTCCGAACAGGCCGAAGAGGCTCGTCAGCGCGAGGCTGCCGAGCAGCGCCGTGGTCAGCGTTCCGCCCGATCGGAGTCGACAATGAAAAAGCGCGAACACGAGGGTGAGCGCGCCGAGCCACCGGTGTGCGGAAACCCACGCGGAGACCGATCCGAGTCTGACGCGGAGGAGTCGCTTTCGGATCCCCAACAGTCCGGAGCACACCATCGCGCCCGCCGAAATCACACCGAACACCAAGCCCGCGCCATCAGAAGGAGCTCGTGGCCCGGAGAGTATGAAGAGGGCTCCGCCCGAGAGGCAAAGCGAGAGCGCCGAGACGGATATCCAGGCTCGACGGCGCTCGAAGGGCTTTGGGCTCATTTGGGTCGAGACCAGCCCGCGAAGAAGGACCGCCCGTCGACTCGCATCGCCGCGTCATGGCCACAGGCGTGAACACACATCGGCTCGCCGTCGCCCAACGAAGTGCACTGATCACAGACGAGGGCTCTTCTTCCCTTGCCGATGGCGATGGCGTCGTAAGGACATTGCTCGGCACAAATTCCGCAACCGATACACCAACTCTCGATCTCGATCTCGTCGCTCGAACCACGATGGATCGATCCGACCGGGCAACCCACCAGGCACTGCGGATCGGTACACTGCCGACAGGAAGTAGCTACGAGGTAGTGGCCGAAGCGAGGGCCTTCGCGCCGAAGGAGCGGCACATCGTCGTGGGTCGCTGCGCAGGCGGCCACACAATCATCGCAGCGCGTGCAGCGTTCGAGGTCGATGAGGAGCAACTTCTCGGCTGCCAGCAGCCCAAGCGAGCCGGCATGATTCTCGACGGACGGAGCCAAATCATGGGTGGCGTGGGTCGACCGTCGCTCGGCGATCTCGCCCGCCTTGGCACGGATCGCAGGAAACATCTTGCAGGCGTCGTCAAATAGGTCGCGGCTGATGCGGACGACCTCCACGCGAGCTCCGAGCGAGCCTCGCCCCCGCGAGCTCTCTGGGTGAGCGTAGTGAGCCGTCACCGTCGTCCTTCGGGGCTCGTTGGCGAGCAGGCTACCCATTCCAACGGAATCGCCGCGCGATCGATACGCGAGGACTCGGCCGTCGCGAACGAGCTTCAGGGAACCCATCCGGACGAGGTACATTGCATCCGGTGCATCGCCCTCTCTGAAGAGGACGGCGTCGCGTTCGAGCCGAACGAGCTCAGCCCGTCGCGTCACCTCCTGCAAGAGCTCGATCGGGGCGTCCTGAAAAATGGGCACTTCGCGGAGACCGATTTCGAGCGCCCGCTTTCGATAGACTTCGTCGAGCGCCTTTTTGAACTCGTCGTTTTCGAGGGCATCCTCGAGCACGTTCTTGACGAGCTCGAGCATGTAACAATCCACGGTCGCTCGCACGGTCGCCGAACGAGGGGTGTGATTGAAACAACTCATCTCCCCGAACAAGTCTCCCTTCCTGACTTGACCGACCAGACTTCCCTCTTCGCCGACCTCGAGGGTCATCGAGGTGTCGATGAGTACGCTCCGCCTTCGCTTAGGTCGAACGAGCTGATTCTTCACTCGTTCGAGGAAGCCGAGCTGGACCTTGGCGCGAGAGGCGGACGGCCGAACCGACACGTGTCCGACCACCGGAGTGCTCCTGTCGAGTAACAACATCGGCATGGTCACCGAGACCTGATTCGGGATCTTCAACCTCGGGCGCGATTCGGACTCGACCGGGCCCGAAATCGGCGGCAGCCCGATTCGCTCGATGTCCACGTCGCGAAGAACATAAAACGCCGTCCAACCCGGCTCCCCCTGCCGGCACACGGTGTCACCCGCGCGAAACCGTCGCGCCACGGCCGCACCTTTGCCGCGCAGAGTTCGCAGACGTCGCTCCACCGACGGAGGTGCGTTGGCGAACAGCGGTGTCAGAAACAGATCATCGAGCGTGAGCTCGACGTCGCCCGGTCGCAAGCGCAGCTTCCCAAGCTCCGTGAGCTCCTCGGACACGTTCTTCATGAAACCCGACGTCTTCATGAAACCTGACGAGCTCCGCTGCCCGGCCGGACGCCGAATCGCGGGCGGAAGGACAGCACGAGCGCAGGCAGCGTGAACAAGTCACACAGGAGCGCAAAGAAGATCGCGGCCGACATGAGGAGCCCAGCGTCGGACGTACCCTTGAAGTATCCCGCACCGAGAAAGACGATGGTCCCCAGACACAAGACCAGGGTCGTCCATATCATCGCTCGGCCTTTCTCCATGAAGGCTCGTTCCAGCGACTTCGCGGCATCACCTGATTCCCTGAGATACTCGCGGTACGCATAGAGGAGGTGGGTCGTGTCGTCGATCGAGATACCCAGCACGATGCCGCCTATCAACGCCGTCGTCGCGTTCAAAGGAATGCCGATGATTCCCATCAGGCCGAAGGTCATCAAGATGGGCAGCAGATTCGGCGGAAATGCGCACAGCGCCAACGTCGGCGAACGAAATACGATCCCGAGCAGCAGGAACATCATGAGCACGCTGGATCCCAAGCTCAGCCGCTGAGTATCGGTCACCGCGCTCAGGCCGATTTCCCAGAGTCGAGCGATCCCGGTGACCTGTGCATCGACGCCCCCCTCCTTCGGAAATCGTGTCTGGAGAAAGGCCTCGGCGGCCTGGAATATTCGTCGCTCCGAATGGGTCGTTACGACGTCCCGCGGGAGACCCACGAGCAGCCTGACGTCCCTACCGTCGCGGCTCAGGTATTCGTGGACGACCTTGTCGTCGTTCATCAACAGGAGCTGCGCGGCCTGCTCGCGAGTCTCGGGCAGCGTGTATCGAGCCGGATCGTCGGCGAAGAAGGCCCGATTCATGAGTTTGAGGTAACTCACAACCGAGATCACGACGGGCGCCCGCAGCTCGCTCCGCAGCATCAACTCCAAGGCCTCGAGCTCCTCGAGCGCTTTGCGATCGAGAAAGTAGTCGTCCCGCCCCGACCGCAGGACGAGCGTGTAGAAGTCGGCCCGGGCGGACAGGTCGCGGACCGCTTCGATCTCCTTGACGAGGGTCGTGTCGGCCTTGACGAAGTCCATGAGCGGATCGGTGTCGGTGGTGATTTTGGCCGCGAAGTATGCGCTCGCCGCGGCGAGCGCGAGCGTGGTCATCAGCACCGCCTTCGTGTGCCTGGACACGATGCCGTACGTGCCTTCGAGAGCTCGACCGAACCACTCGGCGCGGCCGACGCCGTTCAGGGCCACGAAGCGATCGACCGGTACTCTCCGCCAGACCAGGGTCGACGCAGAGAGGCACACGAAGAACGACACCATCACCGCGACCGCCGCGGCGAAACCGAGATCACGGATCGTCGGAATCGTGCTCCAACCCAGGGATCCAAACCCAATCGCGTCGGTCACCGTCGCCATGAACGCGGGCGGTACCACCGAGGCCAGAGTGCGTCGCGCGGCGTCGCCGCCCAGGTGTGCATTCTCCCCGAGCTCCGAAAAAAAATGCACGAGGTGAGCCATGGTCAGCATCAAGATCAGCGGAGGGAGCAGCAGAGTTGCGCTGCTCACCACGCCGCCGATCGCCGCCAGCGTGGCCATCGCCGCAGCCAACGACACTCCCAGACTGAAGAGCCCCACGACCATGCCCCAGGCGGTGCGGATGAACAGCAGCAGCAAGATCGCCATGACGAGGTAACTGACCCCGGTGAGGCGCTCGAGGTCGCGCTTGGCGTAGTGATTCACGACCCCATTGGCGATGACTCGACCCGAGTGAAGGAACTCGATCGAGGAGTCTTCGGCGGCGACTCGCTGCGTGAGGTCCATGATCTTCTGTGCGGCCGCCTGAGTCTCGACGCTGTCGAGGCTCGCGTCACACCGCGCAAAGACGAGTCCGCTCTCGCCATCTGCCGAGATCAGCATCTCGCGAATCACGGGGCTTCTGTTGGCCCGCTCGCGAAGGCTCGCGAGGGCCCTGGTGCTCGTCGGGACCGGCGCTGGAACCAGCCGCTCGACCCGAAACGAGAGCTCCTCCCCGACCACGTCGTTGACCGTCAAAAGGCTCGTCACCTTGCGCACGAACCGAAACGGTTTGCCGCCTCGGGTGATTTCGAGCTGCTCCAGCTGCTCGCCCAACGATCTGATCGTATGGAGAGTCTTGGTCGAAAAGATGTCCGGGGATCGGTACGCGATGAGCGCTTCGTGGTCCGAAGCGAACGTGCTCACCGCGTGCTCGTGAATGGCCTTCTGCGGTTCCTGGGTGTCCACGTAAAGGTGGACGTCGTTGTCGGCGCGTAGCGAGGCGAGCTGAGTCGCCGCGAAACCGATGACGGCTATCAGAAATCCCAGAAGAATTCGCGGAGAGCTCAACAAAGCCGATGGAAGACGGGGAGGTCGAGCGGTCGCGGCAGGCTCGGCTGAGTGATCGGGCCCGTCTTTGCGCATGAGTCTGACTCAATCCGGCAGGGGCGTCTCACCCCATCGAGTATCCTGGTGGTGCGCCGTGTGTCGCACTGCCCACCAGCTGGCAGGCTCCTGCACGTTAGGGCCGCCCGAAGACGGAGTCAATAAGAGCTCGGAGACGCAATTCCCAGATGCAAATTCGACCACGGGCCCTCGTGCTTCGTGCGAAGTCGTCATACTCTGTGTGCGTGCGACGAGCTTTGAGGCGATGGGTCTTGGCGATCGCGGCCCTCGTCTTCTTGGTGATCGCGATTGCCTCGTCGATCGATCCCCATTTCATGGCGCGGCCGTTCGACTACGAGCTGCCCAACACCAACGCGCTCAACGAGTATCGCGCGATCTACACGGGTCTCTTTTTGGCGCACGCGGTCGTCTTCGTTTTCGCCGCCTGGAAGGACGAGTTGCCCGTGTTGGGGGACGTAGGCGGATTGTTGGTGCTCGGACAAGTCGTCGGAAGAGTCTTCAGTATAGTGGTCGACGGGTTGCCCGAGGTCGAAATGATCTTCATCGGCATCGTGGAGCTGATCGGAGGGGTCGCGATTCTGGCGCTTCGCCCGCCATCGGCTCGGCCTGGCTGAGTCAGGCTGGCGCGGCCTCTGCGCCTGCTGGCTCGCCTTGCGGGTCCTCCTCGGAGGGAGCAGGTGCGATGCGAGCGATTCGGAAATTGAGCGCGAAGACTTTCGTGAGCTCGGTGTGTTTGGCCGCCGCGTACGCGCGCGTCATGTCCTTCCGATTTCCCCGGACGAGGACTTGCAGGCCGCCTGGGTGGTTCTTGGCAAAGGCGCTCAAGTCATAGACGTGGCCGTCGAACACGACCCAGAGATCGTCGGGCTTGTCGTGTCTATGCACCTCGACCCAGTCGACCGTCGGCAGCTCCGGCTGAACGGCGTCGCCCGCGGTCAGCAACGGCACCTGAGCTTCCGGAAATGCTCGGCTTCGACCCTCGATCGCGCCGATCGCGCTGCCTGAGAAGGGGCAGGCGCTCGGCATTCTGGCAGACCTCTCCTTGACCCCTAGGTCCTCGACGTCGACTCCGTCCGGGTAGGTGAGATAGGTGGTCAAGCTCTGGGCGTCGGGCTCGGGCGGGAGCAGGTCGCGCAACTTGGCCGCTACCCAGAACATCTTCCGACTGATCGATCGCCGCAGGTTCGAGGAGCGGACTCCGAGGCACTCTTGGTAGGCAGGGTCCATTCCGGCGAATGCGAACATCTGCCTGAGCTTCGTGAGGGGCTTGGGCGTCTTCATCTTCCGGTCGAACGCGTCTTCGATCGCGAAGAACATCCGCCTCTTCTGCGGCGAGTAGCCATGAAAGAGCCGGTTGAGCTGTCCGAACCACGAATACATCTCGTCCCAGTCGTGAGTGAGACCCTGGATGTTCATGGCCTTGCCCATGTTGACCTGCGCATGAAAATAACCAAGGCGCTCGGTGTCACTCAGCTCGCGATGTCCGATGAGCTCGAGCCCGTCGAGGATCGTGAAGGCGGCGTTCAAGAGCACGTATTTCATGCCGTCGTTGTGGATGAAATAGCGCCCGTGAATTTGGTTCATGCGCTCGATGGCTTTCCGGCCGTGATAGGTATCCGGGCCCCAATTGAAGAAGTAGGCGTAGAAGATCGCGGTGTCCTCGGTGCGTCGGACCGGGCTCGCCTCGGCCTCTCCGGTGCTGTGAAAGAAAGTACTGGTGGCTTCGATTTGGGCGATTCGCTCGATCGCGTTGCCCCAAAGTCCCCACACGTGCTCGGGACGGAAAGCATAGCGGACGTAGCACCAAATCTCGTCGCAGTCCTTCTCCGGATCGAGGCGGGGCAAGCGGTTCTTCGTGCCGCGCGTGTCGAGCAGCCAACTCAGCCTCCTTTCCAACGCTCGATGTTTCTCGATCCAAACCCCGAGCTCCTCGGCGAGCGCTGGGTCTGCCCCCGCCGCGAGGGTTTGGAGGTCGTCCCGGGGAAAAATTGCGTGGTCGATGGCCCCGGAGAGCAACTTCCTCGCGGCCTCTGCTTGCTCGCCCGGCTGATTCTCCAAGGAAGCGAGCGCGCGGTGATCGAGATCGACGAGCTCCTTTCGGACGGCAGTGACCATCCGCGCTGGATTCGTACGCGTGTACAGACCGAGCAACCTGAGTGGGTCGCCAATCATGTGGTGAAGGAAGCTCCAGGGCTTGGCGTCATGGAGAGCGTCGGCCATGGCCAGGCACGGGTCGGGGCTCATACCCGCACCATCCATCAGGATCAAATTCGAGGAAATTGGGACTAAACCCTCGGCGCGGTCCACGTGCCAAACGCAGGTGAGTCGGACCGGCGGAGGTCGAACGTCTCGAAACCCACGCCTTGGTAGCACGGCGTCTGGGAGGCAAATCATGCGACAGAAGCTGGGGAGAGTGATAAGTCGTCGTCGAGTGGACCCAACGTCGTCAGCGAGGCCTGCGGCTCTACCGCTCGACCCGCCGGTCTTGGTGGCGGGCTTCCTACTCAGCTTGACCGCGGTGGCCGCGGGCTACTGGATGGGAGACGACTTCATCCCGCGTTTCGCAAATCACCGGGGCTATTTCATGGTCGAGGTCGATGACCACGTCCCTATGGGTACAGAGGCGCTGCCTCGGCACGCGACCTTCGTCTTGGTGGATGGGCTGCGAGCGGATTTTGCGGAGAAGCTGGGGTCGGTGGCTCGTCTGCGCGCGGAAGGTCAGTGTCGGTTGACCGACGTCGGCGCACTCACCGTCTCCACGCCGGTCTACGCCGAGTTCTCGACGGGGCTCGAGCAGGATCGCACGGGATCCCGCACCAACGACGAGCCCGGCCCGCTCTCGGCCGAGTCATTCTGGCAGGTCGCTCGGCGGTCGGGTCGCACCGTCCGCGGAGTGAGTGAGCTCCCGTTTTGGCAGCGATTGTTCCCCGATGGGTTCACCGAGTACACCCTGGTGAAGCCCGAGGAGAACGCATTCGCCCGTGCGACGCCATCTCCGCTCTTGCTCATTCATCCAGTGTACGTAGATCAAGCAGGTCACGACCACGGTGCGGCGTCGACTGAGTATGCCCACGCGGTCCGGCGAGTCGACGCGGAGCTCTCAGCGTTTCTCGATCGCATCGATCCGAGTCGAGACTTGATCATCTTCACCGCGGACCACGGGCACACGGACGCGGGAGGGCACGGGGGCCCGAGCCCGGAGATTCGGCGGGTCCTGACCTGTTTTTCCGGCGCGGGGATTGTTCGGCGTGAGCAACCGACCGAGCTCCTGGATGGTCGCAGTCTGGCGGCGATCGTCTCGGTGCTGCTCGGTCTTCCTTTCCCTCGGCACATGCGAGCGGGTGAAGATGGGCTCGGTGAGCTTTGGGAGATCGTTGATCGGTCGAAGCTGAACGCTGCTTTCGCCGACGATCGGGATGGGGCGATCGAACGCTTTCGCGCAGCCAACCGCGATCAACTCGCTGTTTGGCTGGGTGCATCAGCCAGGCCCACGTGGTCGAGCTTGTACGATCGGGAGCGAAATCGACAATGGCTCAGGGGCGCGGGCCTCGGCTCGCTGGTGCTCGGAGGGGTGGTGTGGGTTTGCTGGCGCCGGCACGGCAAAGGCGGCGTGGCGCGGTGGTTGATTTGGACCGCCGCGAACCTGGTGCTCACTTTGGGGATCTTTGCACGAGCCCGAGGAGGGCTCGATTTCTCGGCGGTGAATACGCGCGACGTATTCATTCCCACGTCCTTGCTGATCGCCTCGTCCGTAGCGCTCCTCGGCGTGTCGGTTCATTGGGCCGTGGTTCGGAGCTTGTCCATCCTGGTGGTCGATCAGGTCCTGTTCGTGGCGCTCGCCCTCGGATGGATGAGTTGCCACGTCGCGACGTTCGGGCGGCCGTTTGGATTTCCGATTCCGGGTCCCGAAGTGTTGTTCTTCGGGCTGTTCGGACCGATCTTCGTCGTCGTTCAGGGACTCTTCGGGGTCGCCCTCAGCTCCGTCGCGTTCGTCCTGGTCAGGCGGGCCAGGAGGCACGGAGGATGAGTTTATGAGGATGAGTTTATGAGACCAATCGTTTGATCCCGTCGGGAGCTTGGCTACGGGCTGATGCGTACCCCGCCGTGAAGCTCTAGCAGCCTGCGGGGAAATTCGAAGTCCAAGCAGTTTGGATCACTTGGAAT
>CAYXDO010000092.1:0-42724 GCA_964463485.1 uncultured Myxococcales bacterium | reverse complement strand
CTTTTTGCGAACAACTTCCCCGCAGCGCACTCAGATCCAGGCCCGGCTGCACCCGATTGAAATTCGAGACGGATACCGAAAGTCTCCTGACCCGGGTCATCGGAATGCTCACGAAGTTGTGCCATTTTTGAGGTTTGAGAGTATCGGCGGAGTGTTTTCGTCCACCTCCAGTCCCACGTTTCTCGCCCACCCCCACGAAATCGTCCACCCCCACGCCCACGATTCACGCTCACGCCCACGAAGCCCGCCGAAGTCAACCCATCCGGAGCACGACGGCGAGATGATCGACGAAGAGTTCTTGCTCAGCGAAAACGAGTGGCGCGCTGAGCCCGCGGTCAAGGATGAATCCCTCGCCGCCCGAAGATGATCCGGCGGTCGGCTTCGAGATCCATTGTCAAGATCGCTCGTCAAGATCGCTCGACCGCGTCCGAAGCCCGAATTCGATCATTCGATCGCGCGGATCGTGAGCCCGCTTGCGACTCGCCGGTGCTTCACTTGCGCCTCCTCGGCTTGCTCGGAGCGGAATGCTGGGTCGGAGCGAAGTTGGACGAGCGATAAATTGGGCGACGGAGTTGTATCGAGGTCGGCCTGGTGCGATGGTGGGCCATGGGCGACAAATCACCGAAGGCCAAGGAACAAGCCAAGAAGAAGAAGGAGCTTCTCGAGAAGCAGTCTGTAGCGAGCGCCAAGGACAAACAGTCGAAGCTCAGCTCCGTCGTAGCGGCGGCGGGGAAAGGGAAGAAATAACCGATCACCCGAGCCAACTCAGCTGAGTATAGGTCCCCGCTCATAGCTATTCGAGACCAAGGTAGAAACCACCGAGAGCACAGAGCCGTAGCCCACGGAGCACACAGAGGATCGAATGAGCAATCCTCTGTGTCCTCTGTGTCTTCTCTCCGCGTCGTCTGTGGTTTCAGCGTAGATAGACAGTCAAAAAAGCTTCCGAGGACGTGTACCGCGCTCCTTCAGGTGCTCCGACGAGTCGCCGTGAAACTGAGCTCCGGCGCCGCGGTGTATCCACTCCGCGACGAGGGACCCTCGGCGAGCGAACGTCCGGGAAGGCACCTTGCCGACTCGCTCTGTCCGGCGATTGCCCGGATGAAAGCTCGCCACCGGACCGATGATGCCCTACGCTAGCAGCGCCTTTGTTTGCCAAGCCCATTCCGTTCGGGCGCTATGTATTGTTGGAGCCCATTGCTGCCGGCGGGATGGCCGAGGTCTATCGTGCGAAGACCGTTGGCGTCGAAGGGTTCGAGCGTATCGTCGCCATCAAGAAGATCCTGCCCAGCCTCGCCACGGACGACGAGTTCGTGTCGATGTTCATCAACGAGGCGAGGATCGCGGCGAAGCTCCACCACCAGTGCATCGTTCAGATCCAGGAGCTCGGGAAACATTCCGACTCGTATTACATCGTCATGGAGCACGTCGCCGGCATCGACTTGCGCTCGCTCCTGGAAGCTCTGAAGCGGCAGGGAACGCGGATCCGCGAGGATGTCGCGTGTTACATCGTCACTCGGGTCTGCGAGGCGCTCGACTACGTTCACCGTCAACGAGACGCCTCGGGCCAAGATCTCGCCCTGATTCATCGCGACGTATCTCCGCAGAACATTCTCATCTCCTACGACGGTGAGGTGAAGCTGTGCGATTTCGGGATCGCGAAGGCGATGGTGAGCGGAGGCGCTACGCGCGCAGGCGTGATCAAGGGCAAGTTCGCTTATATGGCCCCCGAGCAAGTGCGCGGAACGACCGTCGATCGCCGGGTCGACCTGTTCTCCCTCGGCATCGTGCTCTGGGAGATGCTGGCCGCCGAGCGGCTCTTTCTCGGACCTGACGACGTCTCGACGATGCGCAAGGTCGTCGAAGCCAGCGCGCCCCCGATTCGCAGCGTCAATCCGAACGTCTCCCCCGAGCTCGCCGCGGTCGTGACGAAGATGCTGTCGAGGGCTCCCAAAGATCGATACCAGTGGGCCACCGAGATCATCGACGCGATCCATCAGATCTCGTCGAAAACGGGAGCTCTTCATCTTCACCATATCCGTGAGTTCCTCGATCAGACGTTCGGCGCGAAGATCGAGCAGGAGCGCGCTCGGCTCGCCCAGCTCGCCGAGTCGAGCTCCGGATCGAGGCCCAAAGGCAAGGGGGTCGTCACCCGCTCCAAGCCTGACGAAAACGAGCTCATTCCGCTCGACGTGGAGCCACCGCGCCCGAGTCGCGCGGCTTCCTTGCGCGGGTCCCGACCCGTCGCGTTCAGTGAGGAGGTCGACCTGGCCGAGGTCGTGAATCGGCCCGCATCGACCCAGGGTCGGTCGCCTTGGTCCCCCGGAGAGCTCGAACATGCGCCCACCCTCGATGGATCTGCCGACGTCGAGGATCCTTTCGACGAGTCGACTCAGACCGGCCTCGAATCCGACGTCGAGCTCGACGTCACCGGTCTGACCGACGACGTCGCAGACCACGCGACCGTCTCCGCGCAGGCGGTCTCGGGCGAGGCCTTCCCGGAGCTCGAGCTTCCTCTGTCGGTCAACGCGGCCGTTCCGGCGCCAGACAACGCCACCGTCCTGCTGCCTCGAGCTCCGCCTGGAGAAATGGACGACGTTCGAAAAGAAATCCTGGAGAAGATCGCCGAGCCCCCGGCCGGGGCCAAGGCCAAGGCATCTGGGTTTGGATCGCTCGACGATGCGCTCGAGGATCTCATGTCGCCGAAAAAGCCCACGCGCCCGCCATCTCGGCACGGACGACCCGAAGACGTGGTGGTAGGTCCGGCCCAGTCGGGCCGGATCGAGCCCCTCGTCGCTCCGACGAGCCCGGACAAGGAGCGCACGATGCTCGTGCCTCGTCCCAAAGCCGGGCTCGAGCTCGCGCCGGAAGACGTGATGACGGCGCCAGAATCGCCGCCGGTGCCTTTGGAGGAGCCGCTGCCCGAGTCCGCCTATTTGGGCCCGCCCGAGCCGCAGACGGCACCCGAGATTTCGAACGTATCGACCAAGACTCAGGACGTACCCATCGCGAGGGCCCAGGTGTCACTCAAGTGGTGGCTGGCCGCCGCCGTGAGTTTGGTAGTGCTGGTTGCGTCAGTCGCGGTGTTGTTCTCGGGAAAGGGAGCTCGCGAGCCCAACCTCGAAATCGACTGCAGCCCGCGAGTCCCTATCCACGTGACTTGGGAGGGTAACGAGATCGCGTTCGGAGAGCCGCCCATCTTGCTCGATCTGCCGAGCGGCCCACATAAAATTCACCTCCGCGCGGACGGTTTCGAGCCGCTCGAGTTCTCACTCAACCTCCAGAGCGGCCGCTCCCACAGCTTCGTGGCAAACCTGCGGGCGATTCAGAAGCAGGCCGTAGAGCCGAGCGTACTCACCACTTCCACGGCCTCGGCAGCCCAGCGTGGCACGGTCACGGGAACGACGTCCCCGCCGTAGCGCTCGAGGACTCATACTCTCGGTATGACCGCCTACTCACCGAGAGGTTCCGACGCGCGGGCAGCACGGAGCTGAGGAATTCGTGACAAGCAAGTAAACTCGCTGATAAGCCTCCATTGGTTGGACGTCCGAAATAACGAAGCCAGATCTCTCAGGCCGGTAGGTCGCCGCCAGCGACCCGCACGTCAAAATCGGACGGCTCCGGCGCGAGGGACACCGGAATCACGGCCCGCGCCTCTTGCGGGGCGACTTCATCGCCACCGACTTTGCCGACCTGGCTTGGTGTGACTTCGCTTTTCTCTGCTCGACGAAGTAGCCCCACCGAACCCAGAAGCGGTCGATGTCCGACAGGCCTGCGGTGTGGAGCTTTCTATCGACGGCTTCGACCTCCTCGTCCGAAGGACTCGGTTGCTTCACGAGCTCCAGCGCACCGTGCTCACGCTGCCATGAGCCCCAGTCCCGGATGAGACCCTCGCAATGCTCGTTGCCCTCCCAGACTTGAGTCGCCGAAAAGAGGTAAGCGTTGGGGCGGTCGGGCGCGTCACCCTTCCAGTAGTTGCGCGCCGGGTCCCAAACGGAGAACGCGCCATCGACCTGCGCGTACACGATGAGCCCCGGGATCGGCGGCCGCCCTCGCTGCACGGACCAGCGCTCCACGCCCGCCTCATAGGTGCTGGTGTATGAGTACGATCCGCGACTCTTCGTGTAGGCGTACGCGATCGAGGCATTCTGGGACGTCGGTATGACGAGCTGCCGCGCCCACGTGCGGGTGAGCGCCCACCACGCCACGTCGAGCAGGAAGCTCTTGCCGAGGCCGTTGTCACCGGTGATGAGGTTCAGTCGAGGCGCGAGCTCCAGCTTCATCTCGGGCGCTGGGCCGACGTTCTTCAGGTGGAGCGACTCAAGCACCGGCTCTCTTCGAGCCCCCTCCGGCACTGAGCGCGACGAGTAGGCTCGCGCGCCTCGAGCATCTCGAGCGCGACGAAGCGGTTGAGTGTGGTGAAGGTCATCGTCCTACGAAATCGTGTGCACGAAACAACCACGAACTTCGCCAGCCCTCCACCGAAACTCCCTCAGACACGGCCCAAAATCCCACAGAGCTCTGCCTGTTGCAAGACGGGTCCACGCCAGGCGGACGACGGGTTCGAGAAACCGTCGCCTGTTCCATCCGCGGTCAGCGCAGGATCGTCATGCCGATTTGATCGTGATTCAGCTCGACGCGCATGCGAAGGCTCGTCGGCGCCGCGTCATCGCCGCGCGAGGGCGGACGCGGCGAGGGTGCCAGCTAGGCGGCTCACTTTCACGCGCGCTCCTCCATATGCGAACGGAACCCTCGTCGGGAGCGTCCACTCCGCGAGCAGGCTGGGACCTTCGTTTGGATGGATCGCCAACACGCACGTGGCTTTGGCTTTGTCGGGGCCGACCCGGCGTACGCCTGCGAACCCAAGGAATGCTACCCGTCTCGGGCGACCCGAGCATAGCTGAGACTCGAAATCTCGAACGGAAGCGTGGCCGTCGTCGTACGTTCCTGTTACTAGAGCTACTCATCCATGCCCCAGCAAGTCACCACGAAGCAATTCCCCCACGAGCCTTTCGGCGTACAGGTCTGTTGCCTGAGATGCGAAGCGACCTTCGAGCAGAAAGTCGATCAGGTCTTCGTCGAAGGGGAGTTCGGCAAGCGAGTCGTGTTCGATCGAATCACGGTGTGCCCCAAGTGCGGCGTCGCCGACGAGTTTCGAGTGACCGGGTTCGGTTCGACAACTCTGGTCGCAGCTATGTTGGCGGACGCCGCCGAGGCCCGCGAGTTAGCGCAAAAGCGCGTGCTTCCCGCGCTGCCGCACCTTTGGGACGGAACCACAGTCGAGTCGCCCACTCGAGCCCTCGAACACCTCCGTGAGCACACAGAGACCGTAGGTTCCGGCGAGAGTTGGCGTCGCCTCGGAAACTACTTGGACCGACTCGATCGCACCGACGAAGCCTGCGACGCCTGGCGGCGCGCCGTGGCCGTCGATGAGCGCGAGTGTGAAGCGGCAGCGTCCTTGGCCAATAGCGCCTTTCGGTATGGGCGGTTCCAGGAAGGAATCGATACGGTTCAGGAGCTCTTGCGGCGGTTTCCCGAGTGCCCCGGACCTCAGCGGGCCACCGTCTCGCATTTCGCGGCGGCGATCATCTGCCAGATCGACTCGGACGTTCGACCCATCGCCCTGGACGCCACGTGGCACGATGGAGAAGTGAACGGTCAAGCCATCGTCCGCGCGAGCTCGGTGGCAATCTCCGACGTCGCCTCTTTCGAGGATCTTGCCAAGTTCCTGGAGCGAGAAGGCCTCTTGGCGCTCAGGCTGACCGACGAGCTGCCCGAGGAGGATACCCAACTTTCAGCCCTTCTCAGCGGCGACCTCGACGAACGACCGCCGATTCGCGTCGCCGCCGCCCCTTCGGCGCCGTCGAAGAAGCAGCGAGCGGAGAAGAAGAGGAAGCGAAAGCTCCAAGAGCTGAGTCGGAAGAAGAACCGGCGCAAATGAGGCCTCGCCGCGCGACGGAAGCGCGGCCACCCGTTTGGATCAAAGTCGAGGCAGAGTCGAGTCACGGTGGGTGCACGACCGACCTGCGGCGATTCAGCTCAACCTCTGAATGAACCACGGAGAGCACAGAGAAGGAACACGGAGGGCACGAAGGACTTTTCTCCAAAAATCCTCTGTGTTCTCTGCGTTCCTGCTCCGTGTCCTCTGTGGTTTGCCCAGCGCCGAGCGCAGATCGTCGACCTATCGCGCAACTTGGTCGTGCACCCAGTCACGGTCACCGAATCGAGGGTTGATCAGCTGATGCGGCTCGCGCAGCCGCTCCTGGGCCTTGACGCGGCGCCAGTCGAAGCCGAGGATTTCGCGCTCTCCGGATGACGTTCGTCTCGTTCGCATTCGCCGCGCTCTTCGCCCTGACGCTGCTCGCGAGATTCACCTTCGGACGAACCAAGCAATCGCCCGCTTACCTCCACACGCTCCTCCTCTTCAGCCTCGTCTTCTACGGCTGGCACATCCCGGCCTACACGGTGATCCTGCTCTTCAGCGCGACCATCGACTGGCTGGCCGCGAAGAAGATCTCCGAGACCAACTCAGCCGTAGCTCGAAAGGTCCTGATTTGGGTCTCGATGTCAGTGAATCTGGGGCTGCTCGGTTTCTTCAAGTACGCCGACTTCGCGATCGGACTTTGGAGCGAGCTGGGTCTCGGGCCGCAGAGGGAGCCTCTCGGAATCATCCTCCCGATCGGAATCTCCTTCTACACGTTCCAGTCGATGAGTTACACCATCGACGTCTACCGCGGTCATTTCGCGCCGACGAAGCGTTTCCGGGACTTCCTGCTGGGCATTTCGTTCTTCCCGCAGCTCGTCGCGGGTCCGATCGTGAGGGCCCGGGACATCATGCCGCAGATCCATCGTCGGCGCGGAATTCGGACCCAAGCTCTGTTGCGCGGTGCCGAGCTCGTGATTCAGGGACTCTTCCTCAAGGTCGTGCTCGCGGACAACCTGGCACCTCTCGTCGACGCGCGGTGGCCCTCCGTGACGAAGCTTGGAAACGCTCGCTTTGCCTTCGAGACCGCGCTCTTGTTCTCGGGTCAGATCTTGTCGGACTTCGCGGGATACTCGTCGATCGCCCTCGGGCTGGCCTATCTGCTGGGCTTTCAGTTCCGCCCGAACTTCGACAATCCGTACATCGCGACGAGCTTTCGAGAGTTCTGGACACGGTGGCACATCTCCTTGTCGACGTGGCTTCGAGACTATCTCTACGTACCGCTCGGAGGGAACCGACAGTCGAAGGCACGAACGCTCCGCAACCTCATGCTCGTCATGTTGATCGGGGGACTCTGGCACGGCGCCGCGATTCACTTCGTGATTTGGGGCGGCATTCACGGTCTCGGCCTCGTGGTGGAACGCGTCATCGGCTTCCACCGGCCGGGCGGGCGCCTGCGGGCGCTCTTGTGGGGTGCAGTCGTCCAGGGCACGGTGCTGGTGACCTGGGTGTTCTTTCGCGCGGAGTCGACGTCGCAGGCCGCTGACTTCGTGTTGGTCATGGGTGCGGGCGCTTGGGACGCCGGCCCATCGGAGCTGGCTGACCTCATATGGCTCCTGCCCCTCTTCTTGATGCACGCCCGGGCCGCGATCCGCCTGCCGGCGACCGACACCGAGAGATCGGCGCTCACTGCGCTGATGTTTTATGCTTGTGTCACCGCTTACGGTCCGACGTCCGATTTCATCTACTTTCAATTCTGAGGATGGTGAAGCCGAAGTGACGCCAGCTCCTGCGCAAACCTCTGGGTCGACGCCAAACGCCGGGCCGATGCTCACCTTCGCGGCGTTGTTCGCGGCGTTGCTCGCCACGGGAGCCTTCGTGTCGCAGCGGCCCGAGCTCGCCGCGGGGCTCCGGTACTTCCGAGTGCCTGCGCCCGAGGGTGACTTCTATCCCGTGAGTGAGTTGGACTATTACGTCCTCACCCGAGGACTGAAAGGGACTGAGCAGCGCATGCGCGGGGCCGACGTGCTCATCCTCGGAAACTCGCGCGTTCACTTCGGGCTGCGCGCCGAAGACGCCGTCCCTGCTTTCGCCAAGCGGTGCCTCGACGTCTATAACTTGGCGTTCGGTGCCCAGGACTCCGCCAAGTTCCCGCTCGCCATTCTCGAGCGCTTCGAGCTCCGCCCAAAGCTCATCGTAGTGAATGCCGACGGCTTTTTCGGGAGCAAGCTGACTCCGCTCGGAAAGAGAGCGCTCTCGATGGATGACTTCGTCGCCTTTCGCTCGGCTTTGGAGGTAGAGTGGGCCTGGTACGCCAAGAAGCTCGTGCATGCCTACGTTCCGCACTGGCCCACGGTGATGACTCCGAACCCATGGGTCTTGTATCGCTCCGTGGAGAATGGGTTCTGGTTCATCGCGAGCGTCCCTGCCCAACGGCACCCAGTCACGAAGACGACCACGGTCGGCGCGGTTCGGGAGGAAGCCTTTCAGGAGGCGATCGAGCTGAAGCGAACACTCGACGCCGAGGGCATCGAGTTGGTGTTCACGCTGATCCCCTACTCATCGGCGCCGACCTTCGAGGCCCGGGCGATCGCCGAACGGATCGGAGTACCGCTGTTCGCGCCCGAGCTCGGGGGCCTGATGACCGTCGATCAATCTCACCTCGACGAGGCGAGCGCGCGAAGAGTCACAGAGGCCATCTTCGCCGAGCTCGGGCCGTGGCTCGATCGACAGGGGCTGGGTTGCCGCGCTGGCTCGCGAAGTCACCACGAATGAGTCATGCCGAGCTCGAACCTGGGTACACGCGCGAGTCTTCGGGGCTGTTCGTCCGCAACGGCCTGTCGGAGCCCCCGGGCGGATTCGACGCGCGCACCATCAGGGTGCTGGCGAACATGCAGGAGCGGCACTTCTGGTACCGCGGTCGAACCAAGCTCCTCCTGGACGTCGTCTCGCGACTCCTAGATACTCATTTCAAAGGCCGATCCGTCGAAGTCATCGATTTCGGCGCAGGCGCAGGCGGCTTCATCCGCAGCCTCACCCGCGAGCTGCCCGGGCGATTCTCCACGCTCGCGATCGCAGACGCCTCGCGCGCTGCGATCGAAGAGGTGCACACGCTCGGACTCCTCCCTGACGGAGTCACCCGATTTCAAGTCGATCTGCTGGACCTCGGGTTCGACTCGCGTTGGGATCTCGTCTTCGCCCTCGACGTGCTCGAGCACGTCCCCGACGACGACTCGGCGTTCTGCCAGATCGCCGCAGCCCTTCGCCCTGGTGGGCTCTTCGTCATGACGGCGCCGGCCTTGAATTCGCTCTGGACGAGCAACGACCAAATGGCGGGCCACTTCCGACGATACGCCCGCAAGGATCTCGCGCGCCGCGCATCGACCGCGCACCTCGAGCTCCTCGATGCGAGGTACTTCATGTTCATCCTCGCGCCGGCCTTGTGGCTGAGTCGAAAGCTCGCGCGGGCGCCAAAGTCGGATGTGGAGATCCGGGCGCACCTCGAGCGAACTCATCGCGTTCCGCCGGCACCGCTGAACAGCGCGCTGGCGTGGCTCTTCGAGCTCGAGACCCCGCTCGGAAGGCGGCTCGAGTTTCCGTGGGGGACGTCGGTGCTGGGCGTCTTTCGCAAGCCATGATCAGTCCTCTGGCTCTTCAACCTGACGAGCCGCGCGAGCCGCGCCACGAAACCCATGCGAGCGCAAGCACGAAGCAGGCGCTGAGCCCCGCGACGGGGAGCATGCTCGCGGCACGGCTCTCGTACCGGAAGCGGACCGTGTGCCGCCCTTCGGGCACGAACGCAGCGATCATTCCGGCTTCGGCGGGCAGGATCTGGGTGGCGACGCCATCGACCGACACTCTCCAGCCGGGATTGAAATGCTCGAGGACCACGACGAGCGCTCGGCATCTCGATTCGACCTCGGCGTCGATGCTGTCTTCGTCGAGGACTGCGGTCCGAAGCGAAGGCTCCTCACAATCAGGGGTGGCGGATTGTTCCGCGGACAGAGTATCGACATGCACGAACGCCGTGTTCCAGGTGGTCGTCGAGGTGAACGCTCGCAGCGCCGCGAACGTCGAAGCTTCCGGCGTGGGCATGGCAACCCAGCTCGAATAGGCGTGAACATAGGGTCGCACGGGTGACACCGAGACCAGGTAGTGCCGGCCTCCTGGGAGCTCTAGCATCTGAGCGCCGCTCGTTGGCTCGTCGGTGCCGTAAAGCGAGACCCCAGCCCGTCCGAGGAGCTGCTCGCGGGGCCCGCGAGTGAGTTGGGTGACTTGGCGGTAGAGGGCCGAGGAGGTTGGATGGGCCGCGGCGGCGGCGTCCCAATCGTCGAAACGTCGCACGCCCTGAAACAGCCCTTCTCCGCGGAGCTGGCGACCATGGAGCTCAGCGCTCACCGCGGTGTCTCCTTCTGCCGCCACAAACCGCGGTCGCCTCGGACTCATCGCATAAAACCGTGCGGGCGGCGGCGCTCGGCGACGGACGAGCTCAGCCAGGCCATCGCCGGGGTGGGGAGACGACACCAGGACAGTCTGCGCACCGCCTCCAAGATCGATCCCGAGCGCCGCCGCCAGCGCGACGGGGAGCCACTGAGTACGCCTTCGTAGACCACCGATCACCAAGAGCGCGAGCGCGGCGGCCAACAGCGCCCGCCGAATGAGTGAAGCCATGAGTGCGTGCGCAACGGTCCCGGCGTCCTCGGGGGCGATGCCATAGAACGGCGCGGTGCTGAACGCCACGCTGCGCGCGACCCATTCGCGAGCCGCGGGCAACTCGAAGGTCGAGGAGGCCAGCGCCAGCACGGTGACGTGGGCCGCGACGCAGCCGAGTAAGATCCTCGGGGCGCGCGCCGCGAGATCTACACCCAGTGCCACGGCGATACTCAGCGGGGCAAGCGCGAGCACCGCGAATTTCTGAGGGAACCGGCTACTCGACATTCCGGGGAGACTCACGACGAGCGCGTGCAGGGGTGTCGCCGGGCCCAAAGCCACGAGCACGAAAAAACCAAATGCGGCCAGGGCCGCGACGGCTTTCCATCGCGATTCCCGATCGAACACCGCGCCCATCGCAAACGGGAGCGCGAGCCCGAGGTACGTCGAGCGGAAATACGAAGGCGCCGAGTCCGGCGCGACGAGGCTCGGAAAGAAAACGAAAGGAGCCTCCGGCGGGGCCCAGAACGAAGGAGCCAAAGCCCCCGCCAACTCATGGACGTGCAGCGAAAACCGCGTCTGCACGGACGCGTCGAACCCAGCGAGCCGCGCGCCCGAGAGCAACGTGAACGTGGGCACGAGCTGGGGCGAGGCCAAACCGATCGCGAGGACCAGACTCAGCGCCCCGAGCGCCACGAGGCGCGGGCCGAGGCGTGGTCGAACGTGCACCCACAAAGCGATCACCGCGATGACGTCGAGGAGCGCGAGCTCGGGCGTGCCTCCTTGCACGTGAAAAGCGAACGCAGGAGCCAATAGGGCCGCGCGACCCACCGAGGGCGCCTCGAGGAGCCTCAGAAACGCGAGGTACGTCCAAGGCGCCCAAGCCCAACCCACGACCATCACCGGCATGCTATGAAGGCACACCACCGGGCCGGAGAGGCCTCCCACGATCCCCGCGGCGACGCTTCCAGCCCAGCGTGCGCCCAGCCCGTGCGCCAGAGCCGTCACGCCTGCCGCGAGCAGCAAGTAATGCCCAACGATCAAACGATCGTAGGCGTCTTCGAATCCTCCCACGAGGATGAGGAGCGCCCCCGGCGTATACGCTCCGTTGAGCATCGCCTCGAGCGGAGCCCCGAATGGATCTGCGTACGTGCGACCGGGCGCTTCGAGCGCAAGGAACGACTCGCGAATGAACCACCACCTCGGCCGGAAATGGAGAGTGGCGTCTCCGAAGTACAACCCACGGCCGGGCCGAAACGCGTCGAGAAAGGCCCACGCTACCGACATGAGCAGAATCAGCCAGGGCCCCGAGCGCAAGAGCCAGGCGAGGAGCCGCGCGCGCGTGGGTCGATCAAAGTCCTGATGCATTCCGTCCCGACTCGCTAGGCCATGGGAGCCAAGCTGCGATTGTATCGCAGCCCCATCGCCCGCGCCGCATCGAACCAACTCTCTCGGGTGATCCCAGGGCAGACGCGGCCCTCGCGGGCCTCTCGACGCAACGTTGCGGTGATAGCCTGCCTCGGTTATCGTGAACGCCACTCAACGGGTCGCTGAAAAAGTCGATGTTGGCTGCCGCGACGTCGTCCTACGGTGAGTCGGGCACGGGCAGGGCACGGGCAGGGCACGGGCACGTCATGAGTTTCGGAGCCTTTTTCAGCGACCTGCTAACGGGGAGGATTCACGTGTAAAGCAAAGACCCGCCCTCATACTCATTTTGGCGGCCGACCCAAGAGCTCCGTAAGACTTCAGCGCTCCACGATCGCGAGGCGTACGAGTCGCCCGGCGGGCTCGGGCGTTCGTTCCCACCAGTATGCGCCCGAATGCTCGAGGGCTTGGATGTTGGCTGAGCCTTCGATCTTCAGCTCTCTCTTCCGCCCCGCCAACTGCCCAGAGCTCGAGCTGGCCGCGAGCGCGAACACCAGGCGACCATCCATGACCTCATAACTCGGCTGAAAGAAATACGGGTACGTGCCCTGAGTCCAGACGAGCAAATACGCCGCGTCGCGGTGCTCGATGATGGGAGGCTTCGAAAAAAGCGCCGTGTCTGACGAAGAGAAGCCTGGGCCGAGCTGCCAACCCATAGCCACACACCCTTCGAGCAGCAGGCAGACGACGAACCCACGAACCGCCCTCGTGGACCCAGCGCGCGCTCCGGAGAAACTCATCTCGGCGACGGCGTGCCTGGCCCGCTCGCGCGGCTGGGAACGGCCTCGACGCTTGAAGGCGGCGGGGCCAGAAACCCCATCGCCAAGGTGACCAAAAGCAGGACGACGCCGGCGCCGACGGCGACCCAGACGAGTTGTTCGCGGTAGGAGCCAGCACGGTCGTCCGCGGAAGGTCGGCGCGCCACGTCCGCCACGGCCACCGTGCTCATGCTGATGACGGTGTCCGCCACCTCTTCGGTCGCGGCCGACTCGCCCGAGTCGGTGGCCCGCAACGCGGCCTTGGCGTCCGAGACAGCGCGCACGGACATCCGTGAAGCTGGATCTGCGAACTCCGCCGCCTCGTCGACCCTGACCGTGGGAGAGTTATCGTCGATACTCAGCGGCGGACCGGCTCCGAGCCTCGCGATCAGTCTGTCCGAGAGCTCGGCCAACTCGTTGGCCGACTGGACTCGCAGGTCTCGGTCTTTTTGCAGGAGTCGACTCACGAGGGCGGTGACAGGCTCGCTGACATCGCTGAGCTCGTGCATGGGTGGGTTCTTGATGGCTTGTGCGATGGCAACTTCGGCCACGTTCTTCGATCGAAAAGGCGCGTGTCCCGAGAGCATCTCGAAGAGGATACAACCTACCGCGTAGAGGTCGGACCGGGCGTCGACCCGACTGCCTTGCACGAGCTCCGGACTCATGTAGTTCACGGTGCCGACCGTGATCCCAGTCTTGGTGATCTTGGCAAACCGCGCTTCGTCTGCGCGGGCCAGCGTCGAGAGGCCAAAATCGACGATCTTGAGCATGTCGCCGCCGTCGGACCGCACACCGATCATGATGTTGGCAGGCTTCAAGTCTCGGTGGACCAGACCCTTCCCGTGCGCCTCCGAAAGGCCGCGCGCCAACTCTCGGACGAGTCGGAGCGCCACCCTCTCGTCGACCCTTCCGCGCTCGATGAACCAGCCCAGCGGACGCCCCTCCACGAGCTCCATCACCAAGAAGAGGGCATGAGTCTTCTCGTCGAGGCCGAAGTCGAGGATGGACACCAGGTTTGGGTGGTGGAGTTGGGCGAGGTTCTTGGCCTCCGTATAGAACCGTCGGACGATCTCGCGGGTGGCTTCGTCGTCCGCGTCGGACAGCAGCTTTACGGCGACCTTTCGGCCGAGGCCGAGCTGAGTGCCCTCGAAGACCGATCCGAACGCGCCCTCGCCGAGCGCCTTATCCAGCCGGTATTTTCCACCCAAGATTGCGCGGACGGCGACGCGCGATCCCTTGGAGCCGAAGAGCGCCAGATCAACGACGGGTACTTCATGGATAGGACAGAATTGCTCCGCACAGGGCGCATCACAGAGCGGACAGATGCGCTGGGACTCACCTTCAGCCGGGGTCACTACGCCCGTAATCTCGCACGATTGGTCGCGAAGCGAAAGAGCGTGTGACGCGGCAACTCACGGGGACAGCGGCGGCGCGAGTGACTCAAGAACCCGACTTGAGCACCGAGAGAGCGCGCGCGAGCCCTTCGGTGTCGTAGCTGAGCTCCGCCGCGTTGACCGCCGAGAGCACGGCCCGGCGGCGCTCTTCGGGCAAGCTGGCCGCCGCGCTCTTGAGCGCCTTGGAGAGCGCGTCGAAGGTGGCTCCGTCGCCGGGGGCTGCTCGCAGCTTGGAGAGCATTCGGTCGAGCGCAGCGTGTGGGCCCTGCTGCGGTGGCGGCCTCGTCTCCTCGGGGACGGAACGTGGCGTGCTTGGCGCCTCCTCCTTGACCTTGCTTGGTCGGGCAGCCCGCCTCTTCGGCTCCCTGTTCTCGTCCGCGACATGTCGCGGCGGGCGCTCGGCCTCTTCACGCCCCGCGGTCAAGCCTTCGGGGAGCGCTGCTTCTCGGGCCGGTGCCTCTGGCTCGTCGGACGGATCGGGCTGTTCCTTAGCCTCCCGCGGAGGTGGATCGTCACGTGGCTCGCGTGAAGCAGCCCGGTGCTCGTCCATGCGGCTGATTTGTTCGCGAAGCGCCGAGAGCTCGACGGTCGCGCGATTCAGCATCACCGCGAGCGCCACGACGCCCATGGACGCTACCGTCGCCACGATCGCCATCGCGGACGCGGCTCGACGAAAGAACTTCCGAGACTCGTTGAGCTCGGAGAGGAGCGCGCGTTGCGCTTCGATCGGCCGAGATTTGGAGTCGACCTCGATACCCGCCGTGGAGCCCTTCCTCGGCCGAACCAGCTGCGTGGACACGAACGCCTGCGGCGCGCGAAAATCGGGCTGCGTCCCCGGGCTCGTGAGGTCCTGCGGTGTGACTTTGTCGTCCTCCGATTTCCAACCCGTGGGTGTGTTCACGCCCGGCCCCGTGAGCTCCTGAGGTACGACGAGGACGTCGGACGGGATCTGTTCGCCTTCTGCCTTCTCTTCGGTGTCCGACACGATCCGGGAATATAGCCGAACCATCGCCTCGATTTCATCGGCGCACACGTCCTCTTGACGGTTTGGCGGCGTCCGGCCACGACCGGGTCGTGCGCCTCGCCCACCTCGCCGCCGCGCTCTCGCTCGCGTGGGCATGTTCGAGCGAGCCTCCGAGACCTGCTTGCGGCGACGGAAAGCTCGATCCGACGGAGGCCTGCGACGACGGCAACGGCATCGAAGCCGACGTTTGCACGAACGCTTGTCTCCCAGCACGTTGCGGCGACGGCATCCTCGCCGACCTCGCCGGAGAAGCGTGCGACGACGGAAATCTCGTCGATGGCGACGGCTGCGACTCGACCTGCCAGCCCCGGTGTGGAGACGGCATCCCGTTCGGGAGCGAAGCCTGCGACGACGGCAACAGCGACGACCTCGACGCCTGCAAGAACGACTGCACGCGCCCCGCGTGCGGAGACGGCGTGCTCACGCGAGACGGATCGGAGGAGTGCGACGACGGTGTCGATAACGGGCTCTTTGTTGGCTGTCTGCCGGACTGCCACCGCAACCGGTGCGGGGACGGTTGGCTATGGATCGGGGTCGAGGCCTGCGAGCCCACCGGGCGGGCACCTCCGCACTCGCGCTGCGACCCGGCCTCCTGTTCACTTTCGTGCGAAGAAGGGTTCGAACATTGCGGCGGGCCCCTTACGCTCCCAATGGGCTGCGACGCCGACCTGTCCACCCCGCTCACCTGTGGAACCTGCGATCGACGCTGCGACTTCGATTGCTGGCGCTCGACGTACTGCTCCGAGTTGTTACACGAGGGCGCCCAACCCTTTGGCCTCGTGAGCGTCCCCGGTCGAGCAGCGTGGCAAGATGGACCGCTCGTCCTACTCGCAGAAGGTCTCCAAGTGACCACCGTCGAACTCGAGGCGGACCTTCGAGTGGGTGTGGCGGTGGGCGAAAACGCCGTCTACTTCGCTCGCCGCGGCGAGCTGATTCGCTTCACACCGACCGAGTCGTCTTCCATCGCCACCTTCGACGCCATCGAAAGGATAGAAGGCGACGGAGAGCTCCTCCTCGTCGCGACATCCTCGGGCGCGCGAGTGCTCCGTCACTACGATCGCGACGGAGCGCTCAGCGCAGAGCTCACGACCGACTCAGGCGTGGGCGCGCTCGCCTTCGACGGTGACGCCTTCTACGCCATCGGCGACCAGGGCCTCGTCCGCATCGACGAGAGCGGCACCACCACGATCGCGAACGCAAACGTCCGGGAAGTCGCCGCCGACGGCCTGGGAGTCTGCTTCATCACGGCGACGAAGCTGAGTTGCCGAAATGGCGGCGCGTGGCTCGAGCTCGCTTCGGACTTGAGCTCGGCCCGGAGCCTACGGCTTTCGAGCGAAGACGTGAACGTGCTCTCCGGTGATCTGCTCCTCTCCTTCCCTCGCCAAGGCGGACGGGCCAAAGAGATCGGGCGCTCCTTTCGGTCCGTCACCCAGTGGGTCGACGATGGGGCGCGGTGGGTCGTCGTCGATGAGGGAAGGTTGTTCTCGATCGAGCCTCCCGAATGACCACGGGACGCGATCAACACTCGACGCGGCCTGATCCACTTCGTATCGTGCGGCCGTGAGCAGTCCGAGGATCGGGACCCCTGCGCCCGCCGCACCACCGTTCGTTGGTGTCGAACCGGTCGCGCCCGGAAAAATCGACACGGGCACGGGACCGAGCGTCGATGTGCTCGACAAGTCGATTCCGCGCACCTCGACCCCCTCGATCGCGAAAGCTCCTCTGTCCCCTTCGCAGGCGCCCTCGCGAGCCCTCCTCGATCTCGTCTTGGCCGCCGACAAAACGGCGTTCGTGGAGAAGCTGCCCGCTCGAGAGGCCAAGGTGCTTCAAGACCGAGCCTTCGCCAAGCAGGTGGCCCTCAACCTCCAACTCTCCCCGTACGGAGCTCCCAACGCGGTCATCATCGACAGACTGCGACAAGACCCCGTGATTCGCGAGAGACTCCCGAACATCTCGATGAAGGACCTCGAGGTCCTCCGCCAGAGCTTTCCGGGGATCGTTCCGAACCCAAACGTCCCACTCGATTTCGGACACGCGTGCTCGCCCAATCTCGAAGGTCACCTCGACATCATCGCGAGTATGTACGTTCAAGCCTCGTCGCGACGTGACCAGCTCGCGCAGAGATTCAAAGACTATTCGATCGCCGACCCCAACAAGTACTTCGGGCAGCGCTTCAAACACGAGCGCGGGTACCTACAACTCAACAACGTTCCAGCGACGCGAGTCAGTCAATCCGAGACCGAGGCGATTCGAAAAGCCCTCGGCGGCGAGGGTCCGGGCTTCTATCTGCGACGCGCGATCATCAACGCGCCGCCTCACTTCGCCCCAAAAGAGATCGCCGAGGAGCACAACCGCGACATCGACTATTACGCTTGTTTGATGTGGTGGGGTGACGGCGACAGCGTCGAAAAGGCCAAAGCCCGAGCCCGAGTCACGCCGGAGCAAGTCGTCGCGCTGATGAATCGCGCGCCCAACGAGACCGGCGCCAAGATCTTCGCGGAGCGTCAGGCACAGCTTCGAAGCGCCATCGCCGAGGAGCTCGGAGCCGCAAAATCGGGCGAGAACCTGTACTCACTGCTCGATCGGATCTGCGAGCGCCTGGAAAAAGCCTCCGTGTTGCTCCCTGGGACCAAGCAGGTCGGGCGGCGCGGAGAGTCTGACTGGATGTTGTTCGCGACCCCGCCTCCGGTGACCGCGACCCTCACGCCCGAGCAGGTGCTCGGCTTCATCCAAGGCGAGCCCACCTTCGCGGACAAGCTCGGCGCGCTGCTCTCGGACCGCCGAGACAATTTCGACCGCCAGCTCGCCGAGAAGATGGCCAAGACCTTGGGAAGTCGCGCTGCGAGGATGTCGCTCTCGGAAATCACTCAGGTGATGAAGAAGCAGGACCCTAGCTTCAACGACCACACGGTCCAGCACTTGATTTCGTCGTTTCCAGACCTGTTCGGCGCCCTGAAAGTGGAGCGCTCGCGCGTCGAGATGAACTTCCTCTTGGCCAATCAGGTGGCCGACGCCATGGGAAAAATGTTCGTCGGGGCAACTCTCGACGACGTGGCGAAATTCATGAAAGCGCAAAGTCCTGACTTCGCCGCAGCCTTCCCCGACTTCGCGGCGGAGGACGTGAGGTTGCTCCAGGCGGCCTACCCATTCCTCCCGCAGTGGGACAAAAGGACGGACGCCGTGTCACCCTCGGCTACTCAGGGCATGCCGCTCGATGGGTTCCTTCGGTTCGCTACTCAGCACCTCGGCAAAGACGAGGGCGCGGCCATCGGCCAGGCCGTGATCGAGACGATCGCGAAGGACGTCGACACGCCTGACGTCCCCCCGGAGCTCGACGCACGACTCACCGCGGCTTTCCGGCGCGCCGCGCTCAAACGCGCCGCCGACGCGGTCGGAATCAGGCCTCTGTCTGCCTACGATCCCAACTCGAGCTATCCGCTGCTGCTCGATTTCATCGCCGGGCGACCGTCGCCCACGATGAGTCACGCCGCGCTCGTCTCCATCCTCAGCGACCCCAAGGGTCTGGGGTTCCCGGCCGAGAAGGCCAGCGCCGCCGCGATGGCCCTCCTCAAAGCCGACTCCCTCGACTTCGTCGGACTCGCCGATACACTCTCCGCCGCCTTGGTTGGAAATCCAAACGCCGAGACCGAATTCCTCAAAGTCTCGAACCTCGCGCTCGGCTACGAAGCCATCCACACTCGGCTCGAACGGGACGTGTTCAAGAACTCGGAGCTCAAAGCCGCGTTCAAACGCTTCGCCCGCATTCCGCTCCGACTGCCGATGATTCAGCACGTCGTCGACAAATACAAAGAGGACCAGCCCCTCAAAGACACGAACGTGCTGATGGTCCAGCACATGCTTGGCCAGGCGTACCCGCAGATCGGAGGGTACAAGGCGCTGGGTATGAACCCCGAGGACGCGATCTTCGTCGGCATCCCGTACCACAAGAACGTCGAGGTGGAGCAGGCGGTGGCCAAGTCCTTCGGGCTCGTCCCCCGCGTCCCACCGAGAGACATGCAGGCGCTGTACTCGGAGATCGAGCGCTCGGTCGACGATCTCGTGAAAAAACACCTCGAGAACGCGAAGAAGATGCTGGTCGTCTGCGACGGCCCCACCGCTCGCGACTACTTCAAGAAGAAGTACCCGTACCTGCTCGATCAAGTCCACTTCACCGAGCAGACCGCCTTCGGAGACCGTCCGGAATATCGCAACGACAAAGCCATGCACGTGGTGAGTTACGCCCGCACCGACCTCAAGGCGAAAAAAGAGGCAAAGTTCATCGGGCAAGCCGTCGTGCGAGCGGTGAACGCCGTCGAAACTCAGCTCAAGACCGGCCACGAACAAAAGCCCGTCCTGATCCTCGGCTTCGGACCGATCGGCCAGGCCACCGCGGAAGCCTTCGCGGGCGATCGAGCGTCGGTCTACGTCTACGATCCGTACATGACGCCGGAGATGGAGAAGCTCGCCAAAGACGGCGGCTACACGGTCGTGAAGGACAAGAAAACCATCGCCGACGGAAAATTCATGTTGATCGGGTGCTCCGGGCACCTGTCGATCGACGAAGAACAGATCATGTCGAGCGATCCCAACGCGATCTACGTGTCCGCGTCTTCGAAGTTGGTCGAGATCAACATGAAAAAGCTCGCGGAGCTCGCGACCGACGATCAGGGCCGGATCCGCAAAGTGTTGGCCGCGGAGGTCAACAACCAGCAAACGTGGCACTACTGGCTCAAGGACGGCACGATTCGAACGGTCATCGCCGATGGGCTCCCTGCGAACTTCAACGACATCAACTCGGTGCCGCCCGAGTGGATCGACATGACGATGTCCTTGAGCCTGGCCGCCGCCGTACAGTCGATCCGCGGCCAAGAGAAGGGCTACGTGTCGCTGAACGACGGAGACCAAAAAGAGCTCCTCGAGCTGCACGAGCAGCTCGTCGAACGCATTCACGGCGAGGCCAAGGCCGCCGCTTCGGCCGAAGCGCCCGCATCCTGAGGCGTTTGCGTCGCTGAATTTGCGATGCGTCAAATTTCTCGCACCCGATCCATGCGAGGCTCTCCCATCGGCCGGATATCCGGCGAAGGAGGCTTCGATGACTACGATCAACACCAGCTACAACATCAACGTCTTCCAAAACATCCAGACCCTCAACATCAGCCAGAATCAGGCGCAGTTCGCCGCCGGGCTCTTGTCGCAGGATACGTTCGGGCCCTCGCCGGCGACGCGTTTCGCGCAGGCCACGCCGTTCTTCTTCCCGCCGCCGGGGTACTCGGACATGGCTTTGAGCTCCGCGATGTCATCGCTGCTTTCGGGCGGCCTGTTCGGCCAGATGGGGATCGGCAAGGGCATGGGTGACTTCGGCATGCTGGGCGCCTTTGGCCCGATGTGCATGTGTATGTGCCACCACCATCACGGCGTGATGCCGATGAGCCTCGGAAACTTCCAGCGGGTCCAGCAGGCCGACGGCACCGACAAGTTCGCGACCCACCAGTCGTGCCGCACCGGGCGCGACAACCCGAGCAACCTCAACAACTCGGACCACATCAAGCTCGCGCTCTACGACCTGTTGAACAAGCAGGAGACCACGAGGGGCGGCTTCAAGTCCTTCCAGAACCCCGAAGATCTCGCGAAGAAACTGAAGGACGAGTACGGGATCAAGGCCGAAGTCACCACCGTCAAGAGCAAGGAAGGTGACGAGCTCAAGGCGCTCAAATTCGAGAATGGGGCGGTGTTCGCGGACGGCGCGGGCGACGGCCAGCTCGACATGGGTGACTACAACTTCAAAGGTGCGATCGAGGACATCGAGAAGCGCTACGGCGCCAAGGCCGACGACCTGATCGGGGCGATGAAGGAGACGAAACAGGCCTCAGACAAGAGCCCATTTTTGCAGAGCTTCGGGATCGAGAACGCGTACCAGAGCGCGCTCAGCTCCGAGGGGCAGTCCCAGCAGCTCCTCAAGATGTACTCCGGAGGGCTCGAGGCGGTGACCCAGGATCCGACGCTCGGGGCGCTCGCAAGTCAGTTGCAGGGACTCGGCTCGCCCATGTTCCCCTCGCAGTCGATTCTCTCGCTCTTTGCCCAAGCCTACATGCTCTCGGGGATGGGTATGGGTCAGGGTCAGGGTCAGCTTGGGTACGCCTGAGTAGACGGCCCATTTTTTCGCCCCTGCCCTTCCGCTGCGCAGCTTTTTCGTGTTGCCGCGCAGCGGCCATCCATACCCAAACGTAAAGAAATCGTGTTACCATCCCCATTCATCTGGAGGTCTGTGTGAATCGGGACGAAGTTCGCCAAAAAATGGAGCTCTTCATTCGCTACATGCGCGAGGAGCAAGAGCTGCGAGATCAGCTCGAGACCTTGAGCTTTGCTGGGGAGAGTGTCGAGGAAGTCCAGGACGCTGCGGACCGGCAGGCCGAGTTGATGCGCTCGATTCGCGACCTCCGTGAGGTCAAGATGCTTCCTCTGATTACGGAGGTGGCCGAGTTCGTTCATCACAAGCGCGACGAGCTCACGTCCGAGGCAGCAGAGAGCGCTCCGTCGGCGGTGAAGAGGGTGGCGAGGAAGTCGGAGGCCCCGCCGCCGCGAAAGTCGGAGGCCCCACCACCGAGAAAGTCCGAGCCTCCGCCCCCGCGAAAGTCAGCTCCGCCGCCCAGACGTCCTCTTTGAGGTCTGCGTGGCGCTGCGTGGCTCGCTGCTCTTCCCTCCGGAATGGACGGCCGCACAGCCGCACTTCGCGATCGCTTCCCTCGCCGGTCAGCTTCGCCGCGCGGGCCACATCGTCACCGTCCACGATCTGAACCTCGAGCTGGTGAGCTCCGTCTTGGACGGAGACCCGCTCTCCTTCTCTCTCGCGCGCGCGAATAACGAGCGCCGGCTCCTAGAATCCAGCGCGATCGCTCGACTCGCCACCGAGGATCGGTCGTCCAACTTTGCCATAGACGCGAAGAAGCTGTCCACGCTCGAGGCTTACTTGGACAAGGGTCCCCGCCTCGAGCAAGTCGTCGAGGCGGCCATCCGTGGCAAGGAGACCCTTCGCGGTCCACGCTACTACTCTCCGAGCGAGCTCGTGGAGGCCCTCGCCGCGCTCGACCGCGCGCTCACGCTGTACTCACTGCCCTTCTTCCCCAACGAGGTTCGCTGGAACGACTTCTTCGCTCCGCTGGTTCGATTCGACTTCGAACCCATGCGAGCCTTCACCGAAGACGCCCTCGCCAACCCGTTCCTCCGGTTCTTCGAAGCGCGGCTCCGAAAGATCTTCCGGAGCGCCCCCGACGTGCTCGCTGTCTCGATCAACGCCTTCTCCCAGGCCCTCCCCGGACTCACGCTGGCGCGCCTTCTGGTCAAGGAGCGCAATCGACGAAGAGCGCTCGGCGAGCCCGCCCCTCACGTGGTGATCGGCGGCAACTTCTTCAGTCGCTTGAAACGCGCGCTTCTGAAGCGTCCCGAGTTCTTCGACACGTTCGCCGACTCCCTCGTGATCGGAGAAGGGGAAGGACCCATCGTCCGCCTGTTCGAGGCTCTCGAGCCCGACAACAGGCTCGGCCTCGTGCCAAACCTGGATCGCGTGCCAAACCTGGATCGCGTGCCAAACCTTTTGCACCTCGACCCGACGTCCAAAGAGGTCAAGTTCAGCTTCGACGCGCCAGGCGAGCCGATGAGTAGCCTCGCGTTTCAGGACCTGTCCGGGTTCGAGCTCGATCGGTACCTTTCCCCCGAGCGAGTGGTCTGCGTACGACTTTCCAAAGGCTGTTATTACGGAAGATGTACCTTCTGCGACAGCCACTTCGGGCTCGGGAGAGACTCGGTGACCGTGGACCGCCTGATCGCGGAGCTTCGCCACCTACGGACCGAGTTCGGAGTACGCCACTTCGAGCTCGTCGACCAAGCGATCTCGCCAGGGGACCTTCGGACGCTGTCGCAGGCGATGATCTCGGCCGAGCTGGACGTTCGTTGGTTTGCCAACGGATGGACCGACCCGCGCTTCGATCGAGAGACCTTCGAGCTCGCGCGACGCGCCGGCGCCACGATGTTGATGTGGGGGATCGAGACGGCCAGCCAGCGTCTGCTCAAGGCGATGAAGAAGGGTGTCAGCCCGAAGCGCCGCATGGAGCTCCTCGCGGACGCCGACGCCGCAGGGATTTGGAACTTCGCTTACGTATTTTTTGGGTTCCCCACCGAGACGGAGGAGGAGGCGAGATCGACCATCGAGCTGCTGCGATCTTCCTCCGATATCATCCATTCCTACGGACGCAGCGTGTTTACGTTGAATCGGCACTCTCCTCTCTTCGAAGACCGTGAGAGCGCGGGGATCTCGAGGTGTATCGAGGACGAGCAGGAGTTCTCGACTCACGTCACCTTCGAGGTCGAGCGAGGGATCTCGGGCGAAGAGGTGTCGAGGATGGCCGCGCTGTGTAACGAGGTCATGCGGGACGCTCAGGGCGACCCGCTCTGGATGGCCCTGAGAAGCCGAGAGAATCTTCATTTGTACCTAGCCCACCACGGCAAGGATTTCGTTCGAAGTCACCGATTCCGCGCGACCTCGAACGAGCCTGTCGAGTTCGTATTCTGAGGAAGTCATGATCAAGACCAAGCGGTTCCAAACCTGGGAGCTCAGCCCTTCGGGCAAGATCGAGGGCATGTGGCCGGTGCCCGAAGGGGCCAAGCCACATCGATACTGTGAGATCGACACGGACAAAGATATCGTGGAGATTCGGGAGTGGGTGGAGGGTTCCGAAAAGCCACTCGTAAGAAAGCCGGTCTTCGAGAAAGGAAAGCTGCAATACTCGAACTACAGCGACCCGCTCACTGGCCTCGTGGGTAAGAACTCGTATGAGTACAACGCGAAGGGGTTCCTCGCCGCGCGCCAAGAGGTCGATCCGAAGGGCAAGCTGCGATTTCGCATCGTCGTGACGTGCGACGACCAGGGAAGGTTTCGTGAGGAGAAGATCCACGACCGAACCAAGCGCCTGAAGGAGCGGCGGGTCTACGAGCCCGACGCCAAAGGCAGGCCGCTCCGCGACACCGTCTACAAGGGCAAAGACGGTCAGGAGCTCGACGGGCACTTCGAGCTCGGCTACGACGCGAAGGGTCGCCTAATCAAACGGAGCTGGTTCGACGCGTCGGGATCCAAGAAGAGTACGTTCTCCTACGAATACGACTCGGCGGACCGACAGATCGAGCTCGAGATGGAGCGCGAAGGGGGCACGACCATCGCCAAGATGGGTTACGACGCCCTCGGACGGCGAGCAAAGACCGAGTATTTCTCGGGCGACGGGAAGAAGCTCGGGGTCGAGACGGTCGACGAAAAGGGCGGCGTGCACCATGAGACCTTCGTACCCATGGGGGAGCAGACGCTCCCGCCCGCTCGCCAACCGCTCCACCAGACCGTCTCCGTGAGTCCGGATCAAGTCGCCGCGCTCCGAATGGTCGGCTACGCGCTGCTCGAGAACGGAAAGTACGAAGACGCCCGCGCGGTGTTCGAGTCGATCGTCGCGGTCGATCCCGAAGATCCGTACGCAATGGCGGGCGTAGGGGCGACGGAGATGGCCAAAAAGAGACCCGACGTCGCGCTCGAATGGTACGAACGCGCGCTCGGGCACGACGCAACTCATCTCCCGAGCCTCCTCGGAAAGGCCGAAGCCGAGCTCACCAAGGGCCAAGTCGACAAAGCGCTCGAGACTTTCAAGACGCTGTTCGCGGCGGCGCCGACTCAAGACGACCCGTTCGTCGCCCGCGCTCGAGGAATCGTCCTCGCCATCAGCAAGGCGGGCCGAACTTAAACTCACGGTACGCCCAGGTAGATGCGCCCGGAGCTGGCGGCGATGAGAATTTCTCCGTGGGCGCTCATCGCCGCTGCCGTCGGTACGTGGTAGAGCCGATTTTGCGGGTTCGAAGTGCCGATCGCGTCCACAAAGCCTGGAACGGCATCCGTGTAGGCACTGGAAGCGACGACTACCGGTTGCTCGGGATTTTGGCCGAGGAGTGCGACGGCCCTGCGAGGCGGGGCGAGGTCGAGCCCGCGTCCCTCGCTGTACCCTTCGAAGCCGCTGACCTCCAATCCGAGCTGGGTGGCCGAAACGCCGAGCACACTCACCACGTCGGTATAGTGACGGGACTCCTCGCCTGCGAACAGCACGGACCCCGGCCCGGTCGCCAAGATCGCGTCGAAGCTCGGTGTGTCGCGCTGGCCGTCATCGTTGTGGCCGATGAGAGTATTCGGGATGAATACTCCGTAGGCCCGACCGCTCGGGATCTCGATTCGCACGAGCTGGCCACAGGTACCAGCCGCCCAGCCCCCTCCGCCCCAAGCGGCCACGGCCGTGAACATCGGCGACCGGCCACACGAGGCTGCTCCCTCGGTGACGTCGGTGGTCGGATCGTCGAAGTCGACCTGGATCTCCTGGACGCGGTCCGACGTGAGCTTCCAGAGCCGATACTCGTCGCCGCCCACGAGAATCGACCCATCGTCGGCCACCGTGACGCATCTGGGCATCGCGTCGAGCGCGATGGTCGGCGAGCCGCTGCGAGCCCGGCGTAAAAAGCCGCCTCGCGCGTCCCGCCCCACGAGAATCAGATCCCCGGTTGCAGGATCGGAGGCCGCGTGGGCCACTAGATCCTCCGGAGCGATGCCGTCGATGGGTTCGGGAGGCAGGGCGCGCGGAGGGTCGAGCTCCACCCTGGTCATCGCCGGATGATTCCAGACAACTCGAAAGCCGCCAGCTTCCTCCCCCACGTAAGCTGCCTTGTCGAGCCCGGTATCGGTTCCGTAGAGCTTGGCGAAGCGCGCCAAGTCGTCGGTGCGCAGGACTGTTCCGTCAGGGCTCCGAAGGAGAATAGGAGGCGCCTGGGTGAGTTGCTCGAAAAAGGGTGGAAGAGGGTCGGACCGAGCTTCGCCGGTCACTCGGGCGTCTCGGTCCAGCACGAGCCCGGGCTGGCCGCGTATGAGGGTCACCGTACCGGTCGAGACGAATCCGAGTATCGACATGAGCCCGCGACTGGGTTCGATCACTTCGAAAGGTCGGAGTCCATCTTCGGCCAAGTGGGACCGGGCCAGAAAAGTCTCGCCCCGATACCGAGCAGCGACGACCAAGGCCTCGCCGAGGAAGGCGGCGAGCGGCACGTCCAAGTTCGCCGGATTCAATCCAAGGTCCGTCGCGACGTCCCGGCTCGCTTTGGGCCGGCGACCCATCTCCACGAGTCGCCCATGGTCGAACACGAAGGCCGCGCTTCCGTCGTTCATCGCGAGGGCCACACTCTTCGCCCCCGAGTCCTTGAGGATGGCCTCGGTTCCGCGGGCGATGTCCGAGCACTCGAGGCTCATACCGACCAAGTCACAAATGGCCACCAAGGCGTAGTGGTCGGCGATGTCAGTCGGTTTGGCCGACCCCCGACCGGCCACGGCGATGCGGCCGTTCGTCAGCCTCGCGATCCCGGTGGCGACGAAGTAAGAATCCGCCAGCTCCGACGAGATCGTACGAACCTCGTCTCCTCGAATGAGCTGAAAGGTGGTGCGTGGATTCTTGGTCCGCGTGGCTACCAGATAGGCGCCTGAGAGCTCGACGCCCGCGACGGGGGGCCCCGCGAGCGTAATCGGGAGCTCCTTGCGTGTGCCCTCGGAAGAGATCTCGAGGGCGAAGTCTTCGCCGCAAATCAGAGCTCGACCAGATGTCGCAGTCACAATCAGTTGCGGAAACTCGGCGTCGGAGGCTGGGCTGATGAGCTCGTATGAAACCGGAGCGCCCGCGAATTCACGAGGCTCGGGCGCACAAGGGCCGGGCACCAAGATCCTCAAGGACCTCCTGAGTTCGTCGATCCAAGGACTCATCGTGGGCACACCATCGACGAGCGGGCGGCTGAAGGCAGGAACGGGGCACCGATCGCCCGAGTGAAGGACGAGAGGAGCTTCTCGCCAGCCGACCATGGCGCACGAACGGCATCCGTCCGTGGACTCGGCCGTCACGATGCGGAGCTCCTCCAACTCATCCGAGGTGAGCGGCTCCCCTCGTGCATTCAGCAGCTCATCACGCGTCACCACGAGCGCGACGGCCCGTTCCCCAGGCGTGGTGACGAAGCTGGCTCCGTCTCCCCCGCTGACGAAGCTATCGTGGTGACGCGTCGCGCGCCCGACGTCATCCACGGCCAGGACGACAGCGAGCTCGTCCTCGCCGAGCTGCACGAACCTGGCCGAAGGTACACAGGCATTCAGGACGACGAGAGTCATGCCAGCAACTCTCCCGCGCTGCGGCCTGAGTCCCAGGTTCACAGGAGGCGTATACACCAAGACCGCCAATTCCGTTCGCCGAAGCCGGAGCGGAGAAGCGGAGAAGGCACGACCAAGTTGCGCGATATGTCGACGATCATCGCTCGGCGCTGGGCAAACCACAAAGGACACGGAGCAGGAACGCAGAGAACACGGAGGATTTTTGGAGAAAAGTCCTTCGTGCCCTCCGTGTTCCCTCTCTGTGCTCTCCGTGTTCATGCGGAGGTTGAACTGAATCGCCGCAGGTCGGTCGTGCACCCAGCGGAGAACGAACGGTCGAGCCCAGCGCCAAACTGCGCTAGGATACCCCGACGCCGATGAAAGTTGAGCCGTTTTTCGCGGACGAACACTCCTGCCTCACGGACGGTCCATGGGATCGCCAGTTCCTGGAGAGCTCACCGGCGTGGTCAATCAGACGATCGCTGCGATGAACACCGCCGAATCCAAGGACGCCCCGCCCTTGGGTCGCGTCGTTCACGCCGATCCGGCGGGTCGGCTGTCGGACGCGGATTTGGTGACGCGCGTCGTGGAGGGCGACGAGTGGGCGCTCGAGGTGTTGTTCCGCCGACACGCCTCGCTTGCGATCGGCACCGCGACTCGGCTGCTTTCGAACGCCTCGGAGGCCGAGGACGTGGCTCAGGACAGCTTCATCTTGGCGTACGAGCGGATCTCGCAGCTCCGTGATCCGGCGGCGTTCAAGGGATGGTTCATGCAAATCGTCGTGCATCAGGTGCATCGGCGAATGAGAAAGCGCAAGCTCCTCGCGGTCCTCGGGATCGTGTCGGCTTCAACGGAGACGCTAGAGGCAGTAGCGCTCCCGGAGACCTCCGCGGAGGTCCGGGCCGAGCTCGCCCTCCTGGAGCCGCGCCTCAACGCCTTGAAGGCGAAGGACCGGACCGCGTGGATGCTTCGCTACGTGGAGGGCTATTCGCTGGTCGAGGTCGCGGAGCTCACGAGCAGCTCGCTCGCGACCACGAAGCGGCGCATCAGCCACGCGCAAACGAGGTTGCGGGTGCGCCTCGCGCGAGGGTCCCATGAAGCCTGAGCAGACTGAGCTCCCGAATCCGATTCATCAGACGCTGACCCAGCCGGACGCCGCGTCGGTCGATCGGGTGTGGCGCAGAGTAAAGGCTCGCAGGAACCAACCCAACCTGGGCATGGCGGTTCGGGTGGGTTGGGCCGTCGCAGGCGCGGCGCTGGCTGCGGCCATCCTGCTCACGATTCGACCGGCCTCTCGTGAGTTGGAGGTCGCGGAGCTAGCGAGCGGGGGCGCGATCCTAGAACCGCTCGCCCGAGCCCACGCGATGACGGAGACACGGTTTGCAGATGGTTCGTCTTTGGTGGCGAGCCCGGGCACGAGCCTCGAGCTCTTGGTCAATGATGGGCGCGAGTTGAGCTTCCTCCTCGAGAAAGGCTCGATCGACGTGGAGGTGACTCCTGGGGGGCCGCGCCGGTGGGTCTTCGAAACGGCGCTGGCGCGAGTGGAGGTATTAGGAACTCATTTTCGAATCGATTCGACGACGACCAGCTTTCGGCTCGAAGTGTCCCGCGGCGCCGTGCTGGTTCGGAGCGACTCGCTCGAAGCTCGCGTGGCCCGAGTCCATCGCGGTGAGATCCTTTCGCTCGCGCCACCTCGACCGTCGCCCACCGCCACGGTGTCCGCCGCGGAGACGACCCGGCCGACGGGTTTAGTGAGTCGTTCGATCCCGCCCGATCGATCGGCGGGACGCGCCAAGAGCGCTGTCGCGGTCGAGGCCAACGTGGTCGCTATCGACGCGGGGCTCGCTCCGACAGGGACGACAGAGCCCATCGTCTCCGCGGTGGACTCCCTCGAGCGAGCGGGTGAGCTCGAGAAGAAGGGTCGAGGGGGCGAAGCGGCCGCGATGTTCACTCGCCTCTCGTCGGCCGATGATCGGGCCACGGCGGCGCTCGCTGCGTTCGAGCTCGGCAGGCTCGAGCAAGAGCGCGGCGACGCGAGGCAAGCGGTAGAAGCCTTCGAGCGTGCGCTCGAGCTCGGGTTGCCCAACGCGCTCCGCGAGAGCACGTACGCTCGACTCATTCGTGCCTGCCAAGAGTCGGGGCAGCTCGAGAGAGCGGAGCGCTGGAAGGCTCGCGTCCGCGTTCGATGATCTTGGCCACCCTGCTCGTCCAGAGCATCGCCCTTCAGCTCCCGCTGTGTATGCCCGAATGGCTGAGCCCATCGGAGCTCGAGACCCAGCTGTCCTCTGACGAAGCCCTCTCGCGTATTCAGATTGTCGCACTCACCGTGCCAGACTGCGACCTCGCCCCCAACCGGCTCCACGTCGAGCTCCATGCCGCCTCGGAGGCTCCTCGCACCAGCGACGTCGATCTGGCCGACGCGCCACGTTCGATTCGCACCCGAACGCTCGCTTTCGCGATCTCCGAGCTCGCCCGAGTGACTTCGAAGCCCGACTCGGTTGCGGTCCTCGAGCTCTCGAGGACGAGCGTGCTCGGCGGAGGTGGCCTGGTCCTGTCGGCGCTGCCTGCGTTCGCGCTCGTGCGGCTCGGGCTTTCGCATCGTATTTCGCGTCTCCTGCTGGGTGTGGAAGCGCTCCTCCTGTACTCGTCCCCGAACGGTCGCGTGGGCGACATCCAGACTTTCGTTCCTGGCATCGGACTCTCCGGTCTCGCGACCGGCCTGGCCTCACCACTGGCGATAGGCCTCGGAATCGAAGGCGGACCATCGCTCCTCGAGGGCCTCCCGCGACTTCCAACTCAGCCTGCACCAACCGCAACGGCCCCTTGGCTGGCTGCCTTCGTTCGGTCTCGGCTCGCGGCAGACCTCTCCGACGCAGTTCGGCTCGGGATCGACCTCGACTTGGGTTGGGTGCTCGTAGGATTCACTGCGCTCGAGGATGGCGAGCCCATCGCTGGGTTCGAGGGGCCCTGGGTTCGAGTGAGCGCGCTCCTCGAGCTCGGAAGCTCACCGGTCGAACGGTAGCCAGAATACCACGGCGTGCTCGCCATCGTACTGCTCCCCAGCGGCGAGGATTTCAGAGTCGAGCACGGCGATCCGTGCACGCCGGAGTGTTCCCGAGAACTGCTGAAGCGGACACAATCCCTCGCCAGGCAAGTACTGACCCACCGACCCGGTCGACAGAATGAACACAAACCCACCGCCGTGGCTGGCGACGTCGAGGATCCAAAAACCAAGATCGTCGAGAAGGAGATCCTCGAGCGTGCCGTTGGCGTTCTGGATCAAGAAATTACCGCGATCGAGCCCGAAAACCGGACCCAGACCCTCGACCATCGTCCACGCGGTCACGTTGTTCGGGCCGAGGGGCAAATCGCTCGCGGCGCCGTCAGCCCAACGAGCTACTCTCTGGCCGCCCGAGAAAGCTACATCCAGCGCGAGGAACTCACCCGGACCCAACCAGAGCAACTCCTCGAACCGGCCGGGCAGCGTACCCACCGGTGCCACATTCGGGAGGATCGAGTCGATGCCGCTCGAATGTAACCCATAAACGGCGCCCGACTCACCCTCGACGAGGTCGTAATAGCGCTCGGCCTCCGGTGGCACCAAAGTTTCGAGCGAAATCGAATGCGTCGAAGACGAAGCCAAGCTCGCAAACGAGGTCCGATAAGCCCCAGGACCCGCCAAGATCATCGTGTCGAGCACAGGCTCCAAGGCTTGGGGAACGAGCGGCGGACTCAGTCGGAGCGTTCGAGCCTCCCCACCGCTCAGCAGCCGGACGTAACCGTCACGCCCGACCGCCAGCGCATCGGTACCCATCCCGGCGAGCACCTCGGGCGTCTGTGCGGTCGGCAAAGTCAGCGGCGTCGCGCCGGACGGGTCGAGCCGAAGACACTGACTCGGAAGTCGGAGCTCGCTGAGGTCGATCGCCGAGGCCTCCCGAGGAACCCAGCCGCCGTCATCGACGTCGAGCGAAAGGACTTCGTCGGGTGACGGCAAGGCTCTGGAGAAGGCTCCCTCGGCGATCGGGATCGGACCGCTCGAAATGCCGAGCTCGAGCGACGTGCGATGATAAACGAGGAGCTCAGCGTAGGCTCCCTCTGCCAATTTGCGAGGAGCGAACTCGACCGAAGTCGCGTCGAGCGCGGTCAAGTCGAGGACGTCGCCGCTCTTCACCAAGACGATGAGCGAAGACCCCGGAGCGGGTTCAGGGACGCTGACTCGATGCATTTCAGAGCCGCAAGCGCCCAACACAGCGAGGAAGAAAGTGGCTCGAAAAAGCCACACCTGAAGTTAGCCTCCTCCCGCTACGGATCGCCGGGCGGGTTCAGCTCTTCTTTGTCGACCGCGAAGTTGGCGAACGCCTTGCCGTCCTTGTTCACGTGCACGGTGCGCCCGTCATTGAGCTCCAGGCGAGCGAAGAAGCTGAGTCCCGCCGTGTCACCGGCGAGCTTGCGAAGGTCGCCGACATCGACCTGCGCGGCGAGGAGCTTCTTCTCCGGAACCCAGTCGCCCGGCCCGTAGCGCCCCTGGCTCTGATACGACTCCTGGGTCGCGATCGTCAGAGGGACTTCGACCATCTCGCCGTACTTCGAGCCATCTTCGGCCGGAAAATCGCGTGGACCTACGACGATCACGGCGTTCTTGATCTGCCCATCGAAGTCCTTGATGTCCATGAAGTTGAAGTCGACCAGAAAGACGTACTGGTCGACGTCGTTCTGAGTTCCATCGGGACTCCATTGCGGACCCAGCTGGCGACCCGTGCGCACGTTGCCCGCCGGCGCATAGCCAGGATCGTCAGAGAACCCGGAGATGTGAAAGTCACCCTTCCAGTTGCTCGCGAACCACTGGCTCGAGAGGGCCTCCCAGCCGTCGAGGTGCTCGGTCTCCAGCTTGTGTTGAGGCACGCCGAGAAACTTGGCGAGCTGCGACAGGTTCGGTAACGCGCCGCCCTTCTCGGCCTGGTACAACGCGACGAGCTCGTCGAAGGTGAGGTAGCCTTTGCCGCTCACGTCGAGCGCTTCGGCCTTCTTCTCGAGCTTCTTGCTCTTGATGTTGGAGATGGAAAAGGAGTTCGGGGGTCCGACTTTGGCTTTGATCGACGGCATGGCGGCATCTTCTTGCACCATCGAATCTGCTTGTCGACGAAAACCCGCGTGGAAAATGTACGATCATCGGGGCCGCCGAGCACGAAGCACCTCCTACCGCACCGGGAGCCGCGGAGTATCAGTCGGCTCCGTTCACCGAAATGAGCCTGCCCGTCATCGGCGCGAGCGGCGCATCGGCTGGTCCTTGCCGACCGTTGACCTCCAACAGGGTCGAGGCATGGCTGGGTATCAGGTCATCGACTCGGCGATCCGTGGGTCCACGATTGACCAAGAGTATGACCTCGTCCGTCCTGGATTTGCGCTTGGTCGCAGTCGAACGCGCCATCGCCAGAAAACCGCGGCTGAGAGCGATGGGGCGCAAGCCATTCGTAGTGTCTAATCTCTGCCGAAGGCCGAGCAGGTCTCGGACGAGACTCCGGGTCCGCGGCGACGAAGGGTCCGGCATGGGCAGTCGTTCGGTCCAGACGTCCTCGCGTCGTGACTCTGGGCTCCCACCTGCCAGTCCGAGCTCTGCCCCGTACGTCAGCCACACCGGCTCTGGCATGAATAGAAGGAACGCCAGCGCGAGCCGATGGCGATCGTGTGAAATGGCGATCGAACGAAACCGAGGCGTATCGTGATTGTCGAGGAACAAGAGCCGCGCCCCGCGCGCCTTTGGCCCAAGGCGATGTTCGAGGAAAGTCATTCGAGCCCAAAGCTCTTCGGCGTCGATGCGATCCTTGGCGAAGAAGTCGACCAACAAGTCCCGAAACACGAAGTCAGTCGCGACATCTGCTCCGTTCGCGCCGGTGAAGCCGTGGTGCCGGTCGGTGACGACCTCGCCGAGCAAGAGGAATTGGGAGCTCTTGTCCCGAACTCTCGATCGAAGCTCCCGCCAAAGGCTCGAAGGGACCTCGTCCATGGCGTCGAGCCGCAACCCATCCACACCGCGATCGACCCATCGTTCGGCGGCTTCGAGCACGTGGGCCCGCACGGAGGCGTTCTGGAGGTCGAGAAGGGGTAGGCCGGGGCCACCTGGATAGTGTCGGTACGTCGTCGGGTCGCGGCGCCGCACGGGCATCGAGAGAACTTGGAACCAATCCTTGAAAACGGACGCTCGCTTTTTGGCCAGCAGGTCGACGAAGGCGGGATGAGTCTCGTGGACATGGGTGAAAGAAGCATCGACCACGACTTTGAGGCGCGCCCGGTGCGCCGCTTCGACCAGCCGACGCAGGCCGTCCTCGCCGCCGATTCGTGGGTCGATCGAATGGAGATCGATGGAGTCGTACCTGTGCGGCGAAGGCGATGGGTTCAGCGGAGTGAGCACGAGAGCGGTCACGCCGAGACTGGAGATGCTCGAGATGGACTCCGTGATTCCGTCGAGGTCGCCCCCGTAAAATGTCGCACCCGACGAGAGGCTCGACCGCGGCGCGGCGCGCGGGTCGGGAACACTCTGCTTCCCTCGAAACCAGCGGTCGACGAAGATCCCATAGAAGACCGCTCCTCGAAGCCAGCTCGGGGCGACCGACGGATCGGGCCCGTCGAGCGCGTACACACGCGTCGGGAGCCCCACGAAGCCCATCGATCGGGGTGCGGACCCCCTACCTTGAAGGCGTGCCCGCAACAGGTGGCGACCTCGATGGGTGGCCACACCTTCGAGGGGAGCCCTTCGGATCGCTTCAGCCTCGTCCTCGACCCAAATCTCCGCGGGTCCATTCGCGGTCACGTCGCACTCGGCGAAGACTTCGACCGAGCCATCGACTTGGTAGGCCAGGTGCCGTTGATCGGGAGCGAAATACAGGGGTGGTTCAGTCCCCGCCACGACGACGACATTGTTGACGTACCCATCCACGTGCTCCGACGGTTTGGAAGGGTCGTGGCGCCAACTCGATCCGTCGATCCGATATTTGTACCGATACACACCGGCTTGGAGCAGGAGCTCGGCCTCGTACTCACCTGGTCGAAGCTCGCGCATCGAGTGAGCGACCTTGAAGCTCGGAAAATCGCCCAGGACCTCGACCCTGGCGTGAGGCTCCGCGCGGAATGTGAATTTGACGGGGACTCGCATCAGACTGCTCCTCGGACCCTCGGATCCGATGTCGATCGTCGCGGCATCATACCGTCATTCGTCATACCATGACGAGCCTCGGCACTCACCACGCCTCTGGGCCGGGGTCGCTCGGGCACGTGGGCCGACCCGCGCGACAGGGTCGTGCCAGCAGCCTTCGATTCCGCGCCAAAACGAACCCGGCGCCGCGCCAAATCTCGTCGAGCGAGCGCTCGAGGACATTGCCCGCGGGCGGCTGGTGGAAGTCGTTCGGCTTCACATCGCCATTAGGTTCCACACAAACGAGCTCGTACGGCAGCCGACAAGCGTTGACAGCAGCGTGGTTGACGAAATCATCCAGTCGACTCCTCCGCGCTTCTGCCGCGGCCTCGAGCTGACACTCGAAAGGCGGCGGCCGGGTGTGATCGAGGACGGGCAGACCCAGGCGATCGCCCTGGGCAAGAAGGGCGTCGATGACTTCGTGGAGGTTCGTGGGGCCCTCGACGCCTCCGATCGGCACGAGCTCCTCGAGCTTGACCCAGTCGAGTCGCAGCTCCTTGGCGAGCTCGAGCAGACCGGCGAGCTCGTGCGAGTTGTCCCTCGTCACGGTGCAAGAGATCCCCATTCTCGTCGTAGATTGTCGCATTCTGCTCACCAGCGACAGCGTCGAGCTCAGCCGGTCGATGGACGACCCACGCCGAAGCACGTCGTGGCTCGCGAGGCCGTCGACCGAGAACGACCAAGAGCACACCCCGAGCCGTTCGAGCCGTAGGAATCGCTCGCGGTCCAGGTTCTTTCCGTTGGTCACGAGGTGAACGACCGGCCGGCGCTCACGAACGCCCTCGAGGAACGGCTCGAGGAGCGGCGCGATCGTGGGCTCGCCCGCATGAGTCAAGCCGATGTAGTCGGCGTGGATGAGGTGCGGTCGAAGCGCTTCGAGCACGTCGGGTGTGAGGTCACGCGCGGAGCCGTCCTGAGTTCGCCGAGGAGCGTCGGTGATACAATGCCGGCAGCGTAAGTTACATCGCTCGGTCAGATTGAGCTGAAATCGCGTCGGGGGTGCGAGCGGAACGACTCGATTTCGCCGAAAATCATCGTCGACGAGCCCGAAGTGACTCGGCCTGGGCGTGATCATCCGCCGGCCGAGATCCAACTCGTCGGCACCGGCGCTCGCAGAATCGCTTCGATCGTGGCGACGGGCGTGCCCGAGGGCGGAGGCGCGTACGCACTCTTTTGGTGATCGTCGGTGGACGCGGTCCAGTGCTTCTTCTGAGTCAATGCGTAGTCCAGGAGCTCGGCTGAGTACTTCGGTCCGTGCCGGCTCGTATACACTTCGACTCCGCTCGCGTAGTCGAGGAGCTTACGAGTGCGATCCCTGTCCCTGTACCGAACCGCGTGGGCCACGATGTCGAGAGCTCCGTCTGCTCGGATCGCGTCGATGAGCTCCTCGGGCGTCCACCCGAAGAGCTCCTTGTCGTCGAGCCAAAACCTGACGTGGTGGGCCCGAAACTCGTCCGAGAGACTGGGGCGAAGCCTGGCGATCATGTCGAGGAACGTTTGGAGCGCCGGGAACTCGTGCGCCGGCACTCGCGCCAACGACCCGAACCTCGACAGGAGCGACCTTTCGAAACTAGGCAGGTCATCGACCCACTCGAGGACGAAAGTCCGCCAGCGCTCCTTGACCTTCACGCCTCGTCGGTAGAAGTGAGTTTGTTCGAGCTTCGAGCCTTCGAACACGTCTCGCGGGAAGTAGCCGAGCACGTGGACTTGCTCGGCCCGGTCGGTGCCGAAGTGTAGTACCGAAGTCAGCTCCGCAGCAGCAAGAAAGCCCATCCCGGCGGCGTCCGCCGCCGAGAGGCCAGCGCGGCTGGCGGTGAACACGTCGTGGTCCGAGATCGCGACGAGGATGAGTCCGGCGCTCCGCCGAGATGCCACGAACCCGCCGGGAGTGGCTTTGCCGTCCGAGTGATAGGTGTGTCCGTGTAAATCCGTTCGAACGAACATCAGTCACTCTCCAAAGAGGGAGATCGCCTCGGAGCTACGCCCGTGGCCCTTCGGCGCTCTCTTGCCATGGTGTTGGGCAAAGAGCCTGACTTCGATACGCGTGAGTGAGTCGAAGCCCTTGGCCAACTCGGAGCTGGTACCCACGACGAACACGGCTTGGTCGTCTCCGGGGTCGACGCTACGGGTCACTTCGAAGGCCCCCACGCCGCGGTCGTTGGAGCTGAAAGAAATGCCGAGGGCGGCTTCGTTGCCGTCTTCTCCACCGACCCTGCCGAGGTTCGCGCGCAGGAACCACCTCCCCTCGCTGTCCGCGCCGAACGTGACGACTTGAGCGTGAATGTTGACCGTGGGGCGCCCGCCGGCAAAGGCGATCCTCCGATGAAGCTCGTTCACTGCTCCTCCGACGAAACGAGCGTCGCGATCTTTGGGCGCAGCTCGAGGCGTAACCTCGAAGGTGCGACGGTCGAGAGAGGTCTCGGTGCGCGGGGGTAAGGCGGAGATGAGCGCCTCACCGTCGAAGCTCACCCCGCTGGTGCGTAAGCGTCGATAGGCTTCGAACGCTACCCGCGCTTGGACGGCGGGGTCCTTCCACCGAGGGTCGAAGAGGTCGCGAGGAAAGAGCTTCGGATCCGGAAGGAGGTTGACGGGATAGCTTCGGACCGTAGCCACAATCTTTCGATTTCAGGCTGCGCGGTCGCGGGAGTCAACGTCGTCGCCGTCGCACTCCGGCCAAGGGTGCCTTCAGCCTGAAGGCTTCGACACGGCTCCTCCGTCGCAACCCGAGTCGGGGGGTTCACCCTGTTCGATTTGGTCTTGTCAGCTTACTCATCAGTGCCTTGACCGAAACGGTCCTCCGCGGGCCAATGAGCTGGTGAATTTCTCGATTCGACCCATCGAAGCCAAAGACGATCCGGGCATTGAAAAGATCATTCGACAGGTGATGACCGAGTTTGGCGCGGTGGGTCCAGGCTACTCGATCAACGACCCCGAGGTCGCAGCCATGTCGACGGTGGTGGGTTCGAGGAGCGCATACTTCGTGGCTGAGAGTATGGATTCGGACCCGAGGTTGGTGGGCGGCGCCGGCGTCATGCCGCTCCGAGACGGCGACGAGAGTACGTGCGAGCTGATCAAGATGTATTTGCTCCCGGCGGCGCGCGGTCATGGGCTCGGGCAGAGACTTCTGAGTAGGTGTCTCGAGGCCGCCCGGGGATTCGGCTTCACTCGATGTTACCTCGAAACCTTGGAGTCGATGAGTCGCGCACAAGAGCTTTATCGGCGCAATGGGTTCGTGGCGCGGTGCGCGCCGCTGGGCCAAACGGGACACTCGAGCTGTAACTGCTGGATGGATCGCTCGCTCGAGCCGGACCCGGACCGAAGGAGTCTACCGAGGTGATTCGTTGCCCCAGCCTGGAGTCGGGGAGGATGGGCCACGAGGAGTATCGCCGGTCGCGCCGCGAAGGAAGCACCACCTCTTCGACCGATTGTCTGAACGAGTCGAGTGGTGCAAGCCGCCGCCATGACTTCCGCGTGGCGGAGATGTTTTCCGTGGTGTTTCTCGACCGCGCTTGCCGCGTGCGGCGCTTCCGACCTGGCCGAAGGAGAGTGCCGGCAGGCGCGTGACTGCAGCGCTGGAGAAGCGTGTGTGGCTGGGCGCTGTCAGCCGGCCGTCGCTCCACACATGTGCTCGACGGACGAGGAGTGCGCGGACGATGAGTTCTGCGACGTGGGGACGTGCAAGAAGGTGCAGTACGTAGCCTGCGCCAGCGACCTGGGGTGCCCTTCGGGCCTTCGCTGCGATGTGGCGCGAATGGTGTGTTTACCGTCGAGCCCGACCGCGTGCGCGAGCGATGCTGGCTGCTCGGGAGGACAAGTCTGCGAGGCGAGCCTCTGCGTTCCCGGTTGCGCCGAGCCCAATCCCACGGTCGTCTGCGGCGCCAACGAGAAGTGCAACGGCACCACGGGCCGGTGTGAGGTCGACGTCCCACGCTGCGCGAGCGACTCGAGCTGTGGGGCACCGCAAGGCGTGTGCGAGTCGGGCGCGTGCGTTCCTGGGTGCGCAGAGGTCGGCGGGCTCGCCTGCGCGACAGGTGAGTCGTGCAACGCCGTTACGGGTCGCTGTGAGCCGTCGGGCCCCCCGCGCTGTGGGACCGACGCAGAGTGCGGGCCTCCGGCCGAAATCTGTGAGGCCGAAGTCTGCGTTCCGGGCTGTCAGGTTCCAGGCGGAACACCTTGCGGCGCAAGCGAGTCATGCGTTGCGACCACCGGCCGATGCGAGCCCACACCCACCTGCTCCTCGGACTCGCAGTGCGGAGCCCCCGCGCGCATCTGCATCTCCAACGCCTGCGTTCCCGGGTGCGGGCGTCCTGGTGCCACGGCGTGCTCGATCGGAACGACCTGCGACGCCGGGAGCGGGCGATGTGTCGATGCGACTCCACCCTGTTCGAGCGACTCCGAGTGCAGCCCGCCCACCATCTGCGAGCTCAACGAGTGCGCCCCAGGGTGCGCGGCCGGAGGTCCTGCCTGCGCGGCAAATCAGTCGTGTGATGCGAACACCGGCCGCTGTCTCGATCTAGGTCCTTTGTGTATCAACGATCTGGAATGCAACTCCCCAGCGACCATCTGCGGCGCGTCGCTTCGCTGCGAGCCGGGATGCGAGGCGACAGGCTGCGCGGCTCCTGAATCTTGCTCGACGGAGACGGGACATTGCTCGGACGTGACGTGTCCGGCCGACGCCTACGAGCCCAATGAAACACCGCCCGAAGCGCTGGCGCTCATCCCAGGCGCATACAGCTTCCTCACGAGCTGCCCAGGCGACGTCGACTACTTCGGGTGGGTCGCCGAACCGGGCGACGCGATGTCGATCGCTGTCGTCTACGGAGTCGCCGAAGGGGACATCGACGCGACCCTCTACGACCCGCAGGGCCTCGAGGTGGCGAGCGGCCGAACTCGCGACGACGACGACACGCTCGACTTCGTGGCTCAGTCCGTCGGGGCCTACTTGCTCGCCGTTCAGTCGTTCCGCGACTTGGGCCCGTTGCCAGGCAATGCTTACGACCTCGAGCTGGGCGTGGTGTGCGCACCCGACGTCCTGGAACCGAACGACACCGAAATCTCACCAGCTCCGCTGCCAGTCGGAGCGGCCCCTCGACTGCGACTCTGCTCGGGAGACGAAGACTGGCTCACCATCGACGCCACAGCTGGATACGACGTGATGCTCACGGCCACGTTCTCGGACGCCGAAGGAGACATCGACCTCGAGCTCTTCGACGCCGCGGGTGACTTGCTCGCCTCCTCCGAAGGCGTATCGGACTCGGAAGTCGTTGCGGCCGTGGGTCCAGGCCCGTTCTTGGCTCACGTCCTTCTGTACTCCGATGACGGCGTCGCTATCGGCAATCGCTACGATCTCGACCTGGTCGTGACGCCGCCTCCGTGTGGCTCGGACGCGGAATGTGGAGCTCCAACGAACGTGTGCGAGGCGAGCGCCTGCGTGCCCGGCTGTGGCCAACCGGGGAGCCCGCTCGCCTGCGGGCTCGGACAACTCTGCGACGCGTCCTCGGGACGCTGTGTCGCTGATCCGTGCTTCGATCGCTTCGAGGACAATGACACGTCGAGCACCGCCCACGCCTTGAACGCGAGCGCGGAGCCTTCGCTCACGATTTGCAGTGCAGACGACGATTGGTACGCGATCTCGGTGGCCGCGGGTCAGACCGTCTCGGTCGTGACTTCGTTCACCGACGCCGAAGGCGACGTGGACCTCGAGCTCTACGATCCGACCGGAACGCGAGCGATCGGATCCTACGGAGTGAGCGACGGCGAATCCTTGGCGTTGGTCGCGGACCAGACGGGGACGTGGATGGCCCGCGTCTCACTCTATCAAGACGAAGGATCGACCGGGAACGTCTACGACCTGAGTGTCACGATCGACGAGAGCTGTCCCGCGGACCAGTACGAGCCAAACGACCTGGCCTCTCCCGCGTTCGCGTCGTTCGGCGTGTCGCGGTACCTCAGCCTCTGTCCGAGCGACGATGATTACTACGACATTTATCTCTTCACCGGGGAGACACTGACCGTCACGATCGAATTCTCGCACGCCGAAGGTGACCTCGACATGGTGCTGCTCGATGACGCAGGCAATCAGATAACGACCTCCGCTGGCGTGACTGATTCCGAGACCGTCACCTACACCGCGTTAGCCGACGGCCTCGTCTCAGTCGGAGTCTTCCTCTACTCCGACAATGGATCGCGCCCAGGCAACCTGTACACTATGACGATCAACTACTGAGTACAGGTCATGAACTCAGCGTTCCTTTGTGCCCTCAGTGTCCTCTCCGTGTTCTCTGTACCCAGACGTTGATGGATGTTTCGCGGACCCGTGGCTGCGCGTACGCTTCGCGGACCCTCGGTCGGACAGCGAGCGTCTCAAACCCCGCAAGCGTGGCTGCGCGACATACCGGATCCATCCGACGTCGTGATGGGTTACTGTGGCTCAGATGCCCGGAGGCCTCGTTCGTGTGTTCACCTGCGGCAACAACGCCGAGGCAAGCGTGCTGCGAGCGCGGCTCGAGGAGGCTGGGATCCGGTCCGTCGTACAAGGCGAAAACCACCGCTCGCTCCTCGGGCCGCTCGGCGCCTATGTTGAGCTCGCGGTCCTCGTGCCTGAAGAAGCCGCCGACCAGGCGCGCGAAATCATCGACGCCGCCGAGTCCGAAGTGGGACGACTCAGCGTCGAAGGCCTCGACGACGGGACGGGCTCCCTGACCGATCCGGAGAGTGAGTCCACAAGTGAAGATCTCGAACTCCCGCCGGAGCGCGACGAGCCTCGCTGGGTGCGCCCGCGCCTCGTTGCCTTCCCTGTCGTCCTCGCGTTCATGATCACCTTCGGCTCCGGCCACGCCTACGCGCGGCGATTCAAGACCTGTGTCGCGCTCGCGGTGCTGGAAGTATTTGCCCTCGCCGGCGTCCTCTCCGGCTCGTCGATCGCGGCTGGCTTCCTCTTCGGACTGCTGGGCTACGACGCAGTCGGCGGCGCGCTCGCGGTCCGAGCCAGCAATCGACGCGACGCCACTCGAGAAGATTCTGGCCACCCGCGGCACGCGGCACCGTAGCGAGCGCTGGCAACGAGTTCGGCAACTCGGCGCGAGGCGCTCAGCGCCCTGCACGGCGCATCGGAGCGGGTCGAACATAACCGAGCTCCAACTGGACTTTGGAGAGCCCCGATTTTGGGACCTCGAGCGGAATCGAGCGCGTGACGCCCGGCTCGTCTTTGTCTTCGATAGAGAACGTGTACCGGCCTGGCCGAACATCCACGAGCTCGAAGAACCCATCGAAATCGGTGCCCGGCATCACGCATTCCAGCCCAGTATCGACATGAGTGCTTGGGAGGTCGGTCGACTCGAGCCTGATTGTTCCGTGAGAAACTGCCTTTCCGGCCAGCGAGACTCGGCCCTCGATTCGGACTCCTCGTGCCAGTCTGATTTGCGGAATCGCGACACCTTGGCTTCGCCATCGGCGCCATGGGTTCCACGACCCACGCATCCCGCTGCCGCCAGGCTCGGCGCGCGCTCGTGCGTAGGTGCGACCAAAGCCAGCCGCCTCGACGGAAAGGACGACTTCTCCAGCGCGAACATCACGATCGATCGAGAAGTAACCATCTTCACCCGTTTGTGCGCAGGGCTCGTCGAACCAGCGCAGAAGCGAGGCATCGTGCCGGAGAAGGACGGTGACGACGGCCCCAGCGATGGGCTCTCCGCTCTGCTCGTCGACCACGCGACCGCGCACATGTCTGCCTGCCTCGAGGACGAGATCGAGCCGGCCAATCCCACTTTCCGGAGCTCGAATCGAGGATCGAGCAGAGACGAAGCCCGGTGCGCTGACCACCAGGCTGACTCTTTCACCCCTGGGTATCCACAAACGAAAAGGGTCCTGCGAGCTTCGAATCGGCTCTCGCCCCGCCCCGATGACCGTCCCTATCGCGGTCGGACTGAGTGAGCGCACTTCCACGAGTAACTCGGCGGGAGGCGCACCGCCTTTGAATTCCACGTGGCCCTCGATCTCGACCGTCGGAAGAGCTCGCACCGTGACACCTCGGTCGCCGCTCTGCGCGACAACGACCGGTGAATGGGCGAGCCCGGGCACCCCGCGCTTCAACTCATCGATGAGTCATAACCCGGCCGGTACCATAGAAGATCGACAAGGCGGGGCTGGCGTTCGAGTCGTTGCCGTTG
>CAYXDO010000091.1:0-43302 GCA_964463485.1 uncultured Myxococcales bacterium | reverse complement strand
TGCTCTCGATCGGGACGATCGTGCCCGGCGCGGGCGTCGTCGACACGATCAGCCCAGCGGGGACGTCGAACCGATACTCACTCGACACGGCGCCCGAGAACAGATTCGTTGCCACGAGGCTGTCCTCGCCGAACGAGAGTGGGAGGCCGAGCAGGTCCGGCACCGCGACCTTCGGGACTCCGAGCGAGATCACGAGCGCGACAGGCTCGCCGTCGAGCACCGCGGCTCCGGCTACGGGGCTCTGCGAGATCACCAAGCCCTCGGCGACGACGAGATCCTCGACGTAGCGGACCGCTCCGACCGTGAGCTCGGCGGCGAGCACTGCGGCTCGGGCCTGTGACTCCTCCGTACTCACCACGTTCGGGACGAGCACCGGGCCGGTCGAGATTTCGAGCGCGACCTCCGAACCTTCGAGCACACTCTGCCCAGCCGCCGGGCTCTGCGAGATCACCGCTCCGAGCGGGACGGAGAGCGAGTGACTCTCCGTGACTGATCCCACCGCGAGGGTCGCGGAGAGCAGAGTTGCTCGCGCGACGGGTTCCTGCAAACCCACGACGTCGGGTACGAGGGTGAAGGTCGGCTCCCGCACCTCGAGCGAGTAGGTCTGAAGCGAGAACAGCGCCGCACAGTCTTCGACGCGTGTGATCCGGGCGAGTCGCTCTCCTACTCCTTCGTGGGCCAGCCGCCGGCCGGCATGACGATCGATGGCCTCGCGATCGTTCGGCTCGTGCCGACCAGCGACCAAGTCGGAACCCACCAAATCACCCTCCGATCGGTCGGGCCGGGTCCAGACTCGCTGGAGCGCGCCGTTGACGAGGCGGTAGGCAGTAGGCCCGGCGATGACTTCGGGCCGGCCGTCGAGGTCGAGGTCCGCGACCGCGGAGATCGACGTGAAGCCGTTGAAGGCACGCGAACCGAAAAGATCGACGTAGCCGTCCCGAGGAGATTTCCGTCCGCGTCGAAGACTTGCGGACCCATCACGATCTCGGGCAGACCTTCGCCGTCGAGGTTGCCTCCGCGAGCTCGAACCAGACGGTGGCGACGTTCGAGACCACGCCGGTGGACCGGCGTCGGGCGCGCCTGAGTCCAGAGGCTCCACGTCCGGAGAGTCGGCGTAAGTGGGCTCGGCGTCAGCGGGCTCGGCGTCGGCCGGTTCGGCGTCTGAGGGTCCGGCGTCCTCTGGGCTCGCGTCGGGGGAGGTGGGGGCGCCGCGTCCTGTCCCACGATTGCGTCCTGCCCCACGCTGGCGTCGACCTGCGCATCGGTGATGGGTCCGGCATCGGTGGCCACGCTGGCGTCGCGGCGATGGCAGGGATCGGAGTCCGAGTCGGAGTCGTACACGCGAAGCCGGGGCTGGGCCGATTCGCCCGCGTGAGCGACTGGTTGCCGGCCTTCGTCGCCGCCAGGCCCACAGATGTACCCAGGGTGTGGCCAGGAGCGAAGCCTGGGACTTGGCCCGGGCCCTTCAGCGCAAAGCGATAGTCCTGACATTCTCCGTCCCCCAGGTTCAACTCATCGAACTTGATGCCCGCGCTGACCTGAGTCGTGGGATCGAGGGCGATGAAGCCGCAGTGCGCCGATTGCGCCCCAACGATCTCGCAGCTCTCGAGCAGGTCGCTCAGCGAGCCCGAGAAGCACGGCGACGTCGCCCGGGAGGCCTCGGAGCTGACCGCGCCCACCACCCCCGGGGATGAGAGCAATCGACTCGAGGGGTCGGTCGTATCAATCCGGCGATGGGAGCGATCGACTCGAGGGGTCGACGGTGGCCATCCCGAGCACGGGGCCCTTCGACTCGATGGGTCGATGGTGTTCATCCCAAGGATGGGAGCGATCGACTCGAGGGTTGGTCGTATCCATCCGGCGCATGGGAGCGATCGACTCGAGGGGTCGGTGGTGTCCATCCCGAGCACGGGAGCCGTCGACTCGGGGGGGCCATGGTGTTCATCCCGAGCACGGGAGCGATCGACTCGAAGGGTCGGCGGTGTTTATCCCGAGGACGGGAGCGATCGCCTCCTGGGCTCGACGTCCCCGACGGGAGGAGCGGCGGTCGACTCCAGGGGTCCGCGAAGCTCAGGCGCAGGCAAGATGCCTGCGCTCCCAGGAGTCCGCGGCGCTTAGGCGCGCCTGCACTCCCAGGGTCGACGGTGCTGGGACGACAACCTCGACGGAGCGCGCGACACGTTGAGCGCGGCCGTGTCTCTCCTTCTGAGGCTCGTCGGCCGGGATCCCGAGCCGGGCCAGAGGACCGTGAACCGTAGACTTTGGCTTCCAACCAAACTCATGATCCCGCTCATCCCGCCATCTTTCACCGGCACGGACACGATTCGGTGCAACAGCGTCTGCGTCGGATGAGTTGCCGAATTTTGGTCGGTCCGCTCGCTCATGCCACTCCGCTCGGCGACGGCGACGGCAACGGCCGGCGCGGACCAGCATCCATGTCCTCCTGGTGCAGTTTCGTGCGACGTCGCCGGCGTCAACGGGCGGCATGGGGCCAATGACGGGGGTAGAGATCAAGAGAGTCGTGAGAGGCTACGAGTGAGTCCCTCATTGCCTGTATCTCACTCTTCTGAAATCCTCGGATCGTGTTCATTCGCCATGTGGGCCATGTAGTCACGGCCGAGCACGCCAGCCGGGACGTTCCCGCTGGGTTGGAGCTCGGCGTGCCCAACGAAGTGTTCGACACCCACGTCGTGTGGGATCCGGGCGCCAGGGAGCTTGCGGCTCGGGTCGCTCTCGCCCTCGACGCTCCGATCGTGCTCGGCAAGTACACCCGGCTCGTGGCGGATCTGAATCGCAGCCCCACGAATGCGGCGGCGATACCGGTCCACGCCTTCGGCGTCGACGTTCCGGGAAACGCGGCGCTGGCCGAGGCCGAACGGGCGGAGCGTCTCGAGCGGTTTCATCGACCCTACTGGACGGAGGTGTTTGGCGACATCGAACGCGCGCTTCGATCGTCGGAGGTCGTGGTCCACTTGAGCATGCACAGCTTTACGCCGGTGTATCGCGGCGTCACGCGAGACCTCGACGTCGGCGTCTTGTTCGACCCTGGTCGCGAGCTCGACCGACGCTTCGCGGAGCTCTGTTTGTCGACACTTCGCGCTCGAGGGCTAGCGGCTCTAGCCAACGAGCCCTACCACGGGCTCGATGACGGCATCGCGACGGCGCTGCGCGCCGTCCATCCCGAAGACCGATTCGTCGCCGTGGAGATCGAGCTGAGCCACCGCACCTTCCCACTCGGCGCGGCGCTCGAGTCGCCCCTGACGATCGCGGTGGCCGACGCCTTGATAGAGGTCGCGAGGTCGGGCGCTTGGGCCGCGTAATCGCAGCGGCCCTCGCGGTCCTGGCGTGGACGAGCCACGCCCGAGCGGAGGGCTTGGAGCGCAAGTCGGCCCGGACCGCGCCATCGAGCTTCATGCGGGGCATGACGGTCTCGTGCGCGGGCTGGGGTGACGAGTGGGGCACCTCGAAGATGGACGACTCACTTGGGGAGCTGAAAGGGTTAGGAGTGAGTTGGGTCGCGATCCACCCTTACGGTCAGATCGAACGGGACGGCCGAGTGTACTCTCGCGACTCTCTCGAGGGGTCCGCTCCCGACTATCTCGCTCGCGCCGCAGAGTACGTTCGAAAGCGTGGGATGAGTCTCTTCTACAACCCTCACCTCGCCTACTGGGGCCGGTATTCGTGGCGCGGTGAGATCACGTACGGAACCGACGAGGTCGCCTGGGCGCGATTTTTTCGAGACTATCGCGGTTTCATCGTAGCCCAAGCTCGGTTCGCCGAGCAGCTCGGAGCGCCGCTATTCAGCGTCGGCGTGGAGCTCGACGCGACGGTGCACAGGCCCGAGTGGAAGGAGATCATCTCCGCGGTCAGGAGAGTCTATCGGGGTCGAATCACCTACGCCGCGAATTGGGACTCGTACTCACGGGTGCCGTTTTGGGCCGAGCTCGACGACATCGGCGTGCAAGCCTATTTTCCTGTCGAGGGCGCCGATCTGAAGACGGCCTGGGCTCCGCACCTCGAGGCGCTCGGGGCCTTGTCGCAGAAGGTGGCGAAGCCCGTCGTGTTCACGGAGATCGGCTACAATCGGACGCCCGAGGCAGCGAGAAAGCCTTGGCTCGAGGTGACGCAGGACGGCCCGGACGCCCGAGCGCTCCGGAAGCGCCTCACCGACGGCGCGCTCGTGATGCTCGAGCAAAACCAGAAGCTCGTTCGCGGAGCTTTTTGGTGGAAATGGATCCCTGGGTTCGCTCCGTGGGAGCGAGATTTTCGCATGCGGGACGAGGAGGCCGTCGCCTCGCTGCGCGCCCACTGGGGGCCGCTTCGGTAGCGAGCTCGGCCCTGGACAAACCACAGAGGACACAGAGCAGGAACGCAGAGAACAGAGAGGATTTCTGGAGAAAGTCCCTCGTACCCTCGGTGCTGCTTCTCTGTGCTCTCCGTGGTTCATGCGGAGGTTGAACTGAATCGCCGCAGGTCGGTCGTGCACCCGGCGGACCCGGAGACGCGAACACGATACGGATTCGGCCCCCTCTTGCGCTACACTCCGGTGCGCTTGTCCGGGTCATCTCGAAGATCCCCGCACGACCGCGGGTCCTCGGGCAACTTGCCGTTCGAGGTCCTGGTCGATGCGGACGAAGGTTCAGGCGACGGTCTGACGAACGACAGCACCGTCGACGACTCCGAGCTGGGGGCGCAGGTTCGATCCGAGCTCGAGCAGGAGCTGAAGGAGCCCTTGGTCGTTCAGCCTGGACCGACCGACTTCGACGAGCTCTCGGAGTTGCTTTCCTCACCTGCGAGGAAGGAGCCTATCAAGCCGAAGCGACCCGAGCCGCTCATGGTGCCCACCGCAAAGCGCGAGGTACCTGGCAAGACCGCGCGCGAAGACACCGCCTTCGCCTCCACGTTGATTCGGCCCGAGCGATGGGACGGGGAGGCGCCCACTGCCCTCGATCTCCTTGGCGACGACCTCGATCCCGGGCCCAAAGACAAGGCCGCGACCATGGATCGTCCGATCGCTCCGCCGGTCCTCGACCCAGGCCTGCTCACAGAGGTCCCTCGAAGCCTTCCGGCGCCGGGTCGCGATCTCTTTCGCACACCCGCGCCGCTCCTTCCGCCCGCAGAGGACGGGTTCACGGAAGTGGCAGACGTAGAAGACTCGGCCGGGCAGAGTCGACGAACGAACGATCCCCTCTTCGAGCAGCTCCTCCCCGTCCCCGTTCGCGGCGACGACGATCAGGGCTGGATGCAGCGCCAGGAACAAACGGAGGTCGCGCCAGCGCCCGACACGCGAGCCGAGCCTGGTGTCGCGCCCGCGCCGGTCGCGCCTGCGCCCGCGTCCGAACCGACCAGCGAGCGACCGGACGTCGTGGGAGGAAAGTACAAAGTCACCGGCGTGCTCGGGGAGGGCGCCATGGGGACGGTCTACGCGGCCGAACATCAGCTGCTCGGCCAGCAGGTGGCGGTCAAAGTCGTTCACGATGCAGAGCCCACCTTGATCGACCGTCTGCGTCGCGAAGCCGAAGCGCTCGCACGGATGAAACATCCGGGGATCGTCACGATTCACGACTACGACGTGATGCCAGATGGCCGCCCCTACATCGTGATGGAGCTCCTCGAGGGCGAGGATCTTGCGACGCGGCTCGAGCGCGTAAAGAAGATGTCGTGTGAAGACGCCGCAAGCTTAGGCGTGTCGATCGCCGAGGCGCTCGGCGCGGCCCACGCCGTGGGTGTCGTTCATCGCGACTTGAAGCCGGCCAACGTGATCCTTCAACAGGGATCGCACCTGAAGCTCATCGACTTCGGAACGGCCACGGTGCGCGATCGCCGCCCGCTGACCGTGGCCGGAGCGATCGTCGGCACGCCCGCGTATATGGCTCCGGAGCAAGTCTCTGGAGGGCTGGTCACGGAGCGAACCGACGTTCATGCGCTCGGGCTGTTGATGTACGAGCTCGTCACCGGCTCCCAACCCTTTCACGGAGATCGTTTCGAGCAGTCGCTGGCGAAGGTGCTCGGGAGCCGCCCCGAACCGCCGAGCAAAGTGGGCGCGTCTTCGGACGTGCTGGATGGGATCGTCGCGCGCGCGCTCGAAAAGGACCCTGCTCAGCGCTTCCAGACGATGGAAGAAATGGCAGGAGCGCTTCGAACGGCGGCCGCAAAGGCTCACTCGGCCACCGACATCGCTGCGTCGAGCTCCTCGAGTCCAGGCTGGCCGAAGTGGTGGATAGCCGTCGGCGCGCTCGCCGCGGTCGCCGCTGCGGTCGCGGCGCTGACGCTCGGCTCTTAGTGTGCCAAAGACTTCCCGAGCTCGCCTCTTTCGTCGAAGGCGAGCTCGGAAGGACCAGCGGGGCCAGTCTCTCGCAGCTCGGCTTTGTTGTTGCTTTGGTTGAACCGCGAGATCAGCGGCCCATCGACTGGATCACGCCCTTGGCGGTCTCGTTGTACTTGTCGATGATCGCCTTGAGCATGTCGAACATCTGCTGGCGTTTGGTCACCATGCGCTGAAGCTTCAGGGTCTCGACGTCGATCGAGGGGGCGCTGTCGCCGCCGCCGCCGCCAGCTCCGCCAGCTCCGCCCGCGCCACCGCCGCCGCCGCCGCCGCCGCCCTTGATGTTGCCCGCGCCGCCGCCCTTTTGGCCCTGCTGCTGTTGGATCTTGTTGATGTACTGGCTCTGCTTCTCGATGTCCTTGTCCATCTTCTTGCAGATCTGCATCAACATCAGCGTGACCTTGTCCTCCACGGTGAGGGACGGGTCGTTCATGAGCTTGGCGATCTCGTCGGGGCTGCCTTCTTCACCGGCGGGCTGATTCGGCTTGCCCGGGCCGCCTGGAGCCAAGCCGAGGCTGGGTCGCTGCACGCCCGAGCCCGAAGCCGCTTGTACGCCGGCCTGCATGCCTTGAGCGACGCCGGCGTTGTAGGCGCCAGCCGCGTTCGCGAGCGCGCCGAGCATCATCGTGTTGTACATGCCGGGGAACGGTCCGCCGGCCTGGCCCATCGGGAGGCCCGGGAGGCCGAGCTGCTGGGCGAGCCCGTTGGCGGCGTTGGCGATGTCGCCGAGCATGCCGAGCGCGGAGAAAGCGGCAGCGTTCTGCTGTCCGCCGGCCGGGAAATGTCCGGGAGGGAACGGCTGGACGGTGAGCTTGCCGTCGTTGCGCCCGTCCGGGATGATCTTCCCGCCGAGCATCATCTCGACCTGCTGGCGCGCGAACGGATTCTGCTTGAGGAAACGCTCGAGCTTCGCGCCCGCGCGACGATTCCCGAGCCGCTCCATGAAGCTCGACCCGGGCGCGGAAGCGCCGAAGTCCACGCGTGCCGGAGGCGCGTAGGATCCGGCGCAGGGGCACCCGCCCATGTTGGGCATCGGCATCGCGCCGGCTTGCGGCACACCGCCGCCCGAGAGCAGACCGGCCAGCGCGCCTGCTCCCATTCCGCTGCACTGCTGAAAACCTCCAGCGAGGTCCGCGAGGGTCTCGCCGGCCGCATCCTGGAGCGTATTCACTCGGTCGACGAAATCCTCGACCATGCGAACGCCGAGGGCCTGCATGAAATGGGCGCCACCAACCAATCCGAATCCGCTCATCTTCTTTCTCCATCCCCGCGTTCGCGGTCACACAAGGCTTCAGCAAGCGGCGGGCCAGTTTGTCGGCCGCGCGAAAGGGTCGCTGTCCGCGGACGCGCAGTGCACTCGCTCATGGATCTGCACTTGGTTTGGTGCAGATCGCAACTCGATCAGCGCGATCGAGTGCGGGCGTCATACGATCGGCGGGCCTCGGCATCCAGATCTCGAAACATGCGATCGACGCCGAGCAGCCGAGCGAGCGACGAGCGAACGCCCCCTGGGAGCACCGAGAACCCAGCCTGCGCGACGAACCCGGGCGTTGGTGAGTAGACCTCGGCTGCGCCCTTCGAGACGGCGTCGAGCAAGTCAGCCGCGACCTTCTGCGGTGGACTCGGAGCCGGCCAGCGAGGCGGATCCGTCCCGAGGATGAGCTCGGTCGCGGTAAACGCAGGAAACCCACAGGTCAAGATCACGCCGGATCCTTGGTGCTCTAGCCTTACCGCCTCCGTCAGGGCCGCCACGGCGGCCTTGCTCGCCGAGTACATCGACGCGTGAGGCGCTGGGATCTTGGCGACCAAAGAAGCTACGTTCAGCACCGCGCCGCTCCGTCGCGAGAGCATCCTCGGGAGCACCGCCTTCATTCCGTTGATCACGCCGAACAGGTTGACCTCCAACATCGAGCGCGCCGGCCCGTCGTCGAGATCCAAGAAGGCCCCGAGGATCATCATGCCCGCATTGTTGACGAGCAGGTCGATGGGGCCGCGCGCCGCCTCGAGTCGATCCACGGCGCTGCGAAAGGCGCCGGCGTCGGTCACGTCGAGGACCTCGGCCGGACCAAAAGGGAAGTGCGCGATCGGATCTCGATCCACGCCGACGACCTCGACCCCGCGCCGCGCGAGCTCCTCGGAGAACGCGTACCCAATCCCTCTCGCCGCGCCGGTGACCAACGCGCGCCGAAGAATCATCGCACCGCCACCGAGACGGTCGCGCCGATGGTGCAGAACAGCTCGTCGGCCAGCCCGAAGAGCTCGCCGTCGACTTGAACTCTCTTCGGCGAGGCGAGCCGGATCGTGATGTCGCGTCCGTGACTCTCGCGCTGGTTCTCCGTGATGTCGTCGAGGAGCTCGTCGACGCCGAGCTTCAAGAGATCGGCTTGTTTGACTGCAAACGTGAGGAGCTTCGAGGTGTACTCGGCCCGATCGAATACGTAGACGTCGAGCAGCCCGTCGTCGAAGTGCGATCGCGGCATCGTGATCTCGCCTGCGTACACCGGAGAGTTGTTCACGATGACGTTGAACACTCGATCGTCGTACTTCTCACCGTCGACGATGATCCGAGCGTCGAACTTCGACGCCACGAGGGCTCGCTCGGCCATCGCAGCCGCGTACGCCAAGTAGCCTCCGAGGCCTCGGTGCCGCTCGCGCGTCGCGAGCACGTCGGCGTCCATTCCGATGCCCACCGAATCGACGAAAAACGCGGATCGAAGACCTTCGTCACCCTTGGCTCGGACCAAGCCGATGTCGATCGAGCGCGTCTTTGGGCCCGTAGCGATCGCCGCGAGCGCATCGAGCTCGGTCGGTAACCGAAGGCTCTTGGCGACGTCGTTGGCGGTGCCGAACGGCACCACCGCCACCTCGGGCAGGCGGGACGGCTTGGACTCGAGCATCGCGTTCACGAGCGTGTGAAAGGTCCCGTCGCCGCCGATCGAGATCACACGATCGGGCCCCTTCTCCAGCCCCGCTAGGATTCGCGCGCGAGTGAGCTCAGCTGAAGGAGCGGTCTCCATCACCTCGAGCTCCGTCGCCGCGGCCCGAAGCTTCCTCTCGAGCGCCGGGAAGCGTCGCTGCGCTTCGAAGTCGTGGGAAGACGGATTGAGTACGACGAACAGCCGCATCGTCAGGATTCTCTTCGAAGCGGCGATCCGGGCTGTCGCTCGACTGTCGCTCGGCTGTGGCTCGGTCGCCGCCTTGTCAGCGCGAAGCGACCGCGGAGTCCATCACGACCCGGGGTTCGAGCCGAGCCAAGAGGACGATCCGCTCGTCGTTGGGCAAGTAACGAACTTTGACGCCCGATCCGCCGAGGCACTCGGCGATATCTCGCTCCGCGACGCAGCGCCAGCGAACGATCTCGCCGGTCTTCGCGATGGATCGCACCTCGAACACCATCACCGAGCCGCTCTCCAAGAGATGGGGGTCGGAGCTGAACGCGGCGAAGTCCTTTCCGGGAGTGCGCTCCCGCGAGACCACCATCGTGCGCTGATACGCATCGAGGCTCATCTCGGTGACTCGTTGATCGGCCGGAGCGATCGGAGCGCGCGGGGCGGCCGCGGGCTCGCCGGCGAGGAGGGCCATGCTGAGCAGCAATGCAGTCGTCATCTCGAAGCCTCCTTCAGGTGAGAAATCACGCAACCTGACAATACCTGAACTGAATCGAGAATACTAGTGGTCGACCGTGCGGATCCTCCCGGTGGACTAGATAGTTAACTCTCAATTCGTGCCAAACAAGGTGATTCTCCCGCCCCTTTCCCATGTGTGCTAATACGTCCCCTCGTATGGCGGTGGTCCTCATTGTCGAAGACGACGAGGTGCTCCGAGCGGCCATGATCCGAGGCCTTGCGAAGCTTCAAGGCGTCCGCGTGGAGGAGGCCGACACCCTGGCCGGAGCACTCGCCAAGCTGAGCTCGATTCATCCCGACGTCGTTTTGTCGGACATCGACCTGCCTGACGGATCGGGGCTGGAGCTCGTCGCGGCCCGCGAGAGCGCGGGGGTCTCGTGCCCGTTGGTGTTCGTCTCCGCGTACCTCAGCTCCTACGGCCACCAGGTTCCGAGCGTTCCGGGTGTGGACGTGCTCGAGAAGCCCCTGTCGCTCGCGGATCTACGTGAGATCGTCACTCAGCGGACCCGGCCTGCGAACAAGGACGAGACCGGTCCGTTTGGCGTGACCGACTACGTGCAGCTGGCCTGCATGGGACGCCGATCGGTGACGATCGAAGTGATCGGAGCGGACGATCGAGAGCTCGGCCGGATCGTGATCGAGCACGGCGTGTTGTGGTCGGCTCGCGACGTGGAAGGCCACGGGGAGGCCGCGTTTCGTCGGTTGGTGTTCGAGACCAACGGACGGCCCGTCGTGCACAGCCTGAACGCGGAAGCTGGCCCGCGGACGATCCTCGCGAGCTGGGAGCATGTGCTGCTCGAGTCAGCGCGAGTGGTGGACGAAGCTTCTCGATCCGACACTGCGAGACCCAGCCTCTCCGAGTTCGATCGGCTCGGCACCGCGGACCTCCTCGGACGTCAGTCGGTCACTGGCGATCTCGGACGAACGTCTCGCGAGACCGACTCGCCGGTGTCGGCCGAGGCGTCCGAGCTCGACGTTGGCGCGACCTCGAGGCTCGAAGGAAGCGCCGATCGAGAGCGAGGCCTCGAGCACATTCTCGACGGGAACCTCGTGGCTGCCGCAGCCGAGATCGCGCTCGAACACGCGACCGAACCCTCCGAGCGCACCGCCGCCAACCTCGAACGGCTCCGGGAGCTCGGCGTCCCCATACCGCTCAGCTGAGCGATCAGCTCGAGACCTCCTGTTCGTGGTCCGGCGTGGCCAGGCATCAAGCCCCGGTGCGCTGGACCGCCCGGCTGCAAAGACACTGCTCGGCAGTGCTCCATTTTGGGGAATCGCGCCGGGCACGGGCACGGTCGAAACCTCGCTTCGCTCGGTTTCAGGTATCGGTCCGCTGGCTAGAGCGGCAAGGACTTGGCCGACTCGATGAGGCTCGGGAGGATCGCGTTCGCGTCCGCTTTGTCGTCGATCGTGCACACGAGCCAGGTGCGACGAGGCGCTTTGACGACCGCGATCTGCCCAAGGCCCGATCGGACCACCATCTCGTCGGCGCCGCTCGCAAGCAGACGGCTTGCCGCCGACGCCAAATCCGTCACGACGCCGCCCACGCCCTGAAGCGACCCGGGCCGGCGGCCCGCGAGGATCAGGCCTTCCGCAGAAACGAGCAACGTCGACTGGACGCCCGGCATGGTCCTCAGCGCCGCGAGCCTCGCCTCGATCTCTTCGACTTTCGACATGAGACTCGCGGAAGTGTACCAGGACTTCATGCGCCGTCGTTTGATTTGGCTGCCCCTGGCGACCTTCTTGGCCTGCCGAACTACGTCCGCTCCCCCTGCGCCCGCCCTCGAGCGGATCTCGATCGAAGCCTCACGCTCCAAGCTCCAGAAGATCTCCCCTCGCAAGGTCCAGCTCTGGGTCGTCGTTCACGTTCGCGCCCACAAGACCCTCGCGCCCGATGGGTCCGTCGACGAGGCCCGCCTGATCTCCGGCGCCGTGAGCGACGCCGACGCGGTCGTCGAAGGCGGAGGCGACGCGATCATCCTCATCAACTCGCGCTGCGAGATGCCGCTCTACGAACGCGTGATCGAGGCCGTGAGAACGAAGCACCAGAAGTTTCCGCTTGGGATCTCGGCGCTCGACTACGGCCCCAAGAACGTCTCCGAGGGCTTTCGGCTCGCCAAGAGATTCGACGCTCAGATCGTTTGGGCTGAAACGGTTCCTGGGGAACGAATCGAATACGAAGATGACGACGGCTCGTTCAAGCCCGCTGAGCTCATCGACCCCGCCTGGGCGCTCGGGCTAGAGCGCGAGGTTCTCCCGAGCGCGATGTTGGTCGCTGGCGTTCACATGAAGTACACGCGCCCGGTCGACGGGCGGAGCTTCCCGGACGCGATCCGCGCTTCGATCGGGCTGGTCGACGGGATCAACGTCACCGGCCCGAAGACCGGCGTCCTCGCCGAAGTCGCTCACGTGGCGACCGCCCGTGAGGCCGCAGGAAAAGCGGTGATGGGCCTCGCGAGCGGTGTGTCGGTGGACAACATCGCGAGTGTCATCGATCGAATCGACTACGCCATCGTCGGCACGTCGCTCAAGGATCCGAACGACGAGCTTCGTACGAGCAAAGATCGCGTGAGAGCGCTGCGCCTTCGCATGGACGAGCTCGGCGGAGGCGCTCCGAATTGAGCCGCATCGGCCTGGTCCTGGCCGGCGGCGGATCCCGCGGCGCCTACGAAGTCGGTGTGCTTTCGTACGTCGCCGACCATCTCCCCGAGCTGCTCGAAGAGATCCGTATCGTCACTGCCACGAGCGTCGGCGCGGTGAACGCGGCGTTCCTCGCGAGTCGCGGCTTCAGCCCCGCGGCCGTCCGCGAGCTCGCCGCCACTTGGAGAGGCCTCGAGATCGACGAGCTCGTATCGGTGTCACGCCTCGGGACGGCAAAACTCATCGGAGCGGCGTCCTTACGCTTTCTAGGGAAAGCTCCGCGAAGCCCCAAATCGAGCCTCCTGTCCGCGCAGCGCATCTGGCGCCTCGTGGCCAAAGAGACCTTCTGGCCCGGCATTCACAAACACATCGCGTCCGGCAGGCTCGACGCCGTCGCGGTTTGCGCGACCGAGATTCGAAGCGGTCACGCGCACCTCTTCCTCGAGCATCACGACCGCGTGACCACGACCTGGACTCCCGATCCGCTGCTCGAAATCGAACGGACCCGGCTGTCGCCCGAGCACGTGCTCGCGTCCGCGGCGATCCCGTTTCTCTTCGCGCCCGTGCAGGTCGGCGGACGGTGGTTCATGGACGGAGGCGTCCGCTACAACGCGCCCCTCGGCCCCGCGGTCGGCCTCGGAGCGACCTCCCTCTTCATCGTCAACACCCGCACCTCGCGTGAGGTCCTGCCCGAGGAGCACGTCTTTCCAGGCATCGGCCACATGATCGGAAAGCTCCTCGACTCCGTGTTCCTCGACCGTCTGACCTTCGATCTCGATCGACTCACACGGATCAACACGATGCTCGCGGCGGTCGAAGAGATCGGGCCCGGCGCCAAGGATCTCTTCACTGCGGCTCTAGTCCGCCGCGGTCGCCGACCTTATCGAACCGTACCTCACTGCGTCGTGCAGCCGAGTGAAGACATCGGAGCGATCGCGGCCAAGACCCTCGCGAGCGCCGAAGACTCCGGCCAACCTCAATCTTTCATGCGCGTCCTGCGCGCGCTGTTCGAAGACGACACCGCGACTCTGGCGGACGCGGCGAGCTACTTGCTGTTCGACGGCGGCTTCGCCTCCGAGCTGATCGAGCTCGGTCGAGAGGACGCGCAGGCCCAGCGCCAAGAGCTCCTGGCCCTGTTGCAGCCGACCGCTTGAGGCTCGAAGACGGGTGCACGACCAAGTTGCGCGATAGGTCGACGATCATCGCTCGACGGCAAACCACAGAGGACACAGAACAGGAACGCAGAGAACAGAGGATCTTTGAGAAAAGTCCTTCGTGCCCTCCGTGTTCCTTCTCTGTGCTCTCCGTGGTTCATGCGGAGATTGATCTGAATCGCCGCTCGAAGGCCTCGGACTTTCGGATTTGTCACACCTTCGACGACCAGAGCACCTACGGACGGTGGTCCTGCTGAAACGACTTGGTTCGGAAGGTAGCGAATGGGATTACATGTCGGTCCGAAGACCACTCAACCCTTTCTTTTCCTTTGGTTTTCTGGCAACCTTGTCTCGTCGCAGCCGATATGGTCAGCGCGACACGAGCGGTATTCAGCCGCTCTGAACTAAGAGGAGTACTCCATGGTTCTCGGACTCAGCCAAGGACTTCGAATCAACGACATGCTCGGACGGCTTGGCCTTCCGGGCGGAATGATCGGCGCTCAGATGGACATGCTCACCGGCAATCCGCTGGGAGCGCTTCAGAATCTGCGTGACGCGTACCAGGAGGCCGCGCTCGGCCGTGGCACGAGCGGCTTCGAGCGAATGATGAACCAGGGTCAGTTCCCTGGGATGCCCACTTTTTCGCCGTCCCAGGCCCTGCCCATCATGGGACCGATTTGCGGCGGCGGCTACATGCAGCGCCAAGGCATCGACCTTGCGGCTGGCACCCCCAACAACTTCATGTCGCGGATCTTCAATCCGCAGCGTCGCGCGGCGGCGCAATTCGAGAAGCTTCTCAAGAACAATCCGGCCGCTCGGCAGGCCTTCGAGCAGTCGATCGGCGGACGCATCGTCGACTTCGGCGCCAAGAATGACGGCCGCATGACGATCGAGCGCTTCGTGCCCGGTCCCTTCGCCCAGCCTCTCCAGAGCATGTTCGGCGGGCTCCCCGGCGGGCTCCCGTCGGTCGCCCAGTCGGCCCTCGCGCCGCTGCTCACCATGGCCGGTTCCACCGCGGGCCTCGGCATCGCCCCGTCGCTCCTCGGCATGGGCGCCGGCGGCGCCCTCGCGGGCGGCGCGTTCGGCCTCCTCGCCGGCGGCAACCCGTTCATGGGCATGCTCGCGGGCGGGCTCCAGGGCATCACGAACGGGCTCCTCGGCGGCGGCGGCTTCCCCGGCGGCATCGCTGGCGGTTTCCCCGGCGGGTTCCCGGGCGGCGGCTTCCCCGGTGGAGGCTTCCCCGGTGGCGGATTCGGCTTCGGCATGATCAACGGCGCGGGCATGGGTTCCATGAACCCGCTCGCCATGCCTGGCCACATCAACAACACGAATCCGGCACACGAGGCCGCTCACCAGCAGCAGGTGTCCTCGGTGCTCAATGACCCGTCCCTCACCGTCGAGGACAAGGTCACGCTCATGCTGATGCTGATCACGAAGAAGATGGATCAGGACATCGAGCGGCAGACCCAGTACATCAACTCGATCCAGCAGCAGCAGGGCAACCGTCAGGGTGGCGGCGGCAAGGGCGGCGGCAAGGGTGGCAAAGGTGGCGGCGGAGGTCAGGCCGGCGGAAACAGCGCCCCCTCGATCGACGTCGAGACCCTCAAGCTGCAGCGTATGGTGACCAAGCGCCAGCAGATGTTCGACATGCTCAAGGCGATCATCGACAAGTACAACGAGACCGCCAAGGGCGTCATCCAGTCGCTCGGCCGCTAGTCCAATCCTCGGAGGCCCTCCATGCGAGGGCCTCCTTGCTCCCCTTCCCTCTTCTTTCGCCCCCAACTTCGTCGATCGGCAGCCCAAAGGTTGCCGCCCGCGCACTTCCCCGCGACAATCGAACCGCGTCTGCCGGTTGGGCGACGTCCGCATGCCCTTCTGCCCTGTTTGCCAGGCACGGTGGCCGATCGGTCAGACCACCTGTCCCCTCGAGGGGGCCACGTTGCTCCCGGAGGTCGACGGCGGCGCCGCCACCCATCCGAGCGAGCCGCCGCCGCCGCTGGCTTCGAGCGACGGATCGGATGGCGGAATCCTTCGTGCTCCCGACCGCGAGCTGACGTCGGGCGAGTCGGTTGGCGAGTACGTGATCGAGGCCAAGGTCGGCGAGGGGTCCTTCGGCATCGTCTACCGCGCCAAGCATCCGCTGATCGGCAAGCGCGTCGCGATCAAGGTGCTCGCGGGCAGCTACAGCGCCGACCCGCAGGTGTCTGCCCGGTTCCTGTCGGAGGCGCAGGCAGTCAATCGCATCGCCCATCCCAACATCGTCGACATCTTCTCCTTCGGACGTCTTCAGGACGGACGGCTCTACTACGTGATGGAGTACCTCGACGGCGTGAGCCTCGACCGCCGCCTTTCGGAGCGCGGCCGATTGTCGCTCTCCGAGGCCGCTACGATCCTTCGACCGATCGCGCGCGCGCTCGACGCGGCGGCCGCTCGTGGCGTCGCCCATCGCGACCTGAAGCCTGCGAACGTGATGCTGGGCACCACGGCGGACGGGGAGGTCGTCCCGAAGCTCGTCGACTTCGGGATCGCCAAGATCCTCGGTGCGGATCGTCCCGCCCTCGAGCACACCGCCACTGGGTCTCCGATTGGGACGCCTTATTACATGTCGCCCGAGCAGTGCAGAGCGGAGCCTGTCGACCCGCGCACCGACGTCTACGCCTTCGGCGTCATGCTCTATCAAGCGTTGACCGGCGAGTTGCCGTTCAAGGGCCCGAGCTTCCTCGACATCATGATGAAACACGTCGAGCGTGACCCGCTGCCGCCCTCGAAGATCAGGGCCGCGCTGGGTCGAGACGTCGACCGCTTGGTCTTGGCGCTCATGGCCAAGCGTCCAGAGGACCGGCCCCCCCGACTGGGCCCGGTCGTGGAAGAGCTCGCGAAGCTCGCCATTCGATCAGTCGACCTCGAATCCTCCATCCCCCCCGAAGAGATCACCGCGCCGTTTCGAAAGCCCGGCGGCGCGGCTCCAAAGCTGGCCGTCGGCGTCGTCCTCCTCGGAGGCGTCGCCGCTTGGGTCTTCTTGGGTTCCAAGCCCGACCGCTCGGAGGCTACTCCCGAAGACGCGTCCGCGCCGGTCGTCGACACCGCGAGCGTCAGCGCGGTCATCGTGGAGCCGAGGCTCACCCACACTCCCACCCCTGCGGCGGAGCTCGTGAGGCCCGGGCTCGAGAGGCCGGAGCGGGTGCGTCTGGAGGTCAGCGGTACGCCTGCAAAAATGCGCGTGTGGTCCGGAAAACTGGAGCTTGGGACGGTCCCCGGGGTGCTCCTGCTCGCCAAGTCCGACGACCCCCTGGTGCTCGTGTTTCGCGCCAAAGGATATCAGCCTCGGACCCTCTCGTTTACGCCGTCGCGCGACGGCAGACTCACCATTCGGTTGCCGCGCGCCGGCACCAAGTCCAAGAAGGCTCGGACGAACGCCGATGAGATCGAGGACGTGAATTGGGGTCGCTGATCAAGCCTTGGGTGCTCGCCCTGGCGACAACCGCATGCACGGAGCTTCCCGCGCGACCCGCAGACGTTTGTGGCAACGGAGTCGTCGAGAGCCCCCGCGAGGACTGCGACACCACCTCGGACTCCGTCCTCGGAGACGACCTCGCGTGCGCGCCAGCAGGCGACCCGCTGAGAGAGTGCCGTTACGTCTGTGACGCGGGCGGACCATCCTGCCCTCTTGGTTGGTCTTGCGATCGGGACGGGTTATGTCACTATCCGTCGGGCCGATTCGGCGTCATCGATACTCTCCCCTTCAACGCCGAGTTCCTGCGAACGGGGGATCTCGATGGCAACGGCCGTCAGGATCTCGTTGGTATTCGGGCCGATCGTGTCTCCGTCAGGTTCGGATCCGACGACGGGCTCTCCGAGCCGTATGTCTTTGCGATTTCCTTGGCCGGCATTCCTTCGATCGCGGACGTCGACGCCGATGGGTTGGACGACGTCGTCGCCCCCATGTTCGGCGGACAACTCTCCGTGCTGCTCGGCGAGTCGAACCGCAGCCTCGTGCCGGTCCCCTACGCGTCTCTCGAACCGGCCGGAGCGACTCGGTTTCAGCTCAAACCGATCCGAACTCGCACCACTCACCCCGCTGATGGGTTTGTCTTCTTCTTCGAAGAGCCTGGCGGCGCCTACCTCACGATCAGAGACTTCGATGACGCGTCGGGGGCGGGGACCGCGTACCGCGTCGCGAGCTCGCTCGACGAGATCGCCGGGCGAGTACCCATCGGCGACCTCGATGGCGACGGCGACGAAGAGCTCGTCCTGGCGATCCACGGAAGCCCAGTCGTATCTGTGCTCCATCCGAGGTGCGCGGGCTCGTGCGCACCGGTCGAGGTCACGGCGGAGGCGCTGACCTTTCCGGGTGCGATCGACTCGGGCGTTCAGCTCGGAGACGTGGACGGCGACGGGACGCTCGATCTGATCGCCGACGTCGGAGATCGCACTGCGGTGGCGCTTGGCGATGGGTCTGGATCGTTTGGGTTGCCGGCGATCGAAGCTCGCTTCGACGCGCTGCTCTACATCGACATCTATCCGATCCGGCCCGAGCTCGCGACGCGATGGCCGGTAGCCGCGGGAGACCTCGACGCCGACGGTCGGGCCGACTTCGTGAGCCCGTTTGGTGTGTACGTGAGCAGCTCCGGGGGCCTTACGCACCGAGGCACGAACGTCTCGTCTCTGGAGTGGACCGAGGCCGTAGTCACCGACCTGAATCGGGACGGCCACGCGGATGTCGCAGCCATTTCCGCCGATTTTCCCGGCGTCGACCTCATGCTCGGCGACGGCGCGGGGCGATTCAGCCTGGGACGGGTCGAGACGGACGCCCTCGTCCGGTCGCTCCGGACGGGAGACTTCGACGGAGACCGGGTTGGGGATCTCGCGTTGGTGATCGGATCGGGACCGGACGAGCAGGCCGCGGTCGTCTTTGGGACGCTAGAGGGGCCGCTCGCTCCCCCCGTTTCGATGGGCCGCCTCGGCGGAACGATCTCCGACTTCGAGTCTGCGAAGCTCTACTCGGGCCCATTCTTCTTCGACGTCACCGACGATCTGATCGTCACGACCAGCAGCCAATCGCAATCGATCGCGTTCCTCACGGGCGCTCGCGAGCGGCGAATGTTGTCGCCGTTGATTTTGGGCGTTCCTGACGAGGCCCTTGGTTCGTCGTTGGCGGTCGTCACCGGTCGGTTCGATCCGGGCCGAGCCGCCGAACGGGAGCCCGATGTCGCAGTCCTCGACGCCCTGGGTGCGACTTTGGTGCAAGGCGCCGCGGAGGCGCGCTTCGATACCCTCCGGAGGCTCGAAGGAACCGAGCTGGGCTGCTTCGCTGGCCTCGACCCGATCTGCACTTTGCTGGGCACCGCGGAGCTCGACGGTGACGCGGCGGCGGCCGAGCTCGTGCTGGTGTCCGGCGCCAGCGACTGCGGCGAGGGGCCGACCGAGCTTCGCGTGGCAGGCTCCGTCTTCGGCGGCGCGCCGCGCTGTTCGAAGCTTTCGTTTCCGCCGGACCTGCGATCGCCTTCGCGCTTGGCGTTCGAAGATCTCGATCGCGACGGTGGGCGCGATCTCGTCATACCCTTCTCCGACAAGCTCGCGATCGCGCGAGACTTCGCCATCCCGGGCGAGGCCCGAGCCATCGGGTTCTCTTCGATCATCGACATCGCCGGCCTCGTCGACGCCGTCGCGCTCAACGCCGATCGAGACGAAGGCCTCGAAATCGCGGCGCTCACCGAGGAGTCGATCGTCATCGTCGACGCGGAGCGCGGGACCCTCGAGCGCGTGCTGGATCTCGAGTCCGCTGGGCGATGGTTTCGGATCATCGCCCTCGACGTCGACAGCGACAAGTTGTTGGACTTGGTGATCTCCGATGGGTCTGAGGTGCGCATCGTCGGGTCGGTTCCGAGCGGGGTCGCCGAATGAGTACCTTGGTCCTGCTGATGGTGCTCGCGGCGGCCGAACCCAGCAAAGAGACCCTGGAAGCTGCCAAGAGTTATTTCGACGCGGGCAAGCGGGCCTATCGAGCGGGCCAATACGAGACCGCCGCGCTGGCGTTTCGGGAGGCGCTGTCCCTCGCGCCCCGCGCGGAGATCGTCTTCTCCACGGCGCAGGCCCAGCGGCTCCAATACTTCGTAGATCGCGACGTCTCGAACCTGGAGGAAGCGGTAGAGCTTTACGGGCGCTATGTGAAGGAGGTCTCTCGCGGAGGCCGTCGCGACGACGCGGTGCGCTTTTTGGCCGAGCTGGAGCCTCTCTTGCGGGACGAGAGGGCCCGCCGCCCCCAGCGTCAGAAGCCGCGACCCGTCGAAGAGACTCAGCTACTCATAAGCTCCAGCACGCCTGGCGCCAAGGCGATGGTGGACGGCAAGGATGCCTCGGAGCTTCCGTGGGTAGTGACGGTGAGTCCGGGTACTCACAAGCTCGAGGTCACCGCCGAGGGGCACGCGGGCGCCTCCCGCGACGCGGTCGCGCTCGCCGGGAAGCTGATCGTCGTCGAGCTGAATCTCACTCCCCTCCCCGCCAAGCTCGAGGTCACGACCGAGTCTGGCGCCGAAATTTCGGTCGACGGACGACCCTTTGGTGAGGCGCCGATGATGGCGCCCATCGAGCTCGAGGCCGGACGCCACTTCGTGGCGGTGACCGCGGCCGGGCGTGTGCCCTTCGTTCGCGAGCTCGAAGTCGGTCGCGGCGAAGCCCATACGATCTCCGCCGAGCTCGTGAGCACGACCCAGCGGTCTGTAGCCAGCGGATTTCTCGTGAGCGCGGGGACGCTGGCGGCCGCGTCCGCTGGGCTTGGCGTGCTCGCCTTGGTCGCCCAGGGGACAGCAACGGGCATCGGGGACGGCCTCAGCGCCGGCGCGAACCTTTCGGAGGTCGACCGCGCTCGTTACGAGTCTTCGCGCGAGCTTCGCGACGGCGCTCGCGCCGCGGCGCTCGCGACGCTGGGCGGGGCCGTGGTCGTGGGCGTGCTTGGGCTCGTCCTTCAGCTCTCCGACCATCCCTCGGTGGAAGCTCGACCCAAACCGGACGAGACCAAGCGCCCGATCGAGCCCGAGTGGGAGCCTTGAGTCGGAGAAGTGGGACCGCGGCCAGACGTCGTGTAGGTTAAGGAAGTAATGGCGACACGCCTCAAGTACAGCATTCAGAAAGAAGAGTCGCCGGCCGCCGGAAAGAGCGGGCTCGGAGCCGACGATCGCTCCGCCATCCAGCGCTTCGACGACATCCTCACGGCCGGGCTCTCGGGTCATGCCACCGAGATTCACTTAGAGCCGTATGGCCTTCAGACGCGCGTACGGTTTCGAATCGGCGCAACGCTGGCGGACCAGGAACCTGTCGATGGCAGGCTTCACAACACGCTGGTCAATCGCATCAAGGTCTTGGCGAACCTCGACATCGCCAAGCGAGGGACGTCTCAGAAGGGCTACTTTCGCGTGGAGCTCGACGAGGCGGGCTTCGAGGTCTCGTGTATCATCGCGCCCACTTCCAACGGCGACAAGGCGATGCTCAAGATCTCCTATCGAACGGCGTTCGGCTTCGGCCTCGAACAGCTCGGAATGTACCCTCAAACCTTGCAGGCGCTCAATCACGTGCTCGAACGCCCCAACGGGCTCTTGCTCGTCGCGGGTCCGCCTGGGTCGGGTCGAACCACGACCTGCTACTCGATCATGCGCCAGCTCAACTCACCCGACCGCCTCGTGACGACGGTCGAGAACGAGATTAAGTATCAAATCCCGGGCGTGGTTCAGGGCAAGCCGGAGCCGCGCCACGCTTATACGTTCTTGGACGCGCTGCGAGCGGCGGTCGACCAGGAGCCCGACGTCTTGATGGTAGGAGACCTGACCGACTCCGAGGTCGCGCGGATCGCGATCAGCGCGGCGTTTGGAAAGAGGATCGTGGTGGCTCGGATGAACGCTGCGGCGGGCGCCACGGCGTTTCTGCAACTCATGGACATGGGTCTGCCTGGGTTCCTCGTCTCGTCGGGTGTCATTGGTGTGCTCTCCCAGCGTCTGCTGAGAAGGCTCTGCGAGACCTGCCGAGAGCCGTACACACCGGCCGAGTCCGTGACTCGGGAGCTCGGACTGTCACCGCATCCGCCCGACCTTCGCTTCTTCCGTCCGCGAGGCTGCCCGGCCTGCGGCAACACCGGCTTCGTCGGCCAAGTCGCCTGTTTCGAGCTCTTCACTCCGAACGAGCGAGTTCAGGAGCGCTTGGTGGCGCGAGGGTCCGCTCGAGAGATCAACGAAGCAGCCGCGGGTTCGTTCACCCCGCTCAAGTTCGACGGGCTCGCGCGGGTAGCTCAAGGCCTGACCACGCTGGAGGAGCTCCTCGCGCGCCTGTGAGATCGGAGAGCGCCTCCTCGACCCCGGCTCTCGTCGCGACGCTGGCTTTCGTCACGTTCGTCGCACTCACCTGCGAGAGGGACGCCCGCGCGGAGTCTCCGTTCTTGTTGGAACCGTCGTTTTCGCTGACCATATCGCTCGGTGCGGTCGTGGGTACACTGTCGGTCAGCACCCTCGAGGCGGAGCACGCTCCGTGGCGAACGGAAATTCTCGGTGGGGTCGACTCGGCCCTGCACGGAGAGTATAGGCCCGTCGCCTCGTCCGTGAGCGACGTAGCGCTCGGTGTCCTCGTACTCTCCCCCGCGCTGCTCTTTCTGGGCCAAGGGTTCGATGACGATTCGCTCCGCGCGCTGCTCCTCTACGCCGAAACCCAAGCCGTCGCGCTCTTCGCCAACAACGTCACCAAGCGCCTCGTTCATCGTCCGCGACCGTACACCTACGACGCTACCCCCGCAGCCTCCGAACGCATGCTGGAAGGCGACTGCGATCCCTGGCTCTCGTTCTACTCAGGACACGCCTCCGCCGCGTTCGCGTCGGCGGTCGCCGGATCCCTGCTCTTTGCTGCGCGATCGAGCGATCCCGTGCTGATCCCCGCGATCTTCGGCTCGACCCTCACCCTCGCCGGCGCGACCGCGACCCTGCGAGTGAAGGCTGGCAAACACTTCCCTTCCGACGTCGTTTTCGGAGCGTTGGTCGGGACCGCGCTCGGCGCGGCCATCCCGCTGAGTCAGATGGAGTCACCCGAAATAGGATGGACCGAGGTCGGCGCGGGCGTCGCCGGCGTCGCGCTCGGCGCCGCCCTGGCCCTACTCGTTCCATTCCCAGAAAATGTCGCAGTCACTCCGAGCGGACTCTCAGCCCGCTTCTGAGCGGTCCGCCGCGGCCTCGCGCTCCTTCTTGCGTCGCGCCCGACCGACCCAGAACACGATCACGAAAGCCATCCCGAGTCCCATGAGCGGTACGACCGGAAGCTTCGGCGAGCTCAGGTACATCCCAACACCGACGGCAACGAACGACAACAGCAAGAGTCTGCGGATCTGAAGAAACGCAGGGACGTCGCCGAGGTGAAACAGGATGCGCGCGAAGATCAGGCTCAGCACGAAACCACCGAGCGGCGCGACCATGACCTTCAACTCGGCTGCGCTGAACGGCATCGCACGCAACGTCCAAACGGTGAAGGCAAGAGCGCCGGCGGCGAGCACCGAAGACAGAAACGTGAGCGCCAGCGGAACGCCCACGAGGTGAGCGGCCAAGCTCTCGGACGAGCCCTTCCACAGAAACGCGAGCACGAAGAACACGACCGGCAGGAGCCCGTGAGCCCAGGCAATCAACGGACCGTAAGCTCCGAGGACGAGCCGCACGTCCTCGAATGTCGGTAAGTCGGTCGCCGGGGACGACGTGTGCTTGCCGAGTCGCTCGGCTGGGTGAGTCAGGTCCGGGGGCGGAACGTACCCGAGGGAGCCGGCGTCGGGACTTTCGGTGGGTACGATGGGTACGGGCTCCGGTCGTTCCGGGCGCGATTGAGTGTGGGGGTCGCCCCACTTGTCTTCATTCTCGTCGTAGGTGATTCGGCGCCCGTCCAAAGAACCGCGCTTTCCGTCGACCCGAATTTTCAGCGGAGTCCGATCGATCTCGGCTTGGGAGAGTCGCCTCGACTTCTTCAGCAGCTCGGCAGGTAACTTCTTTCCGGTGAGTTGGAGGGACAAGTCGGGCGCGAGATCGACCAACCCGGCTTCGCTGCAGTCGTAAATCTCCGGACGTGTGAGTCGCGACTTCTGAGTGACGAGCTCCACGATCTCCACCGAGGCCGAGCATCCGGTGGGTGTCTGGCGGACCTCTCCCGTCATCAAGTGAGTCGCTCCGACGGCCTGGCCCACCTCGACCCAGTCCTTGTCGGAGGTCGCGCCTGAGTTGATCTCGAAGACCTTCTTGAGCGCGGCGTCCTTGGCCGCGTCACCCGCGACCAGCTCGAAGGCCCCGGTCGCCTGGAGCGCCCACCCGACCGACGACTGTAGGAGCTTCCCGTGGCCAGCCACCCTTGGACCCTGTTCCAACACGCGGCCAAACGCTAGGTTCGAGACTCTCTGGCCGGCGTCTTGAGCAAGAGCCGAGAATGAAACGAGGTAGACCGACGCCAGGACGAGCAACGCGCTCAGCCGGCTCCTCGGCGTACTCGTTTGTCGCGAGCAGTGAGAAGTATCTTTCAAAACCTGAGCTCGACCCGGCCGTTGCCGCCGTTCGGGTCCAGGCACCCAGGTTCACCTAGTCGCCCAAGGCATCGCTGGCCTCCATGCCCGGCGCCGCTCGCCTGAGTCTCGAGCCCGGCGGCTTCGAGGTGCCCGCCGACATGGGTGACGCCGTTGAGTGCTGGGTCCGCGTACGAGGATCCACCGCCGCCGCCTGCGCCGCAGTATGTCCAGATGAAGCCACTCCCGCCTCCTCCGAAATAGCCCGAGCCACCTCCGCCACCACCTCCGTTCGACTGTCCGCCGCCCATGTGCCAGGTCTGTGCGCCTGGGTGGGTATCGCAGGTTCCGTTTACGCCGGTGGCGCGACCGCCCGCGTTTTGCGCGCCGGGCTGGCCGGAGCACCGGCTCGCGGCGGTGCCCGCCGACGTTCCGCCCGCGCCGCCCGCGGAAGGCGTGCCGCCGGTCCCTCGCGTCACGCCCGTGCAGAAGGTCGCGATCGCGCCGCGGCCGTCGGTGCCATCCTCGCCGGAGAGTCCGCCTCCCGCGCCGCCTGCGCCCCCGGACATCGAGTTGCCTGAATTTCCGTCGCTTCCGCCGCCACCACCGCCCCCCGCGATGAGTAGGTCCGTGGACCCTCGACGGACATAGGTGGCTCCGCCGCCGTTCCCGAGGCTCGACGGCTGTCCGTACCCACCACCCTCGGCAACCCAGATGTCGAGGGTCTCGCCCGGAGTCACCTGCACGTCGGCTTCCACGAAACCTCCGCCGCCGCCCGTGGCGCCATCTTGATTTCCACCCTGGCCCCCGCCACCCCAGGCGCGAACGTGGAGTGAGCTGATGCCAGGGGGCACGACGAAGGCATACTCACCGGGAACATCGTGGGTGAGTCTGGGTCCGGGCAAGCCAGAGTCGACCTCGAGCTCCGCATCTTGGACAGATGCGTCGGGCGTGCCCGCGTCCCGGCTGACTTCGGCGTCCTGGAAGGTAGCGTCTTGGAAGGTGGCGTCTTGGAAGGTGGCGTCTGGGAAGGTGGCGTCTGGGAAGCCGGCGTCAGCCGCGGTCACCCCCACGCACGCTCCAGCCATTGCGTCGCAGCCGTCCGCGCACACCTCCGAGCTGGCGGTATACTGACAGCGATCTTCCACGCAGGTCCCCGTCGCTGAGTAGACGAGCCGGTGAGAGTCAGTCAGGCATCGAGGCTCTGGCGGTGTGTTGCAGTCCCCGCAGCTCGTCGCGGGCACGCCCACGCCTTTGAGGGTCACCTCCGACGTCGGCGCGTTGGACGCGGAGCTCTCGATCACCAGCTTGCCCTCGTAGGGAGCGGCGGCGGACGGGGAGAACCGAACGGTCAGCACCTTCTGGGAACCCGCCGCGATCGGCTCGAGCGGGTCAAAGCTCGCGAACGCCGCCGCGTCCAGAGTGCTTAGGGCGCGTAGCTCGAGCGGCTGGTCCCCCCCGTTCGCGATGGTCACGTGCTTCTCGGCGAACAAGCCAACGGGGACCTCGCCGAAGTCGAGCGAGTCCGCGTTCAGCAAAATGATCGGAGGGGAGAGGCGCACGAACGTCTGACCCTCACACCCAGGGAACGAGCATACGAGGAGGAGGGATCCTGCGCGGAAAGAGCGAGACACGCGGCGGGGCCTATCGCTTGGGCACCTCCCCGTCAACGCACTCCAACCGGGAGGCCTCAGACGTCGATGATGGTCAGCTTCACACCGATGCCGCCCAGAAGATGTGCGATGTCCTTTCTGTCGGACGTGACGATGCTGGCTCGCCGTGCCGCCGCCTCGACGACCACGCTCGCATCGACGATATCGGTCGAACCGGAATTCGAGAGCACCCGGCCGATCTGGTGGGCCCTGGATTCGGTGAGTTCGGTGATTTGGCAGCCTCGGATGAGCCTGTGCAGCTGCGCCTGGCGGGGTGACCGACTCACTTGGGCGACGACGGTCGCTGGCACCGTGGGAATCCTCCCGCCCTCGAGCCGGAGGCGATGGTCCGCCCAAAACGCTCGATCGTTGCGCTCAGCAGCAATCAACGCCCCCGCGTCGTACAACACCTCTGTCATCGATGGGCTCGTTGCCGCGCCTGCGCGAGCTCATCAGGAGTCAGCGGTCCTTGCTCGTCTTCCCATTCCTGAACGGCCGCCAAGCCATCGCGAAGCTGAAGAGCGCGCCTCGCGGCGTTCGTTATCCACGCGGATATGCTGACACCGTCCTTGGACGCGGCCTCGATGATCCCGCGGTGCACTTCCGCGTCGACCGTAATCGCGAGCTTCGGGGATGGGTTGCCTCTGGACATGAAGAAACTCCACCACCACTCTACCACCACTCTACCACCGATACCACGGGATCTTGCGGGCCCCACCGGTTCCGCACGGCATGCGAAAGTCGAGTCCGCGAAGCTTACGCGCAGGCAAGATGCCTGCGCTGCCAGGGCTCGGACCGGCCAGGTCTCACGGTTTCAGTCTTTGGCGGATCAGGCCGGATAGAACGTCGCTCGCTGGTCTCCATTCACCAACAGCGCGACCATCCTCCCGTGACTCTCGACGAGCTTGGCGCGGCCCTGCACGACGTCAGACTCACCTAATTTTTTCCACCCCGGGTCGGGCGCGGCGAGATCGAGCGAATAAATCGCTCGGCAGGGGTCGCCGTTCTCCTTGAACCCTCCGGAGTGGACGAGCGTCTCGCCGACGACGTGGAGCTGCCCGAGGCCAATTTTCTGCGGGAGCTCCGGCAGCTTCACCCATTCGCCGCCGGCCTCGGTATCGTAAGCGAAGACCTTGCCGTCGCGATTCGTTCCCGGACCGACGAACACCGCATCACGCCCGACCGCCGACGGCGCGTTCGTGACGTCCGCGGGCGCGTGGGACTTCTTCTGCCACCAATACGACCCCCCCTTTGGGGCCGCGGCCATCCCACGACGATGATTTGCGACTTTCTTCTTCCCTTCGATCCAAAACTTACCGACTCCGCCGAGCACGAGCGTCTCTTTCTTCGTCGCTGCTACGACGGGCCAGGCCAACCCATCTTCGAGCGCCTGTGCGGACTCGAACAAGTCTCCAGCCCAACCCGACTTGTGCGCCGCGGCGAGGTCGAGCACGAAGTGACTTCGAAGAGACTCACCCTCGGCGTCGAGGCCTCCGAAGATGTGGAGCTCGTCGCCGACGATCGCCGCGGACGCTCCTCGCACCGGGACGGATTTGCTGTCCGGCAACGCGAGGTCGATCCACGCGAGCTTTCCGGAGGGCGTCTTCTCTTGCACGGCGACGGCGATCTTGTGCTGCCCGTCCCGATAGCTCGTGATCGCGAGCGGTCGCCCGCGCCACGCACCGGCGAACAGCAAGTCATGTCCGCGGGGCGGACCGAGCGCTTCCGTCTTGCCGCTCTGATTCAGGATCGAGCTCAGGGAGCCGAGCACACTCGGCGCGGAGCTGGCGGAGGGTAGCGCTGCCGCCGAACCCACTCCGAACCCATCCTTGCCGCGATCGGCCCGACGCAAGACCGAGCTCGCGACTTCCCAGAGCGCCCAGCCGTACGAGAGATCCTTGTCGACCTCCTGATCGTCGAATTGCACGTGCGTGGTCGGACCCTTGTCCCTGAAGAGTGTAATCGACCGCACCTCGGCCTTCTGGCCGTAGAAACCGGCGATGCCGTCCTGTTCGATGGCTTTGCGCTTCAAATTCGAGATCGGTCGCGGCTCGTAGATCGTGAGTGACTTCTTGCCCCAAAGGTCGGCGTCGGCCTGAATCGGGAACACTTCGCTCCCGAGCTTGACGAAGTGGAGCTCGGATTTCTTGTCGTCGGGCGTAGCGCCGAACTCCACGACCTCGAAGGAATCGACCTTCTTGCCCAAAGACAGCGACAACAGGCCCACCGGATCCTTGCCGGAATCCACCGCTGCTTTGAACGGCAACGCCACGGACTCATGGCAGGCGCTCGCGGTCTTCCGCTTCTTGAACGAATCCGGAAAGCGCGTAGCGACCTCGCCCCGAGCGACCTCGAAGCCCTCACGTCCGAGCGCCTCGAAGGCTCGCCCGGAGCTACCGATGAAGCTCAACACGGCTCAGCTCGCTTTCGGCTTCTTCGGCTCCGTCTCGAGGCCCGCCTGAGTTGCCGATTTTTCGTCGGCGCTCATGCGACGCAGCAACAGCTTGCCTTCCTCTTTGGGATCGACATCCAACATCACGTAAGCCGACTCACCGAACCGCTGCCCGATCACCGCCTCGGAGAGCGGGACGCGCACCTTCTCCTGAACCTCTCGGTTGAGCGCGCGGCCGCCGAACTTCGGCGAGAAGCCACCCTCGATCAACACCTGCTTGGCCGCCGAGGTGGCTTCGAAGCTCATCCCGTGGGTGTCGGTGAGTTGCTTCTTGAGCTCCTTCAGCCGCACGTCGAGGATCTGATTCATGTGCTTCTTCCCGAGCGGGTTGAAGACGTGTACACCGGTGAATCGATTGAGCACGTCCGGCGTGGTCCACGCGTTGAGCGCTGTGGTGAAGCCTTCGGTCACCTTGCCTTGATCGGTGTACTCACCGTCGCCGGCGTACTGAGCGAAGGTCTGAGAGCCGAGGTTGGAAGAGAACACGATCATCACGTTCGTGCAGTCGACCTCGCGGTTCTCGTTGTCGCGGAACCGACCCTCGTCCATGATTTGCATGAGGAGCTGCATGATCGAGGGGTGAGCCTTTTCGATCTCGTCGAACAGGAGCACCGCGCGACCGCCCTTCTTGCGGATCTCTTCGGCGAGCGACGAGCCTCCTTCGAACCCGACATATCCGGGCGGAGCGCCCTTGAGCTTGGCGAGCTCGTGCTTCTCCTGCATTTCGGTGCAGTCGAAGCGAATCAGATTTCCGCCGAAATAGAGGCTGGCCATGGCCTTGGCGAGCTCGGTCTTGCCGACGCCGGTCGGACCGGCGAACAGGTGCACGCCGACGGGGCGCTTCGGGTCGCGCAGCTTGGCCCGATCGGCCTTGATCTCGTTGGCTAGCTTGGCCTTGACGTGATCCTGACCCACGACCTTCTCGCCGAGCTTGCCTTCGATGTTCGAGAACTTCTCGGTGTCGCTGGCTTGGATCTTCTGAAGGTCGATGCCGGTAGCCTTACTCACCGCGGCGGCGACGGCGTTCGCGTCGACTCGCAGGTGATAGAGCCGCTTGGGCAGGTGGTCGAGCTCCTTGCGCGTGGCCTTGATGGACGTGCGTAACTCACCGACCGCCTTGTCGTCCGCGGACGAAGGATCGAGCGCGGCGCGGAGCTGCCCGCCGAGGCTCTGCAGCTTCTCGAGCAGGCCCCGCTCCTTCTCCGCATCCACCGTCATCTTCTCGAGCTTGCCGGTCAGCTCGTCGAGTCGCTTGGTGAGCTTGCCGCGCGTGCGCGTCGTCTCCGGGTCGTCGAGCGCGCCTTCCGTCTTGGCCTGCTCGAGAGAGTGTTTGGTGTCTCTGATTTCGTTCTCGAGGACGCGAAGCTCCGGAGGCTTGGTGTCGAGCTGGTAGGCGACCGCGGACGCCGCTTGATCGAGCCAGTCGACCGCCGCCCGCGGATTTTCCATTTCCGCGTGGTATTTCGAGAGGTCGACGGCCATCTGAGCGGCCGAGGCGTCGATCTCCACGCCGTGGAAATCAGCGAACTTGTCCATGTTCGCGAGGACCATCTCCAGCGCCTTCTCAGGCGTCGGCGCGGCTACTCGAAACTCAGGGAACCGATCCTGGAGCGCCTTGTCCTTCTTGATGGTCTGCCCATACTCCTCGTTGGTGGTGGCGCCGATGATTCGGAGCGCGCCGCGGGAAAGGTACGGTTTGAGTTGGTCGGCGATGTCGTTCAACCCACCCGCGAGCTGATGGATCTCGTCGACGAACAAGACGACGGGGACTCCGACCTTCTCGGCTTGAGCGACTTCGGCGGCGATCGCCGCGAGCGTCGGATTCATGCCCGCGCCCGCCCCACCCGCGCCCGGCACCGCGCAGCTCCCGCCCGCGCAGCCGCCCCTGGCCGACACCGCGGTTTGCGGAGCCTGTGCGGCCTTCTTGAGCTTCTCCGCGGAGACACTGAAGATCCGAGCGTTCTTGAACGAACCGGGGATCTCTCCGTTGGCCACCATGCCGGCAAAGCCTTCGACGAGCGCCGTCTTGCCCACGCCGGGAGATCCGGTGAGGACCATCGAGTTGAGCTGGCGCTTTCCGAGCCCGACGATCATCTGCTCGATCTCTTCGTTACGAGCGACCGCGCGATCGAGCTTCTTCTGCGCAGCCTTGAGCACGAGCTCCTCACCCATGCTCGACAGAGTCGGGAACTGGGTCAGGAACTTCTCGAGGGCCGCGGGGTCCTTGGCTTGCTGCACGTTGGCGCCCATCAACGCCTCGAGCTTGTGATTCGAAGCGACTTCGCGAACCCTCGCCGCGTAGGGCTCCTCGATCTTCTTCATCACCTCGAGCAGCGTCTCGGGCTTGGGAGCTTCGTCCTTCGACTTGATGCTCGTGGCCAAGAGTAGCTGAGTCGTGCGAGTCGACATACCCTTGGCGTCCGCCTGCGCGTGCGTCTTCGCGAGATCCTTCAGCTCCTTTTCGACCTCCGCGGACACCGTCATCTTGAGCTGCTTGAGCAACGCGAGCGCCAGATGCTCGGGCTCGATCGCGGTGGGTCCGGCATAAGTCTCCTTGGCCGACTGCAAGACCGAAGTCATCGGCGCGGAATCTCGAATGCGACCCATGTGCTGCTTCTTGTGCTCGGCGTCGAGGTCCGCCGCCAACATGAGCTCGAGCTTGTCCTCGGGCGCCGATTCCTGCGCCTTCCCGGCCGAGGAAGACTCTGCCTTCGCTTCCTGAGCCTTGGGCGCCAAGGACGAGAGCTTGACGCCCGACCCGGTCGATCCCGTGCGTGAGGTGAGTTTGACGCTGGACATGATGAGCTCCTTACCTACCTGATTCCGGCCAATCCGCCCGCTGCCGGGCGAATCGATTGCAAGAGTTTCTCGATCTTCACCATCGGAGTCGGATCACCCTCGAGCTGGGTGACCGTGGCCGAGATCTCGTCCCCGCCGCTCCGATAAAGCAAAGTCACTTGAGTGAATTTCTTTCCGTTCGCTTCGGTGCGAAATCGAACGGCCGTCCCCTTTACGGCGCCGACCACGACCTGCTTGGTCTCCACGTTCTCGAGCGCTCCGAACGCGCCCTTCATGAAGCCGAGGTACTCCCGCACGGTCGCCGCCACGTCCTTGCCCTTGGCCGGCCTTCTCTTGACCACCAAGTTGATGCTGGGCTTCTTGCCTTCCTGAGCCTCACTCTTCGGCGCCAAGATCACCGTGGAGAGGTCGGCCCAGTCGTCGGGAACATCGATCTGGATCCCGTTGAAGAACTTCAGACCCAAGCCGAGACTCCGACGAGGTGGAGGCGGGATAGCGACACGACCGCGCATCCTAGGCGGGTCCCGAATTGCGTGTCAATGTCTTACATTGGACGACATTTAGTCGCTCACCAGGAGGCCTCCGTTCGCCCGCAGGTACGCCTGCACGCCCACGCCGTCCGGCGGGAACTTCGCGACCGTAACTCGCCTGCCTCGTCGTTCGAATCCCAACTCTTCGAAGCCCTCTCTCGCGGTTCTGCTGGTGAGCGCGAAGCCGGCCACGAGGAGCTCATAGGGCACGGACTCGCCGGCGTTCCAGCCCGAGACGACCACAGTGCCGTTCGGCCGAACCGCGTAGGCCAGGAGCTTCTCGCGAACGACCGCTTCGTCGGCCCGAACTCGCCGCTTCTCGGCGCGCCACCACGCCGGCCCGTGAAGGATCTCGGCGAAAAAACGCGGCCCGTCGGCCGTGATCACTCGCGGCTCGATCGGCACCGGGACGAGGTATTGCGCGGCGAACAGCAACCCGGCGCAGATGGCGACTCGTCGAGAATTTGCTACGGCCCCAAGCCCATGGGCCACCGCGATCGCACAGAGCGGGAGCAGACCGACGAGGTACTTAGGCGTCGTCAGGGCCGGCGCATACGCGAGGCCGAGCGGGATCGCACCCAACGCGATCATGGCCCCAGTTTCCCGCGTGATCGCTCGCCTTCCGACCACCATGAGGTAGAGCGAGAGCGCGGTAAAGAGCGTGAGCAGGACGCGAGCCGAGCTCACGCCGGCGGAGCCTTTCGACGTGTGCAGTCGATAGACTTCGAGCACCTTCGCCGGGTTCGCGCCGCTCGCGAGAAACAGCGCCGCGACCGTCACCACCGCACCGAGGGCACCTCCGATGAGCTTTCGCCGCCCTTGTCGCAGTAATAGATACGCCCACAAGGGGCCGAGGAGCGCGGCGTCGAACCTCAGCCAAATCGCGAGCGCAAAGGCCAACGCGGACGCGGCCACGACTGCGCTCGGTACGCCCTTCGTTGCGAGGAGCGCGCACGCCACCCACAACGGCCCCTGCGACAACGCGGTGGAGCTCCCGTAGATCGCCGACACCGCGATCTCTTGGAACACCAAGAGCGCCAAGCCTGCCACGGTGAAGGACAGGCTCGTCATCCGCGAGACGAAGGTCGCGGCGGCGACGAACGCGATCGAGACCGCGAGGAGCGACACCCACGCGAAGGCCTCGAGCGGAGGCGCTCCGAAAGCTCGGGAGACGGCGCTGAGCACCAGGTGTGTGCCGGGCTGAGTCTCGAAGCGATAGGCCAGATCCCACGTCCCAGCAGAGTGAAAGCGAGCGACGCCGAGCGCGATTCGAATCTCATCGTTCTCGATGGGAGCGAGCACGAGCGAAGGCATGAGCGCGTAGGCGAGGAGCGCGATGAGAATCCCCGTCGGGCCAAACGATTTCAGCGCGGCGTACTTGGGTTTGGAGGCGCCCACTTCGGAGCCTCCCGCAGCTCACCAAGCGAAGAACGTGCTGGCCGTGAGGAGGTGGCGGTTGGTCGAGAGGCCATCCGCGGTGCCAAAGATCGCCGGCGGATCGGCGTCACGGGCGGTGAAATCGGCGCGATATTCGAGGGTGAAGCGCGCCCCTTCGGCGATCTGGAACAACAAGGCGAGGGTCAGCGCCTCGACGGTGACAGGCAGGCTTACGACGCCTGGCGCCGTAGGCGCTCCGAGGAGCTGTTGGCTGATGAGGTGGAGTCGCGAGCCGTCTCCATCGTCGGCGTGTTCGTACCGAACGGCCACCCACAGCCAATCGTTGGCTTCGAACGCGAGGCTGCCGACGAACGAGAGCCACTCGGCGCGGCGCTCGGGTACGACGAGGCTCCCGCGCTCGTGGCGAATGTAGTCGAGCTCCGCGGAGAGCCGCATCCACTTCACGTCGACCGTCACGTCGGCGTTCGCGAGCTGCCGAAGCGCGTCATCCACCGGAGTGCGAAAAGGAACTCTCTCCTTGCCGAGTGAGTACACCGCGCCGAGCCGGAGAGCCTGGTCGAACAGGACGACCCCGAGCCTGAGCCCGAAAGACTTGTCGGAGTTCTCGTCCGAGATCCCCTCCCAACCGTTGAAAGCAAACAAAGCCAAGTCCAACTTCTTTCGCTCGTTGGTGATCATCGCGCCGGTGCCAAACCGCGGTCGGCCGACCTCCTCGGTGTAACTTCGGGAGTATTCGAGACGCTCCGGCGCGTCCAAGCTCCCTGCGCCGATGGGGAGCTCGAGGCGACCGGCGAGCAGGCGGAGACCCGTCGATGATTCGAGGACGTCGAGGGACACCCAGGCCTGCTCGAGGATCTCGCTCAGATCGAAGCCGCTTCCGGGAGGAAAGTCAGCTTGGCGGAAGTTGAGGTCGATGCGCGCGCGTGCTTTGTCCTCCAACTTCTTCGCGAACGAAATCTCCGCCTCGTCGAGCTTGAAGTCGGTGAGAAATCCGTCGGGTTCCAGGTGGAACGAGCCCAATACGAAGCCTCGAACATCGACGCCGAGGACCTTGGCCGCGGGTCCCCCGAAAGGAGACAGCACCACGGCCCGGGGCGCGCTTCGTCGCTTCTCCTCGGGCTTGTCGGAGGGGCTTGGGGCAGTAGGCGTGGAGGCCGGCGACTCTTCTTCGTCGCCCACGTCGATCTCTTGACCCTCGGGCGCGCCGCGGGCGACGTAGCCACCCGGAATGTCTCCGGGTGCCCAAAGCCGCACGCCGAGCAACCCACGCCAGTCGGGGGTGCCGAGCCCATCGGTGAGTCCAACACCAAACTCGGCGAACGCGCCGAACTGATCGGTCAACGCGTGCGAGACGCCGGCGAGGAGCTCGAGCGCGGTTTCACGGCGGTCGGAAAAGGGCACCGGCAGCCCTGAGCTCGCCTCCAGGCCGACGTCGAGCTCGAGAGGCAAGGACTCATACCCACCCAGCTCGGCCATCGAAAGACCAGCGGCGAGGCTGCCGTGAAGGTCGCTTCCGTAGACATAGCCTACCGTGGAGACGTCACCTCGAAGATTGTACCCTAGGCTCGCGGCCACGCGCAGGCCGCTGACGCTCTTCCCCACCAGGAGCTCCGGGCTGAAGGCGAGACCATTCTCTCCGAAAGACGACTCACGCGTGAGCGACGGAAAGAGAAGAGTTGGCATCATCGCCACTGCGATGCCGTGCTCCCTCTCGCGAAGGATCCCGAGCTTGGTGGCTAAACGAACCGACCCAACGCCGGTGCCTCCGAACGAGGTCGGATCGAGGTCGAGGCCGCTCTGGTAGAGAATCAACGGCACCTCGATCCCGAGCTCGAGGAGATTCGAGAGCCCGAGCGAAGCCATGAGTCGGGCGTCGGTGCGACCACCGACCAAGCGAGTCAGCTCGTCGGATCCTACCGTTCCAGCGAGCAGCGGATCGTCCGCGTAGCCCAAACTCAGTCCGAGCTGCCAACCCAGGTGAGTCGACAACCCAGCCCACTCCGTGCCGAGGATTCCGTCCCCATCGAGGGCAGGCTGATGGCGGTCGGCAGACACCTTCGCCAGCGGCTCGAGCCCCGCGTGCCCCAACGACGAGATCAAACTCAATCCCAAGCCCAAAAGCGGGCTCACCACGCGACTCATGGACACTGGGTGCTCTCCTCGACGGAAAGAAGGTACGCGCCGAATCGGCTCGCCTCGACCTTGACCACGACCGTTCCCGACAGTCGGGCGACCACCCGGCTGAATACGCCGCCGATACCCCCGTTGTCGTCAAAAGCGAGCTCGACACCCGTGGTCGTCGTGAGCGTCAGGCGGGTGTCGAGGTTCGCGCCCGACGAGGCCGAGCCTTCCAGCGTGGCTATCTGCAAGCACCGCTCTGCTCCGAGCTCGACGCTGTACTTGTCCACGCCGAGGGCCTGCACCGTACCGCGCACTAGGCCGGGGATGGGTACCAACTGGCCCGGACGAATGTCTTCCCCGATGAACGGGACCCGCGCAAATTCGAGAGAGTAGTCAATCATCGGCCTCCCGCGCTGGTCAGCCACACTCACCCAATATTGTCCGGGGCTGAGGAACCGAAGACGACCCGAGGGTTGGTTCTCGTAATAGACCGACAACCCATCTTCGTCATAGAGCGACACCAGCGCCTCGAAGCCCGGGCCCGAGCGCGCTCGCACGACTATCACACCCTCGACGTCGGCGACGACGAACCTCGACCAGTCGCGCTCGCCCGCGCCTTCGAGGCGACGATTCGAGGACATGGGTGTCGTCGTGGGGGTCAGCGTGCCGATGAACCCAGGAGCTCGCTCCACGGGTGTGACCTCGAGGATGTAGTCGAATCCGGCTCCGCCCACGGGCGCTCCTGGAGCCTCATTTCGACGGTCCGTGACCACCAGAGTCAGCGGAGCGTCTGCGGGCAGGAGCACCTTGCCGAGGCGTGCGGTGGGACCGCCCACCTCGTTGAGTTGCTCCGCGATCACCCGTGATCCGGCGCGGGCCACGATCTTCGGCACCATCATGCCGCTCGATCGAACCTCGATGTCGACGACCTGGCCCGGCGGACGCGGCAGCTCGAAGACGTCAGTGTCCCCGGTCGTCGTTGGAGCTCCAATCGCGCCCGCCGTTGGAGATATGAAAGGCGACGGATGCTCGAGATCGTCGTTGGGTTCGGTCTCGTCCGACCCGTCGACGACCCGCGTTTTCAGAGGCACCTGGATCGGCACGGGCGTGAGATCGGTGGCCACCACGATCAATCGGTAGGAGCCCGGCTCGACGACTTGTGCGACGCGCCCACCTCCCGTCGAGAGCCGTTTGCCGGTGAGCACGCTCGACGGCGCGCTGAATCGCCAAACATACAGATCGACCTCCATCCCCATCGTGGGTGCGACTTCGGCGATCAGCACGGCCGACTCGACGACATCGATGCGATACGCAGGGAGCGACCCACCAACTTGGGTGGTGATCGTCCGTTCATTCGTGCCGGATTCGAGCTGAGCTACGGAGGGAAGGACTTCGTCGATTTCGATTCGATACTTGGCTTCGATCCCACCCTGTCGGTCCGCGTCCTCGATGCGCAGCACGTAACTTCCGGCACCCGGCGCGAAGACCTCGCGCTCGGCCGAGCCGTTGTCGCCGATGGCGGTGACCGCTCTATCCGGCTGCGCTTTGGGAAAGAACGTGATCTTCGGGTGGATCATGTCGCCGGAGGCTTTGATCGCGAGGACCGACGTGAGGCGAACGGGAATTTCGAAGTGATCGACGTCCGGCGTGAAGCCGTTGGGCGTCCCGAGCACACCTTCGATGACGACGGGCGGCGACCGAATGTCCGTCTCCGCCCGCGCGACCTCGTCGTTGAGCCGAACGGCGTACTGCTCGTGCTCACGGAAGATGAACGCAGGCTCGCGACCGGCGTCTGGCAGGCCGGCGTCCTCAAGAGGGGCGCACAGCCCCCGCGTCCGCGTAACGGGAAGGATGCAGACCTGGCCGCTCGGACAATCGGAGTTTTCTTGGCACACGTCGACGTTGGGTCGTGACACACAGGCGAGATTCGTGAGTACGCCAAGCAAAACCAAGCGACTGAACGACTCCCTACGGCGCGTCTGATGAGATTGAATCATGATGCCCCCGGAGGCCGCGGAATGTCCCCGAACCTGGGCAGCAGGTCAAGCGAGAGAAAGTTCAAATCGGCCCTGATTCGTTCAGACGGGGATTCGTTCAGAGCGGGACCGCGGCTGAACTCAGCAGGCGATCCAGGGCGAAGCTACGCGCTGAGGCCCTCGAGCGGCCCTGGGGGCGTAGCGTCGGGTTGGAACTCAGCAGCCGTTCGAGCAGTCGATGTTCAGGTCGAGCGCGCCGGTCACCACGGAGCATCGGATGTCGAGCGTCCCGCCGAGACCTCCGGTGACCGTCGCCGGACCGGTGGACAGACAAGTGTCACCCGTTATGAGCGTGGGGTCGCAGCCGCCGAGAATGGCAGCGGCCACGGGGCCGCCGCGACCCGAGGGCGCGTAGACCGATCCGTCGATCAGATCGTACGTGCCCGGGCACACGCTGCCGAAGCTGATGGGTGTACCGAGCGTCGCGTCCCAGCAGTCCGAGAGCGTGTCGATGCCGAGGCAAGAGGGCGTGTCGGGGATCGAGTCGAAGTCCGTGTCGACCAACGGCCCGTCGCTCGGGCCGCTGAGGTTCAGCAAGATCTCTCGACCTCCGGCAGCGAAGCTACCCGCGGAGATCGTGAGCGATCCCGATCCGTTGGAGCTCAAATGAATATCGGGCGAGCTCGTGCCGCGATCGATGGCCGACAAGTCGACATCATCGACACCGCCGCAGGCCACCAGGAAGGCCAAGGAACCCTTGGCGACTGAGGAAAGTCGAATCACGGCGACCTCAACAGCCGCTGCTGCAGTCGATGTTCACGTCGAGGGCGCCGGTGATCACCCCACAGGAAACGTCGAGGGTCGACGTGAGCCCGCCTGAGATGGTCGCGATGCTTCCGCCCGAGGTGCAGTTGTCGCCGGTGACGGCGGTGGCAGCACAGCCCTGGCCGGGCATGAAGACCTGGCCCGCGATGACCTCGTAGTCGCCTGGGCAAACGTTGGCGAACGAGAAGTTCGGAGCTTCGGGCAAGTAGGCCGAGCTGTTGCAGACGCTCAGTGCGTCTGACCCGATGCAGCTAGCCGTCGACGCGGGCCCGGTGAACGTGAACAAGAAGTCGCGGAAGCCGCCGGAGAACGTTGCTCCGCTGAGCTTCAAGGATCCCACGCCGTCGGCGTCCGAGACCACGTCGACCCCCGCGGTGCCGCGATCGATCTTCGACGTGTCGACGTCATCGACGCCGCCACACGCCACCGCCCCCAACCCAAACGCACACGAGAGAACTACCTTCTTCAGATTCATTGAGACTCCCTTCTTCGTTTCAGTCCCTGACCGATGAGTTGGCGGAATCTGACCCAACCACGAAGCAGGGTCAAGCCAAGCATCGACAACGAAGTGAAGAAGGTCGAGGGTCCTGCGTGCGTACAGGCACAGCCGGTAGCCTCCTTCGACCGATCGATCGGCGTGAAGCCGATCGGGTAGCGATCGCAAAGGCCCGAGATGTCGTCCGCTTCCAGGTCTCGAAAGCTGGAATCGGCCTCGGGCACGGGGGTGGACATGGTGGCGCCCGACACACGGCTATGAGCCAGCCCGTGAACGTGCCCGACCTCGTGCGTCACGACAGACCGGAGATCCATCTTCCCCCGAAGGGGGAGCTCGCCGGCCGAGAAAGAGTAGCGCGCTCCGTTGATACGGATGTCCGTATCGACGAGCTCGCCGGTGCTCGGATCGTAGCGGAGGGTCGTCACCGCCGCGGCGACGGGATCGCCCGTCCAGCCCGATTCGATCCACATGACCGCGTTGACCTCGCCAGGTCGCTGCCGATCGGAGCCGAGATTCGCGCTCACGCCGTCGTCGCGAAAGACGAGGGGGCTGCAGTCGGCGTTGGTCCAGCTGGCGAACGACGCGCGCACGGCCGCGAACGCGGCCTCGTCGGTCAGATCGTCACTTCCGCCGGCATCGATCTCGAACGGCACTTCGAGCGCGTTCCAATGGATCGCGGCGCCCGCCTCGGTCTTGGCGACCTCGTACGCAAAGGCGCGGGGAGCAGCGAAGACGAGCGTAGCGGTGAAGAGACCTCGCAACTCGCCCAAGCTCCGATCAGCGGGCGGGTCCGTCAACGTCGGTCGATCTCGATTTGCAGCCGTGCCAGCTTCTTTGGATGGCCACGCCGGTCGAGAGAAGCGGATCGCAGAGATCCGCGAGACCTCGACCCGCGGGCCCAGCCGAGGACGAGTCGGCGCTTCGCCGCGCGCTTTCGTCGACGGGCGCGATCGCGGCGATCGCTCTTTTCGCGATCTTTTCCGTTCGCGTCTTGTCGCGCCGCGCCTCGCCCTCTGCGTTCGGATCCGTCGGCGAGCTCGATTCGATGGCACTACGATCAGGAGACGCCATCATCGCGGCGGTGGTCGTGCTGGGCCTGGGCCTCGCCCTCGCCATGCGACGAAGCCTTCGTCAGTCTCGAGTCTCGCTGACGCTCCTGTTGCTCGCGCTGGTTGGAGTCGCCGGATCCTTCGTCACTGTGCACGGGCGCTTCGTGATCATTCCCGCGCTGTCCGTTTTCATCGCGCTCGCGAGCTCCGCGACGTTCCCTTCTCGCCTCCTTTGGGCCGAGTGGATGCCGTCGGATCGTTCACTAGCCTTCGCGCTGTTTCTGCTCGTGTTCGGGATCGGGACCGTCTTCGCGCTGCATCGCTACTCCGCGTTCGGCGCGGGGAGCTGGGACCACGGATGTATGGTGCACAACTTCTACCGCGCGGCGTTCGGCCTCGATTCGATCTCGACGGTTCTCGGCGGGGTCGATTACCTCGGCGACCACTTCATGATCGGCATCTTTCTGTACGCGCCCTTGGTGTGGCTCCACTCGGCCGGCGAGACCGTGCTCTTGATTCAGACTGCGAACCTCGCGGTGGTAGCGCCGGTCGTGTTTTCGATCGCGAGGCGGCACGGCGCTGAGCGAGCTCCGTCGTTTGCGCTTGGGCTCGTCGCGGGATTTTCGTTCGGCAACCAAGCCGCGATGTACTTCGACAGCCACGAGATCACCGTGGGCTTCGGATTTCTCGCCTTGTGTGTGTGGGCGATCGAGGCCGACCGGCTGTGGCTCGCGAGCCTGTTTGCGGCGCTGTTTGCGACCTTCAAAGAATCGCTGGGCGCTTATGTCGTGGGTCTTGGGCTCCTGCTGCTCTTGCGCGCGCTCGTTCGTCGAGACCGCCGACAGCTCCTCTTCGGCCTCGGCTTCATCTTTTGCGGCGCGATCTGGTTCGTGCTCGTGAATCGCGTGTTCATGCCGGCGCTGATCGCGCGAGGAAAACCGCCCGAGCCACACGAGACCTTCACCGACTTTGGTCCGACGATCTTCGTCGCGGTCCTCGCCATGCTTTCGAGCCCGGTCAAGACGGCAGCCGCGCTCTTCGTTCCAACCACCAAGGTATCGAGCCAGCTCGTGACGCTGTTCGGAGTCGGAGGCCTCGCCATGGCCGCTCCGTCGATCGGCCTGGCAGCCTTGCCGCTCTTGGCCGAGCGCTTTCTCTCTTCGAAACATACGATGTGGGAAATGGGGTACCACTACGGCGCTTCGCTGTGCCTCTATGCAGCCTGGGCCGCTGCGCTCGGCCTCCCCGCGGTGGCTCGCTGGATCGGTGTCCTCGCCGAATCCATCGGAGCTTCACCTCGCCGCGCCTCGCTCGCCTTGACCTTCTATCTCGTCGTCTGCGCCGCGCTCGTGAACGAAGCGGGCTATTCACACGCGGCGAATTTTCATCGCTGGGACATGGACTACTTCGCGCCGGACGAACGACGCCAAGCACACCAGGGCGCGATCCGTTTGCTCAGGTCGCGGCCCGTCACCGAAAAGCTCGCGGTCCAGAACCGCATCCTTCCGCACCTCGCTGATCGCCCGTTCATCTACCGCCTCGGCGACCACGGGCTCGCCGATCACGTGCTCTTGTCCCTCGGCGAGAACGCGTGGCCCTGGGACGACGGCTTCGCGGCCCGCGTCGCGCAGATCCTGGCGAAGACGCACCGCCTTACCTACTCCGTCAGAGGCACCGCGGTGTTCACGCGATGTCGACCCGAGCTCGACCCCTGCGCGGAGCTCCCCGAAGCCGCGCCCTCCCCTAGCCTCGCTCCGCTGCTTCTTCGTTGACCGAATCCCCAGCCGTTGGTACGCGAGGCTGTCGTGCCGAACTACATCCTCATCGCGGTGCTGTTCGTCATCGCCGCGATCATCGGCGGCGCGCTCTTCACCCTCGCGACCATCATCGGACCCAAGGTGCGGACCGCACAAAAGCAGGAGCCCTTCTTCTGCGGCAACCAAGGCGGCAAGTTCAACCCGCGCATGTCCGTGAAGTTCTACGTCGTGGCGCTGCTCTTCATCACCTTCGACATCGAGGCCGTGTTCCTCTATCCGTGGGCCGTAACGTTCACCGAGTACGGCTGGACGGCTTTCTGGTCTATGGTGACCTTCGTCGCGATCCTCGCAATTGGCCTTGCCTACGTCTGGAAAGGCGGGGCCTTGGACTGGGACTAAATTAGTCCTATATCTAGAGATACCATGGCGACCCAAGAGCTCCTCGGCCAGGAGGCAATGGCCACGACGCGATCAGCAGCGGAAGGTTTCTTCCGAAAGCTGCTCAATCGAAACGAGGCCGTCCAAGACGTCGTGAACTGGGGCCGGAAGTGGTCCTTCTTCCAGTACCCGTTCGTCACGGCGTGCTGCGGCATGGAGTACATGGCCGCCGCCGGCCCGCGCTACGACTACTCCCGCTTCGGCGCGGAGCTCCCACGATTCTCTCCTCGCCAAGCGGATCTGTTGATGGTCGTCGGAACGATCACCCACAAACAGGCCCCGATCCTCCGCACCGTCTACGAACAAATGGCCGAGCCCAAATGGGTGATCAGCTTCGGCGTGTGCGCCTCGAGCGGCGGCTTTTATCGGAACTACGCCACGGTTCAGGGGGTCGACACGATCATTCCCGTAGACGTTTTCATTCCAGGGTGCCCGCCCCGCCCCGAGGCCGTGCTCGACGCGCTCATGATGTTGCAAGACAAAGTTCAAAAAGAACGCCGGCCCCTCCTGCCGGTCGTGGAATAGAACATGAGCAAGCTTGCGCTCGATCGTTTGATCACCAAGTTTCCCACCGCAGTCGTGTCTCACCACGCAAACTTTGGCGATGAAACGGCCGTCATCAAGCCGGATGAGTTGCTCCCTGTAATGACTTTCTTGCGGGACGACCCGGAGCTCTCGTTCGAGATGTTGATGGACCTGACCGGCGTCGACTACCTCGGCGTCAAGGAGCCTCGGTTCGAGGTGGTCTATCACTTGTACAGCCTCTCCAAAAAACATCGCCTCCGGATCAAGGTGGAGCTCCCGGAAGCCGACCCTCGGACGCCTTCCGTGTTCGGACTTTGGAAGAGCGCGAACTGGATGGAGCGGGAGGCGTTCGACCTGTACGGAATCAAGTTCGACGGCCATCCAGACCTGCGCCGAGTGCTGCTCTACCCCGAGTTTGAAGGGCATCCGCTTCGCAAAGACTACGAGATGGAGCACCGGCAGCCGCTGATTCCGCCACGAGCGGGTCGCGAGCACTTGTAGCAGCTGCGCGCTCGCTCCGGCCGTTCGACCTCGTTCGACTCCTTGCCTCTATTCACTGCCTCTATTCACTGTCGCCCGCGAGGGATGCCATCGTCCGGCCGAACGGGCTGGGGCTGCTCGGGCGACTCGCAGGTGCACATCATACAGCCGCGAGAGCGGTCCTCGGTGCAGATCTCCCGAGTCATGCAAGGAATCGGGTTGGATCCCGGGCAGGCGTTGGCCACGGGCTGACCGCGACAGCCAGATGATGCCAGCACAAGGATGGTCAGGGTCACCGACGATGAGTTCAGCACAGGCAGCAAGGTAGGTTCGACGCCGCTCGAAAAGGAAGCGAAATGAGAGCGTCGAACGGCCACCCGCAACTCAGGCCGTGCGCGGAAGACGGCGGGCCGGGCCTACGGCGGCCCGCTTGACTGGGCTGAGTCGAGTCTAATCGTGCCTCATGGGTGATCACTTAGATGCAGGATTACAATCGTGAGGCAGGATTAGGATCGGGCACGGGCACGGGCACGGGCACGGGCACGAAGTCCT
>CAYXDO010000090.1:0-43313 GCA_964463485.1 uncultured Myxococcales bacterium | reverse complement strand
GTGAAGATGGCGGGATAGATCATGAGTTTCGGCGACGGCGACGGCGACGGCGACGGCAACGGCAACGGCAAACCGCGCTCGGCCGACCGCATTCGTCCCGGCCCGGGGTCCCGCTGGTGGAACAACTCCTTGGAGAAATAAAGCGACCTCGACGAGTCGCGACGCGCTACCAGAAACTCGCTGACTCGACTCATCCAAACGACGCTCCGCCGTGCATCGGACCGGGACCGGGACCGGAACCTGGACCGATTTTCGTCTCGTCTTGATTGAAGCTTCGATTCCATTTGGGTGGCATGAGCGAGCGGACGACCGACCAAAAGTCCGGCAACTGATCCGACGCACACGCTGTTGCACCGGCCTTGAATGCGGCCACCACCCGCAAAACTGCGCCTCACGGAACAAGTCATCCCGCGCGCCAAGTCATCACCACGAGCGTCCCGAAACAAATCGTCACTGAGCTCGGAGCAACTTCTCGGATAGGTCACGAAACGACTGCGCTGAGTCACCTCGCCCCGCCGGAAGTGCATCGAGTGGTGGAGTCCAGGGCATGATCTCGTCCAGGTACGGATGATGCTGGCTCCCTCGCCTCGCGGAGCCCCCCGGGGGAGCGTCGGCGCTCGATCCGGGCGGCTCCGAGGAGTCAGGGAGAAGTCATGCTGAGTTGGGTCGATCGACGGTTGCTGCGTGGAGTTGGGGTGCTGATCGCGCTCGGGCTCGGGAGCTGCGGGGTCCCCGACGATCCCTCGCCGGAGGAGCTCATCGGCGAGAGCGCGGAGTGGTTGTGGACGACCGCGAACTGCCCGACGGGCATGAACGTCATCGAAGGCACCAAGGCCGCCGACGTGCTCGTAGGTACGCCTGGAGACGACTGCATCTTGGGATACGACGGTGACGACGTCATCACCGCTGGCCCCGGAAACGACGTCCTCGTGGGCGGGCCAGGGCGAGACACTCTGAGGGGTGAAGACGGGAACGACCGGCTGTACGGCCAAGCCGACGACGACGACCTCGACGGCGGTGACGGCAAAGACGAGCTCGACGGCGGGAAAGGCAACGACACGCTGCGCGGCGGGCTCGGCAACGACGTCCTTTCGGGAGGCGACGGCGCCGACCAGATCTTCGGCGAAAAAGGCGACGACTACCTGAGCGGCCGGGAGGGCGATGACTTCGTAGACGGCGGAGAGGGCGCCGACCGGCTCCTCGGCGGTCCGGGCGACGACCAGCTCGAGGGTGGGTTCGGGCCGGACTCTCTTCAAGGCGGCTCCGGCGACGACTCGGCGAACGGAGGACCCGGCGAGGATCGCATCGGTGGCGGCGAGGGCGCCGATTTCCTGCGCGGCGGCCCAGGCCTCAACCAGATCGACGGCGGGGACGAGTCCGACGACTGTGGGGAGACGACGACGATGGTGCGGTGTGAGTCGCCGAGTTGTCCTGCGTTCGACCTCGGCTCCGCGGTCGGTCCCGCCGTCGCCCAGGGCAACACTGCCGGCGCGCTGGACGAAGTCGAATTCTACTGTGCGGGGCCGTCCGGCGGCGGCGATGTACAACTGGCGTGGACCGCTCCGAGCGAAGGGGTGTACGTGTTCGATACGTTTGGGAGCGACTTCGACACGACTCTCCAGATCCTCGACGGTCTGTGCAATCCATGGACCCCCGTGCTCGCCTGCAACGACGACGTGTCCGCTTCCGAGCTTGCCTCGAGGGTGGGCGCGTACTTCTACGCCGGGCAGAGTGCGACAATCGACATCTCTGGCTACTCGACACTCAGCGGCCACTTCGTCCTGAATGTCAGTCCGCCGGTTCCCGACCTTTGTCCCGACGGCGACCTCGGTTCGATGACTGGGCCGGGCGTCGTCATCGACACGACCTTGGGCGCGGGCGACACGGGCGCTCCACCTTGCGCATACTCCCGAGGCGCCGGAGACCGCACCTATACCTTCACGGCGCCCGCGGACGGACGCTACGCGTTCTCCGCAGAAGGCCTCGCGTTCAACGCCGTCGTCTACGTGTCCGACGGGTGCAACAGCCCGAACGTCTTTGCCTGCGGCGACAGCCGCACTGGCACTGCCCGCGCGATCGCGAACCTCGTCGCCGGACAACTCGTCTTCGTGACGGTCGACGGCGTCGGAACGGAAGAGGGCGATTTCACACTCTCCATCGAGGCGCTGCCCCCACCGCTCTGCCCTGACGTCGACCTCGGGTCGGCGCTTGGAACCTTCTCCGGCGACACCAGGGGAGCTCAGGACGACTTCGATTCGGATTGCTTCTACAGGAATGCAGGGGACCTCGCGTACACTTGGACTGCACCTTCGGACGGACAGTTCCGGATCGATCTGTCTTCCTGGGAACGGAATCAGCTCCTCGTCCTCGGTGGAACGTGCGAAGGATTTGAGCTCTCGTGCGGCTGGTCCAACGTCATCGACGCGACGGCCGGCCAACTCTTCACTTTCGTCGTGGACGCGACGGACGGCCCGGGATCTCCGTTCGACCTGAAGATCGAGGAGGTCCTCCCCGTCACGTGCCCAGACCAGTCGCTCGGTTCCGCCGTAGGAGACCCGCTCGTGACCGGAACACTGGAGGGCGCCCGGAACTCCGTCGACCTTTGGTGTACACCCTTTTGGAACCAAGCGGACGTGGTGTACGAGTGGGTCGCCCCGAGCGCCGGAAGGTTTCGGGTCAGGGCCGATTCCGCGTTCCCGATCATGCTCGCGTCCTTGGCGGACGCGTGTTGGGGACCCATCATGAGTTGCACGACCGGCGAGCTCACACTCACCGCGGTCTTTCCGGGACAGGTGTTCGAGCTCGTGGTCGAATCCGCGAGCGGAGGACCGGCGGGTGAGTTTTCGCTCTCCATCCTGGAGCAAGTACCGCCCCCGTGTCCGAGTGTGGATTTGGGCTCGGCGGTCGGCGTTGGAGTCGGCGCTGGTCAGACGCTGGACTCGGGCGACGGATTGGACCTCTGGTGCGGCCCCGCAAGTCGCGACGAATTCACCTTCTCGTGGACCGCGCCGTCCACGGGTCGTTATCGATTCGAGGTCCCAACCTCGAGCACCAGCGCGATCCTAGCGGTGCTCCAAGGACTGTGCCCTCCGCCGGACGCCGAGCACGTGCTCGCGTGTAATCGGCGTTCGTCCGTCGTGAGTGTCGTGGAAGGTCAAACCTACACCGTCGTCGTAGAATCGGCAGGCGACCCCCTGCCGGCGTTCACGCTCGACATCACGGAGCTCGTACAGCCCCCTTGCCCCACTCAGGACCTGGGAAGCGTGCTCGGCCCGGCCGTGGCTTTTGGCGCCGTAGGAACGACGAGCGGGTTCGACACCTGGTGCTATCCGCCAGAGACACCCGACGTGACATTCCTTTGGACCGCTCCGGCGGATGGTGAGTATGTCATGACAGTGACTCCGCCTTGGGTCGGAGTGGCTATCTTCGCAGGCGCCTGCGATCCCACCAACTCACTCGTGTGCAGCCAGGGGTCGGTCCGGCAGTTCCTGAGCGCAGGTCAGACGGTCACCCTCGTCGTGGAGAATTGGGAACCGGTGGACTTCACTTTGGGCATCACCGCTCCCATGCCTCCGGTCTGTCCGACCCAAGACTTGGGTTCCGCGACGGGTGAAGCCGTCGCGGCCGGGTCGACGGTTGGACTTGGCAGTGCGTTCAGCGGATTCTGTCGCTATAACTCGACCGGCGACGTGTCGTTCACCTGGACGGCCCCGCTGTCGGGTCGAGTCACCTTCGATACGACGGGCAGCAACTTTCCGGCGACGGTCGACGTCTTGATGGGAGACTGCTTCAGCCCGCCCATGACGTGTGAGGCGCAAAGCTTGGTGCTCGACGTGATCGCGGGTCAGACATACACCGTCGTGGTCGACGGTGAGTATTCCGAGGGCGACTACGTCCTCAACATTCGGCCTCGTGGGGCGGGCGTGTGCCCCACCCAAGACCTTGGCTCCGCAACCGGAGCTCCCGTCCTGTCGAATGACTTGACGGGTGAAGGGAGCGCGTTCGAGCTGTGCGGTGGGTGGGACTACTCGGATCAGTCCTACCTCTGGACGGCGCCGAGCTCCGGTGAGTTCCGTTTCAGGGCGCGGTCGTGGTCCTTCTGGCCCAGCGTCTCCGTGTTGGGTGCGGCTTGCGGCGGAGACTTGCTGGCGTGCCAAGGTGAGCAAGTCCTGTTGTCCGTCATCGAGGGACAGACGTACACGGTCGTCGTGGACGGCAGCCCCGAGGGACCCTACGACCTCGACATCCTGCCCGTTCCGCCGGGAGTTTGCCCAACTCAGGACCTCGGGTCAGCCGTGGGAGTTGGCGTAGGATTCGTTGACCTCACCGGCCAGGGAAGCGCGTTCGACCTCGGGTGCCATTGGTCTCCAGGAGCTCCGGACGGTTCGTTCGTGTGGACCGCGCCAACGGCCGGCTTCTATCGGATCGTGCCTCAGCCCCTCCCGCCTCTGCGTTACGTCCTGGTCGCCGCCTACGACGCTGCGTGCGGCGGCAGAGAGCTCGGCTGCACGACGACCGACCCAATGGGCTCGCCCTTGGTGGTCTCGGCAACCGAAGGTCAAGTCTTCACGTTCGTGGTCGAGGGCGCCTCCGGCTCGGAGGGTCCAGTGAGTCTAGATATCCTCGCTGTCCCGCCAGGTGAGTGTCCGACCTCGGATCTCGGATCGGCCGTGGGGCCTGCCGTGGTTGCCGGGGCAACTGCGAGCCTCGGGAGCTTCTTCGAACCCACGTGCGACTCAGTAAGAGGCCGCGGTGACGCGTCGTACACGTGGACCGCCCCTGAAGACGGAGTCTTCGAGCTCGATATCAATCGAACGACCTGGGGCACCGTCTCGGTCCACGAGGGTGATTGCGCAGGACCCGAGCTGAGCTGCAACTGGGGCATGGTCGCTGTCCCGGCGATGGCCGGTCAGGTCTTCACGATCGTCATCGAGAGCGCCGAACCCACGATGGGTGCGTTCGAGCTCGACATTCGAAAGCAGCCGCCGTGCCCTGATTTCGATCTCGGATCGGCGCTCGGTCAGGTCGCGGCGGGCTCGACCTTCGGCGCGCTGAACCGGTTCTGGCCTTGGTGCGCATACTCTTACTCGGGCGAGCACACTTACGCCTGGACCGCTCCGAGTGACGGCGTATTCGTGTTCGACACGAGGGGAAGCCAATTCGACACGGTGCTCCAGGTCGCGGACTCGTCCTGTTTTGGCCCGGTGCTGACGTGCAACGACAACCTCGACCCGTATTCGATGGCGTCGCAAGTCCGACTATCCATGCGGACGGGCCAAACGGTGGTGCTGATGATCGACGGCGTTTATGGCTCCGAGGGTGAGTACGTGCTGAACGTCTCCGAGGCGCCCCCGGGCGTCTGCCCGACCTCGGATCTTGGATCGGCCGTGGGCCCAGGCGTCGTGGCTGGAACGACCGCGAGCGCGGGCAGCGCCTTCGAACCGACCTGCGGGTCCATGAGCGGGATTGGGGATGCCTCGTACACTTGGACCGCGCCCGAGGATGGGACGTTCGAGTTCGACATCTCCCGCTCCGCCTACGGAACCGTGTCGATTCATGAAGGCCTCTGTGATGGTCCCGAGCTCAACTGCGGCTGGGGGCTGGCCGTGGTGTCGGCGTTCGCTGGTCAAGTCTTCACGATCGTCGTGGAGCCCACGGACGCTCGCTCGTTCGAATTGGATATCCGCAAGCAAACGCCGTGTCCGGACGCGGATCTTGGTTCGGCAACGGGACGAGTCGCGGCCGGGACCACCTTCGGTGCGGCCAACCGCTCGAACCCGTGGTGCTCGTACTCTTACTCCGGCGACCGCTCGTACTCATGGACCGCGCCACGAGACGGGACCTTCGTGTTCGATACGGTGGGAAGTCGCTTCGACACGATCTTGGAAATCACGGACTCGCCGAGCTGCTTCGGTCCGGGTCTTGGGTGCAACGACAACCCAGCGTCTTTCGGAGCCCGAGTCACCCTGACCATGTACGCCGGCCAGACGGTCGTGGTGACCATCGACGGGTACGCGGATCAGCAGGGTGATTTCGTACTCGACGTGAATGAGGCCCCTCCAGGCGTGTGCCCGACCCAGGATATCGGCTCCCGAGTAGGAACCGGTGTCGCCGTAGGCGACACCCGAGGCGACGGCAGCGCCTTCACGCTGAGTTGCTCCCCCATGGCCGCCCCGGACAACTCGTTCGTTTGGGTGGCTCCGAGCACGGGCAATTTCCTTTTCGACACTCGGGGCAGCGGCGTTCGGACCGCGATCGAGGTCCTGGACGGCAACTGCCCGACCGGAGCGCCTGTCCGACGTGAGCCGGGTCCCATGGACGCCGGGATCGTCGATCCAGCTGACTCAGGGATTGGTCTCGACCGCGTGTTTCCGAGGATCGACTCCGGTGTACCTATGGGTAACTGCGGTTTTGACTCAGTCGAGATCTCGGCGATCGCCGGCCAGGTCTACACGATCGTCGTGGAGGGGCTGGACGGAATCGAAGGGAAGTTTGCGCTCAATATCACCGAGCTCGTCCCGGGCGTGTGCCCGACCGCCGATCTCGGATCCGCGGTGGGTCGAGACGTCGTGATGGGCACGACGCGAGGTGCCGGAAGTGCGATCGAAGCTCCGTGCGGCCGCATGCGGTCGCCCGACCAATCCTACCTATGGGTTGCGCCGGCCTCCGGGCGTTTCGTGCTCGAGGCCTCGGGCGGATTCACGAATTGGGTGATTTCGGTGAACGCCGACTCATGCAGCGGACCCTTCGTGGGTTGTGGATGGTACGGCACCGAGCTCTTTGCGACTGCGGGGCAGACGTACGTGATCGCGGTGGAAGGCGCGGACGGGGAGGCCGGCGATTTCTCGATGAGTATCACCGATTGTGCGAGCACGCCGTGCACCCCCGACGCAGGCCCCATTTGGGACACGGGCGTCCCGCTCACGTGCTCCGCCAGCGTCGAATGTCCGGCTGGATTTGTGTGCGAGTTTGGAGTCTGCCAACCCGGTCCACCACCGCCGCCGCCGCCGCCCATCCCTGACGGCGGAATGTGACCTCTACGAGCCACGAGCCGAGCGGTTGAAATCGACGGCGCCCAGGTCCACAGTGGGTTCATGCGCTTCGGGCGATGGCTGGGCAGCCTCGACCACCAAGAGACGCAAACTTTGGAGCAGCCCGCCTCCTCGACTCCTCTTGCCTTGGCCGTTCAGCCGCTTCGGGTGGGTGTCGTCGGCGCCACACTCTCCGGGCTCGCGACCGCTTGGGAGCTCGAGCAGGCGGGCCACCACGTCATCGTGTTCGACCACGCGCTGAGCGTCGGAGACCGATATCGTCCAGCCGAAATCACGCGGCCGGATGGCCGACGTCAGCGAGTGCCCACCGCGACGGGCGTCCAGGCCGACGATGACGGCACGTTCGCGCGATGGACCTCGAATTTCGGTGTCGACCTCGAACCCATCACCGGAACGCTCGTGGACGCCGACGACCAAGCGATCAGCCCGACCAAACCCCTGCGCGAGCTCCAAACGCTCGAGGTACGCGCACGGAGGCATCGCCGCTCGACCCGTGCCGCGCACCATTGGTTCAGCCTCTGGCGCCTCGACGAGTGTTACGAGTGGCTTTGCCTCGAGCTCGCGCGCGCCGGGCGCGCCGACTTGGCCTACCCGGAGCTCCCCACGTTCCTCGTGTTTCGAGCCGCCCGATCGCTCGGATTGATTCCGGCCAGCCTCAGCGAACCCAAGCTCGTGCACGTTCGAGCGGGGCTCGACGAGCTCTGTCGGCAGATCGCGCGTGAGCTCGGGGACGTCCGCCTCGGGCAACGCGTTCGCTCGGTGAATCGGGCTGGAGCTCGCATCGCGCTGGTGGCCGACGGTGTCCACCAACTCGACTGCCTGGTCGTCGCTTGCAAACCTGTGTCGGCTTTGAAGTTTCTCGACGCCAATCCAGTAGAGCTCAGAAATTTCGACCTAGTTCGTTCGTTGCGGAAGCTCAACACGATCTACACGATCGAAGGTCCGACCAATCGCCCTACCCGTGTGACTCGGGTGGGACTCGATCTCACCGAGAGTGTGACTTCCTCCCGGTACGACGAATTTGGTGTCGTTCGCTTCGAGACTCATTTCGAAACGGTCACCGAGCTCGTGGACGCCCGCGCCCGAATCACTCGAGAGGCCGAACGGATCCTGGGGCCGAACGCGAGGGTCTCCGCCGAAGAAATCGGCTGCGCGCCCTCGTACGTGGACTCTGGCGACTTCCGCAAGTCTACCCTCGACGAATTCGTCGCGTTGCAGGGCAGCCGAAATACATACTACACCGAGCTTCCGTTGGGGAACGACTTTCCGAAGGAGCGACTCGGGATCGCCTCGTGGCTGCGTAGACGACTCCGTGTACGACGTCTGACGAACGAGTGATTTCGGCGGCGATTCCGTCCCGTTTTCGGTCCCGTTCTCGAATCTGACTTCCGATTTACTTCGCTCTACGTTTGCGTGCGCCGTTCGCAGACCGAACAGCCCCAAACAGCTCCTCCGTCCCCGAGCAAGTGAATGCCTTGGCAATCCATCGATCGAAGGTCTCGGGATCGCGCTCCGCTTGGATTCGAGTCATTTGTGCTCGATTCACTTTCACACCCCGACTCCTCAAGATCGAAACGAGCGCCCTCGCCAATCCAGTCGCCAATCCGTTCGCCCGGGCCACGTCAATCGCCTCGACCAGGACCGGATTGCGTTTGAGCAACAACGCACGCGCCATCGCATCGTCCGCTCTCGCCGCGTCGAGGAGATCCGCGATGCGCAGCGGAGCCGCGAGGGCTCGATCGACGATTTGCTCCGAGCTCGCAAATGCGAACCAGCAATCGTCGCCGCGCGACCATTCGTGCACTCGCTTCTCGACGACGTCGATCGCGAACACTCGCCGCACTCCCCGCGCGGTCAAGCCACGAGCCTTGCGCTCGGCCCGCGCCGCGGTCTCCGAGCTCATGATTTCGAACGCCAACTCCTCGAGCGCCCGATCTTCGGTCTCCGGATCGATACCCTCCGGGAAGACGCTCGCGTCTGGCGCGAAGTCGCTGAAGGCGGAGGTGCGAGTCAGCATGTCGCAGGCGACGTCGTATCCCTCCGCGGCGCACGCCTCGAGCAACGCCGACAGCTTACCGTGAAAGGATCCGTGCACCGGGCCGGCAGCGTTCACGTACATGACCTCCCCATCGATGATTTCAAAGCGAGTATTCGGCATCACGAGTCGTTCGCTCACGCCATAGCGCCGCGTGCTCGCCGACGCGACGCCGGCACCGGAGGTCTTGGACGCTCGCACCATCCCTGAAGCCTAGTCCATCGTGCAGGATTTGAGGAGGTCTCGGACCAATCTCTGGTACGAGGAGCCGCCTCGCTTGCTACCTCGCCGCTGCCAGCGAGCGACGGGCGAGCAAAACGTCGTCAACGGTGGAAATCGGGCCGCGACTGCACTATCGAACGGAACATGATCCCTTCCAAGCAGGAGCTGAGGGCCGAGCTCGTGCGCTCGCTCGAGACCGCGTTGGAGTCTGCGGAGCGCGCCCATCAGGAGACGCTCGCGGGCGCTACTCACCCTGAGGCGAAGGCCGAAGACGACAAAGACACGCGGGCGATCGAGCAATCCTACCTCGCGCGTGGCCAGGCCAAGAGAGTCGAGGAGCTCGAAACCGCGCTCGCCGAGGTGAAGGCGATGACGTTGAGAGCGTTCGCAGAGAGTCAGCCGGCGGTCCTCTCCGCGGTCGTCGAGGTCGAGGAGAACGGCGAGCCGAAGACGTATTTTCTAGCGCCAAACGGAGGAGGGACCGCGCTCGCCGACGCGAAAGTTCAGGTCGTGAGCCCCAAGTCTCCCCTCGGAAAGGCGCTCCTCGGCAAGGCAGCGGGGGACGAGCTCGAGGTCGCGATCGGAGGTCGGAGGCGTGAGTTGACCATCGTCGCGGTGCGATGAATGAGTAGCACGACTCCTGATCCTGCCCCCGCTCTTCTCCTGCTCCTCTGCTGGCAGCAGAAATCCGCTTGCCGTCGGGGTCCATCGTGCTCAGGCTTCTCGCGTGCCCGTCCCGTCGCTGCCCTGCCCCGAATGCCAACGGCCCATGGAGAGGCTGGTTGCCCGCAGCGTCGAGCTCGACTCATGTCCTCGCTGCCGCGGAATCTGGTTCGACCGAGGTGAGTTGGAACAGGTCCTCGACAGAAAGCTCGGCCACCCGCTGGGTCGCGAGACGTCCTCGTCGATTTGCCCGCGCTGCAAGAACCCCCTTACTCGATTCCGATCGAAGAACGAGTCCGCGGCCGTCTGCGAAGACGGAGTCTGGATGCCTTGGACGGCCCTGAGTCGCTTCTCCGGAGGCCCCGCCGCCCTGGCTGCCATGGGCCTGCTGACCGGAGCCGTGCTCGCGAGCGTCGGCTCCGGCGCTGCACCCAAGACTCAACCCAAGACTCAGCAGGGAGAGAGCTCGGTGACCGACTCCGTCCTCGAAGTCGTCTCCGAACCGCTCGGCGAGATCTCCGATACCACCATCGAAGTCGTCCTGGACGCCGCCGGGAGCGTGCTCGAGCTCGTGGGTGAGTTGTTCTCGGGCGTTTGATCTACTCACCGGAGACTCCGAAGCACGCGCTCACCAGCGCGACTGTGTATTCCGAATCATCGCCTCCGGGTACCCAAAGCTCGGCTCGCTCAGGTCGTCGAGCGCTTTGATGTCCTCCGGCGCCAACACCAGGTCCGCGCCGGCCAAATTCGTCTCGAGCTGTTCGATCGATCGGGCACCGAAGATCACCGAGCTGACTTCCTTTCTCGACAACACCCAGGCGAGCGAAACCGCGCTCGGCGTCGTCCCGCGCCGCGCCGCGATCGAACGAACCGCGTCCAGCGTGTGCCAGTTCCGGTCCGTATCGAGGCGTTTGTACCGCTCGATCCATTTCCCCAACCGTTCGTTGGCGGACCTCTCTTGGTCCCGCTTGAATTTTCCCGTGAGAAACCCACCCGCGAGCGGCGTCCAGGCCAAGATCCCCACACCCATGTCCCGAGCAACGGGCAGGTGCTCGCGCTCGATCGATCGCTCCACCAGGCTGTACTGCATCTGCATGGACACGTAGCGCTCGAGCCCCAGGGTCTTGCTGATCCAGAGCGCGTTCACGAGCCGGTAAGCCATGTAGTTGCTGCAGCCGAGATACAGGACCTTGCCGGAACGGACCAAATCATCGAGCGCCCGGAGAGTCTCCTCCTCCGGCGTCGAAATATCCTGCATGTGAATTTGGTAGAGATCGATGTGATCGGTTCGAAGCCGCCTCAGAGAACCTTCGACCGCCTTCAAAATTCGGTAACGCGAGGCCCCGGTCCCGTTCGGACCGTCAGTCATGCGAAAGCGAAACTTCGTGGCCAAGACCACTCGGTCGCGGTGCCCGTCCTTCTCGAGCCACGTACCCACCACCTTCTCCGACAACCCATCGTTTCCGTAGACGTCGGCGACGTCGATGAAGTTGACGCCGGCCTCGAGCGCTCGGTCCATGAGCGCGTGCGAGGTCGGCTCGTCGCAGCCGACACCGTGCATGAACGACCCCTCGCTCGGCTCCCCAAAAGTCATGGCGCCGAGGCACAGGGAGGAGACTTCGAGTCCCGTCGTTCCGAGGTTTCTGTATTTCATCTGATTTTCTCCGCAATATAGTCGTTGACCCGCTCCACGAGCCGGAGCTTCTTCGGATCGCCGCCGAACCGATCGAGCTGCTCGGCCGCGCGACTCGCGTCGGGCACGCCACAAATCACGATCTTTCGGAGGTGCGCTCCCTGCTCGGCCTTCGTCAGGGCCGCCATGGTTTGAAAGAACCGGTCGTCGGGCGGATCGGCGCCGAAAACGTCGATCGCCAGGTCCGGCGCTGCCGCCGCGATACTCTCCCGAAGCAACCGACCCACCATCGCGTCCAAGGCGTCCGAGCTCGAAGGGCCGACGAGAAATCCGATGACCGCGCGATCCTCCAAGCTCACGATCGGTGACCCATCTCGAATCGTCCGTTGGTAGCGATCTTCGACCTCCTCTCGCGTACCGAGGGAGTGCGCGTCGGAGAGCACCGCGATGAGCTTTCGCGTGAACGGCGTCGGGACGCTGATACTCAGCTCCCGCAGCACGTCCTCGAGCGCCACCCCAACACCGACCGCGATGGACGCCGGACGCCGCTCCAAACCCAGCCTCCTGGCCAACAACGCGGCCGAGTCCAAGACCTCCGACGCGCAGACTTCGTCACCGTGGATCGCACCCTCGACCCGCTCGATCCACACCGCGAGGTCCGGCTCGAGCTGGCGACCCACGGGGCCGAGCCCTCGCGTCCACTGGGTCAGCAATCGAGCGCGGTCGAACGAGGTCACGCTTCGTTGTGCCCTGCCTCGCTCTGGACATCAACCGCGGGATGCCGTCGACTGGGCCACGATGGCACTCGACCTTCTGTTCGTGATGGACCCGATCGATCGCATCTCGATCGACGGGGACTCCACGTTCGTGATGATGCTCGAAGCGCAGGCCCGGGGGCATCGCGTGCTCTACGCGGAGCTGCGCAACCTCGAGCTCCTGGATGGCTCACCCGCTGCCTATGCAACGCCCGTCTCCTTGCGCCGCAAGAGGAACGATCACTTCACGCTCGGCTCGCCGGAGCTCGTCAGGCTCGACGACATGGCCGCCGTCTTCATGCGCAAGGACCCGCCGTTCGACGTCGAATACCTCGTCAGCACCTGGGTCCTGGATCGAGTCGACCGAAAGAAAGTAGTGCTCGTCAACGATCCGCGTGGATTGCGGGACTCGAACGAGAAGCTCTTCGCGCTCGCGTTCCCAGGCCTCTCTCCCCGAACCCTCATCGCGCGGGATCAAAAGAGGCTCCGGGCCTTCATCGACGAGCTCGGCGACTGCGTCGTGAAGCCGCTGACGCTCGCGGGCGGCGCGGGCGTCATTCGGCTGCTCCGAGGCGATCGCAACACGGGATCGGTCCTCGACCTGCTCACCCAAGAGGGTCGCGTCGCCATCGCCGCGCAGGCCTACATCCCGGCTGTCGCTGAAGGCGACCGCAGAATCCTCCTCATCGACGGCGAGCCTGTCGGCGTCGTCAACCGCCGCCCGCAGGCCAATGATTTGCGGTCAAACATGCACGTGGGAGGCACACCAGAGAAGGCGTCTCTCACCGAACGCGACCGCGAAATTTGTCGCGCCGTCGGCCCCGAGCTGCGAAGCCGCGGCCTGGCCTTCGTGGGGATCGACGTGATCGGAGGATGGCTCACCGAAATCAACGTCACGAGCCCAACGGGAATCCAGGAGATCAACCGTTTCGACGGATCCAGAATCGAAGCCGACTTGATCGACTGGGTCGAAGCCCGCCATCGCTCGCTCACCTACGCCGAGGGCGCTGCCGGTCGGCGGGATTCACTCCCGCCGGACCTTTCCGCAACTTCGTTCGATCCGAAGGTTTGAATCTCGCCAGAAAGGTCAGAGAGGGCTAGCCTGGAAGCACTGGTGCGCAGTTGCCCGCGATGTGGCTCGGTCTACAACGGCCAGGTCGAATTCTGTGGCCTCGACGGGGTCAAGCTCGTCGAGAGTGAGTCCGACCCGCTGATCGGCGCCACGATCGATCGCTACGTGATCGTCGACCGGCTCGGGTCGGGCGGTATGGCTTGCGTCTATCGCGCGACCCACCAGGCGCTCGGCAAAGACTTCGCCATCAAGGTCTTGTTCGGAGAGATGGCCGCAGATCGAGCGGTCGCCGAACGCTTCCGCCGAGAAGCCCAGTCGGCCGGAAAGATCGACCACCCGAACATCGTACAAGTCATCGACTACGGCACGACCCCCGAAGGCCTGACCTACATGGTCATGGAGATGCTTCACGGGCGGTCGTTGGCCCGCGCGATCGCCGACGACGGGCCCTTCGAGCCCGACCGGATCATCGATGTCACCCATCAAATCGCCACGGGCCTCTCTGCCGCGCACGAGAAGGGCTTCGTCCATCGCGACATGAAGCCGGGCAACGTGATGCTGGTGCCGATCGAAGGCGGCAAGGAGCTCGCGAAGGTCCTCGATTTCGGCCTCGTGCGGGTCGTGAACCAAAACTCGGGCGCCGACAGCGGCCGCCTGACGAAGACCGGCCACGCGATGGGAACGCCGTATTACATGGCGCCGGAGCAGATTCGCGGCGAGGAAGTGACCGCTCAGTCCGACCTCTACGCCCTCGGCGCGGTCATGTACGAGATGATCTCCGGCAAGCCCCCCTTCGTCGGTTCGCTGACCGAGGTGCTCGTCAAACACGCCACGGAGAGGCCCGACCCGCTGCCACCCTTCGGCGGGCTCGACGTGCTCACGCTGCGCATGCTCGAGAAGGTCCCAAGCGATCGGCCAGAGTCCGCGCAGGACGTCCTGCGCCAGCTCGAGGAGCTCGCGGGCATAGCGCCGGGCGCGATGCCCAACCCACGCCACACGACCTCCGGAATCCCGCGCATCTCTCGTCCCAAGCTCGAAGCGGTGACGAGCTCCAGACCCCAACGACTGGACGGTCCTCCGACGTTCGGAGATCGCGCCAACCTTCAGGAAGCGATGTCGATGGACAGCCTCGCTGCGGTCGCTCCCTGGTGGCGCGGTCGCTTGGTCGTGGGCGGAGCGCTCCTGACCAGCGCGATCCTCGTCGGGGTGGCGGCGGCGTTCCTCAAGACACCCGAAGCCACCGTCGTCGAGCTCCCAGTCGAAGCGTTCGACGCTGGCTTGGCGGTCGTAGCGCCGCTTCCCCCTCCTCCCCCAGCGGCCTCGGTCGATTCCGGATTCGTCGCCGAAGTGACTCCTCCCGTCGATCCAAAGGAGCCTGAGCTCAAACCACCGCCGAAGAAGGATCCCGAAAAAAAGGATCCTCCGCCAGCCGCCAAAGGCGCCCCGAAGAAAGACCCAGAGCGCAAGGATCCTCCTCCCGAAAGACGAGAGGACCTACGAGGAGAGCTCTCCAACCTCGATCGTCAGATCCGAGAGGCCCTGCAGCGAGCCGGCGTGAGTCGAGAAGAGGCATGCGGTCTCAAGCCGGCCGCGGAGCCTTGCCGCGCGCTCGAAAAAGCAAAAGCCCAGAGCAACGACGTCGCAGCAGTGGAAGCAGCAAAGAAACTCCTCGAAGCCATCCCAAATCTCGAGATCGACCGAGAGTTCGTGGACAAGAAGATCGAGTCGGCCGTGGGTACCCTGAGTCGGCTCCGAGACTACAAGCTACTCAGCGATACTCAGGTCAACGCCTTCGATGCGAAAATTCTCGACCTGCGCTCCTCCCTCATGTCCGCCGACAGCCACGAGCTCCTGAGGATAGCGAACAAAGCGGCGACCCTCGAGACCCAAATGCACGCCGCGAGCCGAGGGAACAAGTAGCCCGGAGTGTCTTCTTTCGCCGGTCCTGGTGAGGCTCAGAAACTCATGACGTGCCCGTGCCCGATTCGGACGAGTATGAGTGTAGGGAGTGAGTGAATAAATAAATGAGTGAGTGAGTGAGTGAGTGAGTGAGTGAGTCAGCTCCGCCCTCGATCCAAGATTGCCCTCACCACCGGACGCCGCAGGAACCCAGGCCGCAGCGCGCTCGGCAACCTCGCCTCCACTTCGTGAAGGATCTGCTCGGTTCGCTTCCACTGCTTCTTCGACAGGTCGAGCTGCCCTTCCCGCCCGAGGATCTCGGAGTGATAGGCGTAAATGCGAAACGGCTCCTCGTGCTCCGAGGATCGCGAGGATTCCATTCGACGCAACGCTGTCTCGACCCGGCGACGACCGCTCGGCGCGCCGAGTCGCCCTTCCGCGATTCCCGTCGTGCTCTCGAGCGCGCATAGAAAGCGCGGTGCCTTCTTCGTCGCCACCGCGATCAGCGCGTCCCCGAGCCCCGCCGCTTCCACGTCTAGCCCTGCCTCGACTTGCGTCCGCGCGAGCAAGAGACCCGAGAGCAAGAACGGTCCGGGCGCCTTGATGTTGCTGGCTTCTTCGTGAAGGCGCTCGAGGCTCCTCAACCGGCTCGCGAGATCTTCGTCGAGCTCGAGGCTCGCGAGCAATACTCGCGCCTCGAGCGATCCCACGACGTCGGGAATGGCGCCGAGCCGACGCTCGGCGCGCTGAAGCTCGTCCTTCGCTCGCTCGATCGCACCAGCCAGCGCGAGGGCCGCACCGTTCCAACGATAGGCGTGACCTTCGATGCCGCGCTCGCCGGCCTCGGTCGCCTTGACCCGACTCTGCTCGAACAAGCGAATCGCCTGACCGAGATCGGAGGTGGCGTAAGCAAGCCGACCTAGCGCGATCAGCGCGCGCGCTTCCAAAGCGCCGTTCTCGATGCGACGCGAGATCTGGTAGGCCGACTCGGCGAACGGGACGGCCTGCGCGCTCTCGCCGCGCTCCTGAAGCGCGTCCTGCGCTCCGAGCGACGCTTCGGCCGCGTCTTCGAGCTGCTCGTTCTCCTCGAAGGTCTGCGCGAGCTCTCGATACAAACGGAACGCGTGCGCGAGATCGCCGGTGCGGAGAGCATAGTGTGCCTGACGGGCCTTTTCGGAGAGGCGGCGGCTCGGCGAAGCATCCGACTCCTCCAGCGAAGCGAGCGTAACAGCGAGCCCGTCGAACTCCGCGAGTAGGTCCTGCGCCCGCGCACGCGCGTCCGCAAGCTCGAGACGCACCGACGCGCTGCCGCCCTGCCCGAGCAACGAAGAGAGCTCCTCGGCACTCCGCGCATCACCAGCCGCGAGCGCCGCGCGCGTCGCTTCGAGAAGCGGCGGGCCAGCCTCCACGGGCGCTCCCGCCAACAACAAGTGACGCGCGATCGGCTCCGCGCTCGCTCCCTGCTTCGAACGTAACCACTCCGCGACCTTGCGATGCTTTCCTTCGAGGTCGACCGCACGCGCGTAGGCCGCCTTCCAGATGGCTTCGCCCCGAAACACCAGCTCGTGCGATGCAGGATATCGCGTCGTGTCCCTCGCCTCGATGAACCCTTCGGTCGCGAGCTCGTCGAGCGCATCGCGCACGTCCCTCTCGCCCAAGTAATCCAGCGCATCTTCCCAGAAAGTCGTGCCGATCACCGACGCCGCCGAGAGCACGCTCGAGAGCGACTTCGACAGCCCCGCGACGCGCGCGTCCGCGAGCAGCGCGAGCCGCTCCTTGGGATCCCTCGCTCGATCCGCGGTCCCCGGCGCATGAAGGAGCGCCAGCGCGAGGCCGGGACGCCCCACCGCTTGCCGCGCGATCTTCCGCAGGTCTTCGTCCGGCAGGTCCGCACGAATGGACTTCGCCAACGACTCGATCGCCGCTTCCTCCACCTCTGGGAGCTCGACTCGACGCGCCAACGCGGTAACGCGTGAAAGTCGCTCGCTCGCCGCGGGATCCGCGAACGCCACGATGAACAACGGCAAGGCTCGCGCCGCGTCGAGCAGCTCTTCGATCACCGTCGCGCTGACTGGATCGATCCACTCGAACTCCTCGATGAGAATGGCCAGGGGGTTCTCGTTGGCCATCCCTACGAGCGCACGCAGGAGCGACGGGAACGAACGCGCCGCCCCATCTCCACCCCTGCTCAGCTCGATCGGATGCACGCCCACGAGCCGAGCGACCGCGCTTACCGCTCGCTCCCGATTCGCTGCGCCGACGGACTTGGGAACCAACAAGTCGAGCTTCGCGGCGATCGTGACCTCTGACTCGCTCGACACGATCGACGCGCGACGACGAAAGGCGTCCGCGAACACGAACAACGGCGTGCGAGACGCCGTGCGCTCCGCGAAAGACTTCATCACGACCGCGCGAATCGGACCGCGCGAGATCCGCCGCGCCAACTCCTCGGCGAGCCGCGACTTGCCCGAACCCGCTGGGCCTGTGACGAACGTGAAAGAGGCCTCCCTGGTCGACGCGGTTCGCTCGAACGTCTCGACCAGAGCTTCGAGCTCGGCACGGCGCCCGACGAAGTCCGAAGCTGCCCAAGCCTTGGTACTGCGGGCGACCGACTCGGAGACCACTCGCGCGTCCTTGCCTCTAGGGCGAGTAGGAAACGCGTTCCCGATCGAGCGATGCGTCTCAGAGTCGATCACGACCTCCCGCTGCCCCGCGAGGGCCACCAAGCCGACCGCTGACTCGATTGCATCACCGGCACGCGCGGTCGCGTCCCTGTCGTCCGGAGCAACCGAGCCGACCGCTGCACGAATCGCACAAGACTCCGCGACGACCCGACGCCCCACTCGGCTCGCACGCAAGGGCCCGTCGTCTGCTCCGGCAAAAACGCCGACCGCGATTCGACCGCGCGCAGGCATGGCCTCACCGCCCTCGGACTCGATCGATCGCGCGAACGCCTCGAACGCGTGCTCCCCGTCCTCGAGCTCGGCGACCATCACACTCACGACGCTCACCGGATCTGCGGGCGGCGATGGAACCGTCGCCTCGAAAACCGCCTGGGGCTCCGTCGTGCGCGCTACCGAACTCCACTGAAATGGCACGCTGTCCGGCCGAAAGTCCGTCGCTGTCGGCTGGTCCCCGAGCAAGCTCTCCTCGAGCTTCTCGAGCGCGCGCTCCATCTCGTCGGCCGATTGAAACCTGCGCTCCCGATCTCGGGACAGCGCGACAGTGAAGAACTCCTCCACCACGATCGGGATCGTCGGGTCGATTTCACGGATCGAACGAGGTCGATCGGACGCGATGCGAAGCAACAACGCCAACGCCGAGGAGCCCGCGTAGGGACGCTGTCCGGAGATGCACTCGAACACCACGGCCGCGAGCGAAAACAGATCGGCGCGCCAGTCGACGTCGTCGCGCCCCTGCGCTTGCTCCGGAGACATGTAATACGGCGTGCCGATCACCGTGCCTTCGAGCGTCAGCCCACCTCCCGTCGCCTTGAGCTGATCTTCGAGGAGCTTCGCGACGCCGAAGTCGAGCAGCTTGACACCCGCGGGAGGCTCCGAAGCACGCAGCAAGAAGATGTTGCCGGGCTTCATGTCTCGATGAACGATCTTGGCGCGATGAACGGCGAGTAAGCCGCGAAGCGCACCCCGTCCGATCCTGCAGGCCTCGATCAGCGGGATCGGGCCTGACGTGAGGCGGTCGCTCAGATCGACGCCGTCCAACCACTCGAGCGCCAAGAAGAGCGTGCCTTCTCGATCACGACCCCCGTCCAGGGCTCGGACGAGGTTCGGGTGCGTGACCGACTTCAAGATCGAGATCTCGCGCTCGAATCGATCCACGACCACGGAGTCGACCCCGGAGACGCTCATCGTCTTGAGCGCAACTCGCGCTCCGGTCTTTTCGTCGATCGCTTCGTAGATGCGGCCCATGCCGCCGACGCCGGCCACGCGCCCGATGCGGAAGCGCTCCGCAAACAGGGATCCGGGCGGAATCGCGAAGTTGGCGGACCGGAAAACCGGGCCGGTAACGCTCCCCGCCATCACGTGTGCCGAGCCGAGGCCTACGAAGGCACTTCGATTTCCGCTGGGATCGCTTTGGGCGCGTCCTTCGCCTCCGGCGGCCCGGCCTCGCGTACACCGTTGCCCGCCTCGAGCGCCTTCTGCTGCGCGCCCGCGGCGAGCATGCCCATCTTGCGCTTGAGCTCCACCAAGTCGTCGTTCACCGGAGCGGCCTCGAGCAACCGGATCTTCTCCTCCAGCTTCTGCTCCTCACTGCCCGCGGTCAGCTCCGCGATCTCGAGCTGCGCCTCGGCCTCCGCCTCGATGCGATCGATCTTTTGCGCCATACGGTCGAAGCCATCGAGCGCCGAGCGATCCTTGGCCAAGCTGAGTGTCTGCGCGATCGCCTTCTGCGCTTCGGCCCTCTTGTGACGGGCCACGAGCAACTGCTTCTTGTGGTGCGCTTCGTCGATCTTCGCGTTGAGCGCGGTCAGCGCCTTCTTGAGCTCCTCGACGGCGGCCTTCTGCTCGTCGTACTGACGCTGAAACTGCAGCGCCATCGCTTCGTGCTGCTTCTTCTTCTCCAAAGCCTCGAGCGCGAGATCGTCGCGCGTGGCCCGAATCGCGGCCATCGCCTTCTTCTCCCACTCCTCCGCGCGCTTGGCCTCCATCTCGTGCTGTTTCTGGAGGCGCTTCTCGTCAGCGATCGCCATGGCCACTCGGCTCTTGGCCTCGACCATCTGCTTGCGCATGTCTTCGATCGCCTGAGTGAGGATCTTGTCCGGGTCCTCAGCACGGTCGATGAGATCGTTGATGTTGGCGCGGATGAGGTTTGCGATTCGCTGGAAGATGCTCATTCACCGACCCAATCGCGTGCTTCCCGACGTTCGAGCCATTTCGAGCTCGGGCTCGCTCCCTCCATTCGAAGGTGAAAGGGCTATCCGGTCAATGGGGGAACAGAAATAGATCTGCCTCGGGCACCCCGGAGCTCCCCCGCCGATCCGGATCCCCCTCGTCATTCCAGCCAGATGCGCCGAGGTTCGAGACCCCGAGCGTGTGGGCGCGCACGGGCTCTTCCGCTCGGCGTGTGGCAAGCTTGGGCCATGAAACAGCCGCCTTGGGCGCTCCTCCTGCTCGCTTTGGCCGGCTGGGGCCCGGCCGGCGGGCCGTCCCTGTCCGAGTACGTTCGGGCGCGCGAGGACGTGCCGCGGGGTGTTCGATCCCGCGTGGAGCAAGGTCTGAAAGCAAAGCTCGGCAAGGCCGTGAAACAACGCGAGTCCAACGATCGGCCCGAGCTCACCGCGGCAAAGGCCGTCGTAGCCGCCTCCTTCTTCCTCGGTGTGGACGCCAAAGCCGGAGTGGCCGCTGCGATCGAGGCCCACAACGCCGTCCTCGAGCACGTCCCACCGCCCGTCGCCGTGCACTACGAATGGCTGTCGCTGATCGGGCAGCGCCCCGAGCGCGCCGCCGCCGATCTCGCCCTCGACTTCCCGAAGTCGTACATCGAAGCGCTCGCGCCCGAGCTCGTCGTTCACTGGGAAGCTGCGATCGGAAGCGGAGCGCTGCCTGACGCCACCCTCGAACCGACCATCGAGGCGCTCAAAGACACCCGCGCGCGGATGCGCCCTCTGCTCCTGGACAAGCTGCGATTGCTCTCCCGACTCGCCCGCGAGCTGTCGGTCGCCACCGGCATCCGCAGAGCCGAGATCGAGGCCGACATGCGCACCCTCGACGAGGAGCTCCTACGCGCGTTCAAGACAGTGGCCGGTCGACCGGAAGTCGTCGAAGCTTCGAAACCTCCCTACGATCGCTTACGCATGGAGCTCGAGGACGAAGGGCTCAAACCCACCGACGAAGACCGATACCTCGACCCAGCTTCGCCTCCGCCCCCGCCCCGCGAAGTGCCCGCCGAAACCGAACCCGAGCTCCCGACCGTTGCCCCGGATCCCAAGGGGCGCGCCCTCGTCGAGCCGGTCACCCCTCCGCCGCCACGGCCGCCGCCCCCCCAACCTCGCCCGGGCGATCCCACCGCCATCACCGCAGGCAAAGCCGAGCTCTTTGAAATCACCGAAGCCTACAAAAACCGACTCGTCAGAACCACAAACGGATGGCTCGCGACCAAATACGAGTTCGGAGGAGCTCGCGAACAGGCCGGCTCCGACGCCCCAGGCTTCGTTCGCTCGGTGTTCCTCGATGGGTTCGCCGTGGATTTGCCAAGGAATTGCCCAGATCAATATCGGACCGGACCTTCCGTGCCAAAATCAGCCCTCCGACCCGGTGACTTGGTCTTCTTCGATGCCACCGACGACGGGCGCGTCGATCACGTGGCCATCTACCTCGGAGACGGCAAAATCATCCACGCGAGCCCCACCAAGGGTGTCGTCGTCGACAAACTCTCCGAAAAAAGATTCAGTCGCTCCTACCGAGGGGCCCGCCGAGTCCTCATGTACCCCACACCGGCCACGTGATCCGCATCCGGCGCCAACGCGCCCTCAGGGTGCTGAAGGGAATCGCGGTCGCGCTCGCGTCGGTCTTCTTCGTCGCGGCGATCGTCGTCCTGTGGGGCCTGGAGTCAGGACGAGCCCATCCCTACGTCAAGAAGGAGCTCACTGAGCAACTCAGAACCTCGTGCGATCTCGAGCTCGGGTTGGAGAGTATGAAGTTGGTAACTTTCCCTCCGGAAATCCACCTCTCCCAGGTTCGGCTCGCATCCGTGGGTACCAACAAGACTCTCCTGGCCGTCGAGAGCGTGCAGGCCGGCGTGGCCGTGCTCCCCCTCTTCTACGGACGAATTCAGCTCGTCCGCGTGGAGCTCCTGAGACCCACCGCCAGCCTCACCCTCGAAAATGGGTCGATCAAAAACCTACCCAAGTGCCTGAGCTCGAGCCCCTCGCCCACCGGCCCAAAGGACAGCGGCCAGCTCGCGGTCGGGATCGACGACCTCGACGTGGAGCTCGGGTCGTTCCACTTCGAAGACCTAGGCAAGCTCTCCGCCAACGTCGCCGACCTCGACTTCCGACTCTCGAAGGCCCGCTCCGGCGGAGCTGCAATGACCCTTGGTATACCAAAGATTTCCATCGACACCGGCACCACGAGCTTCGACGTCAACGATCTTCGCGTGGCCGCTCACATCGCCGGCCCCCTCACTCGCCCCCGCGCGATCTCGGTTCAGTCGGCCTCGGTCGAGGCCCTCGGAGCCACTCTCGCGGTCGAAGGATCGATCGACTTCGTCGGCCCCGTCGCCGAGGCGCGCTTGAAGGCCGCCGCACCCCTCGGCCTCGTCAACCAACTCGTCAAGAACGCACCGCCGCTCACCGGGACCGTCAAACTGTCCGCGAGCTTCGCTGGCGACCTCGACAACCCACGGATGGCCGGAAGACTTAGCCTCGACCACGCCAAGATCGACGTCTACGCGCTCGCCGACACCATGGACATCGACTTCGTCGCCAACCGATCCCTGCTCGAAGTCACCCATCTCCTTGCCCGCTACGGCCCCGGAGAAGTCACCGCCAAAGCCAAGATCAAACTGGACGACCACTTCAGCCTCGAGGGTACGACTCAGTGGACCGAGACCTCCCTCGGACGATTCATCGAGTCACTCGGCCTCGACGGCCCCTGGGTCGACTACCGAGGCACCGGCCCAGTCACCGTGTCCGGCACCCTCGACCCCGTCAGGATAGCCGCCAGCGCCGATCTCGAGCTCCGTGAGTTCCGGGTCTACGACCGACCGTTCGACCGCCCGGAGCTTCGCAGAAAACCTGCGCCCGACCAGATCTTCCTGGCCGTGGACAAGGCCCACGTCAAAGCCGACGGCGTCATCGAGGCCAACGGCGTGGCCGTCGATCGGGCCGTGATCACCACACCCTCTAGCCAATGCGTCGCCACGGGCCACTTCGACTTCCGACAGAAGGTGGGTATGCACATCGAAGGCGCGCTCTCCCCGTTCGACTTCGAGGACGTCGGCGGAGCGATCGCAACTGTGCCCTTCAGCGGCGCAGGTAGACTCTCGGTGACCGTCAGCGGACCCTACGACCATCTCGGCGGCCGCGGCACCTTCGACCTCTCCGGAGTCACGATCTCCTCCATACCCTTTGGCAACGGACGCGGCACCATGACTTGGGAAGGCACCGCGCTCCACTTCGAGTCCATCGACGGAAAATTGGGTTCGTCCAAATACGCAGGCGACGTCCACGTCGAGCTCGCCAGAGGCGCGGAGCTCACCATCGACGGCGAAATCCTCGACGGGCGCGTCGAAGATCTGCTGCTGCCCTTCGACATCGACGGTCGAGATGTCGGAGAACCCCACGGCAAGGTCCGCGGACGTATGACCCTGCTCGGACCAGCCCGCGCTTTGACCGGACCAGTCAACCTGGAGCTCGACGAAGTCACCGTCGTCGACGAGTCCGGCTTCCGCGGAAACCTCGACGCTAGGCTCGAAGCCGGCACCATCATCCTCGATCAGGCCAATTTCGAGAAGCGTGGGGCGAGGATCCTGGGTAGGCTGAATTACAACCCGGGCAACGGCGAGCTCTCACTCCGAGCCCGCTCGGAATCCGCGCCTCTCACCGCTATCGATGCACTCAGGAGAAGCACAGATCAAATTGCCGGCACGCTCGACGTCGATCTCGGCATCGAAAGGCACGGATCGTCCGCGACCGGCACACTCGCCGTCGGGCTCGCCGACCTCCACGCCTTCGGACTGGACTTGAAAGGAGGTCAGCTCTTTGGGCGGATCGCCAACGGCCACGTGGATTTCGTCGGTGCGATCCTCCCAAACGACGAGCTCTCCTTCGAAGGACGAACCGAGCTCGCCGGCGGCCTCCCCTACTCCGCCCGGTTCTCACTCTCCAAGTATAACCTCCCGAAGCTGGTCGCGGCGATGAGCAACTCATCGGAGAGCAACCGAGAAATATCCGGGTCAGCCGTGGCCCGCGGCACATTCCGCGGATCGCTCACGAGCTGGCAGGACTCCGTTGGCACGATCGAGCTGGAGCGGGGCGAGCTGACCATCGGCACCACCAAAGCCGATGCCTCCGCCGGAGGCACGCTGATCGAGACCGCCGCGCCCTCGTCTTTCAAGCTGGCTTCCCGCACCCTCGAGACTCAACGTATGACCCTGCTCGGCCCAGGCTCCAAGCTCACCCTCCGCGGAGTCATCGGCGGCGGTCGCACGAGCCTCGCCGTCGACGGTCGAATCGATCTCGTCGTCGCCTCCACCCTGTTCGCGCCGGTCGAAGACTCCGCCGGGTCGCTGGCCCTCGAAGCGCTGATCCGCGGCCGCGACGATGGGTATGACTTGGTCGGCAGCGGCAGGCTGGAGCGCGCCAGCCTCGAATGGCGCAACCTCCCCGGTCGACTCAGCGGCGCGAGCGCCGACGTCACCTTCAGTCAGTCGACCATCCTGATCGAAGGCATCAACGGCCGTTATGAAGGTGGCCGAGTCGGCGGCTCCGGCCAAGTCATCCTCGACGGCTCCAGCCTCGGCGCACTCACCCTGGAGCTCCTCGTCGACAAAGTGCATCCCGAGTTTGTCTACCCGACCTTCGACCTCGGTGGGACCATCTCCGGCGCTCTGACCCTCGAAGGTTCCCTGGAGCACCTCACCCTTCGCGGAGACATTTCGGTGGATCGCGGCGTCGTCCGTCCGAAGTTCGAATGGTCGGACCTGGTCGCCCAGGCCCAAAACCGATTGCTTCCAAAAGTCTACGACCCAGCCAGCGAGATCCTCGACCTCGACGTCGGCGTCACCCCCGAGAACCCAGTTCGACTCGTCAACGGAGATATCGCCAACCTCGAGCTCCGCGGAGACGTGCGGCTCGTGGGCACGAATCAGAGGATGGGCCTCATCGGAACCATGAACGCGCTCCCCGGGGGCCGAGTTGGGTTCCTGAGTCGCGAATATTCGATCTTGGGCGGCACCGTCGACTTCCGGGACCGAGACCGATTCTTCCCTCGCTACGACGTGGATCTGTCCGCGGTCGCCTGTGCACACGAGATCTCCCTGAACCTGGTCGGAACCCTCGACGGCAACGTCATCAACTACTCCTCGAAACCCGAGATGAGTCAGAGCGACATCGTGGCCTGCCTTTTCGGAGGTGCGCGTATCAAAGACCTGGAAAACGCCGGAGACGAAGCCGCCGCAAGCATCGCCGGCCAACTCCTCGTCGAAGTCACCGGCGTGGAAAAGCAGGTCAAACGACTCATCCCCGTCGATCAGATCGAGCTCACCAGCGAGTACTCACCCCGTGAACGCCTCTACGAGCCGAGGTTGCTGGTGGCCAAAGAGATCCTCGACGGCAGAGTCCGCCTCGAATACTCGAGCTCCTTGGTGAGGCAAGACGATCAGCGCGCCGCCATGAGATATCGAGTCAGCCCTGAGCTCACCCTCAAGGGTGGGTGGACCTCCTCAGAAGAGATCCCGATCGGGGACGTGGGCGTCGACATGACCTACCGCTGGGAATTCTAACCGCTGGGAATTCTAACCGCCGGGAATTCTCAACGCCGGGAATTCTAAGCCAGGACCGCAGATGGGTCCGCGAAACTCAGGCGCAGGCGAGATGCCTGCGCTCCCAGGGCCCCTATGCGTCGAAGCTTGCCGCGGATCAGCAGGAGCCCTGCTCGTGCCCGTGCCCGTCCGTGCCCGTGCCCGTGCCCGTGCCCGTGCCCGTGCCCGGCCCGTCCGTGCCCGTCCGTGCCCGTGACGGCACCGTGTTCAAAAACTGGCTCATTCTCCTGATCCCGGCTAGGAATCGATCGTGCGAATCACAAGACCACTCCTCTCTACTCTCCTTGCGCCGCTGGTGTTGTCGGGCGCGGCGATGGCTCAGGACCTTCCGACCGAGCCGACCGAGCAGCCGTCGGGCAACGAGCATCCGTCCGGAGGCGGCGGCTATCCACTCGCCCTCGTCTCCCGCCCCATGACCCTCGACGCCGGGCTCCTGCAGTTGAACGGCGTGATCCCGATCGGACACGCCTCATTGGGACTCGTCTCAGAGACCGCCATCGGCCTGAGCGCGGGGGTGACCTATGGAGTCACCGACGACCTCACCGTGAACGCCGTCGTGTTGCCGCTCCAACTGTCGCCGAGCGCAAGCTACGGCAACCCGATCGTTGGAGCCCGTTACCGTTTCCTCCCCGGTTCCACCGAAGTCGGCGGCCAAGTCTCCTTGATCGTGCCCATCCGTACCGGGAGTGACTTTACCGTCGGGCTCGGCGTTCCGGTTCGCGCGGAGTTCTCGGACGCGATGAGTCTCGACACCGGGTTCAACCTCGGAATCGTCTTTGCGTCGACGCTCGTCACCACTCAGTCGATTCCGGTCAACCTCCACTTTCAAGCCACGCCCGAGCTCGCGATTTCCTTGGACACCGGCCTCGGCCTGTCTCGCCTCGACTTCGATACCCTCGGCATCCCGCTCGGCGTATCAGCGCTCTACGCGATCGCCGGCGGCCCCAACGCTCCGCTGGTCGACCTGGGCGCCTCCTTTGGCTTTCCCATCTTCTTGGCGCCCGGCTCGGGTGGGGACGTCGTGGTTACCGAGTTCTGGGCGCTCGGCCTCATGGTCAATTTTTACTTAGGAACCAACTGACCCAGACTCATTCCGCGACTCACCGCAGCGACTCACCGCAGCGACTCACCTCCGCGACTTACCTCCGCGACTCACCTCCGCGACTCACCTCCGCGACAGCCACTCGGCGAGATCCTCGACGTCGCCCGCCTCGAGCAAATTGCCAAACGCCGGCATCCTGCCCTTTCCACCCCGAATCACCTCGACCACGAGCGCTCGCTCGAGTCCTTTGGGCAGCGGCGGCACCCGCTCAGGCTCTCCTTCGTGCGTACCCTCCCCGGCCGGACCATGGCAGCCCGAACAGGCTCCCCGAAAAAGGATCGCGCCTCGGACGGCGTCGGGAGGCCCTGGCACGGCCGCAGGCTCCGGCAGCGGATCTGAGTGCGACAATCCAGCCACGCGCGCGGCAAGCACCAGCGCGCCCCCCAGCGTAACGACGAGGAGCCCGACGCTGGACCAGTCACGCTTGCCGATCGGTCACTCCTTGGTCTTCGCAGGGCTGTCAGCGGCTTCCCGAAGCTCGTCGAAGGTCGGGTACAACACGACCGCCAAGGTCGCCGCGCACTCCGGACAATGACCCTCGACCCGCTCGCGCTCGAAGGCTTGGGCCATCCCGTCGAAATTCCCGGACCAACCACAGCGATGGCAAACGTACATGTCCGTTCGCCACGTGGAGTCGAAGTACCTGTACGCGGTCATCTACGCCTCACGACAAATCGAGGATCGGCCAATCGAACGTGCGAGCTGCCCGGCGGAGCTCCCGATCGGGGTGGACGGCGGCTGGACGACCCAACACCGCAAGCATCGGATAGTCGGAATAACTGTCCGAGAACCCGTAACTCTCCAGGATGTCGATGCCTGCTCTTCGCGCGTACTCCTGGATGATCCGAGCTTTCGAGGCGCCGGCCACGATCGGCGGAACGATTCTTCCCGTAGCCACGCCGCGCCTGAACTCGAGCTTGTTCGTGATCAGATCATCCAACCCGAGATGTCGGACGAGCGGCGCGACCACGAAGTCGAGGCTCCCGCTGATGATGACCTGATGAAGGCCCTTGCCCTTCGCCTTCTCGATGAGCTCGTACGCACCCGGGTAGATATTCGGCTTCAGAACCTCCTCGAAGTGGTCCTCCGCGAGCTCCAGGAGTCTGTCCTCGTACTCACCATCGTAGAGCGCGTACAACATCTCGTTGAACGCGACGCGATCGAGCTTGTCCACGGCCAGGAACGCCGGAATCCGGGCAATGCCCCCTGCGGTCCGTAACACCGTACGGGCGATCGACGGTGAGTTCCACGCGTTGAACAGGTACGAGTGCACGAGGTTGGTACGGACGAGGGTCCCATCCATGTCGTAAAAGGCGGCGGCGCGTGGCTTCCCTTCGCCGTTCTTGCCGTGGACTTCGAGGGACCTCATGACTCACTCCTTGGCCTTCACGTCGCACAACATGATGGGGGGCAAGTGCACGTAGGTCACGTCGGGATTCGGTTTGGTGAAGTCCTTGGCCATGTCGATGGCCTCCGAGACCGACTCCGCGGTGTCCCACCCGAGAATACGCGGCACATGCTCGTTCTCTGCCCCGACCACGATCACTCGCCCGAGCCTCGACCGACCCGCCTCGCCCCAGTACCACATGTAAAAAGGGTGAGCGCCGTGGAATGCGTTCCCGCGTCGGTACATCTCGATATAAGTTGGATTTTTTGCGAAGTCTGCCTCGAACCGTTTGTGGAGCTGAAAAGAGTCGCGCGTCTCGGTGAGGCACCGATGGAAAAATTCGATGTAACTCGGATGGAATTCCGGGTCGAACTCATCGGGGCACGGATGGGTCAGGATGAGAACACCCCCATCCTTGACGATCGGAGAGCCTCGGTAGAGGTTGTAGAGATATCCGAGGCCCATCACCTGGACCAACACGGGGTTCAGAATGGAGTTGGCGTTGTAGGGAGAGATATACGGGATTCCGAAAATGGCCACGTCGGCCTGCCCTTTCACGGGCACCGCGTACTGCTCGAAGTTCTTCTTGAGAGTCTTCTCGTGAACCGGCTCGGTTGCCCCGGCGTAGACTCCGATGAGCTCGTAGGGCGAGGGGATCTTGTGGAACATCTCCCGCTTGGCCGCTCTCGGGAGCTTCGACAGCGTCCAACGTAACCCTTGGAACGCCAATCGATCGAGCTCGGTGAAATCGTCCTCGTTTTTTCCCAAGAACTCGAGCTGCTTGCCGTACATCCGGTTGTTCAGGACCGTTTCGATGTGGAACACCTTCAGGTGTTGGTCGATGACTCGCCCGATTCGGTCGCTCGAGTGGTGCAGCGCCGAGCTCGGCGGGTCCATATAGGAGTTCGACTCCAGGAGAGTCTTGGGATTGTGATGAGCCAACAACCCTTCCCAATCGGTCGTACCGATACCCATGGATTTGTGTCCGCCGTCCATGGGTACGAGGTTGATGTTGATATAGATGGTGAGGTCGGCTTCGGCGCAGCGGCGGTTCGTCTTGACGATCTCGCCGGCCTCCGATCGGCCGATCGTGACGATCTCGCTCGGATCCTCCGCATCGTGGTTCACGAAATGGTCGGGATAGAAGCGGTCGAAGATTTGACTTCCGACCATCCGCTTCATCTCGTCCTTGGTCATTCGGCGGTGGAGGGCGTTGGCGACGAGCAGCTCGATGTCGTCCACGCCGTGGTCGCCGAGGATTTGCAGCACGATCCGCAGCACTCTCTCCCGAATGTCGGGAAGCGCCATGATCGGAAGGGGCAGCGAGATGTCGTCCATCGCGACGCAGATCTTCATCCCAGGCTCGAGCAGCGCGTGCAGCGGGTCCATGCCGTGCGGATGATTGAGCGCGTAGCGAATGGCGGCGTCTGGGTTGGGCAGCCCCTTGATGGGCGGGTTCGGATAGATGACCCTCGTGCCCACAGGAAGGTGCTCGTAGACGAAGTCTTCCCCCGACCAAATGATCCGACGCGCGCTGTCGGTATCGATGTAAATGGTGTTTTCCTTCTCGCGCGGGATCACTGCCGGTTGATCGCAAGCACGGCGGGCCCCGTCAACCGACGTGTGGAAGCCGCCGCGCTCAGGTCCCTGTGAAGCCTTCGTCCTTGTACGCGAACATGACGTTGAAGGTAGTGAACGATCCGCGAATCCCCGTGACTTGACGCTTCATTTCTTCGGAGTCTTCGAGGCCCACGACCTTCGCCTCGAGCGCGGAGAGGCTCGAGAGCAACCTGTCGAGGTGAGCGAAGAAGCGGTCCGCCGGAATCTCGCGAGCGGACCCCGAGGTCGGAACGACACGCACGACACCCCCTTTGAACTTCGGGTGCATCTCGCGGCGTGACTTCATCAGCTCCTCTCGAACGAGGTCCACCAGCGCCTGACGAACGACCGGAACGCTCGTGACGCCGCCGAGGTCGATCTCTTTGGGAGCAGGCGCGCGCGGAAAAGGGAGCTTCGGCCGAACCTCCAACCGGATGATCGGCGCGGCTCGCTCGGTGGAAGGCTTGCTGCCGTGTTGAGTTTGGATCTCTCGCGAAGCCTTGGGGCTCTTGGGTGCGGAAGGTGCCTCCGGTCGCCGCGTCTCGTCGCGCCCACCCGGACGTTTGAGCACGGCGAGGGTCTTCGACCGACGGCGCTTCGGACCCGAGTCGCTGTCCGGCCGATACGTGAAGCCGCCGCGCTGCATGTAGCGATCGCACTTTTTGAGATCGGCCGGCACTCTCCCGAGCTCCGGCCGCAACCGGCACGATCCCGTCGCGATCTCGTCACCCGGCCGAGTCTCCGCGCGCCACGCGATGCAGCTCCCGCAAATGCCCGGCTCCCCAAACCACGTCTCTGCGATCAAGGGGTCGAGCTCGGCTTCGTCGGCCATGCGCTAGCGAAGCCATCGGATCGACCCATCCGTCAACGGGAGGATGAGTCCCTGAAGGAAGCTTCCGGTCCCCTTTCGCCCGTAGCCGCATTTTTCCGCAGTCTGCTAGGGTGGGACATGCTCTTTGGGCGAGGCGGGAACAACCCGCCGCAAGCAACGCTGCCAAGCCGCCTCCCGAGACACGTGTGGGGAGGCAAGTGGAAGCTCGCCAGCCTGATGCTCGTAGCCATCTCCTGCGGCGGAGGAGGCGGAGGCTGCGGCGGTTGCGGCGGCTGCAACTCCAACGGCTATCAGTTCCCGATCGACGATCCCAACCGGCCCGACGCCGTGCTCATTCGAGAATCGTCGCGTTTTCGAATCACTCAGACGTTCCTGGACTGGTTGCGCCCCAAGCTCCCGGACATCATTCGCTCTCAGCTCGCGAACCAGCCGGGCTTTTCGATCGACGCCAACCGCGTGCTGCACATCCCGATCCCAGACACCGATCTGTTCGACCTTGGCTTCGTCGGGTCCGCCAAGGTGCGGGACGGCGAGGCGCTCGTGTGGCTCGATGATCTCGAGAACAACCTCGACTTCTATTTCGAGCGCCCCAACGGCGTGCGCATGACGATGCGAAACCTTCGCATCGGCGTGAACCTCGACCTCCGCGAGAACGTGATTGGCTCGTCGAGCTCCTGTCCCATCCAAGGCACGTTGGGCTCGGGCCCAGCGCACCACGCTGCGGAGATCACGATGAACGTCTTGATCGAGCCTGGCGTGGGTCCTGATCCCGACCGCAAATTCGACATGGCAGTCACCATCGACGACGTCCAACTCGCCGATCTCGATCTCGAGGTGGCCGGATCGAGCACGTACTGCGCGGAGCCGGAGTGCCAGGACTGCGCCTTGGAGGTCGCGGGATCGTGCCTCGATCCAGGTGGCAGATGCAACGAGTGCTACGTGTTCTGCGGTGGGTTGACCGACGTGACGCTCAGCATCGTCACCGGTCTCGTCGACCTGCTCAACCCGCTCTTGAATCGCTTGCTCAAGCCCGTCATCGGAACCTTCGTTCGCAGCGCGCTCGCGGACTTCAACAACCAGCCCGCCAACCTCGAGACGCAGATCAGCCTCTTCGATCTCACTGGCCTCCCCATGTTCAAAGCCTCGCACCCGTTCGGAATCCTGTTTGGACCGGAGCCCGGTAAGTTCCCGATCGTCGATCGAGGCGTGGCCACCGCCACGATCAGCACGGAGGGCATGGAGGTCACTTCGGTGGGGGGCGCCGAAGCAGAGCTCGCGGATTGCATCCCCGCGATCGGACCCTTCAACGAGCCCAAGGGTCCCGTGCCGGAGCTCGCTGGGCGCGACAAGCGCGGTCGCCCGTACCACATCGGCATGACGATCGCGTCGGCTCTGCTCAACGACATCTTCTACGGCGTTCATCGCTCCGGAGCCTTGTGCCTCAAGATCGGCAGCGCCGACGTGAGCGAGCTGACGGGCGGTAAGTTCACGCTCAACGCCGCGCTGCTCTCGATCCTGGCCTCCGATCTCTCGAAGCTGGCCAAAGACCGCGCGCCTGCGATCATTCAGCTGAAGCCCAGAAAGGCTGCCCACGTGGAGCTCGGCACCGGCGAAGTCACCGGTCAGGACATGAACGGCAACGACGTCTACGACGCGCTCATCAAGATCTCACTCCAGGACCTCGGCCTGGCGTTCCACGTCTTCATCCAAGATCGCTACGTGCGCGTGTTCGAGGTGACGATGGATATCGACGTGGGCTTGAACGTGGTCGTGCTGCCCGACAACAAGCTGCAGGCCGCGCTCACCAAGGTCGACATCCACGACTTCGTCGAAGACTTCAACGAAATCCTCCCGAACGCGGACTTCGCGGACGTGCTCCCGACGCTGATCGACGTGGTCTTCTCGGCCTTCCTCACGAATCAGCTCACGTTCGATCTGGATCTCGCGAGCACGGTAAGCGACGCGCTCGGCGGCGCGCCGCTGGCGATGCGCGTGAATGAGATCTTCCGCGATGGAGCGCAGAACGACTATTTGACGCTCACGATCACCTTCTACGATCCACAGACCGGCATGCTGCGCGCGAGCGCCGAGAGCGACGCAGCGCTCGCCGACGAGCCGGAGCTGATTCGGGCCGAATCGGGCCGAAGGAAGCCGACTGGAAGGGCGAGGCTCGTCGTCGGACGAGCTGCCGACGATCGAGAGCGTGAGTATCAAGCGCGAGTCGACGGGGGCCTCTGGCATGCACCCCAGCACCCTCAGGCCAACGGAACGATCGTGGTCGAAGACGCGAAGTTGAAGGTACAAGGCGCGCACGCAATCGAAGTGCGAGCGAGGTACCGCGACGCGTATGAGTCGCTGGATCCGACGCCCGCCGTCGTCGAGGCCTTCATCGACACCTTGGCGCCGGGAGTCACGATCGACGTTCGCGAGAGCGCGATCGAGGTGCACGTCGAAGACGAGCGCTTCGAGGGTCTTCATGTGGAAGCTACGCTGACGGGACCGAGCGGTGCGCGGAGCATCGAGATTCCTTTGTCGCCGCAAGGGCCGGAGGCACTCGGCGTGGTCCCGCTGTCTCTAGTAGGTGACGCAACTCTCCTGACCGTGGTCGGCGTCGACTCGCTCGACAATCGGAGCGAGCCGACCTCGGCGCGAGTCGGCTTCTTCCGAAACGAGGAACCGAGCGGCTGTCGCTGCACACGCCCGAGCTCCAGTGCTCTTGCTTTGCTACTCGCACTAGGCCTCCTGTTCGTACGCCGAAGGCGTTAGCGTGGAGCACGAGCTCGACGGCGTCGTCCTCGTCGTCGACGACGAGGTCGAGCACGGAAGATCGGTCTGCCGAGTGCTCGAGCGCGCCGGCGCCCGCACGCTCTCAGCGACCTCTGGGCCCCTAGCCCTCGAGATCCTCAGGCGCGAGGCCGTCGACGTCGTGCTCACCGACCTCATGATGCCGGGAATGAGCGGTCGCGATCTGATCACGGCCGTGAAGACTCTGCGGCCCGAGGCCGCGGTGATCTTGATGACCGCCTACGGCACCATCGAGACGGCCGTGGAAGCCATGCGCGAGGGTGCCTATGACTTCATCGAAAAACCGTTGAAGTCGGCGAGGGTGGTGGCCGTGGTGGCCCGCGCCATGGAGCGCCAAGCGTTGCGCCGAGAGAACACCAAGCTCAAGCGGGACCTCGAAGAGATCGTCTCGCTGAGTCGCGGCGCGAGGCCGATCGTGGGTCGGTCTCCGGCCATGCTGGAGACGATGGAGCTCGCCCAGCAAGCCGCGCCCTCGACCGCGTCGGTCTTGATCGTGGGTGAGTCTGGCACCGGCAAGGAGCTCGTCGCCCGCGCCATCCACGAAGGATCACCGCGCAAAGAACGGCCCCTGGTCGCGGTCAATTGTGCTGCGCTTCCTGAGTCCATCTTGGAGGCGGAGCTCTTCGGGTACGAGCGCGGCGCGTTCACCGGTGCCTCCGAGCGCAAGGAAGGTCGCATCGAGCGGGCCCAGGGAGGCACGCTGTTCCTCGACGAAGTCAGCGAAATGTCGCAGCCAGTCCAGGCGAAGTTACTCAGAGTGTTGCAGGAGGGTGAGATCGACCGACTGGGCGGAGCGCACCCCGTAAAAGTCGATTTCCGCTTGGTCGCCGCGACCAACCGAGACCTCGAAGCGCTCGTGAAAGACGGAGTCTTCCGCGAAGACCTCTTCTACCGGATCAACGTCATCCAGATCCGCCTGGCGCCGCTTCGGGAACGCCCGGAAGACATCCCGCTGCTCGCTGGACACTTCGCTCGGCTCTATGCGACGAAAAATCAAAAACCGATCGATGGAATCGACACCGACGCGCTCGACGCTCTCCGCCGCTACCGCTGGCCGGGCAACGTTCGAGAGCTCGAGAACGTCATCGAACGCGCGGTCGTACTCTCGAAGTCACGCGGAATCACACTCTCCGACCTCCCCGGACCCGTCCAAACCGCCGCCGCCGTAGCGGTCGCCACGATTCGCAAGGAAGGGGAGCGGATCGTCATTCCAGTAGGATCAAAGATGGAGGACGTCGAGCGAGCGCTCATTCGGGCGACCCTCGAGGCAACCGGCGGCGACAAGAGCCTGGCCGCGCAACTCCTAGGTATCGCTCCGCGCACGATCTACCGGCGCCTGGAAGCCGAGCGAACCCACAAAGACCCAGACCAAACCTGAGTGGCATCCAACCCGGGACCCGCAACCAACCCGGGAAACCGCAGCCATCTCCAACCCTGGGACCGCAGGCATCTTGCCTGCGGCTACGTGGCAAAGAGCCCCTCCACGACCCTCTAACCCTCTAACCCTGGGACCGCAGGCATCTTGCCTGCGGCTATGTGGCAAAGATCCCACGAGTCCAAGAGCCTCCAACCCTGGGACCGCCTTGCCTGCGGCTATGTGGCAAAGAGTCCGAGTCCAAGAGCCTCCAACCCTGGGACCGCAGGCATCTTGCCTGCGGCAATGTGGCAAAGAGCCCACGAGCCTCCAACCCTGGGACCGCCGTGCCTGCGGCTATGCGGCAAGGACGAGTCCACGACCCCCTGCGTTGACGCACAGGGGCAAACCGGCCACACTACGACTCATGATTCAGCTCAGACGGCTCGAGCCCGACCCGCGTGTCATGGCTGGCATCGGCCCACTCGTTGCCGTCTTGCTCGACCTCTTCGTGATTCCAGTGTTCGGGCGAATGTTCGATGACTTCGGAGGGACGCTTCCGTGGTCGACCGAGCTCGTCGTCCATCAGCACGCGATCGTGTGGGTCGGTCTCGCGGCCTGGGTGTCGGTCATCGCGACGTATCCGGTGTGGAAGCAGCCGGCCGTCCGCAAATGGGTCACCGTTGTCGCGCCGGCCATTGCCGTTGACTCGTGCATCTGGCACTGTACCTACCTATGACCCAGTTCCAGCTAGGCTGCGGGATCAAATGAACCGAGGCCCGAGCGAGTCCCTCGCCCTCTGTACCGCAGCCTTGCGTGAGTGACCTCCCCCAGCCTTGTGTGAGTGAGCTCCTGCGAGTTGACGGACTCGCTCCAACGCAGCTACCGACGGCCATGGCCAAAGCAGCAACCGATGGCATCCAAAAAGTCTACGTCATGCGCCCCACCCGCGAGGACCAGATCCGCGAGACCGCTGTCCGCCTCTTCATCGCCTCTCCCGGCGCCGACCCCAAGGAAGCGGCCGACCGCGCCATCGAGCGAGCGATCGCCTTCGAAGAAGTGTGGCGTCAAGCCAAGGAGACCGGCCGGCTCGAGGCGCCGCAGCTCGACGACGAGCTCTTCACCCCCTGATCGCTACTCATCGTGAGCGAACCCGACGACGCACCCGAGGAAGGCCGTGTCGTTCGCCTCTTCGACCCCGCGCTGCCAGAGCTCTCTCGTGGACACGTCGAAACCAACGACGAGCTCCGACGGGACGTCCTGCTCTGGAAATCGCTCGCGATCGTCTCACTCGTCGTGCTCCTGACTGTCCTAGCGATGCTCCTCCTTTCCGGCTCCGACGAGCTCCTCACCAGGTCGGGTGAGAGTCTCGACGTGCTCGCAACCGGAGAAACTCCGCTCGTCACTGAATTGTCTGACGGCACGGTGATCTCACTTGGCCCCGAATCGCGACTATCGGCGCTTCGTACCGAGGTCGGAGACGCCTCCTTCCTGTTCGAGCGCGGGAGGGTGAGCCTCGACCTCGAGCTCGGCTCAGACACACGACTCACCGTAGACGCTGGCTCGATGAGGGTCGAGATGATCGGCGCCTCGATCGAGCTCTCACGCACTGCGAGCGTCACCGAGATCTTCGTCCGAAAAGGGCGCGTCTTGGTACGCGGCGACGAGATCGAGGGAAAGTCGACTCGACTCACCGGGGGCTCCTCACTGAGGCTGACACACGAGACCGCGCCCCCACCGAAACCTATCATCACAACCCTGCCAGCGGTGGTCCTTGCTGAGCCCCAACCCTCGGCCCCCAAGGCTCCAGATCCCCCGTCTGAGCTCGAAGACCGCATCGAGCTCATCGAGCGGAGGATCGAACGCCGCGCCGCGACGCCAGATGAGTCTGCCTTCGAACGCCTCCTGATTTCCGCGGAGCTCGAGCGAAAGCGGGGCCGCCCCGCGGAAGCGGCGAGCCTACTCGAAGCCGCGATCCCCAGGGCCGCAAAGCCTTCGGACGCAGGCCTGGCGGCCTACTCACTTGCCCACATCGAGCTCATGAGCTTGGGACGCTGGAAGAGCGCGGCGACTCACTACGAGCGAGCGATCGCCCTCGGCCTGCCGCCCGAGCTCGACGAAGAAGCCCACGCCCGCCGAGTCCAGTGTTACGCGAAAGGCAAGGACGCCTCGAACGCGAGCGCCGCCCTCGGCCGCTATCGGGCCCTCTACCCCCTCGGGCGCTATGTCGACCAGGTGGGCCAGTGGCTGTCCGAGACCGAATGATAAATCCTGCCTGATCCTCATCCTGCCCTCAGGATCGGGCACGGGCACGGGCACGGGCACGGCATTTTCGGAACCTCGGCGGCTGTCGAGGAGATCAACGACGGTCGAGCACGAGCACGAACGAGCACGAGCACGAACGAGCACGAGCACGAGGGCTTACAAATTCGACACAGTAGAGCTAGCCACCTCCCGAGCCGCCTCTCGATGAGTGAGACCCTGGCTCGCTAGCCAGCCAGTAGCGTCGAAATTCGGCGGGGCTCTGCGAGGACTTCGTGCCCGTGCCCTTGCCCGTCCGTGCCCGTGCCCGTGCCCGATCCCAAAAATCCTGCCTCACGATCCATATCCTGCCTCCAAAGTGATCACCTATGAGAACCCAGTATGATCTAGAACTCAGGACACGCGCCCCTCGAAGGCGAACAGTACTTCCGAAGCGCCACCGGCTCCCGCGTGACCGGGTCGGAACAATAAGCGTCAGTACCGCCCCCAAGCACCCTGTGCTCCACACAAATCGTATTCTCGGTCTCACAGCGCCCGTCTCCCGGAAAGCACCCGAAGTACGTCTCGCTGCAACCCATGCCGCCCGGACAATCGTCCTCGGTCTCGCAGAGCACCCCGCAGAACCGCGCGTTCGGATCTCCCTCGAAGAGCGGCTGAATACACGCCGCGCATGTATCCGTGCAGGGTTGACAGTAGGTTGGATCGGTCGGCCCACAACTCAGCGAGGCCCCGTCGCAAAAGGAGCCGAGCTCACAGTATTGGTGGTCGTCGCACCGGCCGGCGCGACAAACCCCGGAGACACAAACCTCACCGAGCACGCAGCCGTCCGTGGACCGACACCCGACCCGACACGACGATCGCTCGCAAATCGAACCCAGCGGACAGTGTACGTCGCTGCCACAGGTTCCATCGATCAAACAACGGCCCTCGAAACAGAAGCGGCTCTCTGGACAGTCGACGTTGCTCGAGCAACCCGTAAGCGGCTGGCAGTACCCAAATCGACTGCAAAACGAATCGTCGCCGCACGCCTCGTCGCTCGTGCAAACACACCGACCGGACTCTGCTTCACAGCGAGTGCCGGGCGCGCACACCGCATCCGTCGAGCACCCGCAGGATCCGTCCTCTCGAGGGACGAAGCCCTGCGGACAGCAGCCGATCCCCGTGCAGACGCATGCCTTCACGTTGGAATTGAAGATGTGTCCGTCAGGGCAACAGCCGTCCGACCCGCACGTGCAGCCGTCCCCCGCCGAATCGTACCGATAGCCGATCGGGCAACAGGAGTCCGCGACACACTCACAAGCGGACAGGGTCTCGTCGAATCGAAACCCGTCGGGGCAGCAAGCTTCGCCGACACAGATACACTCTCCTTGCTCGAACGTATGCTCGGGCGGACAACAGACGCTGGAGGCACAAACACAGGCGTCCTCGGTGAGATCGAAAGTGTGGCCTTCGGGACAACACGCGCTCGCCTTGCAGACACACTCACCTTCGATGAGCTCGAACCCGATCGGGCAGCAACTCGCGTCCACGCAGACGCACTCACCCTCCCGGCAAGCCATCCCGGGTGGACACACCTCATCGCTCGCACAAGCGCAACTCTCGCCGTCGAAGGCGAAGCCGGCCGGACACGGAGCCGCCGGGGGGCTACGGCCACACGCGATCGAGAGCACCAGGCAGAGGCCGACGGCAAGGCCGATTTCCTGACGGGGATCCCGGGGAAGGCAGGCCCGCCGCCGGTCGAGCTTCGCGGGATCCGCCCAACGATAGGTCGGTTTCGGACCGAAGACTTCAGAGCTCGAGATCATACTCGACCTCGATCTCTGCGCCGGGAGGAGGAACGTAGCCCCCTTCGAAGCTGATCACCCGCCCGACGGGGTCGTAGGTCCAGCCCGCGATCGCGTCCCGCGGAATCACGCGACCGTTGACCCGCACGACGAGCGACGCGTCACGCGCCGGCGCCGTCAGCGCGAATCGCGTGTTGAGACCCGCGATCTTTCGAGCGAGCCGCTCCACGAACGGCGCGAAATCGAGCGAGCACACCGACTCCACGAGCCCGCCAGTGGCCTCCGCGACCTCGTAATAGCGCGACCCGGCCTGCGCGCTCGCCCCAAAAATCCCTTCGTCCTCGCGGGGCGTGCAACCGTCCGGGAGGTCACCCACCACCGCCGACAAAGTCACCTCGACCTCCCGACCCGGACCCTTGAAACTCTCCAAAAACCTCGCATAGTGACTCGCAGGTCCGAGCGACCCGTCGTCCTCGTCGCTCGCGATGATCACCGCGAGCGCGGCGTCGGGTCTGGCGAAGTCACGATTGGGACCCGTGCTGAGAGGCGGAGTCAGCGCTCGCTCCATCGCCAACAAACCCTCCTCGAGGGTCACTTCGGGATCCGACGGGAAGTCGAGCGCGGCCTGAAACACCTGGCGTGGCCTCGGCGTCTCCCGCGTAATCACAGGTCCGCGCAGCCGACCGCCGTCGCCGCTCGACTCCGATAGGTCCGTGGTCGTGACCCCGAGATGAAAATCAGCGCCCGCGGTCAGCAAGATCGTCAAGAACCGGTCGAGCTCCGCGACGATGCGGGCCCGCTCGTTCGAGAGGCTCGCGGAGTTGTCCACGACCCACAAAACGTCGACCACCGCCCGAACTTGGCGGAATTCATCGATTTGATGCGGTCCGCGGACGATCGGATCGAGCAGCGAGACGGGCGCGATCGACGGAGGGTCGACCCGCGCGATCCCCACGGGCGCAGGAAGCAGCCGCGGCGACACGACGACCGGACGAACCGCATCTTTCGAACGCGGAAGGCTCGTCGCGTCACCGCAGGCAGCGGCCCACAAGAACAACCCCGGGACCACGCGGCGCATCTCGTTCGAGAGTCGGCAGTCGCCCATCGACAGTCAATCGTCTCCGCGGCGCGCAATCACTTCAACCGAACCCAGAGCTGCTCCCCAAGGACGGCCAGCGAGAAAACGGTGGCGTCGTCGAGCCTCACCCCGATTCGCGGCACGCGCCCGGTAGACACCTCAGGGCACAGGGGTGAGTCCATCGCCGCCGAGCGAAATGCCCCCGGGAGCGACTCGCGCTCCAGCCAGTTCACCGAGTCGATGAGGACGCCACCGGCCCAAGGCAACATCCACATGACGATGTGTGGCACCGAGTCGATGCGCACATACCGATTTCCTTGCCGCCGAAGCAACATGGACTCCGTCTTCAACGAGCCCGCGGGCTCGGCAGCCGCGACGATCGCGCCCTCCGGAGTGTCCAGGATCGCCGTGACCAACCGCGAACCCACACCCGTCTCCTCCACGAGCTCACTCGTTCGATGGTCGACCCGGTGGAGCTTGCCTGCTCCCCTAGCGAGCATTCGAGTCACCAGCGCGTCGCCATCATCAAGCCTCACGACGGCCGACAAATCAGTCCCCCCGGACCCGCTCTCCGGTGAGATTTGCCTCCAGTTGGATCCGTGAAGCTCGAGCACGGCGCCAGCCCCGTTCGTCGCAAGCAGAGGCTCGTCGGCCGAGGGCAACGCAATGCTCAAGATCGCCAGCTGTTCTAGGCGCGAGCGATCGACGCCGAGCTCGGGCCGAACGACCTCGACCGCCTCGAGCGCGAACACGTTCTCGAGCGAGACCGTGAAGAGGCCGCCTCCTCCCGTACCCAGCCACAACGTCCGATCTCTCACCGTCCCCGCCGTCACCGTCGCACTGCGCGCCGACGACGGCGGCCACGCAATTTCGACGAGCTCGAAGTTCGCCAGCGGCCCGGCACGCATCAGGTACGCGGAATGAGAAGCGGTGACCGCCAACCCCAACCCACCCCCGATCGCGACGGCGACGGAGGGAATCTCGGAGTCGCTCGGAAAACGGAAGCCCTCGAACTCCGCAGCGCCCGGGGAACAATCACCGTCGAGCGCCGCAGGAATTCGAACCGAACCGAGCGAGGGTGACCTGGAAACGCTCTCCCACGCGAGCTTCGTGGACGACCACCGCCGCTCCAGCGTCGTTCGTGGAACCTCCCGCCCACCCTCCGTCTCGAGTCGGCCCGGTGAGTATCCCAGACTCTCGAGTGATCGCTCGAACCCGAAAAACCACAGCTCGTCCGAGTCGTCGAACCTCGCCGAAAGCCCAGCCTCACCGAGCGGCGCGCCAAGCGCGAACGCCTCGTTGTGGTCGCTAATCGAAACCACCAGCGCGGACTTGAACCGCTCTTCGCGGGCCTCCTCAGGCCACTCCGCTCCCGTTCCAGACGTGCAAGCGGCTGCCACCACCCACGTCAACCGGAGCGCCTTGACCATGCTCCGGGATTCTACACGCGGAAGCCCGAGAACGCACCATCAAGGACTGCCCAAGTCGTACTGGCGCTGCTTGCGCCGAAATCGGATCCCAATGGCCTCGAACAACTCGCGAGCCCGACGGCGAGCCAACCCCGAATTGCCCCCAGCGTATTCGACGAGGAAACGAAACCTCGTCGAAAGCGGCACCCCATTTTGCCCCAGAAACGCTCTCAGAAGTCGTTCTAGATTGCGAACCCGACGGCGCGATGAGACCCAGCCGACGAAACGAAGACCCTCCGGGTCTATGAGTACCGGCTCCCCAAAATCAGTCACCAATACGTTCGTGTCGTTGAAGTCGCTCGGATACACTCCCGCGTCATGAATCCTACCCAAAAACCGGGCGACCGCCGAAACGAGCGACCGCCGATCCCGCCCGATCAGCGCGAAGTACATCTCTCGCAACGGCCTCCCGTCGATGAAGTCCATCACCACCACAGACCCCACCCTCGACTCGTGAACGTACCTCACTCCCGGAACCGAAACTCCCAGCGCACGCGCACGCGAGAGCTTCCTCGCCGCCCGATCCGCACGCGTGCCAAGAACGAGCGCGATCAGCCAGCCCCACCTCGGCTCGGCGAGGTAAACCTTGGCCACCACCTGAAGCTCCGGACGCCCCACCACCCACCGAGTGCTCCTTGCGACCAGGAGCATCCCGAGGTCGGAAGCACGCTCCGGCCCGGCCTGCAGCACGCCCTCGGCAAAAGCGCGGAGCTCTGAACCTCCCATTTTCGAAGGCTCCTGACCCGACGGAAGCCCCGTCTGATCAACGCGGCACAGCCGACGAGCAGCGGCCAGACGTATGCAACTCATCGCTAGGCGCAGAGACCGTGGACCTCGTGGAGTGGAACGACATCCACGGCTTCCAGAAAAAGCCTCGCGGCACGCGACGACTTTCGGGAGGAGCAGATCAGGAAATCAGGCCCGAACACGGTACAGCGCCCCAGAAGGTCGTGAACCCCGCGGAAACCCAGAGAAAGCTCGGAGAACGCAGCAAAAAGGATGGACTCGATCCGATCGAAGAATTCATCCTTGCTCCGCGCCCTCACGACGTCTCTCCGCGGTCCGCCGTTCACGAATTTGCGGGGACCTGTACTCAACTCCTCTGCCCTGCTCCGCCTGCACGATCCTGGAAGTGAGTTTGACTCTCCCGCCGGCGGCGGTTCACCCTAGGACCCCTGCCCGCCTGAGTTCAGCTCGGAGGCGATGCCTCATCGTCCGCCTGAGGCTGCGGACCGGGAACGATCCCCGCAATGTCGGGGTCTTCTCCCTCTCCGTCGCGTACCTTGCGCTTCTTTTCTTCCTTGCGCTGTTCGCGTTTTTTTGCCTTTTCGGCGTTGTGAGCCTGCCGAGACAGCTCCTTTTGGCGTTTTGTAAAGCTCGGATTCATCGCCATGGTCGACCTCCGGTTGTTCGAATCGTCGGGCCCGCGGCCGAGCTTTGCTCGCCGACAAGACCCGGGGGCCATGGAGACGAGGAGACGAAGCGAAGAACGTGCCGGTCCCATACCACGGACGAAGCCAAGAAAGGAGCAGGAGGGACCCTAGAATGAACGCCTCCCGGGCTGCAAGGAGTCGCCCTGCCCCGGCCCGGACGCCCCCCCCGACGCGCAAAAAGCTCGCGGGTCGAATGAGTGCGACAAACTAGGGAATAGCGGTAATTTTTATCAGTCTGCGTAATGGGACTGAGTCTGACCGATCGTCTGCGTCCGTCCGCGTCGGGCGTGCGTCTGAGTCTGAGTCCGAGTCTGCGTCGGATCGTCTGCGTCAGATCGTCTGCGTCTGCGTCAGATCGTCTGCGTCTGCGTCAG
>CAYXDO010000089.1:0-43521 GCA_964463485.1 uncultured Myxococcales bacterium | reverse complement strand
CGATCTGACGCAGACGATCTGACGCAGACGCAGACGATCTGACGCAGACGCAGACGATCCGACGCGGACGATCTGACGCAGACGCTCTTGACCCAGACGCAGACGACCTGACGCAGATGCAGACGACTTGACGCAGACGACCTGACGCAGACGCAGACGATCCGACGCAGACAATCTGACCCTGCTCCGAGTTAGCGACAGTCTGCCGGCGGCACCAAGTCGAGGAACGCCACGCGCATGAGCTTGGAGGCCGAGCCGAAGTGTGGGAGCGCGATCAATCTACGATCTCCTAGCATCGCCGCGCGCCCCACCACGAAGTTGATCGACGGCGGGTCGGGACAGAACGAATCGGCGGCCAGTTCAGGTTGAAACTGACTCAGAACTCCAAAGCCACCCCCGTACAAGACGCCTCGCGGTAGCCCGACCAAAATGCGGCTCGAGTCCTTGGTCTCGTGGCGAGTCTCGATCTGTACCATCAGGTCGGACTCAAATCGAAAAAGGAGGCCTTCGACGGTGGAGACGACGATACCCATCCCTGGGGCCCACTCGGCACCCACGGGCTGAAGCGAGTCGTCTCCAAGAGCGAGCACGCGGGGTGTACCGTTCTGAAAATGGACGACGTTCCCGCGAAAGTGCTCGCTGACGACGAGCGCCTCGCCTTCGGCAACCCATGCGACGTCCGTGATTCCGGTTCCCGTGCTCGTTCCCACGACGGACAGACTCTGCCCGTCGAAGCGAAAGAGAGTACCGTCGGCAAACCCAAAGAGCTCGAAGGGCCCTTCTCGACTGCTCGCAAATCGCACCGTGGACCGCGGGGCGGGGTCGAATCTCGCGCGCTCGACCATGGCGCCGCGCGCGCCCGACCAAAGCCGACCTCGATCGTCGATCACCCAAAGCTCTCGGTCAAAATGCGCCCCAACGACCCTCGCATCCGAAATCAGACTCACTCGCTCGGCGACCGCGGGCATCACTTCGAAGAGCAGATTGGGAGCGGCCCCGACGAGGGCTCGGTTGGCGTCCAGCGGGACGACGAAGTCCGATCGGGCGCCGGGCGTGCCCTCGAGCTCCAAGTAGGTCGGCGACTCTAGGTCGAAACAGACGTCGGTCGCTGGCGCGTCGATCTCGAGCTCCTGAGTTTCCCCACCTTCGACATCTTCGGCCCACGCGCCAACGACGCCGTGCTCCACGGTCGCGCGAATTCGACGCTCCGGCACGGGGAGCTTCCGGCCACCGGCCAAGAACGTGATCGGCCCTGGCTGGATTCCGAGAATAGACAACCCGCACCCATATTGAAACGCGTGCAGCTCGAGGTCGGTCGAGGGCCAGTCGGTCGGAACTCGGGTCGGGCCGTCGTCGGCGACGTCGACCGCGAAGCCACGCGTGTCGCGTCCGCTTTCGGAGAATCGCCCGATCACGACGGCTGAGACGGAGTCGTTCGCGGGCAGGAAGAGCTCCCCGCTTGACTCACACGCTGCGACCGCGAGCATCGACGCGAGGACGCCGACGCGAAAGGATGGTGCGTGAGACATACTCGGCGGTCGAAGCTCCTGCCGATTCGAATAGTAGTGAAACGGCTAGGTCGCGTCGAGCCGACGCCGCTGCAACGGCAAGCAGCGGGGAGCCCCGCGCGGGCAAGATGCGTGTGCTCCCAGCCAGCGAGACGCGCGCACGGAGAGTCGTGGCGCTTGAAAGATCTCGCCTCCGCCCTCGCCTCCGCCCTGGGACAAGCATTCGGGCACTACTTCTTGCCCCTCTCGTCCAGTTTCTGCTGCGCCGCGAGCGCCGCGAAGCCGGCGTAGTTCGCCGTGTTCATCGACTCTACCATCGTGCTCGGAACGACCATCAGAGAGCCACGCTCTTTCATCCCTTCGTAGAGAAGGTTGAGTGATCGCAGCTGGAGCGCGACGGCGTCCTCCCGATAGATGTCGGCGGCCTTTCCGAACTTGGCGGCGATTTCCACCTCTGCGTCGCCCAAAATCACTCGAGCTTGCTTCTCACGCTCGGCCTGAGCTCTTCGCGACATCGCGTCCTCGAGCGCCTGTGGAATCACCACGTCTCGAATCTCGACCGACCGCACGCTGATGCCCCACTCCGCGCACCGCGCGTCGATCAACCTCTGCATCTCCGTGTCGAGGTTCTCGCGGCCGGCGAGCATGGACGCGAGGTCCGTCTTGCCGATCACTTCCCGGAGCGCGGTCTGAGCGGCCCAGGCCACGGCCTCCTCATAGTCGGCGACCGCCAGCGCGGCCTTCTCGGGATCGGTCACTTGCCAGAACAGAACGGCGTCTACGTTGACCGGGACGGTGTCGTGAGTCAGCGTCCGCTCCGCCGCGAACCCTGTTGCGCGAATTCGCATGTCGACCCAGATCGCCAGGCGATCCAAAAAGGGAACGATCCAATACAGCCCTGGTCCTCTTAGACCCACGTAGCGACCGAGGCGTAGCACCACCGCTCGCTCCCATTGTTGGGCCACCCGCGGGGCCAGCGCGAGGTAGGCGCCGAGCGCTGCGTTCCCCGCGACCACGACGATCGCGAGGGGCTTCGGCAACGCGAGCAGTACCGCGAGGACCCCGCCCAGACTCGTGAATCCGCCCAGCACGATCAGTGATATTACGCTGAGTCCCAACTTCCTGCTGGGTGGGATGGCAAAGTCGTGCATGCGATTGTCGTCACTCATGTGTATCTCCTGTTTGCCGAGGCAACTCCGTCGCCGGTGCCTGGCGGTCGAACGCTCGAATGGATCTGGAGCCGAGCGCCAACTTCGGAGCCCGGGGAATGCTGAAATGGGCCTTCTGCACGAGCCTGCGATGCCACGGCTTCTCGAGCAGATGGGTGGGCAGAATCTCGTAAATCACCGCCGTCGTGAAAATCAAAATCACGCCGTTGGCAAAAATGACTGGACTGAAGGGAATGGACGGATCGATCTCGGTGCCGCTCCAAAGTCGAAACGAGTCGCTCAACCCAAACAGAATGAATCCAATCGCCGCCAACGCCCACAGCAACGTCACGAGCCCCCGAACGGGGTCCTTGGGCAGCGGCAGAGTTCGTACGAGCGGAGGCTGATGGCCCGGCACCAGGGGAAAGATCGCACCGAACAACAGAATCGCGATCAATACCAACCCAGCCGCGCCCGACACCACCGCCCACTCGATCCAGGTCGGAACATAATCCCCCTCGAAGCTGGCGAGCATCGAGCCATGGGTCTGAGACGGAACGACGATCAGCAGCCTCTTGAGCACCGCTGCCACGTTTCCGAGGACCGCCGCCACCGCTATCCATCCCGTCGACTTCTTTCGCAGCAGATAGAGCAGAAATGGGATCAGAAAAGTGAGGAATAGGCACGCGGCCATGAGCCAATAAGAGAGCGCATACCGACCCGCGATCACCTCGTGGGCGACGTGACGGTCCATCGCCGGCGCCGCGTAGCTCGCCGTCAGCTCCTCGACGATGAGGAAGTAGACGTAAACGAGCGACAGAATCCAAAGGAAGTTGCCCAGCCAATGGATGGCCGAGTCGTCGATGTCGAGCTTCAACATTCGCCGCAGTATCAGCGAGATGACGATCAAGGCGCCGGTGCCGGAGACCCCGGCCATGACCACGAACGCAGGAGCTTGCAACGCGCTGTACCAGCCTGGGCGCCCGGACTGGATGCCGAAGATGAACCCCAGCGTGGAGTGAGCCACGATGAGGAGCGGCACGATCGTGAGCGCCAGCCAGAAACTGGTCCGAGAATGTCTCGCGTGCTCTTCCGGCGTGCCCCGATACCCAGACGCCCAGAGCCAGTAAATCGGCTTCAGAATTCTCGGCCCCAGCACGAACATCTTCGCGGCGTCACGGCGACCCGAGACGAAGAAGTAGATCACGCTCGAAAATAGATATCCGGAGACGACCAGCGTGAACGTTCCGAAGAAGGGGGACGATGGCCTCGCGAGCATGGGAAGCTTGATCAGTCCGTCGAGGGGTCGACCGAGATCGGCCAGCACCATCAACGCGCCCGCGCAAAGCGATACGATCGTGAGGAGCTCCGCGATGCGAGTGAGCGGCTTGAGTACGTCGAGGTGGAAGATTCGCGCCATGCTGGCGACGGTGATGCCCGCGAAGCTGACCCCGACGAAATAGACGTACGCCGCGATGTAGAGCGCCCACGCCGCGCCCCCACGGCCCGGATCCCTGAGGCCCGAGACGATGTCGCCATGGCGGAGTTGAAACGAGTAGGCAAACAGCGCGAGGCCAAGCGCGGCGAAGGCGCCGGCCAGGGTCACGTACCAACTCCTGCTGGGGCTCGGCAGCACCGGCACCCGCATGTTTCTGTACGGCCTAGTCATGTTTGCCGGTCCCTCTTGAGGTAGTAGACGCTCGGCTGGGTCCCGAGGGTCTCGAGCAAGCGGATCGCTCGGCTGCTCCCCGCGAGCTTGGCCACCCGACTCCCCGGATCGGAGAGATCGCCAAACGTGATGGCGAGCGCCGGGCAAGCCGCAGCGCAAGCCGTGAGTCGATGGGCGTCGTCGTCGTCGATCTCGCGACCCTCGAGCGCACGCTCCTGCCGAAGCCGCTTGATTCTATGATTGCAGAACGTGCACTTCTCGACGACCCCCCCCGGTCGCGTCGCCACGTCGGGGTTGAGTAGCTGGACCTCCGTCTCGTCCCACTCGGGGTGGGCCCAATTGAACGAGCGCCGAGAGTATGGGCACGCAACCATGCAGTATCGACAACCGATGCACCGATCCCAGATCTGCATCGTGATTCCGTCGGGGTCCTTGTAAGTTGCACCCACTGGGCAGACCTTCACACATGGCGGGTCCGCGCAATGCATGCAAGGCATCGGAAGGAGCTCCGGCATCGCTCCATCGCGTTCCTGCCAGATCAGACTCATCCACTCCGGTGCCGCCCCCTGGTAGGTTGCGTCGGCTCCGTAGGAAGGGACGTTGTTTTCTTGCCTGCAGGCGACCGCGCAGGCACCGCAGGCGGAGCAGCGGTCGAGGTCGATCGCCATGCCCCAGCGCCGCGGTCGATACCTTCCATGCGCTTCGGGTGCCTCGGACTTCTTGGAGTCGTGCGGTGAAGCCTCTGCGGTCGCGCTCGAAACGGTAGCGACCACGCCCGCGGCGAGGAACCCACGCCGACTCTGTCTCATCGCTTCCTCGTCGTCACCCATCGGCGGGCTCGAGACAGCGCTCAGGATCCAGTCGATGACACTCATCTCAGGTCACCTCGATGGGTTTGATGCGCACGCGAGTGGCCGCGAGCAGCGAGCTGCCGGTGTCCGGCGCGGGTGTGGGGGCCAACAGGTCCATGACGTTGGCGGAGAAGCCTTCGGCCCAGCGTCCAAAGGCGCGGTGGCCGCCTCCCATGGGAATCGCGACGCAACCTCTTCGAATCCACCGGTCGAGCGCGAGCGGAAGCTCAATCACGCCGAAGGCACTCTCCACCCGCACCAAGTCTCCGTCACGGGCCAGAAAGGGGACATCTTCAGGATGAATGGACACGCCGAGGCTCCAATTCTTCGTGCCAGGTCGGGGTCGAAGCGTGCGCAGCCACGGTTGGTTGGCGCCGCTGCCTTCCGCGTACCCGAGCGGCCGGTAGGCCAACAGCTCGAGCGGATACAGAGTGGGCTCCCCCGCGAACTTCGGGAGCTCCCACGCGGACTGAAAGCGGAAGTTGACCGACTTGAGCGGCTCGTCGTCCAGCTCGGTCCAGAATCCTTCCTCGATCATCTCCCGGAAGAACGCGGCCGGAGTACTCTCCACGATGGAGCCGCGCGACGCGGCCTGCAGTCCGAGCAGCCGTGCTTCGACTGCCTCCCGATGTGACTTCCACGGAAAGCTGTGGCGAACCGACCCTCCAACCCGCTGCGCAAGGTCGATGATGACTTCTCCGGTCGGTCGCGTGTCGAAGAGCGCGCTGACGACAGCCCGCCGGAGTCCCACGACCCCTCGCGCACTCCCTGGAGCGGGAATGGCTTCCTCGGTGCGCTCGAGATAAGTATGGTCGGGTAACACGAGGTGAGCCACGTCGGCCACGGTCTCATCCACGAACGGGGAGAAGGAGACGACGAGCGGCACCTTCGAGAGCGCCTCGCGCCAACGCATGGGTTGAGGCCGCGCGTACGTGGGATTGGAGTGATACAGGAGCGCCACTGCGGGTACGCGCTTCGCCATCGCCTCGGGCAACGCATCGATCACCGAGGCCGCGGTCGGAAACTCCGTACCCGCGCCGTCCAGGCTCGGCCGAATGGCCCCTCGCTCGGCGATTTCGTCCGCCGGAACCTCGAACCAATCGAAGAGCGGAGGCTTCGCTGCGCTCCGAATTCCGCAACCGGAACGCTGTATCGAACCCAGGAGTAAGTTCAACGCCAACACCGCACATGCCGTGTCGAGCCCGTTCGAGAACGAGAGGCTCCTCTCGTCGGTGACCACGAGCGATGGCCGACGCGCCCAGATGGCCCGTGATAGGTCGATGAGTTGGTTGGGTGCCACGCCGGTGACTTCCTCGACATACTCCGGACTGAATTTGCCGGAAAACGCCCTGAAGTCGTCGAAGTCCCGCCCACGCGCCACGAGCTCTTGGTCGTACGTTCCCGCCGCAATGAGTTGATGACAGATCCCCAGCGCCAAAGCGCCGCTCGTTCCAGGGCGAATTCGGAGCCACTGGTCCGCATTGTAGGCGGCCAGATCGAACAGGGGCCCCGCGTGTACCAGGTGCACCCTCCGGGCCCGATCCCGCCGCATGGTGGCCGCGGCGCGTGCCATGTATACGGATCGGCAGGAGTCTTCGACGAGGGCCGCCTCGAGACTCAGGATGAAGTCCGCCCCCTCCCACGCGATCGCCGGAGCCTCGGGCACGCCGAGACACGTACTCATCGCCTGAATCGTCGCCGCGGAGTGGCTGGAGCGCCCGTCTACGAAGTTGGGCGTTCCGAACGCCCGACAGAATCTCTGGAGGAGCTCGTGCGTGAACCCGCGCTCGCGACCCGACAGCACCAGCAGGCGCTCGGGGCTCGATCCGCGAACGGATCTCAGCGACTTCGCGAGCTCGTCGAGCGCGTCGTCCCAACTCACCGGAACGAGCTTCCCTTCTACTCGTCTGAGTGGTGTCCGAATTCGGTCGGGGTCGTAGAGCGTCTGGAGCCCCGCGAGCCCGCGTGCCCCGATCCCGCCGCGATTCAACGGATTCGATGGGTTGCCTTCGATTCGAACGGCGCGCCCCTCCACCACTCGAACTCGAACTCCGCACCCCGAAGGACACTGATCGCACGAAGTATTCACCCATCGCTCCTCGTGAGTGAAGAAAGTCTCCGCGCCTGGCACGTGGGGCTTGACCAGCGCGTGGCCAGTGGGGTCGTGCGCGGGGTCCTTCCAGTGGTTGCAGCCCTCGAGAAGGGTCCCGGTCGCGAGGGCTCCGAGCGTCGTGCGCCGGGTCAGCTTGGGGATCGTCGAGTCGCTCATCTTCACTCCGGCTACCGGTGACACGCCGCGCACTCGGTAGGAGCTGCGCGCTCGCGGTGACACTCCAGGCATTTCGACATGCTGAGAAGGTCGGCGTTGGGTACTCGCGGAGGCTCCGACCACTCGGACACGTCTCCGTGACAGGTCTGGCACTCCATTTTGGCTAGGCCTACGTGGGCACGGTGAGGGGCGGTTACGTGACCTGGGTTCCGAGTGACCTGAACCCACCTAAACTCACCTTCTCTGGCCGCGAGCGTTCGCACGAGCTGCTCCTCGTTGGTGGGCTCCGCGCGGTCACCCATCTGCGGCCGCATGTGGCACCGAAGGCACTCCTTGAGCGGCGGGAAGCTCGCATGCTCCTTCTGCTCCGCCCCCACGTGGCAATCGAGACAGCGAAGGAGTTGCCCGTTGAGCTCGATCGTGAGGTGGAGCTTGTGGCTGAAGGCGATCGGTTGTGACGGCGCCGGGAGCTCAAGACAGCCGAGGACGAGCGCGAGCGCCCACGACGGGGCCAGGCGCTGGATGTGAACTCGACGACTCATGACCCAGTCCTGAAGGGATGGCAGGCAACGCACACCTGAGCGTTGGGTTCATGCATGACTTGGTCCTTGTGACAGGCGAGGCAAGTGTCTCGGTCCAGCTTCTGGGCTGCGTGCGGTCCATGGCAGCTCCGACACTTCTGATGGTCGGACACCATGTGCATCAGTTGGAGCTTGTTCGGTGAGTGACAGCTCGTGCAGTCCGGCACGGTCGCCTTGCCTTTGGGGCCGTGAGGCCTATGACAGCTCTCGCAGCCGCCTTCGATGGAGGCGTGTCGCGCTTGCTTCTTGTCGGCGTGGCAAGATCCCGTGCACGTCTCTGCTTCCGGCTTCCGACCCTTCTCGTGCGGACTGTGACATTTTTGACAGTCGGAGTGGCCGGCCGGTGCGGTCCCGGCCTCGTCTTTGTGGCAGGCGGAGCAAGTCGCCGCCTCGGCGAGCCGCTTGCCCGAGTGAGTCTCGTGGCAACGGCCGCAGTTGGCGTGCCCGTCGTTGATCTTCTTCACCTTGTCTTCATGACAGCTCGAGCAGGCGGGACGCGCTGCCGCGGGGTCATGGGCTGCGCTCGTATGGCATTTCGCGCAGACTGAGTGGCCCGAGGAAGTCGCGATCGCCTTGGCGTTCCCCTTCGGCGAGGCGTGGCACTTCTTGCAGAATTCGGGCCCGGTGGCCGTGAGTTTGAACTCATGGGGCGCGTGGCAGTCAGAACAAGCCGCGGTCCCGTGGCTCGCCCCGCTGTCTCGTCGATCCTCATGGCAGCCCGCCGTGCAGGCGAGCGCAATTCGACCCGGCTCCGCGAGCGGGTCGTGCGGTCGGTGACACCCCGTGCACGCCTGACCGTCGTCGTTCTTCGGGTGCGCTGCGGCGATCTTCTCGTGACACTTTGGGCAGCGCGACCCAGGCGCCCCAAGCGGGTCGTGCGGCTCGTGGCAGCTCGTGCACGCCTGATGCTCGAGCACGGTGTCGGCTAGGACCGGCTTGTTGGCGTGACACTTCGAACACCGCGTCACCGAACCCTTCGTGCGATCGTGATTCTCGTGGCACTTGACGCATGCGTCGTGACCGTCCCGTCGCAGCGCCGCAGCCGCCACGACCAAAGGCTCCTCCTTGGCGTGGCAGACTTCGCAGCTCCCCTTGGCCGCCTTCGCAAACTCATGCGGCGCATGACAGCTCATACACACTTCGTTCCCATCCTTGCCGCCCCGATGGCCCGACCCGAGCTTCTCGTGGCACTCCACGCAAGGCGGGCGTGACTCACTCCGATCGTGGGGCGCATGGCACCGAACGCACGACTCCTTGGCATGCACGACGATCGCTCGCCGGTCGTTCTGAGGCTCGGCATGGCATGCGACGCAGTCACGAGCTTTCTCCTTGGCATCGCCCACGAGCGCAAAGTCATGGCAGGCCAGGCAGTCCCGAGCCTTCTCGTCCTTTCTGTGCACACCCGGCTCGTGTTTTTCGTGGCACTCCAGACACTTCTCGGGGCGCGGAGCGGTGAAGTTCTTTCGATCCTGCTCGTGGCATCGTCCGCACTCGACCTTCTCCGGCTGCGCTTCGAGGTGGGCAAAATGAAGCGCTGCGTGCCGGACGTCCTCATTCGCCGACAACCTCGGGCGTCGCGCTACGCCTGCATCGGCTCGTGGCGCCTTCTGCTCGTAGCCGGGCGCAGTCACCACCACGCCTAGCGCGAAAGTCATCCCCGCGATCGCCGTGATCGCCGCGGCGACCGTCTTGAAGCCGGTGGACGTCCGCACGTTCAGCGACGAGAGCGTGCCAAAATGCCCGGCCCGCCCTCGAGGGCAAGAGCAATCCAACTCATGAGCAGGCGAATGAGCACGGGGATCCGCCGTTGCATGGTCCGTACCGCCGACGCTCGGCTCGATCGGTAATTTGCGAAATGCATCAAGTGCGTGCGGTTGCGCGAACCGTGCACCACCTGCGTGCCCAGACACTCGCTCGACCGCGAAATCTGCTCCGGCGGGCCGGGGCCAAGGGCAGGCTAGCCCACTTCGACGGCCCGACCCGGATTCACTCTACGCCCGAGCCGAAAAAGTCCTTCGCATCGTAGTAGGCGGCGCCAATCATCGCGGCAAACCGGGCGTCGCTGTCCATGTCTCCGACCATCACGAGGTGCTCGCGCGCGAGACGGAACTTGCGGATGAGCTCGACCCCGAGACCCGGCATCGGCTTTCGGCAGAAACAACTCACCGGAAACGCGGAGTGAGGACAGTACCTGACCGCCGCGACGGGCACTCCGAGGAGCTCTACGGTCCTGTCGAAACAGGCCTTGACCGCCTCGTCGGTGACCTGCCCCGAGGCGATGCCGCTCTGATTGGATAGCAAGAAGAGTTTGTACCCACGACTCACCCAGCGATCGAGCGTCTCGCGACGGTTCGGAAGAATTTTCTGATCATTGGGTTCCGCAGGGTAAAGTGCGCCGCTGAGTGTTGCTCGCACCGTCCCGTCCACGTCGAGCATCAGGCCCTTCTCGAAATAGTCGATGGGCACGCGCCGCTCGAAGGCGACTGTCTCGATCGCAGAGAACCCTTCGGACTCGTCGGGCTCCTCGAAGCTGGCCGCGTAATTGTCCATGGCGGCTGGAGGCGGCAGGTTCGGGTCCGCGCGGGCGAGCTCGGCGAGCTCTTCGGGGCCGAGCAATCGGTCGTAGCGATCGAGCATACGTGACACCACGTTGACCAACGCGTCGTCGATCGGTGTCGCGAGATGGACACAGCGCACCGGGACTCGGTGTCCATGGGCGGCTCGAATGACTCTCCATCGCGACACCCATGAGGGATAAGTATTGTCCAGCACGATTCTCCGCTGGCCTTCGCTGAGGAGTCGATCGAGCTCCGGAATCAAGTCCTCCAACTTTCCGCCTATGAGATCTCGGTTGAGTCGCGCGTACCCAGCGTCCTCGTAAGCCTTTACGCGGGTGGACTTGCCGGCGCCCTGGATCCCCATCACCACCACGACCTCTGGGTCGGTGCCAGGAACTTCGCCAGGGTGGAGCGGCCGGAGGTCCGAGGGTACCTCATGAGGCCGAATCAGCTCGAGCGCTTCGGCGGTGGGTTCGAAGCTGATCTTCGCGCGGAGCGCTCGGTCCTCGTCGTCGAGCTGCAACGACAGCGCTTGTATCGAGGAATCGATGGACTCGATTCGAGTCGCGCCAAAGAGCGGGATCAGCGGCCCGTCGAGGTCGAGCAGCGTCGCGAGGGCCGCCTGGTGCGGCGTCACGCCGTACTTCTGTGCGAGCGGCTTCATCGCTCGGTTCTTGAGTAGCTTCGCGACGTCGGCGTGGCCTCCGAGCGGGCTGTGGGCGAGAAACGGAATGCCGAGCTGCTTTGCCAGGGCCAGGACCCCTGTGGTCGACGCCTTGCGGTCCATGACACTCAGCTCCGCTTGGACCGCTCGCACTTCGAAGTGGCGCTGCGCCTGCCGGACCTCCGGGACACCGACGTTGCACAGGCCGAGGTGCCTGATCTTGCCCACTCTCTGGAGCTCCGCGAGCGCCTCGAGGGACTCGGCGAACGGAGCTCGGTGGTCCTTCACGTGCAATAGGAGGAGAAAAAGCTGCTCCACGCCGAGCGCCAGCAAGCTGCCGTCGACCGCCCGCCGCAAACTCTCGGGTCGTCCGCTTGGAACCCATCGACCCTTCGGGCGAGCCATACCCGCTTTCGTGATCACGCGGACCTCGCCTCGCTCCGGACCGGGCCAAGTCTCGAGCGCACGCCGAATCAGCCGCTCCCCATAATGGAAGTCACTCTCGTCGAGCCCATAGCTGCTCGCCGTGTCGAGCACTCGAATGCCTCGGTCCAGCCCACGGTGCAGCACGCGGATCGCGTCCGCTTCGCTCGGGCGATCCGTCGTACAAAGGCGCAACACCCCGAGGGCCAAAGGGACCCGAAGATCTCCGAGAATGCCGAGTTGAATCGGTGGCTCACGCAAAGCGGGCCATTCTACTTGGTAGCCGAGCCGAAGGCGCCTTGTTTCGTCGAGCCGATCCGCTCCGGGTGCACGACCGCATGAGCCACGGAGAGCACAGAGAAGGAACACGGAGGGCACGACTCTTCTCCAAAAATCCTCCGTGTTCTCTGCGTTCCTGCTCTGTGTCCTCTGTGGTTTGCCCAGCGTCGAGCGATGATCGTCGACATATCGCGCAACTTGGTCGTGCACCCATCCGCTCCCTGTCGCGCGCCGCGGATTCAACCGGGAACGGTCCCCGCTTGACCTCTCCGTTCCGACCGCTCGCCTACCTGACCTGCAGAGACGGAATCAAAGCCGACGGAGCACGCGTTACTCAGCCGGATTTAGATGCGGACGACTCTCGCTCGGCGGCGTATTCTCCGATCGAATGCCAGCGAGACACTTCATCCCCGCCGGAGCCTCCCTCGCCTGTGCGCTCGCGATCTTCGGCTGCGAGCGTCAGCTCCGAGTCGTCTCGAGCGATCTTCCCACCGAGGAGGGCTACGTAGCGGTGCTGGTGGAAGACGAAAATGGAGCGCTCGAGTCGTCGACCGCGCTGCTGCAAACATCCGGGGGGCACGTCGAAGCGACGCTCCATACGAACCTCCCCGAAGGCGGTCGCGTCTGGATTCTCCAATATCGCGCCTTCACGCTGGAAGACGTCCGAGGCTTTGACGGGGCCTCAGGCGACGAGCTCCTGGCGTATACTTCCGGCCCTCCTGAGTTGCCGGCACCGGACTGGTGGCAAGCCGGAATGATCGAGGATGGTTCCTACTCGAAGACAACTGCTCCGGGTCCTCCCAAGGTGACCGCGAGCTGGCTCCCCCGGTGCAAGGACCTCATTCCGGAGGGCATCTCGCCGGAGCTCTGGCTGAATTGCGAGTCTCATAGCTGCCGCGCAGCGATCTCCGAAACCGGATGTACCCTTCGAGTCACCACGGAAGAAGACTGCACCTTCGCCCAGTTTTCGGCTGCGGTCGGGTCCGACGGAAGCCTCGAGGTGGCCTCGGACGCCCGGCGTGGCACGTGCCGGTCCAAGGTGGTCGACGGTTCGTACTTCTCGCTCACCTGTGAAGGAGGTTCCGCGGGCGCGTGCCGCCTCGGCGCGGCCACGCTGGCGCCGCCAAGCTTTCAAATCGACGAGGTGGAGCTCGTCGATCCGATGCCGGCCACGGAGCTCGCGCCACCGCCAAGCGGCGGCCAGCTCTTCGGCGTGGCTATCGACGGACGTCATATCGCAGTCGCCGTCCAAGAGGGCTCCTCCGTCGATTGGGGTTGCTCGGCGCCTCTGCCTTCGAAGGTCGTCGTCTTGGACCGAGACTCGTTGGAGTTGCTCGCTACGACGACCGTCGCACCTTGCCTCCGGGCGATCACCGCCGACCCGAGCGGCGGCTTCTTGCTGAGTTATGGGTTGGGCGCCCCACGGCTCGCCCGACTCTCGAGCGAGGGCGCTCGGGTAGCAGATCGACCCATCGAAGGGGCCGGCCTGTTGCCTACTCACCAGCCCGTGGCGATCGCCGCCAACGAACGAGCGATCGTGGTTCTGTTGCGAGGGCGAGGGCGAGATGACCCAGCGTTCATGGCGCGGTTCGACCGCGAATCTCTGGCTCCGCTCGATGTCGAGGCGCTGAGCGGACCTGACCCAGTTGCAGTCTTTGCCCACCCGACCGTGCCTGAGAATTTCTGGATACTCAGCGACAACACGCCTCAGCTGTTCGAATACGAAGACAACGGATCGCGATCCAAGCTCGCCGTGCCGCTCGGCGCGGCCTGCGGAATCACAGCAAGCCAGCCGCGCGGTGTCACTCACCTCTTCGGAGTAGAAAATGTCCTCGTGATTTCCGATGGCGGTGACTATCAGCGGGTCTTCTTCGTCCGAGCTGGAGCCGCCGAGTTGTGCGCGATCAGCACCTTCCCGCGCGAAAGCTACGTTCCCGTGCTGGTGGCTCGCTGGCCGGCCGATCCGATGGCTGCGCTCGTGGGTCTGTCCGAGCGAGCCGACGGAACCGGCGCGGCGCTCCTTGCCCTGGTCGACGCTCGGAAGGATGCCCCGAGATATCTCACCGAGCCGCTCGAAGTCGGGCGCGGACATTTCAGCGCGCACCACGTCGTCGACGACGACGGCAACGTCTGGGTTCTGCTGAGCGACCAAGGCAAGCTCCTCCGAGTCAGAGCACCTTAGCAGGTCGCTGAAAAAGGTTCGCCGGGGTCGCATCGAGCCATGCGAGGATGTTCTCGATCGACGCATCGACGGGGACTCGGACTTCGCGGCCTTTTCGCGCTCTGCGCGGATCCAACAAATGGATGCCGTCCGCGGTCACCGCCGCGATGATCCAGGCCCAGCCGAGGCGCTTGCCGTCGGCGACCATTCGGGCCCACTCCGCCTTCGAGAATCGCAAGGGCAGCGCGCTTCGCTTCACTTGAATGCCCAGGTGCCGAGCGCCTCGAGTGGCGAGCAGATCGAACGCTCCTCGGGACGCACGCGACTGATACACCAAATCGAACCCAAACCCAGCGAGGTGCAGAGTGACTTGTCGCTCCGCCTCGTCTCCCAAAATCGTCATGGGCACCACCGAGCCGCCTGGCTTGCGCCAGCGAAGCCAGAGCCCGAAGGTCGAGTCCGAGAGCCCATAACTTCCGTCGGGTCGTCGGACGACGACATCCCCGAGCCGGGAGAGGTAGTTCGACGTCTGACCGGTGGTCGCTCCGATCCTCTGGGCGATCACCGAGAGGCGCGCGTCGCCCTCTGCCAGGGACTCCAACGCTGAGGCCAAATAGGTCGACCTTCCCACGACTCGCTCGAACTCGATCTGAAAGTAGAGGGCGAGGCGCCCAGAGCGTGAGAAGAGCAAGTCCTGAGTCGCGGCCTTCAAGAGCTCATCGTCGAAGGGCTCGTTGGCGCGGACGAGGGCGTCCCCCATCAGCTGAACGTAGAACGGATGCGAACCGACCAGCTCGATCGCCCGTTTGGCGAGCTCCGCCGGAATTCGTCGATCCAGCGGGCTCTTCGAGACGAGAAACTCCGTCGCATCTTCGGGGGCGAAAGGGCCGACTTCCATCATCGCGAAGTGCTGAAAGAAGGGCGAGCTCTTCGAAGTGACGAGCTCCTCGATCATCGTTCGGCTCGACCCCGAGATGACGTAGGACACCCTTCGGTGCCGCTGCCAGGAGGCTCGCATCACCGGAACGGGATCCACGATCGCGAGCTTCGACGAGAGCGCGGCGAGGTCTTGGAACTCGTCGATCGCCACGAGAAGGCGCCTGCCGAGCAGCGTGGCCAAGCGCTCGGGAAGCGCCAGACACTCTCGAATCGACGCCGGATCCAGCCGGCACGTCGGCAGCTCGAGGAGGAAGCCGCGAAAGGATGGGTCCAGCTTCGCAAGCCATCCGGCCGAAGACAGGGCGTTTCGGTAAGTCTCGGGCGTTCGAGCGGCCGCTTCGAGCGAGGCTCCGAGCTCGTTTGACGTCAAGACATCGAGGCATCGAAGCGCATACACTCGAAAGAACTCTGCCGAGAGCGGGGCCGACTCGCTCGTGTCCAGGACCGCGATCCCGAGCAGAGGCGTCGACAGCTTGCGCGCTGCTTCCAGCAGCAGGCTGCTCTTTCCGATCTTCCGCTGCCCCAAAATGGCGAGCCACGACGGGTGGCCCGACTCCAAGGCGCTGACGATCTCGCCGAGGCGCGAGAGCTCCCGGCGCCGGTCGAAGAACTCCGCCTCGGTCACGGGTTGGCTCGTCGAGAACACGCCTCGATCTAACATCGAACGAGTGGACCTTCAAGTCTGGAACGTCCCAGATCTGAAACGTTCCAAGTCCGGAACGTCCCAAGTCCAGAACGTCCCAAGTCCAGAACGTCCCAAGTCTGAGACGTCCCAAGTCCAGAACGTCCCAAGTCTGAAACGTCCCAAGTCCAGAACGTCCCAAGTCTGAAACGTCCCAAATCTGAAACGTCCCAAGTCTGACACGACCTCAGCCCGAGGCGTCATGAGCCTGAGCCGAATAAGTACGAGGCTCGGAGGTCGGCGATCCTGACAAACCACGCGGAGCACAGCGTTGAAGCCCACCGAGCACACAGGACGAGTGAGCACTTCTATGCGTCCTCACTATCTTCTGTCTGCGCCCTCTGTGGTTCAGCGTGGTCCGGACAAAACACGGAGCTCAGCGTCGAAGCTCACAATTCCCTGACGGGCCCTGAGTATGGCGTCGTGGTCAACGCGCTTTCGCGGCAAGCAGGAGCTCGTCGACAGCCCCTCGGGTGTCCTCTTCGCCGTAGATCGCGGAGCCCGCCACGAGCATGTCCGCGCCGGCCTCCGCGGCCGCTCGCGCCGTCTCTAGGTTGATCCCACCGTCGACCTCGATCCGGAGGTCAGGGGCTAGCGTGCGGAGCTGTCGGACCTTCTCGAGAGTCTCGGGAATGAGACCCTGACCGCCAAGCCCAGGCTCCACGGTCATCACGAGGACCTCGTCGACGTCCCGCAGGTGCGGCAGCAGCTCATCGAGTGGCGTATTCGGGCTGATGGCGATCCCGAGCTTCGAGTCGAGGGCCTCGGCGTCGCGCCGCAAACGGGCGAGCTCGACCGGTCGTTGCGCAGGCTCGAGAGACTCGAGGTGTACGAGGTAGGTGGAGTTCTTGCGCGAGATCGTCCTGATCGCCTCTCCTGGGTTCTCGACCATGAGATGGAACTCCAGCGATATTTGGGTTCGAACCCCGCGAAGATCCTCCGGGATTACGGTCTGATTGGCCACGAACTTCGAGTCCATGACATCGACTTGGGCGCGCTTGACCGAGCCCTCCACGCGCCCGAGGCGATCCTCCAGCTCAGCCCGACTCTTCACCAGGACCGCCGGGATGATCTCGACGGAGCGCACACGCACCGAGTGAGGACCGACCGGAGTGCTCGCCCGAATCTCCCCGCGGGAGGCGCGTGCGGAGAGCGCTGGGTTGCGCGTGTGCGGGCTACCTACTCTCGAGCTGTGATTGGCAATCGACGGAAGCTCCGCGGGAGTGAGCGACTTGACGCCCGAAGGGCTCGACACGATCACGCGATCGGCCATCCCGAGGAATAAGCCATGCGCGCGTATGTTGTCGCGCGCGTCCAACTCATGTGCGAGCGACTCGGGGTCGTCTATTCCGCCGGCGAATCGACAGTCGAGGACGAAGTTGCCGCTGTCTGTCACGAACGGCGAAGTCTCACCTCCGCGAACGTGAACCTCCGCTCCGAGCTTACGCAACCAGTCGGCTTCGGAACGCCAGTGGCTCGCGGGAACCTCCACCGGCAACGGCGCTCGCGTGCCGAGCTTCGTGACGAGCTTGCTCTCGTCGACCACGTACACTCGCCGGGCCGCTGCGAGCTCGACACGTTTCTCTTCGAGGAACGCGCCGCCGAGGCCTTTGATCATGTTCAGCTTGGGATCGACCTCGTCTGCGCCGTCGATCGCCAAGTCGAGGCCGTGCTTCGAGAGCTCCACGACCTCGAGGCGCAGCGAGCCGGCCTGGGAACGCGTGGCGACGGACGTGGGCACGCAGGCCAAATCGCTCAACTGTCCTGAGGCCACCTTCGCACCCAGAATCTCGACGACGTGTCGGGCCGTCGAACCCGTCCCCAACCCGACCCGCATGCCGCTGCGAATCTCAGCGACGGCGGCCTCGGCTGCTTGCCGCTTGAGCGACTCCACGTCGACCGAAGTGACCGGCGATCTTCCAGCGGCCCGCACCGTGCTCACCTGTAAAGCCTACTCGGTTTCGAGCCGTGTTTTCAATCCACGCTTTCGTCCAACGCCGGTCGGCTCTCGCCCAACGCCGGTGGGTCGCGTGGCGTTGAGTTGCCCGAAGAGCTTCCCGCGCTCAGGCTTCTCGTAGCCGGGCTCGACCCACTTCGCCCACCGGTGAGTATGATCGACCTCGACGATCAGCCCCTCCATGCGAGCGGACGCAGAGCTCGAGGTTCCGACGAGCGATCGAAGATGTCTCATGTCTCTCAAACGCCCACGAAAGATCGGCCTCGCGGCGATGAGTCCGGCGCCTTCGATACGGGCCGTCGCCTCGTCGAACGCGAGAAACGCGTCGCCTCGTCTCAACGCAAACCCGACAAAGTCATCGTCCAAACTCACATACGGAATGGTGAGTCGGTGATAGAGCCACTCCCCGTAGAGAGTGTCGTGCGGTCCAACCAGGCTCTCGAGCTCGAGCTCGTGACTTCGAAGGTAAATGCCGATCGCGCGCCGGAGCCTCCGGATCGAGCTTCGATCCCACTCGCCGCGGAAATCGGCCACCAAGGCTCCGCTCGGAGCCCGGGCCACTGCGACATTGATGCCGTCGAGCTTCTCGAGGGCAATGGCTTCGACCTGGAAGTAGGCCGCAGCTTGACCCTCGTGCAGCACGAGGTCGTCGGGGCCCGCGTTGCTTCCCGGGAAATGGGGGATGCGTGGAAACGGCCGAATCAAGGACGTCTCCTGAGTCGCTCGGCCAGGTTGTGTGCGATTGACGCAACAGCGTCGGGTCGGGCTTCGACCCGGACCGCGCCAGGCGCTGGCCGAAGCGGGTCGGTCCGTCGACCCCTATCCTTGGCGTCGCGGATCTCGATTCGTCGTCTGGCCTCCCGCACTCTCAACCCTGAGCGACGAGCGAGCCAGGCTGCGCGCGCCTCGATTGGCGCGTCGACGAAGATCTTGAGCGCGGCATCAGCGACCAGGACGGTCCCGGCGTCCCGACCCTCCACGACGCCGCCTTCGGTCACGAACGCCGCTCGAAAGACTTCCTCGGCGACCTGCCGGATCTTCGGAATCGCGGCCCAGTCCGCCACGCTGAGCTCGACCGAAGGTGCCTCGAGGACCTCGCTCGAGCGTCGCCCGATCCTCTCTCGCCCGATACTTTCGATGGTTCCATCCGGAAGAAGGGTGGGTTTCCTTCGTTCGAGCTCGGCGAGGAGCTTCGTGCGGTCACGCGGCATCGACGCGTCGAGGCCTCGCTCCAGCGCCACGAGTGCGACAAAGCGATAGAACGCTCCCGTGTTGAAATGGGGGACCCCGAGCTCCGCGGCCAGCGCGGCAGCGAGCGGAGTCTTCTGACTGGCCGCCGTTCCATCTACAGTCACCCAAACACCCAAGCGCGCGCGCCGCGCCGGCTCGAAGAGCTCGTCGGAGTCCCAACTCACCCCAGCGCCTCGGATCGCGACTTCGAGCTCGCCCATCACGCGAGGAAAAACAGTCGTGACCTGGTCGCGTCGGTCAGTGACCGAGCGCCGTCCGAGCTCGACGTCTCTGAGGTCGAGCAACGCGCCGAGGGCGCCGGTGATGGCCACGAGCGGAGCTAGGCCGAAGTATCGATCGAGGATGCCGCGATCTGGGCTCACTTCGGCATAGGCGTCCAACACACGAAGCGCCTGGGACTTACTCAAAGGGTTGCGGCTCACGAACATCGCCAGATCGACCGCCGGATCGCCGATCCCCGCGTGGTCGAAGTCGATCAAGCGGGCGCTCTCGCCGTCGTCGAGGATGTTCTCGAGCCGCAGGTCGCCATGGCAAGGTCGACGTATCTCGCGCAGCCTCGAGCGCTTGAAGGACCTGCGCGCCCGCGCCTCGGCCGCGTCGACCGCACGCCGCACCGCTCGTCGAGCTCGCGTGCTCAACCATCCGGCCCGCGTGACTTCTCGAAGGTACTCACACGCCAGCGCATGAAGGGCGGTCGGTCGCGACGGCATCGCGAGGTCCGGCACGCCCCGCTTCACACCGCAACCGTGCAAAGTCGCGATGGCCCTGGCAGCGCGCCGCAACGCCTCGTTCGTGGGCCACGCCGGCAGCGGAGCTCCCGGGATCTCTTCGAGCGCCACACAGGTGAGGAACCCACGATCGAGCTCGCGCGCGAAGCGGAACTCACCGCGATCGATCGCCGAGTGGATCAGCTCCCGGAACGTCGCATGCGCCAACACACGCGGCGCCAAATTCGGAAACCAACGAGCTGCGAGAAATTCCCGTGACGATCCCGCTAGCGTGAGCTTGACCACCACGGTCTGCCCCGAACCGCGCGCACGAAATACAAAGCTCGATCCGCTGCGCGATCCCGACAGTGGCTTCGGGTCGATCGAGAGATCGACGAGCTCAGAGTGAACGGAAGAGAATGCTTCGACCGCAGCGCGCGCACACGCCACAGCCTCTCGGTTCACAATCGCGGATGTGGGGCTCAGGGTCTAGGAGTCAGGAGGCCGAGCGAGAACGGCTGTACGACGAGTACGTGCTTCGAGGCGGCTGCGCGGTCTTGGCGTCCTCGCGGATCTGCGCGAGCGTGCCCTTCAGACTCTTGTCGCCATCGCCTTTGATGAACTCCTGAATGGCTTCCTGCGCCGTCGCGCTCTTGACCCAACCGCTGTTGATCGCCAACTCGAAGGTCTTCGAGATCGCTTCTTCCGCCTTCTTGTACGCGGCAGCGCCTGTCGTGTACTTGAGGTCGCCCTTCAGGTCCTTCTTCACCGTCGCGATCGCCGACTTGGCTTCCTTCGCCGTGATGTTGCCGCTCGATCCTTGGGCGAAGGCGAGCTTCTCCAAAAGATCGGTGTCGAGGGTGGTCTTGCCTTGCTTGCGGATGTTCATGCGTAGTCCTTTCTGAAGTCGCGGAAGTCGCGGAACCTTAGCCGAGTTCCGTTCAAGGGGGAAGGCTTACTTGGTGGATCTGCGCTGTTTTTCCGGTGATGTTTGGCTACACGTCCGAGGGCAACGGGCGTACGTTCGGCGAATGGGTCAGCCCGATGTGCTGGGTTCCTGCGCGGCGCTCCCCTGGCGCGCCCTGCTCGCGCTCTATGCCGACCTCGCCACGGACTCTCCGGACCATGCTACCTGGGCCGCCATCGCCTTGCGCAACAAGGCTCGGCTGGGCGAGCTGCCCGAGTCGGTGATCCCGATCTTGGCGCTGTGCCTCCGCGACGCTGCTGCCCCCGGTGCCGTCGTGAATCTCGCAAAAGCGCTCGCCGCGTTCGGCCGCGAAGCCTCGATCGCCAGCCCGTTCTTGATCGAACGAATACGTCAGCTGCACGTGACCGACGATGAGTTGTTCTGGGTGCTCGATGGTTGCCTGTACGCGCTGGGATTCATCGGAGGAAAGGACGCTCCCGCTTTCCTCGAGGAGCTCGGCAGGCTCCCTGTGTCTCCCGCGATCAGGGCCGGCCGAGTCTACCAGGGCGAGCTGACGGTCGAAGATCGGACCGAGATGTTCAAACGCGCGCTCGAAAAAGTGGGTCGAATGCTCGCGTCGGACCCTGGGTGCTGGCGCGGCCGCGCCACGAAGCTCGCCTCGGGCTCTCTTCCCCCACGCGAAAAACGCGGCGTCCTCGACGCCCGCGGAGCGACCGCCAAGAAGGACGGCAAAGCCAAGAAACATCGTGGGCTCGTCTGAGTCGCGTGCCGTGTTTCTGCGAGGGCTCATACTCCAAATCACCACCGGCGCCGGCCCGTTGCCGGTTCCGACGGTTCCACCGACGGTTCTAACGACGGTTCTAACGACGGTTCTAACGACGGTTCCAACGACGGTTCCAACGACGGTTCCAACGACGGTTCCAACGAGCTCACGCCGCTCCGACGCTCCGGGGCTCCGGCGCCCGTGACACTTCGAATCTGGAGTGCTAGGCCCATTCCATGAAATTCGAACGCCGATCCGACGACACAGTCATCGTCCTCGCCCATCGGTCCGCCGTGGGTCGCGCGAAGAAGGGGGCGCTGACGCTCACTCGCCCGGATGACCTCTTGGCTCAAGTCATGAAGAAGACTCTCGAGAAGGCCACCGGGCTTGGCGTTCCACTCGACCGCATCGAAGACGTCATGGTCGGATGTGCCATGCCCGAGGGTGAGCAAGGCTTGAACGTGGCGCGAATCTCCGCGCTCGCGGCGGGCCTGCCGTATACCGTCAGCGCAGTCACCGTGAACCGCTTCTGCTCGTCCGGAATCGAAGCGATCGCCATGGCCGCGGGCAAGGTCGCCACCGGACAGGCTGACGTGATCCTCGCTGGCGGTGTGGAGTCGATGACCATGGTCCCCATGGGCGGCAACAAGCCCACCATGAGCCCCGACGTCACCGATCGCGTGCCCGACGTTTACGCGCCTATGGGTATCACGGCCGAGAACGTGTCCGCTCGCTACGAGGTCACTCGGCGCGCGCAAGACGAGTTTGCGTATGGCTCGCACAAGAAGGCGTCGGCGGCGATCGAGCGCAAGTCTTTCGACGCGGAGATCGTGCCGATCGACGCGGTCGCCTACGACGACAGAGGTCAGCGCTTCACGAAGACCTTCGTCCGCGATGAGCTGGTGCGCCCGGACACGACGCTCGAGGGCCTGACCGCGCTCAAGCCGGCCTTCAAAAAGGACGGCACCGTCACCGCCGGCAACTCGTCACCTCTCTCCGATGGCGCGGCCGTCTCGCTGGTCATGTCGCGCAAGGCTGCAGATTCGTTTGGGCTCAAACCGCTTGGTACGCTGCGCGGCTATGCGACGGCGGGCGTCGATCCCGCGCTCATGGGAATCGGTCCGGTCCCGGCGGTGCGAAAGCTGCTCGCTCGCACGGGCGGATCGATCGGCGACCTCGACGTCGTCGAGATGAACGAGGCCTTCGCCGCGCAAGCGGTGTACTGTCAACGCGAGCTCGGCGTGTCCGACGCCCAGCTCAATCCGAACGGAGGCGCGATCGCGATCGGTCACCCGCTCGGCGCAACCGGCGCGAGGATGACCGCGACCCTGCTCCACGAGCTCGGCCGTCGCGAGGGTCGCTTTGGAATCGTCACGATGTGCGTAGGCGGCGGCATGGGCGCCGCCGCGCTGTTCGAGCGAGGCTGAACAGAAAGAGACCTCCGACCAACGGATCCCACCTAGAGCCCGTCCGCCTACAGCGACAAGCCGCGCCACCGATGCTCCCGGCGGGCAGGAGCCCTTCCAGCTCTTCGTGACCAGGTCGAAACTTGAGCACGTCCTGCGACTGCGCATCGACGTCCGAGGCGTCCGCTCCCGTCTCCGCGCCAACGGCTCCCGCGTCGACGACGGCTCCATCTGAGAGCGCGCTCGCGTCGACCACGACCGCAGCGTCTCCTTGCTCGGCCGCGTCGCGATCAGGCGCCGCGTCCATGACCGGCGTGGCGTCCGGGGCCGCTGCGTCGTCCAGAACGCCTCCGTCGCAGTCCGGGCAGGCAGGAGGACAAAGCGAAACATGCTCCGGCTCGATGGCGGGCAGCGACTGCGGATCGGCGTCGATCGATCCCGGCGCCGGATAAGTGACTTCGATCGGATCCCACAACCCATCGTATGGGTTTCGAATCATGCCGAGCACGAGCTCCTGGTACGGATAGTCACCACGTGGCAACGCTCCCGGACCGTTGTAGGGAGGGCGATTGGGCGGCAGGGATGGGTTCTCCGGGTGATTCGAATAAACGAACCCATTATACGCCCAAAATGAGTAGTACCAAGATTCGATGATACTCGGATCAGACTCACCAATCGAGCCTCCGTACTCGGCGTTCCATTTGCCCACCAAGATCTCGGTGCCCGCTCCGACGTTCACCTCCACGCTCGACGCGAGCTCCTCGCCGTACCTCGACGCACCCGTGGTCACCTGCATTACTCCATAGCCGCAGTCGAAGCTGATCACCGTGATGCCGGTGCTGTCGCAGAACTGCAGCATCGAGCTCTCCACCGCCGCGATGGCGCGGGTCGTCGCGCAGGCGATCGGAGCTCGCGTGAGCGTCCGCGAAGGTCCCGCTTCGATCGCTGGAAGATCTACCGCGCCAGGGAGCCCATCCCGCGTTGCGGCCTCGAGGAGCTCCACGAAATCCGGCGGGTCCGGGTTGGTGCCCATGGCTGGCTGATAGGCACACGACGTGGACGCCGGGCACGCCGCCCGAGCCTCGGCGGCGATCCACGGGACGAACATTGCGATCGCGAGGCGTACGCCGACCTTCATTCACCGTCCTCGAAACGACCGAACGCTTCACGCGCCCTAGTTCGCTCTCGCTTCGCTTTCGCTATCTGCACCGAAGAGAGCACCCCGTCGGCGACGAGCTCGATCGGCGCTCCGACGCAAGCCTTGGCTCCGCAGCCGGCCACGTCGAGCGCGAAGTGCCGATGACCGGCCTGACTCTGCACACGAACCACCGCCGCGGTCCCTTCTGCTGCAAGCGGAATCGGCGATCCGTCGGGGAGCTCTATCGTCACAGCACCTCGAGGTCCGACGACCTGAAGGAACCCGCGGTCCCAAGCCGGCGAGATGGACACCAGCAGCTCTCCGTCCCCGCCGACAGGACGGCCGAGCAGCGTCGAAGCTCCTTTGATCTCAAACGAACGACGCGAGACGCCACGCTGGATTCGAGAGATCCACGCGGAGCTCTCCGTGCGCTCGGTGACGACCAGCCCGTCGCGAGTCACCACCGGATCTCGTACGTGGGACCGGCCGAGATCGGCGACGAGCTCCGGGCCTGCGCGCGAATTCTTGGCGAGTGAATTCATGGCGAGGATACGTGTCCCGTGTGTGTCGATCTGGAGCACGTACACGGTGGAGCCCTTGGCGCCGAAGGGCCACAGAAAGAAGGCCTCGACTTCGTACGGCTCCACGATCCCCTTCGGCGTGGCAAACGCGATGCTGAACCGCTCGGCCGCGAGCTGCGTTCCTCGATCGACGCGGGCCTTGGTGCGGCTCACCACGATCGTTCCGTCCTCGAGAACCAGCGGGCTCAGCCTCGGCGTGACGCCCGAGATGAGAAGCTCGCCCGGCAGCTCGGAGTAGGGCAGGGACCACAGGTCGGTTCGGTGCTCTCGCGCGACGCACACGAGCGCCCGGTCTCGAAGAAACAACGCGGCCGGCGGAGCTCCCGGGTCGTGCAAGACCCGGCGACCCCGCTCTGGTAGGATCGCTCCGCTCGCATTGGGCGCGTAGTGAACGAGCTCGGAGCTTCCCGCGTCGCCGCGCGTGAGCACCGCACGAACTTCGGGCATCGCGCTCGCGGGCGCCGCCTGCGACGCCCAAAGGAGCGCCCAGCCAAACGCCCAACGCCCGATCCGAGCTTGACGTCGCTCGCCGACCCCTCTATCTCCGGCCTCCATGGCTCGTGTAACCGTCGAAGACTGTCTCGAAGAAATCGAGAACCGCTTCGCTCTCGTTTTGCTCGCAACGGCGCGTACCCGGCAACTGCTGAAGGGCGCCCCCGCTCTGGTCGAGCATCCGAAGAACAAAGCCCCCGTGCTCGCGCTGCGAGAGATCGCCGCGGGCGCCGTCCGCTTCGACAAGAACCTCCGCGACGTGATGAAATCGACCCCATCCGAGCTCAAGGCCACTTACGGCGATCCACGCAAGAAGCGCGAAGCCGTACAAGCCGCTCCCATGACGGCCAAGTCCGTGTTCTGAGCCCCCGAGTCCTCTTCCTCGCCCTGCTGTTTTCCTCACCCAGCGCACTCGCGCACGGGCGCTTCCCCGCCACGGTCTCCGTTACCGAGCGCTCTTCGAGTGACGGCTCCGACATCATCATCGGGACGACCTTCGGTCTCGTCATCTCTCGAGACTCAGGCACGACCTGGGACTGGATCTGCGATGAGTCCGTCGGCTACTCGAAGATCGAGGACCCTCACCCGCTGTGGCTCGACAATGGAGCGATCGTCGTTCCCTCGTCCGAGGGCCTGTTCATCTCGACCGACGGGGGCTGCACCTTCGACCGAACGATAGCCGGCGCGGACGTCAGCGATGTCGCAGTCAGCCCAGACCGTCGGCGGTTGCTGGCCACGACCACCGTGATGTCTTCGACGGCTACCATTTTCCGAAGCGACGACGGGCTCACGTTCACGAGCACTGTATTCACTCGCTCGCACACGATCGCGAGCGCCGTCCGCTACGCTCCCACGAACAGCGACCGAGTGTACGCCACCGGTTGGTTCTATCGGCCCTCTGCCACGTGGATTTTTCGCAGCGACGATGGAGGTCAGACCTTCGTCGAGCGAGCGCACGTCCTTCCGGACTCCGGGACCCTCGAGCTCCTGGCGGTGAGCCCGGTCGACCAGGAGCTCATCCTGGTCCGGTCAGGAGGCATCGAGGCCGAGTACCTGTACCGGAGCAGCGACTCCGGAGACTCCCTCTCGCTGGTTCTGACTTCGACTTTGGCGATTCGAGACGCCACCTTCTCCGAAGACGGTCGAACGGTGTGGGTCTCGTCGACCGCCAGGATGTTCCGATCCGAGGACTCCGGGCGAACCTTCGAGCTCATGCCATCGCCTGTCAGAAATGCCTGCACGGGCATGGTCGGGGGCGACCTCTGGGTCTGCGGATGGCCGTGGATCGACCACTTCGCGGTCGGTCGGCAGGAGCCTGCCGGAGCTTTCGAAGGAGCCTGGAATCTCGACGAAATTCGCGGGATCCTCGAGTGCCCCGCGGCGTCGCCCATTCACCAGTTCTGCGAACCCATTTGGCCGCTCGTGAAGAGTCAACTCGGAATCGACGATCCACCCCCGCCGACCGAGCCCGGGTGTGATTGTCGCGCGCGGCGCTCGAAGCCGAATTTCTTCGAAATTGCGGGTCTGATCTCGTGCCTCGTCCTCCTGGGACGCTGCAGACGTCCTCGTCGGAAATTCCAGAAATGAGCTCCATCAACCCGCTGATCCAACCGTTGGCCGCGCTATGTTTGGTGATCGCGTCGATCGGTTGCTCGGACCCGATGGACGAACCGCCCGCCCCGGAACCGCCCATCCACACTCCTAGGTGGGCTTTCGAACCCTGGATCTCGAAGGACATCTCGTCGACCGACGACACCCGGTCCTTCGTCGAAGGGTTTCGTTCGCGCGGGATTCCGGTGGGAGTCGTGGTCCTCGACTCACCTTGGGAGACGAACTACAACACGTTCGTTCCGCATCCAGAGCGTTACCATGATTTCGGGACTCTAGTTCGGGAGTTGAAGGATCAACGAATCAGGGTCGTCCTGTGGATCACTCAGATGGTCAACGAGAGCTCCTTCGACTCCGAGCCCGGCGCGAGCGCGTACGAGCCGAACACGCTCCAGTACGAGACGGCCCGTGTGAATGGGTATTTCGTCAACGACGCAGCGCAATACTTTTGGTGGAAGGGCGTGGGCTCCGGGCTCGATTTCTTCAATCCAGACGCCACCCGCTGGTGGCACGGGCTCCAGGCGCCCCTGTTCGATCACGGGATCTCCGGGTTCAAGCTCGACTTCGGCGAGAGCTACGTCAGTACGCCGACAGTCTCCACTCTGGCCGGCGTGGTCGACCATCAGACTTACTCGGAGGCCTACTATCGAGACTTCTATGTCCATGGGGTCCGGACCCGCGGCGCCGACGAGTTCGTCACCATGGTCCGCCCCTACGACGAGTCCTACCAATTTCAAGGCCGATTCTTCGCGCGGAAGGAGCACGCACCGGTCGGATGGGTCGGCGACAATCGACGCGACTTCGTCGGCATGGAAGACTCGCTCGACCACATGTTTAGATCCGCCGCGGCGGGGTATGTGGTCGTGGGCTCGGACATCGGAGGTTATCTCGATCGAGACGACCGCGATTTGCTACGGACCATCCCATTCGACGCCGAAGTACTCATGAGATGGATCGCACTCGGAGCGTTGACTCCATTCATGCAGCTGCACGGCCGCGCAAACCTGGAGCCCTGGGCCGTTCCCGATCGTGCGAGTGAAGTCGTCGCCACCTATCGGTACTTCGCTAACCTCCATCACGAGTTGGTCCCGTTTTTCTACAGCCTCGCGGAGGAAGCCTACGCCGAGGGAGGCTCCATCCTTCGGCCCCGCGGCGAGGGGCCCGAAGACTGGCGAGCCGACTATCGCTTCGAGCTCGGAGAGGCCCTCCTCGTCGCGCCCGTGCTCTCCTCCACGTCGGCGCGTGAGGTGAGACTTCCGGCGGGGTCGACTTGGATCGACTGGTGGGACTTCGGTCGATCCTACGAGGGCGGAACGACCATCGAGAGTTACGACGTCGGCGACCCCGGCCGTATCCCGGTATTCATCCGCGAGGGCGCCATCATTCCAATGAGTGTGAGCAGCACCATCACTGGGTTTTCGACCCGAGCCGATAGACCGAGCGCGTTGGTCTTGGCCGTGCCAGGGGTCGAGCCGACTCGGTTCGAGCTCCACGAGGAAGACGGAGAGCTTACCGCGATCCAGCTTGGGTCCGATTCGATCCAACTCTCGAGAGTGAGTCGGGACTCAGCGCTGGCCATTCGCCTCGACCAGCGACCGCCCGTGGTCGAAGGGGCCGGAGATGAACAGCCCGACCGAGCGACCATCGACGATGTCGACAGAGGCTGGTTCTGGGAGGCGTCGAGGAAGCTGCTCTGGGTGAGACTTGCCCCCGGAGCGGGAGCACAGGTTCGCTACCGCTGAACCGCGGCGAACGCAGTGAGCCTGCGTCGATGAACCGGTCGACGTCGTCGACGGCCCGGACTCACTTTGCCCGGGGGCGTGGGGTGGACGAATTCGAGGTCCCACACTCACGATCACGTTCGCGACGCTGGCTCTTCGGAGTCTCATGCCTACCCACGGGCTCCTCCTTTGGAGGCGCGCGCCCGTTTCCGTCGCGAGAACTTTTGTCCGAGCTCCGCCCGATGCGCGTCGGCCCCCTCTCGCTCGTGCCAGTCTCGGGTGATGTCTAGCCAGAGGATCAGACCTTTCGAGTCGCCGTACTCTCCATAGACTTTTTCGATGGCCTCGTCCGAACGCTCTCGTCCGGTGAGCTCGGCGATCCGACTCCGACACCAGCTATCGAGCGCCAGAGACTCGAACCGGCCGAGGAGCCTCATCGCCTGACCCGCCGCGTAAGGTCCGAAGCCGGGGAGAGCTAGCAACCATTTGGACAGCTCCGCTGAGCTCATTCGACTCAGCTCCCTCTCGATCTGCCCTCGATCGGACTCGAAACGGCGAACCAACTCCTTCGCGCTCCTGGCCCGGTACCCCACCCTCGCCTTCGATTTCCAGTCGGACTCCTCGAGGTCGTCCAGCTCGGAAGGGCTTGGAAACGCCCCTGCCACGCCAAGTGCCATGGCGTTCTGGCACATCGAACGGGTCGCCGCCCAGGTGCAGTTGGTCGTGAAGAGGATCTTCAACAGGTCCTCGAAGAGAGTGGCGCTTCGCAACATCCTTCCGGCGCCCCGATCGGCGGCCCATCGAAGCCGGGGTTCGCGTCGCGCGAGCTCCCAAGTTGGCTCCAAATCCGAATCCAGCGAGAGGATCCGGCGCACGACGCTCATCGCACCTTCGTCCAACTCCAACGCCGCCGATGGGCTACTCACTTCGATCGGCCCATCCGGCGCGGCTTGGCGAAGGACGAGCGCCAACGAGCGGCCGTCGACGAGCGCACGATAGCGGAGCGTCCGATCTCCCTCGTCCCAAGAAAACGGAGGCAAGTCATACCACCCATGACTACGCGCGAGGACCGCGAGGTCGAAGGGGAGGCGAGGTCTCAGGGTCGTGGTCATGGCAGAGTCACTTTCCCAGCCGGTCGATCTTCTGCTCTATGTTGCCGAGGGCCGGTCGCGCACGATCCAGGTCGGTGGACTCGGACCACATCATCGCATCACCCAGGAGCCGATCGATCTGGCCCGCATTCTCGGGGCGGCGCCCCCGCGCTTCAGTCGCGGCTCTCGTGATTCTCTCGAGCAACGCGGCCACTCCGGCTTCGCTCGTGACTCGGGTCGGCGCACGCGCCGCTTTGGACTTCTTCTTCTTCGCACGAAGCTCTTCCATCCGCGCTACTCTGCGCGGAGCGCTGACTTTGGCGTCCGGGGCCTCCACTCGTTCCTCCGCGGGATCCGCTCCTGCCGAGTCAACGAGCGCTGAGTCCTGGACCTCCGCGTCGCTCGTACGCGCTGCGAGCGCAGTGACCACGGGCTCTTCGGATCCCGCGTCCAAGCTCCCCGCTGGCGCCTCGACCGACTTTCCGAGGTAGACTCCAAGGCCGAGTCCGAATACGACCGCGGGGATCGCCAACCAACTCACTCGCGACTTGGGCCGACCCGAGGTCTCTGTCAAGGACTCGCCGCCTTTGGTCGACCCTTTGGTCGACCCTTTGGTCAACCCTTTGGTCACACGCGGCGCCCCCGCCGTCTCCGACTCGCTGGCGAGCACCGCCGGAACGGGGGCGGCCTTCGGCCCCAAGCTCGCCGGACGAGTCGCGAACACCAGAGTTCGCTCCTCGACTTCCTCCTCCGACAGGGAGGCCGACAGCGAGGCAGACAACGACGCGAGCGCGGTGCGCTCCTCTTCCTCCGCCGACCCAACCATCAACTCGGAGAGCAACTCTCTCAGCGCGTCGTGCCCGGTTGGGCTTCGAATCTCCCGAATTGCCGCCGCCATGCTCTGCGCCGACGGATACCGATCCCCTGCGAGCGGAGCCATCGCACGTGCGATGACTTGGGCCACCGAGCCCGACACGCGGTCCAACTTCGTGGAGAGGGAAGGCTCCGGTGGGTTGGCCATCGTTCGAATCAGCTCGGCGCGCTCCGTTCGCGCGAAATAGTGCTCGCCAGCGATACACTCGAACAAGATGATTCCGATGCTGTACAAGTCGGCCCTTCGATCCACGAGCTCGCCCCGCGCCTGCTCCGGCGCCATATACCCGAGGCTCCCCAAGAGCGATCCGGGCCGAGTCAGCCAATCCTTCAGATTGGACCTACTCAACCCTAGATCGATGAGCTTCAATCGACCCCGGGCGTTGATCATCAGGTTCTTGGGGGCAAGGTCGCGGTGAACGAAACCCAAGGGCCTGTTCGTCCCAGGCTCGACCGCGTCGTGCAAGACCGCGAGGCCCGCGAGCGCGTCCAACATCAGCTCGAGCGCGCACTCGACCGGGATGATCCGGTGCCTCGCGATTAGCTCCGAAATCAGACGCGTGAGGGTCCAGCCGGGCACGAACGCCATCGTGAAATAGGCAGTCGAACCCACCACCCCCGCGTCGAGCACCGGGACGACATGAGGACTCTCGATGAGGACCGCGATCTCCGCTTCGTGCCGGAATCGCTTCAGCGCGCTCTCGCTGGCTCCCAGGGACTCATGCAGAGTCTTGACGACGACGGGCTCCGTCCCGTGAGCCGGGCGCGCGAGATAGGCCCGTCCGCCGCTCCCCGCTCCTAGCTCGCGCACCAGGACGTACGGACCAAAGCGGCGCGGAAGGAGTGCCTCCTCGAGGTCCAAGCTCAGCACTCACACGGGAGGCCTTCGGGGCCCACGCAAATACAGCCAGGGTCGCTGACGATGACGTACGTAATCACTCCGGCAGCAATCAGCCCAACCGCCGCCCCGGCCAGGATCCACGGGAACGACGAGGGAGTCTCCACGAGCGAGAGCGTCAGCTTCTCCGCCTGGCCCCCTACCAGCGTGAGGTCTCGGCGCTGCGGCTCGAACCCTTCATGAGTTGCCAGGATCGCCCACGGTCCGGGCCGCAGCTTCTCCGTGGTCCCCGACGAGCTTCGCCTCGACCGACCTTGACATGAGAGCTCGATCGCCGCGTCGGGAGGCACGGTCTCGACCACGAGCGTGGCTGCGAGCGGATGGCCTTCACTCTCCAGGACGGACTGAGTTCTGCGGGTGAGTGCGACTTCGACGGTTCCCTCCTCCTCGAGCAGGGGTCCCGGCATGGAGCTCCCCGTACGCCCGGTCTCGGTGTCGACCAGTCGCACGTCCAAGAAGGGCGGCCTCGCGAAATAGTTCACCGACGCGATCAAACCGAGCCTCGCTCCCAGTCGCTCGAGGCGGCCCGCCAAGCACCCCGCGTCGGCTCCGCAGTCGAGCAGCTTTCGATTCAGATCCGACGCGTCCGCGACGAAGAGCTCCTCCGCACGCTGAACTCGAATCTCGACGTGACGCTCCGCCTGACCTTCGATGAGCCGGGCCAACGTCGCTCGCGAAGCCCCCGAGACCAGCCCGGCCCGCTCCGCTGGTGCCCTGAGGATCGGCACCACCGCCAAGGACGCCGGCGGAGGACGCCCTCGCTCCTCATCTGGAGCCGCTGTGACGAACAGCAGCAAGGCGCTCACCCAGATCAACGGCGGCATGTTCGATGCGATCGCGGGTCGATGCAATCGAATCTCGACAACCTTCGAGGGCCTGACCTCCGGGACGAGAAACGACTCCGTGACACGACCAGCAACGCGAATGGACGAGTTGGAAGACCCACTTCAGCCGCCCTTCGAGTAAGCTCCGCTCCCGCGTGAGCACCGAGAGCAAGGCGTCCCCGACCCGAATGAGCAGAGCGCTCGACTCGATCGAGCGCATCGGCAACAAGCTCCCGGATCCCGCCGCCCTGTTCCTCGCGCTGCTCCTCGTCACTTGGATCCTGTCGTACCTACTCGCGCCGGTGACCTTCTCGGAGCTCGACCCTCGCTCCAAGCAGCCCCTCAAAGTCGTCAACCTGCTCGCGGGCCGCGAGCTCGCTCGCCTCCTTGCTGACTTGGTCAAGATTTTCACCGGGTTTCACCCGCTCGGAGTCGTGCTCGTGGCCATCCTCGGCGTTGGCGTAGCGGAGCACACCGGGTTCGTGAACGTCGTGCTCCGAGTGCTGCTCGGCGTCACCCCAAAGCGACTCTTGACCCCGGCCGTCGTGACTGCCGGACTCCTGAGTCACACCGCCGCCGATGCGGGCTACGTCCTCGTCATTCCCGTGGGTGGAGTCATCTTCAGGGCGGCCGGGCGCCACCCGCTCGCAGGCATCGGCGCCGCTTTCACCGGGGTCGCCGGAGGATTCAGCGCGTGCTTCGTACCCACGAGCCTCGACCCTCTGTTGCAAGGGTTCACGCAGGCCGCCGCGCAGCTCGTCGATCCCAGCGTGGTCGTCAATCCGCTGGCAAACTTCTACTTCACCACTTCCTCCAGTCTGTTGATCATCGGGCTGGGTTGGTTTCTGACGGACCGTATCGTCGAGCCGCGGATGCAGCACGTGCCGGTCGACGGCGACTCCTCCGAGCTCCCGAAGCTCGAAGCCTTGAGCAGCAATGAAAAGCGCGGACTGATTCTCGCGGTGCTCACGACCGTGGGTCTCGTCTCGCTGGTGGTGTCTGCCGCGTTACCCACGGACTCACCCCTTCGGTCTCCGAGCGGCGAGCTCGCCGCTTCGACCGCGCCGCTCATGCAAGGCATCGTAGCGCTCATCTTTCTCGGCTTTCTGATTCCCGGAGCGGTCTACGGATTCGCGGCCAGGACGGTCAAGACCCATCGAGACGTCGTGCTGGGGATGTCCAGGGCCATGGGGACGATGAGTTACTATTTGGTCATGGCGTTCTTCGCAGCGCTGTTCATCGACGCGTTTGGCCGATCCAACCTCGGAGCCCTCATCGCGTTGAAGGGGGCTGCGGCTTTGAAGGCCGCGGCCATGCCGGCCCAGCTCACCATCGTGGGTATCATCTTCATTTCCACGGTCGTGAATCTCGCGATCGGATCGGCGTCGGCGAAATGGGCGCTCCTGTCGCCCGTGTTCGTACCCATGCTCATGCATCTGGGGCTCTCTCCTGAGCTGACCCAGGCCGCGTATCGGATCGGCGACTCGTCCACGAACATCATCACGCCGCTGAACCCCTACTTTCCGTTGGTCGTGGTATTTTGTCGGCGTTTTTGCTCGACGACGGGGATCGGAACCTTGATCTCGCTCATGCTGCCTTACTCGGTGACGATTTTGCTGTCTTGGACGGTCTTCTTGCTCGTGTACTGGTCGCTGGACTTTTCTTTGGGGCTCCAAGCGTCTTACGTTTACGTGGTGGCTCCCTGAGCAGCAACGCGATCACGCGCGTCTCGCTCCTCGGAGTGGCGATTATCTCGGGCTCGATGGGCTGCGGGCCGGAGGTCTCCGTCACTGATCTCGAGGCGGGTGAGTTTGCGATCGTGGTCGGATTTCGAGGCTCGTCCGTCGTCGAGGTCGACGCGGCCGAGGTGAGCGACGCGCGACGGCTCGGCGTTCGACCGGGCGACGCGCTCTCGTGGCTCGTCTTTGCGCTGGAGCCGCGCAGTCTACTTGGGTCTGACTCCGAGGTCAGCTGGCCTTCGGCGGTTCGCAAGTTGGAGGGCGGCGTCGAAGGCGCGCTGCTGCGCTGCACTCCGGTGATGAGGGCGCCGCTCGTCGCTGCTCCAGGCGATCGCTGTCTGTTGCCCTCGTTCGCCCGCCCCATCGCTCCGCGAGGGGAGTCACTTCCCACCCCCGAGACGATCGAGCAGCTTCGTCGACAACTCCTCCTCGAATTTCCCGGCGAGCCGGCTTCAGGCCCTGCGGACCTACGCGCGGTCGACGCTTGGGCGGCGTCGGTCACGTACCCTTCGGAGGCCGTCCACGTCGCGACGTGGACTCTCTCGCGGGACGGAACCGCGACGTTTTTCGGGGACCGAACGGCGACGGCGGTGAGTCCGGACGGTCGCCGCAAGAGCTCGAGCGTGCCGGAGCTCTCGACTCCGGTCGAAGCGGTCGAGCTCCTCGATGGGTCTTTTCTGGTGGTCGGGGCCGACCATCGGGGTCAAAACCACCGGCGATTCTTCCGGTTCGATCGCGAGCTGGCCCACGTCGAGCTCGCGATCTCCGGAGAGTGGCCGTCAGCGAACGCCATTCGAACACACCCGACGAACGGAGAGGTCTATTTCGCGGGTACGGCGAAGTCTCCGGGGGGCCTACTCATCAAGCAAATCAGCCGGTGCAGAGTCAACGAAAGCGAGCTCTCGTGCCGCGCCTTGACTTCGCCCGACTTCCTGATAGGCCTGGATGCTCCCGACGAAATTCTTCTGTCCGACGGGTTCGTACTCACCCTCTCGGAGCAGAGTTTTGCGATCCAGGTCGACGACGGTGACTTCAGGGTAGACGGCTATCGGCCAGCCGGGGACGTCTGGGAGCTCGATGCCCGAAATGGGTCGATCCTGCTCGGACGAACTGCGCTCGTTTGTGCGGAGCGAGGGCATCGGAGTGTCGTGTTACGAGGGGACTTCGAAGACTTGGATCGAGCTCCCTTGGGGGAGCTGTGGAGTGTGGCCTCGGAGCTGACGGGGGGGTGTCTGCAACTCATGCCGTCGCTCGACGGCTCCGCCGATATCTGGGCGGTCGATGGAACGACGTACGTTCCGCTCGATCGAGGCGGGAGGGTGCTCGGTCCTCGTCGGCGCGTCCCTTTCTCGGATCGAGCCGCGGTGCTCGAGGGGCTGACTCGCGCCACGGACTGGGCGCTGGCGCGCACCAGCGCAGGCGCTTTCTACAGAGCGCGGACCGCGACCTCGTCGCCCGAGTTCGTGCCGGTGCTGGGGCCCGCCGGCGTGGCGGCCCGGCCGCTCGTGGCCGCGCGGTCCACTCAGGGGGTCGTGGCCATCGGCGTTGGTCTCACACTCTCCTCGACCGTGGCGCGGAACCTCCTCTCGGTTGCACCGACTGCCGTTTACCAAGAGGGCTCCACGGTGTTTCTCGCGACCTTCGATGGCGACTCCGGCGAAATCGTCGAAACCAACGAAGAAGTCTCCGAGCTGCGATCGATTCACTCGTTGGGAGCCCGGCGCGCGCGGAAGATCAGGAGAGTCTCCAAAGACGTATGGCTCGTGCTCGATTTCGACGGGGGCCTGACTCGGATCGGCGGGCAAGCCGAAACCGTCGAACGCATTTGGGACGACCCCTTCACCGAGGAAATCGAAGCGCCCCCCAGCTGCAACGCCCAGCACCTCGTTTACGACTTCGATGCCGCGCATGGCCTTGGGTGGGCAGTTGGCTGTGGACCTACGATCTTCCAGCTCCGTGAAACCGGTGAATCCACACTCATGGAGCGCCGAGCGATCGCCGTGCCGTCCGACCGCGAGGACCTCGCCGCGGTGCGGATCCTCAACCCGGACCAAGCCGTCGTGGCGGGCGACACCGACGGCGTGAACGAGGTCGCGGAGATCTTCGTCCTTCGACGCGACCCCGGCCAAAGCTCAGGCTTCGAGCTCGTGCCCCACCCGCGCCAGGTCGAACAAACCAACCCGGGAGACTTCGACGGAGGGCGGGTCGTCGAAATCGTCGGCAACGGAGCGCGACTGTTCATAGTCTACGAGCACGGCTTTCACGAGCTCGGCTCGGGAGAGTTCGTCCGCGCTCCTGGGTACGTCAGGAACGCAGCCAGCGATCCCTCGGACTCGGTGCTGAGGTTCACGCTGGGTACCGGCTGGGTCGTCGACGCGACGGTCCGGTGAGACAGCGTGATCGCCTCGAGGGCAACGAGGGCAACGACGGCAACAGTAGATTCCTCGGCCCGACTCCCCGCGGCCCGGCTGGATCTCATCTCGAGTCGAGCACGACCCGATCGGACGCCAGCACCACGCCCTCACCGATCGCCGCCGCCGAGAGTCCACCGGCGAACTCGAACCAACGAAAGGGCGGGACCGTCGTGCGTACCGTGTGGTCGAACACCATGACTCCGTGAGAAAGGCCGAGCGGCGGGCCGAGATCGTGACCTTGCGGGCGCCGCTCGAGCACCAGTTGACGGCCGACGAGGCCGACGAGCTGTGCGTCGGGCTCGAGCCGCCACAGCAGACCCGACGCGTGAAACGGCTCCTCGTCTCCTCGCGCAGCGAGCTCGACGAAGTCAGGAGCCTTCACGTCCAACGCCGTCAGGTCTGGGTCCTGAATCCCGTCCGCAAAGATCGAACGCGGCGAGAGCCGCTCGGCGACCTCCCCAACCACTCGGGCCACCACGCCTCGGCAACCTACGGCCCAAACCACCGCGCCGGCCGCCCCGAGCGCTCGCCAACTCAGATTCTCGAGCGGGGTCGACAGAGTGGGTCTGGACTTGCACGGGTGCCCCCGGTCGAAGAGGGGCTTCGTCTCGATCTCTGCCGTCCGCGGATCGTCCCACTGGATTTCGATCGACTCGGCGCGGCCGCTCCGAACTCGCCAAAGTCCCCACTCCTCGTCCGCCACGACGAAGCTTCCGGGAAGCTCTTCCGTGATCGCGACGAGCGGCCCCGCGGGAATCTCGATCGCAGTCGCCACGCCCCCCGCGTCGACTCGACGGAGTATGGCGCGGCCGGTGACTTCATCTCCCCCGCCGACCAACATCGTGCCGTCCGCGGAGTCACGTGCCGCGCACGATACCAGATCGTGAGCTCCGAAACCCAACTGCGACGCCCAACTCACCTCTCGGGCGCTACGATCGTAACTCACCTGAAAAGCCTTCCCGTCCACTGTCGAGAAGCCGACGAACCGATCGGGGCGCTCCTCCACGATCGCGCCGATCGTCCCGGGCTCGACGGAAGCAGAGCCATACACGAGCCTCAGGGCGGAAGGCTGGCCCACGGAGGCACGCCCGAACTCATCCATCGTGAACAGCGCCCCGGGCCCTTCGAAGATCGACTCGAAGGGTCTGTCGAGCCCGAGCTCGGCCCACAAGCGATCCCGAAGTGCGAGCTGCATTCGAGCGAAGTCAACCTCCACGGCCTGCCCCGGCGCCACTTGAACCCACCGAAGCTGCGGGCTCCCGGGCACGGAGACCACGCCCTCGCAGATCCCGGGCCACTCCCCAAGCGGTGTCCACGCCGTGGAGTCGACCGTCGTCGAGAAGAAGCGCGCGACCCCTCGACGCTGACCGGACAGACAAAGGACGATTTGATCACCCGTCGACGTGAGTTGGGCCTCGAGCCGGGCGAGCTCGACATCGGGCGGAAAGGACGGATCTCGCCATGACCAGCGCTCGCCGTCTGGACTCACCGTCACGAAGTACCCATCCCCGAAACCGAGCATGGTGCCGTCATCCATGACGTGGATGCTCGCGAAGTCACCCGCAAACGGGATCCGCCGGTCGAGCAGTCGAGCGCACTCGAGGGTCCGGTCTCGAAGCTCGCACCGCAAGAGCACGCCGCTCGACGGCCCAGCCTCGACGTCGTGGGCCCCTGCGAGAAACGCATCGACGTCGGACCGCAGGCGCACCAAGTGATTTACGTCGATCTCGATGGGAGCGTTCACCGTCACTTCGCTCGCCGTCATGTGCTCGTCGAATCGATGGATCCGAGGTTGAGTGTCTTCGCTCTCGACCAAGAAGTCACCGTTCGCCAGGGCGACGACGAAGCCAACCTCGCTGACGAACGGAGGTGCGCCGGCCTCGCGCCGAGACCCATCGGCGCCGATCCTCACCGCGAGGCCGAGCGAGAACAGGCCGAGGTCTCCGGCTGAGTTCATCGCGCCGGCAGTCGCCGGCACGGCGTCCTGCTCCGGACTCACGACGGCGAAATCCAGCGACTGCGCGACGTCCGGAGCTACCTGAAAAGCGCACGGACCCTCCCAGTCCAGCAACACCTCCCTTCGAACGGACGCCACGAAGGAGTCGGTCGGCTGGGCAACGAGCCCGTCCCCTTCGACCCGAAACACATCCGCGAACGGAGGCGTTAGGCATGAGTCGCCAGCGTGGATGATTTGCGGACCGCGGGCGATCACCGGCGCGAGGCAGCGTCCGCAGCCTCCCTGGGGCGCGGGGGCGTCGGCAAACCTTGCGCTCGGAACATCGGGAGCGAGCCCAGCCGGCGTCTTCAAGTCCGCCGTCGATATGTCGAAGACCAAGAGCTCGGACTCGTCTCGCAGCGCCACGCCCCATCCGCCGCCCGAAGGAACGATCGTCGCCTCGCGCGACTCGGGCGCCACGACGACCGAAAACAGACGCGTCGGGTCTGGAGCCAGGGGAGCTAGGGACGTTGGGACACAGGCCTCCGACAGCGCTACCAGCCCGACGACGAAAAAAGAGGGCCGCCGACCTGGCTCCGTCGCGCGCAAACACGGAGCTTGTCGGCCGGCCCGTCTCCGAACGACGGGTCTTGCCCCGCGGCAGAATCCCCGCCGTTCAGCGCGACAACGCTTTTGTGCTCTGGGGTATCCAGGCGAGGTTGAAGCCCAACGCATTCTCCGATATGAGTCGCCCGCCATGGGCGTTACCGGATTCGTTCGCGGGCGAAAGTCGCTTCCGTTTCTCGACACCGAACGTCGCGATGTGTGGTGGGCCTCTCCACTCGCAACTTTTGCGGTCCTCGCTTCGTTCATCGTCTACGCAACCTGGGCAGCATTCCAGGGTGACCATTACACCTACGGTCCCTACTTGTCTCCGTTCTACTCCCCCGAGATCTTCGGCAGCTCGTCCCACGCTTGGTTTGGCCCCAAACCAAGTTGGTGGCCCGCGTTCTTGCCCTTCTCACCAGCGATCCTGATCCTCTGGGCCCCGGCCGGCTTCAGAACCACCTGCTATTACTATCGCGGCGCTTATTACAAGGCCTTCTGGGCTGACCCTCCCGCGTGTGCAGTCGGCGAGCCCCGAAAGTCGTACTGGGGCGAAGCCTCGCTGCCGCTCATTCTTCAGAACATCCACCGATATTTTCTCTATTTGGCCGTCGTGTTCATCGGAGTTCTGGCGTGGGACGTCGTGAAGGCGACTCGGTTCGAGGATGGGTTTGGCGTCGGTGTGGGCACGCTGGTCTTGCTCACGAACGTCGTGTTGCTCAGCTCCTACACCTTTGGTTGCCATTCGATGCGCCACTTGATCGGAGGCGGTCGCGACCGCTTACCAAAAGGCGTTCACGGTGATTGTTATCGGTGCGTCAGCGGCTTGAACAAACGACACCAACTCTTCGCTTGGTTCAGCTTGTTCGGAGTGGCGCTCAGCGATGTTTATGTGCGCCTTTGCTCGATGGGGATCTTGAACGACTTGAGGATTTTTTGATGAGTGAGCATGTCACGTCCGAGTGCGACGTTCTGGTGATTGGCGCGGGCGGCGCGGGCCTTCGGGCCGCCATCGAGGCGTCGGCGGCCGGTGTCAAAGTTGTGGTTGTCTCGAAGTCCTTGCTAGGCAAGGCACACACGGTGATGGCCGAGGGCGGCGTGGCGGCCGCCTTGGCCAACGTGGATGAGCGAGACAGTTGGAAGGTGCACTTCGCCGACACGATGCGCGGCGGCCAATACGTCAACCAATGGCGAATGGCCGAGCTCCATGCCAAGGAAGCGGCTGATCGCGTGCGCGAGCTCGAGGCCTGGGGCGCGGTCTTCGATCGCACCGCGGATGGCCGAATTCTCCAGCGCAATTTCGGCGGTCACAAGTACCCACGGCTCGCCCACGTCGGCGATCGAACCGGTCTGGAGATGATTCGGACCCTGCAGGATCACGGGATCCACAAGGGCATCGACTTCCAAATGGAGTTCACGGTCGTTCGGCTGTTGAGGGACGGCGATCGAATCTCCGGCGCGTTTGGGTATGATCGCGAGCGCGGTCGTTTCCGACTCTTCCGCGCCAAAGCCATCGTGCTCGCGACCGGCGGAATCGGCCGCGCTTTCAAGATCACCAGCAACAGCTGGGAGTACACCGCCGACGGTCAGGCGCTCGCCTATCGCGCCGGCGCCGCCTTGATGGACATGGAATTCGTTCAATTCCACCCCACTGGAATGGTTTGGCCTCCAAGTGTGCGCGGGCTCCTCGTCACCGAGGGCGTGCGCGGCGAAGGTGGCGTGCTCCGCAACAGCGAAGGTCGCCGATTCATGTTCGACGACATTCCTGAAAACTATCGTCCCCAGACTGCCGACACCGAAGAAGAAGGGTGGCGGTACGTCACCGGGGACAAGAACGCGCGGCGCCCACCGGAGCTCTTGACGCGAGATCACGTCGCCCGCTGCATTCGCAGAGAGGTCCGCGCCGGCCGAGGGAGCCCGCACGGCGGCGTATTCCTCGACATCGCCTGGATAAAGGAGAGGGTCCCGAACGCACCCGAGCACATCAAGAAGAAGCTCCCGAGCATGTACCATCAGTTCAAACAGCTCGCGGGGATCGACATCACCACCGAGCCCATGGAGGTCGGACCCACGACCCACTACGTCATGGGCGGAGTCAAAGTCGACCCGGACACCCAGATGTCCACCGTCCCCGGACTATTTGCCGCAGGTGAATGTGCGGCCGGTCTTCATGGCGCCAATCGCCTCGGAGGGAACTCTCTCTCCGATCTCATCGTCTTCGGGAAACGCGCGGGTGAGTACGCGGCCAAATATGCCAAGGAAACTTCGCTTCCCGAGGTCAGCGGCGACGAGGTCGATGCTCTCGCCAAGGAAGCGCTCCTCCCCTTCGAGCGCAACCCTCGCGAGAACCCATTCGAAATCCAGCGCGAGCTTCAAGACATGATGCAAGACCTCGTCGGGATCGTTCGCGTCGAAGAGGAGATGAAACGAGCGCTCGAAGGACTCGAAAAACTCGAGGCCCGCGCCAAGAACGCTGGCGTCACCGGCAATCGAGAATACAACCCGGGGTGGCACACCGCCCTCGACCTCGACAACCTCCTCACCATCTCCCGAGCCATTACCCTGGCCGCCATGGATCGCAAAGAGAGCCGCGGCGCGCAGTTCCGAGAAGACTTCCCAGACAAGGACCCCGAGTGCGCCAAGTTCAATATCGTCATTCGAAAAGCCCAGGATGGCTCCATGACGATGGTCCGCGAGCCCCTCACGCCCATCCGTGACGACTTGAAACAAATCATCGAGGAGAACAAATGAGCAACCAGGTGACGCTCGAGATTTGGCGGGGCGATGGCACTTCGGGCGAATGGAAGCAATACACGACGCCGGTCGATACTGGGATGGTCGTGCTCGACGTCGTCCACAAGGTGCAAGCCGAGCAGGTCAACGACCTCGCGGTTCGCTGGAATTGTAAAGCCGGAAAGTGTGGGTCCTGCTCCGCCGAGATCAACGGAATGCCACGGCTCATGTGCATGACGCGGCTCTCCGAGCTCCCGCTCGATCAGCCCATCAAGCTCGAGCCGCTCGCTGCGTTCCCTCGACTCAAGGACCTCGTCACCGACGTGTCCTGGAACTATCGCGTCAAGCAGAAGATCAAACCCTTCGCGCCGCGCCCCCCAGACGCACCCGACGGAACGTGGCGGATGGATCAGCGGGACGCGGACCGTGTTCAAGAGTTTCGAAAGTGTATCGAGTGTTTTCTTTGCCAGGACGTCTGCCACGTCCTGCGAAACCACGACAAACATGACGAGTTCATCGGACCTCGATTCCTCGTCTACTCCGCCGCCCTCGAGATGCATCCCTTGGACACTGAAGATCGACTTCTGGACCTCAAGGAAAAAGGCGGGATCGGCTACTGCAACATCACCAAGTGCTGCACCCGCGTGTGTCCGGAAGGCATCACCATCACCGACAACGCCATCATTCCGCTCAAGGAGCGCGTCGTCGACCGGTATTACGACCCCGTCAGGAGAATTTTCCGAGTCTTTTCAGGAGGAGCTTGACGAAGCTTTCGTTTTTTTGACTTAGCATCGCCTATTTTTCTCGTGGCGGGAGACAATCCCATGATGGAGCTCAAGCGAATATCGAAGGAATCGATCCCTCGAGCCTTGGAGAAGGCCGAGCGCTATCGACTCTTGAACGAGCCATTCCTCGCCGAGAGCATCTGCCTCGACATCCTGAGCGTCGACGACGGCCATACCGGCGCTCGGATGTGCCTGGTGCTCGCGTACGCCGATCGGCTGGCGCACGGCGTCACGGAGGTGGAGAATCAAGCGATGATCGAAGTGGCCCGCCTGCCGACTGAGTACGAGCGCTGCTACTACGCGGGCATCTTGTCGGAGCGACGAGCCTACGCGGTGCTCCACGGGGGAATTGGCTCGCGGGAGGCCGCCTATTACAACCTCGTGCGCGCGATGCAACTCTACGAGCAGGCTCGCGCCTCCAGCCCCGAGGGCAACGAAGACGCCAGTCTGCGCTTCAACACCTGCGTGCGCCTGATCCGTCAGCACCGACTCGAGCCGTCACCGGAGCCGGCCGACTATCCGCTCGAGTGAGCGAACGACCGGAGATCTTGGAGGTAACATCGATGACACGGGAGCTCCATTGCTATGAGTACGTCAATCATTCCTACGCCGAGGTGAAGAGAGTCCTCCTCGTCGACCCCATCGCACTGTTCCAGAGAGCCACGGCCGCCGCCGTCAACCGCGCCACGTCCGTGGCCGCCCACTTGAGCGCGAACGTGGGCGCGCTGGAAGTGGGGACCGGAATCACCATCGAGCTCGCTGGTGTGGAGGAAGGAAAGACTCACTCCGTTCTCGGCGTGCCGGTGACTCACTTGAAGCTCAAATGGGTAGCCGCACAGGCCGCCGCGCTGTTTCCCTCGATGACCGCCGAGCTCTCCGTGTTCCCGCTCTCCGGCACGGAGACCCAGGTCGTCCTCGACGGGCAGTACCAGCCTCCGCTCGGAGCTGTCGGAGTCGCGGTCGACGCCATCCTCATGCACCGAGTCGCCGAGGCCAGTGTCCATCGGTTCGTTCGCCAACTGAGTGAACGAATTCGTCTGGAGATCGAGGAAGCCGGCCCAACCTGAGCGCTGCCGGAGCTCCCTAACCAGGGCCCGTTACGTAATCCTGCCTAATCCTCATCCTGCCTCAGGATCGCGCACGGGCACGGACGGGCACGGGCACGGACGGGCACGGGCACGGGCACGGGCACGGGCACGGGCACGAAGTCCTCGCAGAGCCCCGCCGAATTTCCGCTACTGGCTGGCCAGCGAGCCAGGGTCTCACTCATCGAGAAACGGCTCGGGTTCCTGAGGTGGTTCGCGCGTGGCGCGGACCGTCGTTGATCTCCTCGACAGC
>CAYXDO010000088.1:0-44066 GCA_964463485.1 uncultured Myxococcales bacterium | reverse complement strand
GGCGCTCCCAGGGCCCCTTGGCGCTCCCAGGGCCCCTTGGCGCTCCCAGGGCCCCTTGGCGCTCCCAGGGCCCCCTTGGCGCTCCCAGGGCCCCTTGGCGCTCATAGGGAGGGGCGTTCCGGCAAACTCTTCGCCGGGTTCAGACGCAGCGGAGGCTGCGAGCCCAATCTCTTGGGGCGCAATGGAATTTGGGAGGGGCCCTAAAATTCGCTCCATACGCAAGTCGTGCACGGAATTGTTTTCAATCAGGGGATGGATCCCGAGCGAGGAAGCCTCGGAGCACGGCACGTGATCTGCTTCATGCCGGGGAGTGCCGGAAGCGAACCTCGCCTCACCATCCCTCATTTCGCCTAGGCTCGACGAGTGGAGCGAGAGCGGCGGGCGAGGCCCGAGGTGAGTGACGAGCTGGAGCCCTCTGGAGGTTCAAACACGGCGGAGATTCAAACTCAGTCTCGGCGGGAGCTACTCGATGCGGTTCTCGTTGGGGGCGGAGTCCTACTGGGCGGGTCGGCGCTGTATCCGATCGTCTCGTTCGTCAGCGCGCCGCTCACTCCGGAAACGAGCGCGATCGAGGTGGAAGCCGGGAGGGCGTCCGAGGTCCAGGCTGGGCAGGCGATTTCGTTTCGCTTTGGCACCAAGCCCGCGCTTTTGGTGCGTGACCACGGTGGGCGACTGCACGCATTCATCGCGCTATGCACTCACCTCGACTGCGTCGTGAAATTCCGGCCGGATATTTCGCGCATCTGGTGCGCATGTCACAACGGGCACTACGATCTCGCGGGTCGAAACGTCCAGGGTCCCCCACCGCGACCTCTCACGCCGCTCGCGATCGAGCTTCGGGGAGACCAAGTCGTCGTGAGGAGGGCCTAGGGCGTGAGCACCTCGAGCTCGTCAACGCACAAACAGAGCAGGCTCTTTCATTGGCTGAACGAGCGCGTCGACCTCACGGGGGCCATGGATTTCGCCCGAAGTCGTCGGGTGCCTCACCACAGATGGGCGCTCTTGTATCACCTAGGAGGAGCGACTCTCTTCGTGCTGTTCATGCTCGTCTCGAGCGGGATCTTACTCTCGCTGCACTATCGTCCTTCGATGTCCGACGCCCATTCGTCGGTCGAGCACATCATAACGAACGTGCCCTTCGGCGATTTGGTGAGATCCGTTCACGTCTGGTCGGCCGAGCTCATGATCGGCCTACTCATCGCGCACGTCTTCGCGGTGTGGCTGACGCGTGCCTACAGGAAGCCGCGGGAGCTGACCTGGGTCCTCGGATCGCTGCTGCTGTTGGCTGCGACATTTTCTGGCTTCACCGGGTACCTTTTGCCTTGGAGCGAGTTTTCTTACAACGCGACTCGGGTCGGAACGGAGATCGCGGCCAACGTGCCGATCGTGGGTTCGTGGCTCAGGCAGTTCCTGCGAGGGGGTGAGGATGTTGGTGGTCAGACTCTCGCTCGGTTCTTCGGCCTGCACATCGCGCTCTTGCCGGGCTGCATCGCGGTGCTCTTGTTCCTGCACATCGTGCAAGTGCAACGGCTCGGGGTGAGTACGCCGAGTGAGCTGACACGAAGGGGGAAGGTCAAGGACCTGCCCTATTTCCCGAACATCATGCTTCGGGACTTCGCGTTTTGGCTGAGCTTGCTCGCGCTCGTACTCTCCCTCGCGGCCTTCGCACCGAGGGACCTCGGCCCCGAGGCGGACCCATTCCGCGCGGCGCCGGCGAACATCAAGCCCGAGTGGTATTTCCTGTTCGTCTATCAGACACTCAAGCTCCTTCCTGCAGACATCCTCGGCGTCGAAGGGGACGTCGTGGGCGTGACCGGATTCTGCATCGCATTTCTGTACGTCGTCGCGCTGCCGTTTCTCGATCGGGGAGAGCGCGGCTCGACGCGAGCAGGTTGGCTGGCTCTGTGCTTTTTCTTGGGGATGACGGTGTATGGCTGGCTGGATTAGTGTAGTGGCTCTGTTCGGGCTAGCGACTGCACAGCCCGGGCCTCCTCCTGCCGAGGGGTACTGCATTCACTGTCACAAGGAGCAGCAGGAGCGGAGGCTGACCGTTCCGACTTCTTCGATCGCGAGGAGTGTTCACGCGATCCTCGAGGGGACGTGTATGAACTGCCATGGCGGGGACGCGCGCGAACCCACGAAGCGCGCACACGATCCGCGCCTCGGCTTCCGGGGCAAGCCCAGCGTGCAGGACGTCCCGAGAGTTTGCGGAGGTTGTCATGCGGACGCGGCGTTCATCCGTCGATTTTCCGCGAAGCTCCCGGTGGACCAGTCTTCGTTGTACAGAGTGAGTGTTCACGGTCAGGAGTTGGAGAAGGGTAACTTGGAGGTCGCGACCTGCGTTTCGTGCCACGGATTCCACGATGTTCGAAAGGTGACGGACCCGGATGCGCCGGTCTTCCCGACCGAGGTGAGTCGCACTTGCGGCGGCTGCCACGGCAAGCAGGGCCACCCTGCCATGAAGCACTCCAAGCGAAACCCATTCGAGGACTGGAAGGAGAGTGTACACGGAAAGGCCATTCTGGAGCGAGGAGACTTGTCGGCGCCGACCTGCAACGACTGCCACGGGGACCACGGGGCGTCGCCTCCGGGCACCTCGGATATTCACCTTGCGTGCGGTCAGTGTCACTCTCAGGAGTCCGAGAAATTCATGGAGGGACCTCACGCCGAGCCGTTCGAGCGACTCGGGTTCGCTCAGTGCGTCGAGTGTCACTCCAATCACCTGATCGAGCCGGCGACCGAGGTGCTGCTCTCGGAGTCCGAGCTTGGCGTTTGTCGCAAATGCCACAAGTCCGGATCGCCTGGCGCCGAGGCCGCAGCCGTCATGAGGAAGATGCTGATCGAAGCCAAGAAGCGAGCGCAGGTCGCGCGTAACAAGGTCCGCATCGCGCGAACGGTGGGCCTCTCACTGCCAGACTCCGACCTACTCGAAGCCGAGCTCCATACTGCGCTCGCGCGCATGCGTGTGGACGTCCACGGCATGAAGTCGACGGCGCTGGATGGGGAGTTCAGTCGCGTGCACGAATTGACCTTGAAGATGACGCGAGTGGCGGACGCCGCGACGGAGCGACTGGAGGTTCGGCGTCAGGGGCACATCGTGTTCGTGGCCATGGTCTCGGTGTTGGTAGGGCTGATCGTCGTTCGGATTCGGCGGTTGCGAGAGGAATGAAGCGAGGGGTCCGAGCTGCCGTCGTTCTCGCAGGCTTGACAGTCCTCGGGCTCGTTTGGGTGACGTTCCTCGACTCGGGAGCTCCAGCGCTGCCCGAGTGTAGGAGTTGCGGGTCGGCCTGGTGGGAAGCGAGCCCGCACAAGGGGCTCGCATGCGGAGACTGCCATGCCTCGGAGGGCATGGGGCGGGTCAGTCGGTGGACGGACTCCGTGTTAGGGACGACTCAGCCTATCGCCAAGCCGGACCTCGTCGACCGGGGCGCGTGTCTGTCATGCCATCAATCCCGAGGGAGCGAGGCCTTTCGGGCGGTGATGGAGACCGCCGGTCACCGGTCACACGTGGGCAAGCCTGGCGCGCTGGGGGTGCCGCTGTCCGCAGGGGCTCGGGCCGAGCCAGGTGAGGTCGACTGCGTGGACTGTCACGGAATTCACGAAACCAAGGGGCGGGCGTGCCTCGACTGTCACCCGAGCGTGCGCCTTCACGAGCAGAAGATGGGTGAGCTCGAGTGCATGGACTGCCATGACTTCCTGGCACCGAGCAGAGAGGACCAGCTTCGCCCGGGCGCCGGCGCGTGCCGGAGATGCCACAGTGAGACCGCGCCGCAACACACGGTCGACGGCAAGGTCATTTCTCGGACCGAGTCACGGACCTCGACGCCGGCCATGGCCGAATGGCTGACCGACGAGAACGCCGTGCCGACGGTGTCGGTGCGTGTTCGCACCTCGTCGTCGACTCCGCTGCCGACCAACGGGGTGACTTCCTTCATTCCGGAGGAGTGGGTTCACGGCGGCGTGGATTGCCGAATGTGCCACAACCCGCACGAAGGCGAAGCGGAGAAACGTAGGTCCGGAAAGGGCTGCCAACGCTGTCACAAGAAGGCCCAACTCTGGACCGAAGAAGGCAAACCGTCGGAGCATCGCCGGTGCCCCTCATGCCACGCCGGCCACGCCGAGCGAGGATTTCCGCAGAAAAACTGCGAGCGGTGCCACACCGACAAGCAGGCAAGTCTCCACCCGAAGTCGTGCTCCAACTGTCATCGACAACACGTCTGGAAGGCCTCCGGGCGCGACTGCGGGTCATGCCACGCGGACAAAGCCATCGAGCTCTACGAGACCGCACCCATGCGCCACGACCCGTGCACGAACTGTCACGATCCGCACGAAGGTCACGAGCCTGAAGAAGCCTGCGCCGGATGCCACGAGGACAAGGGGGCCGCGGTCCGGCGTTCGTCCGCGCCGCGCCATCGAAATTGCATCGGCTGCCACACTCCGCACGGTCCCAAGCCCGGGGGCTCCGAGGTGTGTCACTCGTGTCACGAGGACCAGGCGCGCGGTGCGCTCGCCGCTGCAACTCATCCTCCGCGCGGTGTCTCGCCCGCGGAAGCGCCGCACGCGAAATGTCGCGAGTGCCATCGAGAGATCCATGGGTCTCCGGAGCGTGACTCGAGCGTGTGCCTCCCTTGCCACAAGCAGCAGTTCGACCTTGCTCGGGTGAACAAGGAGCCTCCGAAGCATCAGGTCTGCACGTCTTGCCACACGCCGCATCAGGAGAAGATTCGCCCTGACGCGCGGGCGTGCGCGAAGTGTCACGAGCGGCAAGCGCGGCCCGATGCGGTTGGAGCGCACAAGGGAGACTGTTTGAAGTGCCACCCACCCCATCGCTTCGCTGGGGATCAGCCGACGAGGTGCTCCAACTGTCACACGGAGATTCAGCCCAAGGCCCCGCTACGAGCGGACAAACACAGGGACTGCCGGAATTGCCACCTGCCCCATCGAACACGAGCGCAGGCCAAGGAGCGGTGTGTGAGCTGCCATGAGAAGCCGCGGGCGCGGCTCGCGGCCTGGACCGGAATCCCGGACCATCTGCAGTGCGCTTCATCGTGCCACGAAGGGCACGACGTGACGAAGCTGCGAGACTGCGGGCGATGCCACGCCAAGCAGGCCGCAGCGGCGATGGACCGAAAGCACGACGAGTGCCAAAAATGCCACAACCCTCACGAGATGGCTGAGCTCGGCGTCGAGCCCAAGTGGCGAGACTGCTCCCGTTGTCACGGCGACAAGGTACGCGCGACGACCGCGAGGGGGCCCGCACACTCGGCGTGTCGCAAATGCCACTCGGCGCACAAATTCCAGCGCCCGCTTTGCGAGAGTTGCCACTCCGCGATCGCCGAACAGGGCATGCACCGAGTTCCAGAGCATCAGAAGTGCGACGCCTGCCACGGCACGCACGAGACCAGAGCGCCGACTCGCGCGGCTTGCGTGAGTTGTCACAAGGGCCACACGACGCACTTTCCGGACGCGCAGCGCTGCCAGGCTTGTCACCCGTTCGCCGCAGGTGTGGAGCCGTCTCCTGGCACGACTCCCGCGGCGAGGCCCAAGGAAGACGGCGCCCAGCCTACGGAGGCCGAATGAAAAATCGAGGACACGTGGTGATTTGGGTCGGGCTGCTCGTGGTGAGTTGCGGTCGCGATCCGCCCCAGGCGTTCGCTCCGCCCACGAACCCAGCGGCCCGTCGAGTCGAGATCGTCGCGCGTTCCCCGACGCTGAGTATGCTCCCGTGTCAGGACGGAAAATGCCACGCGGAGGGCTCGATCAGCTCGGAGATCAAGCCGCTTCAAGATTTTCACCGCGGCAAGCAGCTCGAACACGGGAGCACCGTCGTGTGGTGCGTCTGGTGCCACTCGAAGGAGAATCTCGAGAAGCTGAAGTTGCTCGACGGAACACTGGTCTCCTTCGACGAAGGCTACAAGCTCTGCGGGCAGTGCCATGGAGATCGGCTTCGCGACTGGAAATCTGGGATTCACGGTCGTCAGACGGGCCGATGGTCTGGACTCAAGTCGAGGGTGAGTTGCCCAGCCTGCCACAATCCCCACCGCCCGAAGTTCGAGCCCATCGAAGCCATGCCGCCGCCGCTACCCCTGCGCGAGGCGCCCGCCAGAATTCAAGGAGGACCTCATCATGAGTAGCCAGAACAAATCCCCACCCGGCGGCTCGAGCGACTCGTCCGCCTTCGGGCGCCCAACTCTCGAGGAGCTCCGGGCTGCTCGGGACACGCCGCGAAGTCGGCGCGCCTTCCTGAAGGTGCTCGGCTCGACGGCCGCTGGCGCGGCGGCGGTCGCGGCCTGCGGTCCCGCCGCCGAGCTCACCCTCGACGAGTTCCTTCAGAAGCACTACAAGCGACTCAGCGACGACGAGAAGCGAGAGATCTTCGCGCGTCTGGAGGCCAAGGCGCTCGAGAGATACGGCGTAGAAGTATCGATCAAGGATCCCAAACCCATAGCGGGTGTAGAGTTCGCATACGCCCTGAACTTATCCTTTTGCGTAGGGTGTCGGCGCTGCGAGGACGCCTGCGCTACCGAAAACAACACATCCCGAGATCCCCAGGTCCACTACATTCGCGTCCTCGAGATGGAGAAGGGCTCGTTCGACGTCGAACGCGCCACGACCGACTACTCCGGCATCGTCCCAAAGCCCGGCAAGTTCTACATGCCGGTTCAGTGCCACCAATGCCGGAACCCACCCTGCGTCAAGGCGTGCCCCGTCCGAGCGACCTGGAAGGAGCCCGACGGGATCGTGGTCGTCGACTATGACTGGTGCATCGGATGCCGTTACTGCGAGGCCGCCTGCCCGTATTTCGCCCGCCGCTTCAATTGGACGGACCCTAAAATCCCGAGCGAACAGGTCAACCCGAACCAGGGATATCTGAGCAATCGAATTCGGCCGCGCGGCGTCATGGAGAAGTGCACCTTCTGCCTTCACCGCACGCGAGAAGGTCGATATCCAGCGTGCCTCGAGGCCTGCCCGACCGGCGCACGTAAGTTTGGCAATCTGCTCGATCCGGAGAGCGAAGTCAGAAAGGTCATCGAGACCAAGCGAGTCTATGTCCTCAAAGAGGAAGTCGGAACCCTGCCGCGCTTCTACTATTTCTTCGGGTGAAGCCATGAAGGACGTCGTACGTTTCGCTCGATTTTCCGTGCGTGCTGTCGCGAGCGGCAGCATCGACTACTACAAGTGGGTCGGCTTCCTGGTCGCCATGATCGCCTTGGGCGTCGTCGCATACTCACGCCAGGCCGAACAAGGTTTGATCGCCACCGCGATGACGGATCAAGTCTCGTGGGGCGCGTACATCGCGAACTTCACCTTCGGGGTTGGGCTTGCCGCGGCCGCCGTCATGCTGGTGATCCCCGCCTACGTTTATGGCAACAAGCCGGTGAAGGAGATCGTCTTCGTCGGTGAGCTGATGGCGATCTCGGCGGTCACGGTATGCCTCTTGTTCGTCGTCGTCGATCTCGGAAGGCCGGATCGGTTCTGGCATCTCATGCCCTTCTTTGGTGAGTTCAATTTCCCGATCTCCGTGCTCGCCTGGGACGTCGTAGTGCTGAATGGGTACCTGGTCATCAATCTATTCATCACGGGGTACCTCTTGTATTCCCAGTTCACGCATCGCAGGCCGCAGGAGAGGCTGTACGTGCCGATCATCTTCGTTTCGATGGTCTGGGCGTTCAGCCTTCACACGGTGACTGCGTTCCTCTACGTGGGACTGGGAGGCCGTCCCTTCTGGAACGCGGCGATCCTGGCTCCGAGGTTCCTTGCTTCGGCGTTCGTCTCCGGGCCCGCGCTGATCATTTTGGTGCTCCGGGCGGTGAGGAAGTATCTCGACTTCGACGTGAAGGAGGACGCGATCGGCTCGCTGGCGCGGCTGCTCGCGGTGACCGCGCCGCTCAACCTGTTCCTGCTGGGATGCGAGCTATTCACCGAGTTCTATCCTGGGACTCTGCACAACGCCGCGGCGACCTACCTGTTCTTCGGGCTTCATGGCCACGACATGCTGGTCCCGTACATCTGGAGTGCGATCGCGCTGAACTGCGCGGCTTGCGGCATCCTCATCGCGCGACGGTGGGTGCGCCGGCGCTACCTGCTCGAGACGGCGTGTGTGATGACGATTCTCGGTATTTGGACGGAAAAAGGGATGGGTCTCATCGTGCCTGGGTTCGTGCCGAGCCCGCTCGGCGAAATCGTGGAGTACTCGCCGAGCCAGGTGGAGTTCTTCGTGAGCGCTGGCGTCTGGTCGGTCGGCGCGCTCGTCCTGACTTTGCTGCTCAAGATCGCCGTGCCGATCGAGAAGATGCATGAGGAGGCTGTGCCGGAGCCGTGACCGCACGCGAGGCCGGAACCTGGTCCCGGACTCCGAGCCCGCCTGACCCTTTCGCGTGGGCTCGAGGTTCGAGTCCGCCGACGCGGGGGCTAGAGCTCCGTACGAATCAGACGTCGCAGTTGCGGCAGCGGCCGCGTTGTGGTCAGGAGGAGGTGTGTTGGCCTTTGATCTCCGCGAGCTGCTCGCGCGCCCTCCTGGATCGAAGGCCGAGTTGGATCGTCGGCTCAAACTCATCTCCACGAGTCCTCTGGAGCTGCAGATGGCGCTCGTCGACTTGGCTGAGCGAGGGAGCCTCGAGGACGAAGCAGCGCATCGCTTCTTTTCGATGATGGGCGTGGCGGAGGCCGCGCCACGGCTTCGCGCTTGCCTCGCTGACCCGACGCGACCCATCGAAGCTCGGCGGCTCTTTCTGTCGCTGCTCGAGCTCGCTCCGCAGGGACTCGAGGGCGTTGCTCGAGACGCTTGGTTGCCGGTGGCGGAGGTCGGATGGCGGGAGCTACTCACTCGGGCGCGGGACGATCCTTCTGCCGCAGCCGCGTTTGCGGAGAGTCTGTCGCGGCTGCGGAGGGACGATCGCGACGCGGCGCTCGTGGCATGCGAAAAGATCCGGCTCGGGACCCAGACAGCGGCGGCGGTTGCGTATCAAGATGTTTTGCGGTCCAACGAGCTGGCCGCGCAACACAAGCACGTGTTGGCATGGATCGTCGAGGAGAGCCGCGTCGACGACATCGAGCTCCTCGAGACGCTCCTCCAGCAAGCTCGTCGCAAGCCCGTTCGCAAGGAGCTTCAGCGCGCCATAGCGGCGAGACGGGCGAAGCAGCTAGGCCCGACCAAGACCGAACTCAGGGGTCGGGCCTTCGTGAGCCCAAGCGACGGAGCCTGCACTTTCATGTTGGTGATCTGTCTCGAGGATGCCTCGAGGCGATTCGACTTGTTGTCCGTTTCGATCGAGGGAGAGGATGGGCTTGGCGAAGGGGACTGTGAAATCGATCGATCCAATAGCCAGCTCGAGCGATTCGTCGAGTTTGCCAACGCAGCCGTGGGCGTTCGGTTGGTCGAGCTGCCGTTTCCCGAAGCCGTCCGGTTGGTACACGAGGCCGTAGAGAGGTCCACGGGGTCGAAGCGGGCGATTCCGGAGGAGGTACGACCGTTCGTGAATCGATTGCTCGAAGCCGAGCCCGGCTCGCTTCCGGGGGACGCTCTGATCGCGGCGGCGGACCCACGAGAAGCGACCTTCGAGCGATTGATGTTGGTCGTCTGCACGGCCGTGCACGACCCGTGGTATTTCGACGAAGGTGACTTCCTCGCGGAAGGTCTGCCCATGCCGACGAGATTTGCAACGACATGGCTGCCAACGGCCGAGGCACGCCTCTCTGGCTCGGAACGCATTCGAAGGCGGCTCCTTGTCATGACTCGTCAGATGGCGAGTTGGTACTCCTGGCGCGGCGATCAGGTGCGCGCGAAGCTCATGGCCTCGGCCCATCGATCCATGACCGACCCCGAGCTCCGGGGAGCGCCGCTGATCCGGGCGATGCTGTACGGCTCCCTGGATGCCTACGAGGGAAGCGCGCTCTTCACTCCCGTGAAGGCGCTTGGGCAGCCTGACTACCGTGGGAGGATTCGAACCGATTTTTTTTCCAGCGTTTCGCAGCCTACCAGTCTCGATCTGGCGCGGCTCGACTTGATGGAGGTCGCCCAGCTCGCGCTCGATCAGGCGACCGGGCTGATACCTGGAGCCCAGCCCGAGCAACTTGGCGTCCTGGCTCGCGAGGCTGCCGACTCATTCTCCAGTCTTGGGCGAGCTCTCGTCGAGGATCACGACCTCTCGATGGACTCCGAACACTTCGAGATGTTGGTTCGACGCTGCGTGCGGCTCACCGGACTTCCGGCGGAGAGAGTCCAGGACGTCCTCACCTTCGCGAGGATGGCGATCGTGGCGTTCGCGGAGTCGGTGTGCGCGTTGTGCCCGGTCGCTTGCCTCAGGAGCTCCGTACCCACCTTAGCCGCTGAGAAGCTGTTTTTCGAGCCGACGCATCCGGCGGCCAGTGTATTGAAGAGGTTGAAGGTATCGGAGTAGCCGGGGCCGGAGATGTGGGTCGGCGAAGCTTACGCGCAGGCTCGTGCTTTCGTGCTCTTGCTCGATCCGAAGAATTCCGGGCCCGAGCACGAGCACGAACGAGCACGAGCACGAACGAGCACGATTTCATTGGAGTTCCAAGCCGATTGGCGCTCTAGGTCTAGGGGAACTTGCGGGTAGCTAGCGGGTGTCAGGGTGCGAGCGACTTGGGAAAGCGGCGAACCAAGACACCGACGAGAGGATGGGCAGCGAGTACCGGAGCGACGAGCTCTCGCTGCCCGATGAGTTGCTCACGCCCGTAGTCGTCGTGTTGGTTGGCGAGGATTCGAAAGATCAACATCGCGCCGAAGATCGTTCCGCCGCTCCCGACGACGGCAAACGTGTACTCAGTGAGTCCGAGGTACACGAGCAAGGCCACACAACCGACGAGGGTAGCTGCGGTGATGAAAAAATAGGGACTAGTCCACAGGCTGGGTGGCTTTGGATGCTCGACGGGTGGCGGCCGAGTAGCCCAGAGGGCCTCCAGACGCAGCCATTCGACGAGCGTCTCGGCGGCCACGCGTTCTTCGGCGCTCAGACCAGCGAACAGCTTCAGTCGACGGGCGTCGATGTCTCGTTGGGCGTCGATGAGCCCGTCGTGACCGACTTCGGCCGCGCGGGCGAGCGAGGTTGCGACGAGGCTGAGGAGCGCAGCGCGTTCGGGCGCGCCGAGGCGCACCGACAACTCGTCCAGAAGCCGGGGGAGCTCATTCGTCAGGGCTTCGGAGGGCGCTTCTCCTTCGTTCCTGCTTTCGAGCTCTTTCAGTCCAGCGGCCACTCGCTCGAGAGCACCGGTTGGATCGAGCGTCGACAGGAGTGAACCTGACCCTCCCCGTTCGAGGATGGACCGAAATCGACTCGACACTCGCCTTCCTTCTCAGAGCCGCTCGATCACACAGCGAACGAAGTCGGCCTCCGTCAAGATCCCGACGAGCTCATCTCCGTCGACGACTGGAAGACAACTGATCTTGTTGTCGAGCATGAGTTGTCCGGCTTCGGAGAGCTCGGTGTCGGGCTCCACGGTCTCCACGTCTCGAGTCATGATGTCCTCGACGGGGATGCGGGTGAGCATTTGGCGCTGCATCCCGACCGGAACCTCCCCTTCGGCGAGGTTCTTGACGAGGTCCCGATGCGACACGATACCCAGCAGCGAGTTGTCGGCGCCGATCACGGGGATGTGGCGTACATGCCTCTCGGCCATGAGATCGAACACCGCCGAGAGCCGGTCATGCAGGCCTACGCTGAAGACTTCTTCAGTCATCAGATCTCTGACTTTGAGCGTTTTCATGCTTTTTCCTCCCCTCGCTCGGGCTTCCGGGGGCTGCGAATCACGAGCACCGGGCACGGAGCCCTCCGGAGCACTCCGTCAGCGACGCTGCCCATGAAGAGCCTGGCGATGCCGGATCTTCCGTGAGTACCCATGACGATCATGTCGTGATTCTTGGCGACCGTGGAGATGACCTCGGCCTCCGGCCCCAACTCGAAGCTCGTACGGATCTCGACGCCCTCGGGGACCTTCATCTTCTTGAGGAATTCTTCCAGCTGGCGCTTGGCTTCGCGATTCATCAAGGCCTCGAGCGTCTGAGACTCACCCTCGATGGCTTGCACGGCGACGGCCGGCGAGATGTACTCAGGCGTGTACCACGCGTGGAGGACTTCGATGGAAGCCCCGAACTTTTGGGCAAGCCCGATCGCATACTCGAGCGCATAGCGACTGCCTTCAGAGAAATCGACCGGAACGAGGATACTCTTGACTTGGATCATGTCGCACTCCTCAAACCCCCGGATCCAAGCTCCGGATGGCCAAATCGAGAAAATTCGTCGGCGTGACGATTCCGACGAGCTTGCCCGAATCCACGACCAGAACACAACCGGGTCCGGCCTGATTTCGCAACAGGACCGCGGCTTCCACCGCTGCGTCGCTCGGGCCGACGATGGGTGGCAAATCGGACATCAGCTCCCGCGCGAGGAGCCCTTCTCGCTGCCAGACGCCCTCGAGGCTGGCGCGGAGCAGGTCGGAGGAGGTGACGACGCCGACCACTCGGTTGGCGTCGAGGACCGGCAGGTGTCGGACGGACTCGACCCGCATCATCGCCTCGGCGAGCTCGAGGGTCTCGTCGGCCATCAGTACGTGGACCGGGTGAGTCATGATGTCCTTGATGGTGACTCGTCTCATGACGACCTCACATCGCCGAGGAGCCGCGGGTTCGCGACGGAGTGGTGTCGAACGCGGAGGCGATCCGGCGGAGGAAGATGGAGCCCACGTCGGTCGCTTCGAGCTCCTGGGGCGACCTTCGAAGCAACCCATCGAGCTCCAGCTGAGAGAGCTCCCCGGTGACTTCATCGACGAACTGCTTGACTCGGTCGTCGACGCGCAGGCTGCCGTGGCACATGATCTCCATGATGATTCGGCGGCGTTCGATGGCCTCGGGGGTCAGCAGAGCGCCGCGCACGACGGGCAGGCCTCCCTCCTCGAGGGCGCGCCGATAGTCTGGAAGGTGGGGCGCGTTCTGCGCGTAAGTGTCGTACAAGCTGGTGATCGCGCTTGCGCCGAGCCCGATCAGATCGCCGTCTGGCTCCACGGTGTACCCTTGGAAGCTCCGCCGCAGGCGATGCTCCGCGAGGCCCCGGGCGAGATCGTCGGACGCGAGGGCGTAGTGATCGATGCCGATGGGTACGTAGCCGCCTTCGATGAAGGCCTCGCGAACGGCCAGGACCATGTCCGCGCGCAGGCGTGGGTTCGGCAGCTTGTCTTCGGGCAGGAGCTTCTGCTGGGGCCGGAACCACGGCACGTGAGCGTAGCCGAAGACGGCCACCCGATCGGGTCGAAGCTCCACGACCTTTCGAACCGTGTCGAGCACGGACTCGACGGTCTGACCCGGCAGCCCGTACATGAGGTCGAAGTTGATCGAGGAGAATCCGAGCTCTCGGCACTTTCGGTAGACGGACACCAAATCATCGGGCCCGCACTCTCTTCCGACATTGCCGAGGACCACGGGCGAGAGATCTTGCACGCCGAGGCTGATTCGAGAGAAGCCCAGGCGGCGCGCGGCTTGTAGAAACTCGGGCGAAGTCTGCGCGGGGTTTGCTTCGAGCGCGAACAGCGCGTTCTCCTTTTGACCAAAGACTCGGTCGATCATGCCCATGAGCCGTTCGAGCTGCGGGACGGTGAGCGAGTTTGGGCTGCCGCCACCGAGGTGGACGGAGGAGATGCGTCGATCACCTTTGAGGTGGGACGCCACTCGCGTGGCCTCGAGCTCCACGAGGTCTAGGTACTCGTCGGAGCGCGCGGAGTTTCGGGAGATGATGACGTTGCAACCGCAATACAAGCAGAGCCGTTCGCAGAATGGTACGTGCACATACAGACTCAGCGGCCTTGCTGGGTCGCGAGCCTCGAGGCGCTCGACATAGCGGGCGTCGGTGACGGTGGTGTCGAACTCGCTGGCCGGCGGGTAGCTCGTGTACCGAGGTACGGGGCGGTTGTAGGTCGCGAGGAGCGGGTCGCCGATGGCGATCATCGAGACCACATCCTGCAACGGATGGGCCGCGTTTGGATCATCAAAGCAATCGGTCCAGGGCGCGTTGGAACCATCGCTCCACCGCAGAAATTGCGTTGCTGCGCGGGGGAGCCGTGCGTTGGTCGCCCTTTGGCGGCGGATCCGTTCGATGGGGGCGTGGCCTCTGGCGTGCAAGGCTCCGACTTCATGAGTGCCCTGCTGGTCTCCAGCATCATGACTCCAGACGTGGAGACGCTGTTCGAAGACGAGACGATGGACCTCGCGCGAACGATCATGACGCTTGCACGGATTCGGCATTTACCAGTGGTCGATCGGGCCGAACAACTCGTCGGGCTCGTTACTCACCGGGACTTGCTCCGGACTTCGGCGACCGCGCTCAGGCAGGGAAAATCGGAGGCTCAGGTACGGGTCGCCGAGATCATGACCCGCGGCGTTCGAACGGTGAGCTCGTCCACGACGGCCTTCGTCGCTGGGCAGATGTTGCTCGAGCACAAGCTCGGCTGCCTGCCGGTCGTAGACGAAAAGCGGCTGGTGGGGATCGTGACCGAGGCTGACTTCGTGAGTCTGGCGCTCAAACATCTCGCGGACACCGGCGCGTGACGACGCCTTCGTAGACCAACCTTCATCGCCCTCACGAGAAGCCCTTCGACTGCGGCTCGCTCTGCGAGCCTTCGCTCAGGGTGAACGGAGTGAGGTGACCGGGTCACGAAGCACACTGCGCGTACTCAGTCGGGGACTTCGATGGTCTCTCCGTCGAAGGCGAACAATATTTTGTCGGCGCGCTGGAAGAGCTTGTCGTCTCGGACGTGGACGGCGATGAGCACCTTGCCCTTTTGGATGGCTTCTTGGAGTCGTTTGGCGCGCTCCTCGGGGACGCCCCAGCCGATGAGCCCGCCGGCGATCCCACCTGCGGCGGCGAAGGCGACGGCCGGACCCATGACCAGGAGCCCCACCAAGCCGGTGGCAGCGCCGAGCGAGGCGAGGCCGCCGACGATGCCGCCGAGCGCTCCGGCGAGCAACCCACCTGCGGTAGCTGCGGCCGGAGCTCGAGTTCGTTCGACGATCTCGAAGTCTCTTTGGCGGCCCTCACTCATGAAGACCGAGACGTCTTGGTCGCCGACGCCGATCTCCCGCAGGGCGTCTCGGGCCCGCGCGTAATCCGCGGGGTCGTCGAAGAGCGCGTAGATGATGCGCTCGCCCTTCGGTCGATCGAGGCTCTCGCGCACGGAGAGCACGGGGCAGTACGACTCACGCACGACTCGCTCCGCGACGCTGCCGAGCAGGACCCGTTTGAGTCCGGAGCGACCGTGAGTTCCCATGACGATGAGATCGTAACTCATCGAGGCAGCAACGATGAAGTCACCGGGCAACCCGGAGACGACTCTGCGGGAGACGGCGATTTCGTGGGGCTCTACTTCCTTGAGGAAGGCTTCGAGCCGAGCATTCAGCTCGTCAGCGGTCGGACTCTCGCCCTCGTAGCCCGCCGGAGAGGAGCAGTAGACGACGTCGACGGCGCCGCCGAAGGCATGGGCGATCGCGACGGCTCGATTCAAGGCGATCCGGGAGGTTCCGGAGAAGTCTGTCGGCACGAGGATGCGCTGAAAAAGTTTCATGGTGTACTCATGACGCTCGGCGAGCGCTTCGTGACCTCAGGCTGGCACGTCGAACGGGACGACGAGGACGGGTGCGTGGGCTTCGGCGAGGACTCGAGTCGCGGTGGACCCGAGGATCATCCGACCGAGGGTGCTGCGTCCGCTCGTTCCGAGGACGATGAGATCGGGGTTGGTGAGCTCGGCGACTTCGAGCACGACGTTGGGCGGGGGTGCTTTGCGGACGACGTCGATTTGATAACGGCCCTCTTTGGCGCCGGCCTTGGCGACGAGCGCCTCGAGGGATTCGGCGCGCGCGCGTTCGAAGGCCGCGAGCTCGGGTCCTGACAGATAACGCGGGAAGAGATCGTCCTTCTCCATCGTGACGATCGGCGGCTCGAACGCGGAGAGCACGTGTACGAAGCCTTCAGGCCCCGCGAGGTCGAGCGCGTGGGCGAGGACGCGATCGGACACGGGGGACAAGTCGATGGCGGCCAAGACACGGGCGAACGGGGCCTCGGCTCGACGGTCCATCCGAGCGACGAACACGGGAGCGTGGGAGAGGCGCACGAGCTTGCTGCCGACGCTTCCGTAGAGGAATCGGCCGAGCGCTCCGCGCCCGTGGCTCGCGATCACGACGAGGTCGGCGTGGATGTCCGCCGCACACGTGGCGAGCTCCCGCGCCGGCAGCCCGCGCCGGAGCTCCCGCGTGACCTCCACGCCGGGGATGTCGATCTTCAGCGCGTCGAGGCGCTCTTTGAGCAGCTCGAGCGTTCGCGCGATCGCGACCTCCATCCCCGGGGAAGGAACGGGAGGCAAGAAGTCGGGGAGCTCCGCCGCTACGTGGACCACGTGCACTCGGCGCGCGTCCAGGCGCTGCGAGAGCGCCTTGGCCGCGTCGAGGCCCACGTCACACAGCGGCGAGAACTCGGTGCCCACGAGGAGCGTCTTGTAGCGACTCATGCCATCCCTCTATTCAAAGTTCGGACCAGTCATTTCGCCATTCGACCGTACCCGGATCGGATCTCCGCGAGTAGCCCCTTGGCGGCCTGTCCGACGTCTCGAGCGGCATCACCGGACACGGTCTCGAGCTCCGCGAGCTTTCGGCGGACTTCGGTCCAGCTCGCTTCCGCTTTTTCCCATTGATCTCGGAACTCCACGCGACCGAGGTGAGCTTGCAACCGAAGCTCGTCCCGAAGTGCTTCGAGCTCCGACATTTCCGCGGTTAGCTTCTCTTTCCAACTCATATCGTCCGAAGGTTCGAGATCGATGCCAAGGCGGAGGCCAGGTCCCACGCGACAAACTGCCGCAGGGCTTGCGAGGGGTCCGCATCGGATGCGCGGCCCTCGCGGGCATCTGGCGGCCTCGCTCGACGAGGCCGTAGGGACGCGGAAGACCAAGCGAGTTGGCAAGCGCCCAGCAGCTCGGGACCCGGACCGGATCCAGCGACCCAACTCATCGGCATTGGTGCTAAGGTCCGGGCGAGCTCGATGTCGCTGTTCGATGACCTCAAGACCTACGTCGAGTTCACGAACGACGACGTTGCTCTGTTGGCCGCGCTCGCGCCCATCGTGGCGCCGCACATTCCGAGGCTCGCCGACCATTTCTACGATCGAATCCTGGCCCACCCCAAAGCGCACGCGTCCATCACCGGCGGATCGGCGCAGGTCGAACGCCTCAAAGGGACACTTCGAACTTGGATCAGCTCCGGGTTGGTCGGGCCTCACGACGAGGCCTTCCTCGAGCGCCGTTCTCGTATAGGGCGCATTCACGTCCGGATCGATTTGCCACAGCGCTACATGCTGACGGCCATGAATGTGCTCCGCGTGGACCTGCACGCGATCGTGGAGAGCTCTATCGCAGACCCAGTCCTTCGCCGAAAGACCAGCGACGCGGTGGACCGCCTGTATGACATGGAGCTCGCGATCATGCTGGAGACCTACAAAGAGGACTCCGAGCTGCGGCTGCGTCGGCGGGAGAGGCTCGCGACGATCGGGCAGATCGCGGCGACCATTGGACACGAGCTCCGCAATCCGCTTGGAGTCATCGAGTCCTCGTTGTTCCTGCTGCGTCGGAAGGTCGGAGACGAGCCAGCGGTGGCTCGCCACCTCGACAAGATCGCGAACCAGGTTTCGTTGTCGGGGCAGATCGTGACGGATTTGTTGGAGCTGACGCGCGACTCGGCGCCGCGCACGGAGAGCGCGCAGGTGCGGGTGTTGATCGAGTCGGCGTTGGCGGAGCTTCGGGTGCCTGCGAACATCACGGTCCGCGCTGTGATCGCGCCGGAGCTTGCGGTGGAAGCCAACCCGAGCTTGTTGCGTCGAGCGCTGGTGAACGTGCTGAGCAACTCGTTCAGGGCGACGGGCGAGTCAGGGGGGACGATCGTCGTGGAGGCGATCGACGGTGGGCACGAGATCGAAATCCACGTGAAGGACAGTGGACCGGGCTTCGACGCGGAGATCTTGGCTGACGCTTTCGAGCCACTTGTGACAAAGAGTGAAGGGGGAGTTGGTCTTGGGCTTGCGCTCGTACGACGTGTTTTGGAGCGCCATGGTGGGCGCGCGACGGTAGCGAATCGGCCGGATGGAGGAGCTGTGGTGAAGTTGGTGCTCCCGAGATCGAAGACCTGAGCCCGGAGGTGAGGTCGATGAAAGCTGAACTCGTGCGTGGCGCGGTGCTCGTCGTCGACGACAACGTCGACTTGCTCGACAACATCGAGCAAATCCTCGTGGGAGAAGGGATCCCGGTGCTGACGGCGCGCAACGGAAGAGAGGCGCTCACGGTATTCTCGGAGAACGAGGTGTCACTCGTCATCACGGACATGAAGATGCCTGGGATGGGCGGCGCCGAGTTGCTCCGACAGCTTCGGTCGGCGCGGCCTGAGATCACAACCATAGTCATGACCGCGTATGCGAACGAAGCGGCCTTGGCGGAGATTCGGGCGACCGGTCCGCTCGATGTATTGGCCAAGCCGATCCCGCTCGATCGGCTGTTCGAGCTGGTCGACCTGGCGCGGGCGCCGCGGGCGCGGGTCTTGGTATTGGAGGACGATGTCGAGCTTCGGGCGAACCTGTCGGAGCTCATTTCGGCGCTTGGTGGGTGCCTGCCGATGCTCGCCACGACGATTGCGCAGGCTCGTAAGATTGCCGAGAGCGTGAAGCTCGATGGTGCGGTGGTCGACGTGCGGCTGCCGGACGGGAATGGGGTCGCGTTCGTGGAGGAGCACGGCAAGCCCTCCGCGGTGCCCACGGCCGTGGTGTCGGGTTATGAAAAGATGGTCCCTGCCGCCGGATCGAACGTGCGATTCTTCGAAAAGCCTTTTGATTCCGCTGAATTGAGCCGATTCTTGAGCTCATGGATCGATCGAAAGCGCCCGCCCTCGTAGCTTGAAGAAAAGAAGCCCGGTGCGCTGGACCGCCCGGCTGGTGCTCCATTGGGGAATTGGGTCGGGCACGGGCACGATGCGAAACCTCGCTTCGCTCGGTTTCAGGTGTCAGTCCTTCGCGGGCGGCACCGAGACGTTGCTCGTGTGCGAAACCTCGCTTCGCTCGGTTTCAGGTATCGGTCCGTCGGGGAACTGCTACGGGCACGCTTACGAATGATCCACGCAACTCGGTCGACGTGCCGCCGATGATCTCGTTTGTGGCGGCATCTCCTTCCATCAATGCGGCGATTCCCCTAGACCACCGACGCATCGAGCTCCATTCGGAAGCACACAAAGCCAACATTCAGCCCGGTTCTACGCGTGAAATTCCCAAGACTTCGATCGGCATTGGGCAGCAGGACCCGAACGCTCGAGATGGTTGGGCGCGGCAGGAAGCGCTGCAGCGGCACATCGGGTCTGCGTGGGAGTCGGGCAATCAGTCTTCTTGGCAGTCGTTTACTTCGGGCAAGCGTGCGGGTGGCCAGGCGGCTCGCGGGTCGGTCGAAGTCGATGGTGCGGCCCACAAGCAAGCGTCCGTAGCGACAGCGCCTCGTTTCGAGCAAGCCAAGTCGGGATGGGAGCGTTTGAAGATGGCGTTCCAGTCGGCTGCGGAGTTCGAGGAGACGCAGCGTGGCGGCCGAAGCGCCATGGGTTTTGGCGGCCGCGTCGTGTGACTTGACCTGAACCTTCCCGAGTCGCTCCGTGGCGGAGCGCGTGGCGAGACCGCATCCAAGTCATCGTCCTCCTGGCGACAATCCCGTCGACGCGGCGAACATCCGAAAAGCGGCGTCCCAGATCCCCAAGAGTCTACGGCTCATCGTGCAAGCGGACCGCCTCAGCGCGGGCGCGGACCTCATGCTGGCGGTGGGCGGCGCGCTGTTGCCGCTCGCGATCGCCTGGGTTGGCAAGCTGTTGATCGACGCGGTGGTGGCGGCGTCGCAGGGCCAAGGATCGCGCGAGGTGGTGCTTCGGCTCGTCGGCATCGAGTGCGCGCTGATGATCGGCGCGGCGTTGATCGCTCGGGCTTCGCGGTTGTGCCAGTCGATCCTGGGCGCGCGGCTCGGGCACTATCTCGCGGATCGAATCCTGGTGAAGGCGATGTCGCTCGACCTGACGGATTTCGAGACGCCATCGACGTACGACCGAATGAACAACGCTCGTCGGGAGGCGGGGTCTCGGCCGCTCGGGCTCTTTCGTAGCAGCGTACAGATCGGCCGCGACATCTTGACGATCTCGTCGTTCGGCGTGGCGTTGATCGCCTTCGATTATCGGTTGTTGGTGCTGCTGGTCGCTTCGTCGATTCCGGCCGTCATCGGGGAGGCCAAGTATTCCAAGCAGGCCTTCGAGCTATTGACGTGGCGGGCGCCGGAAGGCCGCAAGCTCCGCTACTACGAGGCCCTGCTTACGCGGGACGTGACCTTCAAGGAGGTCACGTTGTTCGGCTTTGGACCGATGCTGCTGGCTCGCTTTCGGCAGCTGTATGAGAAGCTGCTGAAGGAGGAGCGCGCGCTGGCCATTCGCAGCGCGCTCGTCGGTTTCTTGCTCGGCACGCTCACGACGCTTGGTGTGTATGCGTGTTACGCGCTGGTCGTAGAACAGACGGTGACCGGGAACCAGACTTTGGGCGCGATGACTTTTTATCTCGCGATCTTTCGGCAGGGCCAGAACTCGGTGCGCTCGATTCTGACGGGCGTCGGGTCGATCTACGAGGACGCTCTGTTCATGTCGAACCTCTTCGATTTCCTGTCGATGCCGGTTCGTGGACACCGCGGGACGCGAAGGCTCTCCGAGCGGGCCGAGCGAACGGGCTTCCGTTTGGAGCACGTGAGCTTTCGCTACCCGGGTCGCGGTGAGGACGCTTTGTCGGACGTGAGTCTCGAGATCGGTCCGACTGAGAGTTTGGCGATCGTGGGCCCGAACGGAGCGGGGAAGACGACCCTGGTCAAGCTGCTCACGGGCCTTTACGCGCCCACGAGCGGCCGAATCACCCTCGACGGAATCCCGCTTTCGGAGATTGACCGGGACGATTTGTCGAGCCGGATCTCCGCGGTGATGCAGGATTTCGGTCGCTACCAATTTTCGGCGCACGACAACATCGCGATCGGCAATGTCGAGTTGGTCGACGACCGCGGCATGGTCGAGCGGGCGGCGACGCGGGGCGGGGCGTTCGAGATGATCAAGGGCCTGCCTTCGGGCTTCGACACGCAGCTCGGACGTTGGTTCGAGGGAGGTGTGGAGGTCTCTGGGGGGCAGTGGCAGAAGATCGCGGTGTCGCGGGCGTTCGCGCGGGACGCCGAGATTCTGATCTTGGACGAGCCTTCTGCGTCGCTGGATGCGGAGGCGGAGCACGCGCTGTTTTTGCGTTTCGGTCAGCTCGCCGCTGGCAAGACGACGGTCCTGATCTCGCACCGCTTCGGAACGGTTCGAATGGCCGATCGAATCTTGGTGTTGGAGGAGGGCCACGTCGTGGAGCTGGGCACGCACGACGAGCTGATGTCGAAGAAGGGTCGTTACGCTCAGTGGTTCGAGCTTCAGTCGAGTGGGCTCGCGGGCGGACGGGATCGACATCATGGGCTCGACGCGGCCGGACCATCGGACTAGTGCATGGGGGTGCGTTTCATGACCCTCGCCTTTGGGAGCGCGCTCGTGATGGCAGCGCCGTCCGCAGGCGCGGAGCTGCTTCGGCCGGGCGAGGTGGCTCCGGCGTTCGTGCTGAAAGTGGTGAACGCCGACGTAGCCAAGGTCGAGTCTTTCTCGATGAAGCAGCACGTAGGGGCGGCGCCGACGAGCAAGAAGAGCGCCGTGTTGATCGCGTTCTCGGCGTCTTTCTGCGAGCCCTGCAAGGCGGAGTTGCTCGAGCTCGAGGCGATGCGCGAGGAGTTGGCCAAAGCGGAGATCCTGGTGGTGGCGGTGGGTGTGGACACGGACGCGGAGGGTGTCGCGAAGATGGAGCGCATCGCGCGCGAGCTGAAGCTCTCGATGCCGCTGCTTTCGGATCGCTACGGCATCGTCTCCCGCCGATACCGCGTGGACATGTTGCCGGCGTTGGTCGCGGTGGGCGCAGACGGGGCGGTGTCGTCGAGCCGTGCTGGGTTCGAGGCGGGGGCGGCAAAGGCGTTGGCGCGGAGTCTCCTGGCGCGGAGTCTCCACAGGGCTCGGCCGCGATGAGCTGGAAGCTGGGATACGCGGTCGCGCTTTGGGTTTTGGGATCGGCGACGGCGCGGGCCGACGATCTGGGCGCGACCTCACAGCAGCTTGGGGCGCGTTATGGTGCACCGGTCGAAGTGACCGGTCTGGGGTCGCGCTACGAGGCTCGAGGGATGTCGATCCTCGTACGATACGCTGAGCAGTCCCTCGGGGGTCTCGCCATTCATCTGACGTATCGAGGGCTCGGCGGCGAACCCCTGGGCGAGTCGGCCTTGTTCACGATTTTGGAGGGCCACGGCGGATCCGGGCTGTTTGCGCGCATCCCGGCGGGGATCCTGCGGGAGAAGTGGCTTCGGGCCGACGGACAGGTGCAGGTGTCGGTGGCGCGGGAGGGTGCGGTCGTCCTGGCCGCCGTCGTTCGAAGCCCCGAGGCCCGCTTTGCTCTGCGCCAGAAGCCCGTCGTGACCGCGACGAGGACTTCGACGACGCGCTGATCTGTCCGGCCTGACGGCTCGACCTGCCTGCGGTCACATGGTACAGGAGGCCGCATGCCCGCTGGGGACGTGGAAGTCGCGCCGAACGCCGCTGAACCGCTCGCCAGGCCAGTTAGCGTTTCGGAAGATCTCCCGCCCTTGCCCGCGGTAGCGACCGCGCCTGGGGCGACCAATGGCGAGCTTCAAAGTTCCCTGCCCTCGAAGACCGAGCTGCCCAAAGACCAACTGGACGCGGCCAATGCGCTGATCACTCGCTACGAGCAGGAAGCCAAAGCGATGGGCCGCGAACCCAAGGCGGCGCCGCTTTATCTGGAGACGGGTCGCCTTTGGGAAGAAGCGCTCGGCAAGCAGCGCAACGCGGCGATGTGTTATCAGCGCGCCTTTCAGCTCTCTCCCAAGGACCCGAACATCTTGCACGCTTCCCGAAGGCTCTTTTCGGAGGTCGGCAACTGGCAGATGGTCGGCCAGATCCTTCGCGCTCAATTGGACGCGGAGCTCGACATGGTTCGGCGTGCGCGCCTCAGCTCGGAGTTGGGGTTGCTGTTGGAGCACCGGCTCAGTTCGGCGAAGGACGCCGAGAAGCTCTACACGGACGCCCTGAGCGCTTCGCCTCTCGAGGCCGTGGCGCTCGACGGGCTCGAGCGCATCTACATGGAGCGGCGGGACTTTGCGGCGCTCCACGGGCTCGTCGTTTCGACCGCGAGCGCGACGCCGTCGAGGCCTGACCGCATCAGGCTCCTCGGTCGCGCGGCCGACATCGCCGACTTGTTTCTCGACGACCCGCAGCGGGCGGCCGAGCACTGGCAGGCCGTGCTGGAGCTCGACGGGAGCTCCGTCGTGGCCCTCGAGTCTTTGCGCCGGCTTTATGCGAGCGCGAGCCAATGGGAGGCCCTCACGGGCGTGCTCGAGCGGGCCGCCGACATCTCCCCGCGTCCGCGGGCCGCTGCGTTGCTCGCGGCCGCGGCACGTATTCAGAACGAGCGCCTTCACGCGCCGGACAAGGCGATTCTCGCGTTCCTTCGCGCGTTCGAGCTCGACCCCAACAACGCCGGGCTCCTGCGCGAGATGGAGGCACTCTACGCCGAAAACGAAAAATGGAACGACGTAGCCAAGGTCTTGCGTGCCGAGCTGGACTTAGTCCCGCAAGCCGAGCGTGCGCGGGAGCTGATGAGGCTCGGGCGAATTCTCGAGGAGCGCCTCGGTGATCTGGCCGGGTCCATTGCGGCTTACGAAGAGGCGATCGTCTTGGCGCCCAATGATCCGGTCGCGCCGGCGCGGCTCGAGCGGGCGTTGGCATCAGCGGGTCGCTGGAAGGAGCTGGCCGAGCGAGTCGATGCAACGCTCGCTTCGTTGGAGCCGGACGCAAAGATCCAGCGCCTCCTGGAGCTCGCGGACCTTCGTGATTTGCGCTTGGACGACTTGGACGGCGCGGCCTCGGCGCTCGAGCGGCTGCTCGAGCTGTCGCCGACGGACCGCCACGCGCTTTCGTGGCTGGGCCGCATCGAACAATCGCGCGGGCGTTGGGCCGCGGTGCTCTCGATCCTCGATCGAAGGGTGGCGCTGGAAGACCGCGTTGACGCGCAGATCGAGCTCTTGCTGCGTGCGGCGGTGGTGGCCGAAGACCACCTCTCCGACTTGGAAGGGGCCGAGCGTTATCTGCGCCGGGCGCTCGAGCTTCGACCTGACGATCGGCCCGCGGTGATGGAGTTGGTGCGGATCCTCGAGCGCCGTGGCGCGCACGCCGCGGCCTATGAGGCCTACGGGACGCTCGAGGCGCTGTCCTCGGGCGAAGAGCTCGCGCGTATCGCGCACCGACGAGGCCAGTTGGCGGAGCAGCGGATCGCGGACGTCGAGGGTGCGATCGGCTGCTACGGGCGGGCGCTCGCGGCCAAGCCTGGGTATCGTGCTGCGCTCGATTCGCTCGGGCGGATTCTGAGATCCACGGGTCGCTGGACCGACCTGCTCGCGTTGCTGGAACGCAGTCGGGACATGTCGACGTCGCTCACCGATCGTCGGTTTGCGGAGGAAGAGATCGCGCGGATCAGCGAGGAGCGGCTCAACGACCCAGCGACGGCGATCGCCGCGCACGAGGCGATTTTGGCGACGACACCTCAGTCGGCGACCGCGCGCGCGGCGCTCTCGAGGTTGTATGTGCTCACGGAGAACGGCGAGCGGCTGGCGGACCTTTGGGCAGAGAGCGCGACGCACGAAGCAGACCCCGTCGCGCGGAGTCGTGCGGCGTGCCGAGCGGCGGAGATCTTCGAGTCGTTGGGCAACGCGGAGCGAGCGGTGGATTTGTATCGCTTCGCGTTCGATTCCACGCAGGGCGAGGAGTCTGCCTTCGGACTGACGACCTTGCAGGCCGCGGCGGGAGAATGGAACGCGCTGAGTGAGCTCTTGCTGCGCATCGCCGAGGCCGAGACCGATCCGGAGCGCAAGGCCTCGGTGCACGTGCGCGTCGCGCAGGTCGCGTTGGCGAAGAGGAGTCAGCCCGACGAGGCGGTGGCCGCGCTCTCCGCGGCGCTGGCTGCCCAGCCTGGCTATGCCAGCGCGCTCGACTGGCTCGTGGACGTTCAGGCGGTTCGGGCTGATGTGGAGGCTTGGCTCGCAGCGCTGGGCGAGCGCTCGTCGGCGCGCTCTGATCCCGATCAAGCCGCCGCGTATCACCTTCGGTGCGCGACCCACGCCGCCGTTACTCCGGAAGCCGGCGACCCTGCGCCCCACCTGCTGGCCGCGCTCGAGGCAGTGCCGAGCCATCCGGCGGCGCTCGCGGAGCTCGAGATCACCTATCGTCGGGCGCGTCACTACGAAGGGCTGCTGGCGTTGTACCAGCGCCGCGCCGCGCTCGAGACTGCGCCGCTGGCGCTCGCCGGCTTTGCCTTCCGTGCGGCCGAGATCGCAGAGACCAGGCTTGGTCAGCTCGACGTCGCCGCTACCTACTACGACAAGGCGCTCCGCGCCGATCCTACGCACCTGCCGGCGCTCCGTGGCGCGCGACGCGCGGCCGCGGCTCGCGGTGACGGAGACGCCGCGCTCGATTCGTTGGAGCGCGAGCTCGCGCTGACCACGGACCCCAAGCGGATCGCCGACCTCGCCTTCGAAGCGGGCGTGCTTCACCAAGACAAACGCGCGGACCTCACCAAGGCGATCGAGGCGTTCGAGTCGGTGCTCGAGAAGGTGCCGGATCACGCGGATGCTTTTGCGCGGCTCCGAGCCATTCACGAGCAGCGGGCCGACTTCCCGGCGTTGATCGCGCTGCTCGAGAAGCGCGCGCAGCTCACGTCGGGCTCCGAGCGTGCTGGCTTGATGATGGCCATCGCCACCATCGAGGAGGATCAGATCCTCGAGCCGGCGACGGCGGAGGCTCGTTATCGGGAGGTCTTGGCGGTCGATCCGGACAATCGGGCCGCCCTCGCGAGGCTCGGTCGGATCCTCTTCGACGCCAAGCGCTACGGCGACGCGCGATCAGTGCTGGAGCGCTCCGCGCAGCTCTACGCAGGGATCGCCGAGCCGTCTTCGGACGAGGTCCTCGAGCTCGCGCGGATCTACCGAGAGCTCGGCTTCATCTTCCTCGAGCACGATCGCGATCTGGTCCGCTGCGTCGAGTGCCTCCAGGCGGCCATCCAGCTCGATCGGACGGACACGGAGAGCCTCGTGCGGCTGGCCGACGTCTATGAAGGCGCGGGCGACTGGACCTCGGCCATCAACGTGCTGCTGCGGCTGGCCGACGTGCAGCGAAACAACCCCGAGCGTGTGAAGACCTTGGTGGAGCTCGGGAGGATCTACGCGCAGAAGGTCGACGACATCGAGAACGGGATCCTGGCCCACCGAAAGGCGCTCGAGCTCGATGCGACGAATCGGGACGCGATCCTCGGCTTGGTCGAGCTGTACGAGAAGAGCGGCCGCTGGGGGGAGCTCGCGCGAGACGCGAGTGGCTACCTGCAAGCGTTCCCGCCGGAGAATCGAACGCCCGCCATCCCGCTGCATCTTCGGCTCGCGCGCATCTACGAGTCGAAGCTCGACGATACGAAGAGAGCCGTCGAGGAGCTCGGGCGCGCGCTCGAGGTCGACCCCAACCACGCGGACGCGCTGGCGGAGCTCGCGCGAATTCACGCCAAGTCGGAGTCGACGCTGCCGGAGGCGCTCAAGATCCATCGCCGCTTGCTCGTGCTCGACCCATTTCGGGTGGAGAGCCTGCACGCGATGCGGCAGATCTTCGCGAGTCGGAAGGAACACGATCGAGCCTTCGTACTCTCAGAGCTCCTCGTGTTCCTGCGGGCGCCTACTCAGGAGGAGGAAGTCTACTTCCAGGAGTACAAAGACAGAGTTCCTCCGGTCGGCTCGGGGGAGCTCTCGAGAGACGAGCACGAAGACCTCGTAACTCACCCCGACGAACGCGGCGTCGTTCGGTACGTGCTCGAGTCGATCGCGCCCGAGGTCGGCAAGGTCTTCGCGGGCAACCTCGGGCGCTTCGACGTGAATCCGAAGGACAAACAGAAGCCCGAGCTCGCGATCAAGCGGCGCGCCGACGAGATCGCCCAAGTCCTGGGCGCTCCGCCCTTCGATCTCTATCTCACCAAAAAACAGGGCATGGATCTGGGTATTTTCGTCGAATACACGGACCCCCCGTCGCTCGTCGTGGGTGACAACGTCCCGCGACGGATGCGAGAGGTCGAGAGCAACTTTCTCCTCGGGCGAGAGCTCGAGCGGATGAAAGGCGCTCACTACCTTTTCCAGACGGTTCCGGCTGCGGAGATCGAGCTGATGATTTACGCGTCGCTGAAGCTCGCGCGCGCAGATTATCCGGCGCCCAAAGAAGGGCCGGCGCTCGACGAGATGATTCGGCGGTTGACGAGGGTCCTCTCGAAGAAAGCGAGAAAGAGCCTCGATGCGCTGGCGAACGTGGGCACGGTGCGGCTCGACTTCGCCAAACACACCAGCGCCGCGGCCATGACCGCGAACCGCGCGGGCCTGGTGGTCACCAACAGCATCGAGACGTGTATTCGTGCGATCGCCAAGCAGAACAAGCTGAAGGCGGTGTTTACGAATCCGAACGAGGCGAGGGACGCGATCGGGCAGCACGCCGAGATTCGGGACTTGCTGTGTTACGCGGTGAGTGAGGAGTATCTGAAGGCCCGGGCTCAGCTAGGGTTTGCGGTCGACATCGCCTGAAGTAAAGCACGTGGGCTAGCTCGGTTTCTTGCTGTAGGCTGCGCCTGCACTTGACGACCGGCGAGGACATTCCGGGTCGACCTGCTCGGAGGCGGCGTCGCGTGATTCGTTGGGTTGCCTGGCCCATCGTCGTGATCGGTCTGCTCCTGACGGTCCTGGTCGGCGGGCTGATTTTTCTGCCGTCGATCTACTCTCCGGACCGACTCCGCCGACGGGCGGAGCGCGAGCTCACTGGGATGCTGGGCGTACCCGTCGGCATCTCTGGGCTCGAATATGACTTGCTCGAGGGGATCTCGATTCGTGGCTTTCGGATCGGCCCGCCGCCGCAATTTTCCCGCGACCTCTTCACCGCCGAGCTCGTGGAGGTGAAGTGGGACCTGAGCGAGCTGCCGAGCCGAAGAGTCACACTCAGCGCGCTCCGAATCGAAAAGCCTCACTTCGTGTTGGAGACCCGCGGGGACCGCACGAACCTGGACATCGTGCTCGCGGCCGTAGCGGGGCCACAGCGATCGGAGTCTCCGCCGGAAGCCCCGGGAGCGCCGCGGACGGGACCGCTCTCCCCTGTTCACGCCATTCTGCAAAATGTCGCAGTCGTCGATTTGGGGGCCGAGCTGGTCGGTGACGGTCCCAACGTCGCCGCGAGCGGGCTCGGCCTGCGGCTGTCCGGCGCGCTCGATCCGGCTCGCCTCACGGCGGGGTTGTTCGTGGGTTTCTCGAAGGATGCCAGGTTGTCGGTGACTGTGCCCGACCCGACCGGACCTAACCCGACCGGACCTGACCCGACCGGACCGGCGACGGAGGTGGAAGCGCGTCCGCTCTTCACCCTCTCGGCCTCCGTAGCCGCCGACGCGTCGAGCGGGTTGGTGCTGGAGCGAATCTCTCTGGCCCTCGCCGTCGGCGCGGAGCGATTGAAGCTGAGGGGCCCGCTCGAAGCTCCGGTGACCGACGTCCTCGCCGAGCTGGGTCTGGAGGCGAATTTTCCCAACGACGAGGTCACCCTGAGTCCCATCTCGGTATCGATCGGCGGCCGGCGACTCGTCGGCGCCAAGCTGTCGGTCGATGGGTTGTCTCGTGTGCTCGCAGACGCCCTCGGCACCAAGGCCGGCCCGCTCGCGATGCTGTTGGGCACTCACAAAGCCGGCCCCGGCGTGATGAGCTTGGACCTCGAACGATCGGAGTGGGACCTCGAGGAGCTCTGGCCGTATGCCGCGCCTTTCTTGCCGGGCGCTACCGCGTCGGGCTCGATCTTCATCGGCGACGGGAGAGTTTCCGGTCGACTGGCGGAGTTGACCGGGCGATCGCCACGTACTCTGGGACTCACGATCGAAGGGATCGAGCTGAAGCTGAGTTGGCCAGAGCGGCAGATCTCGATCGACGACCTCGGTTTCAAGCTCGACGCCGCGCGAAGCTCGGCTGAGTACGGAGTGTCGTTGCACGTCGACGGCGAGCGACTGTCGTTTCTGGACCAGCATGTCGGGACCCTCGCGCTCGGGCTGGAGTCGAGGGTGGCCGCGCTCGACCCCAAGGAGCTCGGAGCCACCAGCGCGACGATCACGCTCGACCTTTTGGACCTCGGCGTTCCTGGCGCCAGGTTGGGGAAGCTCGGGCTGCGCGCGCGGGCCGCGGGGCTCGACGTGCTCGACCCCGAGCGGCCCGAGAATTCGCCGATCGTCGCGAACCTCAGCCTCTCCGCGGAGGGCGTGAGCGCGAAGACGGGGACCACCACGGCGGAGGTCAGCTCGGCGAAGGTCGACCTGTGGGCGGAGCTCGATCGGTTGTTGGCGCCGGCGCGGAAGCCGATTCGAGCGCGCGTGGACGTGGGCATATCGGACGCGAAGCTCCCGGGGCTCAGACTGGCTGGCGTGTCGGCCCACCTCGGAGCCACGACGACCGACCCCCGGAGCGGGCAGCCGGTCACCGCAGATGTCGCACTCATCGCGGCCCTCGACTCGGCGGCGGTGCGCGGTTTGGTCACGAGTCGACCGCACGTCTCGATGAGCGCGCGGGCGGAGGGCCAGACGATCTCCTGCGTAGGCTGTGCGCCCGAGGGTTGGGCGCCGGAGAAGCTCAGTTTGTCGGGGTTCGTGGAGATTCCAAAGATCGTGATCGACCAGCCGAGCACGGGTCCATTTTCCACGAACGCGAAGTTGGAGCTCCGGGCGGAGTTGGTAGACCACGCGAGGGAGCTGGTGTTGCAGCGCCTCGAGGCGTCCGTGGGGGACTTATCGGTGGCGAGCAGACTTCGGGTGACTCGGCCCGTTCGGGGCCCGCGTCTTTTGAGAGGTCGAGTCGAGCTGCTTCCCGTCGAGCTCGACAAGCTCGTCGCGATGGTGCCGCCGGCGATTCTCGCGGAGCTCCCGGGGCTCCAAGCGTCCGGAACCCTCGGGCTTCTCGTAGAGCTGGACGGGAACGTCGATCGAGTCGCCGAGCTCGCGAGCCTCCCGGCAGAGCCTCCGCTCAGCGTCGAAGCGCGCATCGCGATGAAAAATGTCGCAGTCTCCTTGCCGCCCCGAGGGGTGGACGTCAGGGCGATGACGGGGACGATCGCCGCGGAGGTGTCGAGGCGGCGGACGAAGCTCTCGTCCGACCTTCAGATCCAGGAAGTCACCGCCGAGCAGGGCGGAGCTCGCGGGGTTCGGGTGGAGCTCGGTGCAGGCATCGAAGCTGGCGAGCTCGGGGTGGAGGTGAGCTTGGACGCCGTCGAGCTCGGGGCGGCCGGTGTCTCGGGGATGAAGGGAGCGTCCGTGGATTTGGCCTTTCGATATCCGCGGAACGGAGAACCCATGCTGGAGCGATTCGAAGTTCGTGCGCCGTCGAGCGGACTCACGACTCATGCGACGGGCCGGCTTCGGCGCGGACGTTTTGGGGTGATGAGGCCGGAGCTCACCTTCTCGTCTCGGGTGGACTTCGACCGGCTGAAGCGAGTCGTCGGCGGGCTCGACGCGCTGACCGGTGAGTTGGGTGCGTCCCTGAATCTCGCGTGTCCTTCGGACTCGCTGGTCGACGTGTCCGGATCGATCGAGATGCACCGGCTCGGCTATGTAGACGGGCCGGCTCAGCTCGTCGTCGCGGGCGTGGAGGGACGCCTCCCGTTTGCGCAGCGGCTCGTGCTGCCGCCGCCGCTCGAACCCGGGGAGCTCCCGAAGGGAGCGCTCGGCGACGACCTCGAGGCCAGGCTTTTGGAGCTCACTCGGACGCTCTCGAGCGGCGCGCGAGTGTTCGTCGACCCTGACGACGCGCTGGCCGCGGGCAAGCGCTCCGCGGACTACGAAGCGTTGAGGCCCTTCGAGAGCAAGCACGCTCCGAGACTCACGATCGACGAGATCGCCTACGGCCGCGAGAAGCTCCGCGCTTTCTCCATGGACCCCTCGTACCGATCGGGGGTCTTCAGGCTCGATCGATTTGCCATGCAAATTTGGGACGGTGACATTTTCGGTCACATGGCCGCGCAGATCACCGAACAAGGTAAGATCAGGTTCGGCATTCGCGGCAGCGTCACCGATCTCGACCTCGACGTGCCGTACGCCGCCGCGTATGGCGAGCCGCGGAGTGAGGATCCGGAGGTGTATCGTGTGTCCGGGATCCTCGACCTCGCGCTGGACGAGGTCGAGCGGACCCTCGGCGGAAACTTCGAGCTGACCAAGATGAGCCCTCAGATGGTGATTCGGTTGTTGAAGGTGCTCGACCCGGAGGGAGCGAACCCATCGATTCAAAGGTCGGTCGGGCCGCTCGAGGCGGTGCTGGAGGTCGGCGCGCTCGATATCCTCGGCGAGCGGCTCTCGGGTGTGACGGTGAGTATCCGCCAGAACCTCCTCTCGATGAGTCTGCACTGGGACAAGATCCTCATCGGGCTCGCGTGGGGCGCGGTTCCGCAGGTGTGGCTCCCGGCGTTGCGGGTGCTTCAGGCGGTCGCGGGTGGGATCGCCAACGTCTTCAATCAGCGCTTTCCGCTCGGCATCGCCGACGTAGTGCCGGACATTCGAAGGTTGCCGGTGTCACAAGTGTATCCCGTCTGGGAGACTCTCGAGCAGAAGCTCGCGGGGCAGCGGGCGCAGCTCGAGGGGAGGCTCACTTCCACGATCAATCAGGCCACCGACGACTCGCTGCGGGCGGAGACTGAGGGTCCACGATGAAACCCATCTTGTTTCGAATCTTCGATTTCGGCGTGCCGAGTTACTCGGTGATGATGACCGTGGGCTATCTCATGGCGCTCGGGGCCCTGTGGGCGTTGGCGCGACGGCACGATCCGGCTGGAGGCAGCGGGTTGTCTTTTTCGCAGATGTTCGATCTGTGGATCGTGATGGTGGTGAGCTCGCTCTTGGGTTCCAAGGCGGCTCACGTGTTGTTCGAGGCGGCGGGTCACGTCGACGAGGACGGCAAACCGATCGGGGGGCTCATCGAGCTCCTGAAATCAGACCCGCTCCACTGGGCTCGGCTCGGGGAGGGAGGGTTCGTATGGTACGGCGGTCTGATCGCGGCGCTCGGGACGGCGATCTTCTACTTTCGCCATCGCCCGTGGCTCAACGGGTGGATGTACACGGACGCCTTCACGCCGGCGATCGTGTTGGGGCTCGCGTTCGGTCGTTTCGGGTGTTTTTTGGCGGGTTGCTGTTACGGCGTACCTACGGAGAGCACCTTCGGCGTGAAGTTTCCGCAGCTGCCGACTCCGGTGCACCCGACTCAGCTCTACGAAGCGGTCGTGGCGCTCCTGCTCTTTGCGTTTCTCTGGTGGAGATTTCCGCGAAGGAGGTTCGACGGTGAGTCGATCGCCTATTTGCTGGTGTTGTATGCCATTCCTCGATCGATGATCGAGGTGCTTCGAGGGGACGCGGACCGAGGAGCGGTGGGTGGGGTGTCGACGTCCCAGCTCATTTCGATTCCGCTCTTCCTGATTGGGCTATGGATTTTCTGGCGAGGTCGGTTGCGCGACCCGTGAAGTGCGGACCTCTGGGAACGGCCTCGGTCTCCAAGGCGCCACGGTACCTTTCGCCTTTCGGACGGTGCCCCGCCTTTCGGACGGTGCCTCGGTGCCTTTCGGACGGTGCCATCGCGAGCTCGCTGAGTCGTCAGCCTCGAGCGTCCTCCGCATGCCGTCCAGTGAGGTGCACGCGACCGTCGCTCGCGTTCACCGAGACCCGTAGCGAAGGCCGCCTCATCGGGATAACGATTCCAAGGTCTTGACCTATATGTTGCCTTGGATGGCCATGTTGTGCGATGTGCGCAACATGGCCGATGAAAGCAACTTGCGAAGAATTGTTGCCTCGAATTAGTATGTTGCACGGCTCGCGCAACATGCGGAATCAGGACAACACTCTGGTTCGGAAAGGTCTTCGAGAGCTGGAGCGCCGCCTCCCGCCCGGCTGGAGCGTTGCGGAGACGATCTCCGTTGCCCAGATCAGGGCACCTGACAGTCGCGCGGTGTCGCTCGCGATTGAAGCACGCGCCCGCCTCGATCCCAAAGCTGTGCGGCATCTCGCCGATACCTCCCGGACTGCAGCGTCCGCCGAAGTTTTGCTCATCGTTGCTCCGTACCTCAGCGCGAGCACGAGAGATCGCCTTCGAGACGCCGAGGTCGCCTACCTCGACCTTACGGGCAACGTTCGCATCGTCGTCTCCGAGCCCGGTCTGTTCATCGAGGCCCAGGGTGCATCCGAAGACCCGAACCGTGAAGAACGTCCCGCTCGCTCGCTACGCGGAGCCAAGGCCGGTCGAATCGTGCGAGCCTTGGTCGACCGCAAGGAACCACCGGGAGTTCGAGAGCTCGCTGCGCTCACCAAGATCGATGCGGGTTATGCCTCCCGTGTGCTCAGGTTCCTCGATGTGGAGGCTCTCATCACGCGGGTCGGCCACGGGCGGATCCAAAGCGTCGACTGGCCCGCCCTCCTCCGACGTTGGGCTCAGGAGGCGCCCTTTGAGTCGCGCGGCGAAGTGAAGACGTATTTGGATCCGCGTGGTCCAGCCGCACTCGTCAACCGTCTCGCGCAGTCGGACGAGAAGTATGTCGTCACCGGAAGCATGGCCGCCGCCGCCTTCGCGCCGACCGCGCCCGCGCGCCTAGCGGCGATCTGGATTCGAGATGCAGCCGAAGCGGCGACGCGCCTCGGTCTTCGAGCTGCCGAAGCTGGCGCCAACGTGCTGCTGGTGGAACCAAGCGATGACGACGTCTTCGAGCGCGCTGAAGAACGAAAGGGAGTCTGGTACGCATCGCCGAGCCAAGTTGCCGTGGACCTGCTCACGAGCCCCGGCCGAGGGCCCGCGGAAGGTGAGGAGCTCATCGCCTGGATGATGAAGCACGAGGAGAAATGGAGACGATGAGCGAGGTCGATGAACTGTACATCCTGGCGCGTCGCGTTTTGCTCGACGCGCTCGACGCGCTGGGCCCGCATCGAAACGCCATCGTGCTGGTCGGCGCGCAAGCCGTGTATCTTCGGGTTGGCGAAGCTGACCTGGCCGTCGCTGCGTTCACGACTGACGGGGACCTCGCCATCGACCCGACGTTGCTCGCCAACATCCCGCCCCTCGAGAAGGCCCTGGCGGACGCGGGCTTCATTCCAAAGACGAAAGACTCCGTCGGCGTGTGGATCACGAAGCGACCGACAAGCCAGAGCGCGGACACGGAAGTCGCCGTGGACCAGCTCGTCCCGGAATCGGTGAGCCCAGTCAAGGGACGTCGCGCGGCTCGACTGCCTGGCCACGATGAACGGGCCGCGCGTATCGTGAAGGGACTCGACGGGGCTGTCGTCGACGTCGAAGAGCTGCGTCTCGCAGCGCTCGAGCCGAACGACAAGCGCACCCTCGATGTGCGAGTCGCGGGCCCAGCCGCGCTGCTGGTCGCAAAGGTCCACAAGATCAAGGACCGTCACGGAACCGACCGCCAAAGTGACAAGGACGCGCTCGACGTGCTGCGTCTCCTGCGGGGAACGGCCACCGCGGATCTCGCGCAGCGCTACGGGAAGATCCTGAACGATGGGAGGTCTGCCGTTGCTGCGAAGGCCGGGCTGGCTCTCTTGCAGGGCCAGTTCGCGGCGCGCAACGGGATCGGCGTCGAAATGGCCATCCGCTCCGCCGGAGCTCTTGCAGACCCCGACGAAATCGCGGCGTCCTGCGACGCGCTCGTCGCAGACCTTCTGGATGCTCTCAATGCTGACTCCGGGGGAACAGGCGAGTGACGCCCCAACGCGGAAAACGCGCTCCGCGGCGGGCGTCACGCCCCGCGAGGTCCTCGAAGTCGCCCGCACAACGAACGGCAACGACTACAAAGAAGAGATCCACCACCAAGACGCAAGCATCGTCATCCACATCATCAGGCGCACGCACCAAGGCGTCGGATCTTTGCCGCGCTCGAGTCCGAGCGTGCGAGCGCGACGCCCACCGAACGCCGCGTTCCAGACGAGGCCGAGGATCTCGCGTACGCCATTTTCGCCGCCCTGGGCATTCGGCCGTCTGGGGGTCTGTGGATCTGTTTGCGCTGCCTATCGCGCTCGGCCTTCGCCATGTTGGGGGTTGAATAGCGGGCGTACGAACCCAAAGTCGGCCTGCCAGGTTTGCTCGAGCGCGCGTCGGCTGTTGACGGCCCACCAGCCTGCGCGCGTCGAGACTTCGTCGGAGAAGGGTTCGTGGTTGAAGTCGCCCAGCACGACGAGGCGCTGGTCGTCGATTCCGTCGAGCAACGAGCGCGCGAGAAATCGAACCCTCGAGCCCCAGTCTGCACTTCGGCTCGGTCCGGGCGGAAAGTTACGAAGGTCTGGCCCGTGAACACCGACGAGGTCCAGGTCGAAGCTCCGTGCTCGAGCCGAACCGCGTGGATGCGCTGGTCCGCCGAAGCCTTCGCCCTGAGCGGCTTGAAGTCGTTCGAGGTGACGAACAGGGCCTTCGCCGCGTTCGAGCCGACGAGCCGTACCTCGGCGCCATGTTTGCGCGCCAGGCTGACCGGCGTGAGCTCGTCATGAAATTCCTGGAAACAGGCGACGAACGGCTTTCTCGTGGACACGAGGTACCGAGTCGCTCGGTCGAAGGCGCGGGTGTTTCCTTTGATGTTCCAGGTGAAGAAAATCAAGAATCGTGCTCCACAAACGGGGGCAAGCCGCTCATCCGAGTCGGCGGATTTCTTGGCTCGTCATCGGCCCCCGCAGATATGACATCGCCCATCGAGGATGGAGAATCGAAAGCTCGCCTTTCGCGTCTCGCACGACGAACCACCGCGGGGCGATCCTCTTCAGGAGGCCTGCCACTGGGCTCTTCTTCTTGTCCTCCCCCAATCCTTCCACGACCCGGGCCCGATCGGCGTCCGTCTGAAGTCGGCCCAGCATCCAGGTGCCCGCATTACTCAGGGCTCGGTAGTCGAGATCCATGGGATTCTGGGTGGCCACCAAACAACCCACTCCATAGGCTCTGGCTTGTTTCATCAGCGACACCATGGGCCTCTTGGTCGGAGGGCTCCTGGGGCTCGGTGGCATGAAGCCAAAGACTTCGTCGAACACGATCAAGGCTCTGAGCTGGCTCGTTCCCGGAAGGCTTCGGACCCAGCTGAGCGTCTCTTCCAGGACGACTCCCAGCGCCAAGAGCCGGGACTCTTCATCGAGGTGAGCCACACTCACGATCGTCGCCGGCGTCTTGCCTTCGACGGAGGACATCCAGCCTGCGACATCCAAGTCCTGGCCTTGCCTCCAGGTCGCGAGCGTCGGGGACGCGAGGAGGTTGTTGAGGTCAGCGGCGAGCTCGCTGCGCCTGGCTTGCCCGATATACTGGTCGACCGGAAGGGCCCCAAGGGTCTCAATGGGGGATCGAGCACATCCTCGAGCAGCGCAGCGAGGTTGGCCGGGCTGCCCGATCGGTGCCGGCGCTCCGCCAAGACGGAGAGCAGAGCATGTTCTCGGCTTTGGCCCGGATCGGGATCGCGGCCGACGAGCCGGAGCAGCAGAGATACGGCGGCGCTCAAGGTGTCGCGCGCTCCGTCGAGATGATCGTCCCAGCGCGCCGAGCGACGCTCGAGCGCAGACAGGAGATGAATGGGCTCGCCGGCATCTCCTCCAGGCGTGAGGATTCGAATGTGGCTGCTGTTCAGAAGGTCCGTGAGCTCCGGCTCGGCAATCGACCACTTCGCGAGCTCCGACTTTCTCCTTTCGGTGGCCGCCGCGACCAGTGGAAGATCGGCAACGCCATCTTCGTCTCCGCGAGCGGCTTCCACCCAAGGCTTCATTTCTTCAGGATCAAAGCTGGGAAACGCCAATTTGAGGTTCGGCAGATCACCTTTGACGTCGATCAGAAGGACAGGGATCCGAGCGCGGAGCGCCTCCTCGACCAGAACGATGAGCAGCCCGGTCTTGCCGGTCCCGGTCATGCCCGTGATGACGCAGTGGGTGAGGAGGTCGTCCACAGGCAACTCGAACGCGCCGCGATCGGCGCCGTCGATGGCTCCGCGTACCCCCAGCTTGAGAGACGAGCGCACTGCTGGGTGTCAGCCGTCGGTGGACAGGAATGGAGAGAGAACTCAGGTTCATGTCTGAACCGGCCAGCGGAGCCGCCGGAACGTCAGCCGGAGGAGGGGTGACGATCGCTTCGGGGTCGTCTTTGGCAACCACGACTCCGGCTGCAAGAAGCCGTCGCCAGGGCCCGAGGAGCGCCTCGTGCGCGCTGGCCGAATCCGGGTGCTCGGTTCGATGGACGTTCTCGACCGCATGGACAAAGAGGCTCCACTCACTGAGCGCGTCGCGACGGGCGTTGAAGAGCCCGGTCTCGAGCGGCCTTCCGGCTCGGTCGATCTCGAGGGCGCGGATCTTCTTGAGCGTCACACCGAGCGCCTCCGCGGCGACCACGACTTCGCCGTGACGTGCTCGAGAGCATCGGTGATGAGCTTGAGAAGCAACTCTCCGGGTGATGAGTGAAGCCATTTAGCGTCCTCCGTGCGAAACCCTTTCCATATATCAGGGGAAAGATCAGGGGCGTAAGTTCGGTGTGCGGCGTCGTTGTATCTGTGTTCTGTGTTGGGGATTCACGAGCGGAAATTCCCAACCGGCGGGGGCTGATGCTCCGTCCCCGGGACGGGCGGGGTCGCCGCTTGGGGTCGATGGCCTCATCCCCGGGGCGGGTCGCCGCTTGGGGTCGATGGCCTCATCCCCGGGACGGGCGGGTCGCCGCCTGGGGTCGATCGCTCCGTCCTGGAACGGGCGGGGTCGCCGCTGTGGGTCGATGGCCCCATCCCCGGGACGGGCGGGGGTGCCGCTTGGGGTCGATGGCCCCATCCCCGGGGCCGGGCGGAGTCGCCGCTTGGGGTCGATCGCTCCGTCCCTGGGACGGGCGCCGCTTGGGGTCGATCGCTCCGTCCCCGGGACGGGCGGGGTCGCCGCTTGGGGTCGATCGCTCCGTCCCTGGGACGGGCGGGGTCGCCGCTTGGGGTCGATCGCTCCGTCCTGGGACGGGCGGGGTTGCCGCTGGGCGTCGACGCGTCCTCGGGACGGCCGGGGTCGCCGCTTGGGGTCGATCGACGCGTCCTCGGGAATGGATGGCCCCTCGTCGCCTGGTGTAGACTGGCGTCGGTTGGCAACCTCTGACAACCGCTAACCCAGGTGGAGCCTGGTCCAACATGACGGACGAGATTCTCACGCTGCCCGAGGTCGGCCGGTTGCTCAAAGTCGCGGAGAAGACCGTCTACACGATGGCCCAGAAGGGCGAGCTGCCGGCGTTCAAGGTGCGCGGGCAGTGGCGGTTCAAACGTGTCGACCTCGACCATTGGATCGAGCAGCAGAAGGCCGCTCGTGATACGGGATGATCGCGAATGACCGCCGCGACGACAGAGCTCGAGCTCGAGCTCGATCGCTTGCTCAAGCTGCGCCTCGTGGTCGCGCGGTTCGGCGAGATGGACGTCGCCAAGTGGTGGAATACCAAAGGCCAGCTCGGACGCCGCTTCCCGCGCACGCACCGCTTCGCCTTCAGCAAGGACACGCTCTTCCGCGTCCAGAACGACTACGCGGCGCCGAAGCTCGCGCACGAGGAGCGGCGTCTCGAGTCGCTCACCAGCGAGCTGCGCGACGGCGCGACCGCAGTCCAGCGCAAGACGCTCGCCGCGCAGGAAGCGGTGGTTGACGAGCTGCGCGCTTTCCTCGACGAGGTGAAGCGCGTCGCGCCGCTCTGGAAGCCGAACCTCGATGACGGCGTCATCATCAACTTCGCACCGCTCTGGCGCCTCGTCCCGCAGAACAAGTCCTGGCAGAAGGAGCTGAAGTCCACCTGGGACGCGCTCTGCGATGGCAAGTACGAGTGGGCCCACCTCGCGATGCACCTCTGGCCCGAGCGTGTGGTGCCGAAGTGCGCGAAGGACCGCAGCCTCGCCATCGCTCACGGGCTCGAGGACGTGTTCTGGGTCGAGGGCACCGACGGGAAGTGGGCCGCGCGCAAGGCGCCCACGCGCAGCGTCGATGAGTTGGTCAAGGACCGCACGTCGCCGGCCGTGAAGTCCGCCCTGAAGAACCTCCTCGAGGCTCCTACGGCGAGCGGCGGCTCGAGAAAGACGAGGAAAGGCAAGACCAATGCTTGAGTGGCTTCAGCTACGAAACGTGGGACCGGCGGCCGAGATGAAGTTGGAGCTCGGGTCTCGGCTGAACCTCATCACGGGCGACAACGGGCTCGGAAAGACGCTCCTCCTCGACGCTGCATGGTGGGCGCTCACGGGGGTATGGCCCCTCACCTGGGGCGGCAAAGGAGTCGTCCCCGAGAAGGAGGGCGCCCAGATTGCTTGGAGCGCGTCCGGCAGACGGGCTGCCGTCACCTACGACTTCCGAAATTCGAGGTGGGGCGGGCGACCGATCAGGCCTGGGGATGCTTACCTGGCCCCAACGCCCGACGAGGAGGCTGAGATGGAGGAGCGCGAGATGCAGCGGCCTCTGGTGATCTACCTCCGAGTCGATGGCGGCATCTCGGTGCGAGACCCGCTGCGCGCCGGCGAAGAATTTCGGTGGCCTGGACAGGCGCCGTGGGGCGGGAACAACACCTACCAATTTCAAGAGCGGAACATCTGGGAAGGTCTCGAGCAGGGCACTGACGAGCCCTCGCGCGTCTGTGAGGGGCTCGTGCGCGATGTGAGCCGATGGGCCGCGCAGCCTGGCAATGCCGATTTCGACCGACTCGCTTCGCTGGTTGAGCAGCTCTCGAGCGAAGAACAGTTCCGTCTCACGCGCCGAGTGCAGCGCGTCTTTGTAGACGACGCTCGAGACTACCCGGTCGTGACCGGGCCTGCGGGTGACCTGCCCGTTGCGCACGCTCCCGCGAGTCTGCGCCGCATTCTCGGCCTCGCGTACCTCGTCGTGTGGGCGTGGCGCGAGCACTGCATCGTGGCCGACCTCAAGAAGCGTTCGCCGAACTCATCGCTCGTCTTTCTCATCGACGAGATCGAGAGTCACCTCCATCCGAAGTGGCAACGTACGATCCTCCCGAGCTTGCTTCGCGCGCTGAACCAAGACGTGAAGCTCCAGGTCGTGGGCACGACGCACTCACCTATGGTCCTCGCGTCGGTTGAGCCTTTCTTCGACGTCGCGACCGACAAGCTGTTCTTGCTCGATTTGACGGACCACGTCGTGGCCGTGCACGAAAAGCCCTGGGTCATGCAGGGCGACATCATCAACTGGTTAGTCTCGGACACGTTTGGACTTAGGCAGGCGCGATCTGTCGAGGCTGAGAAAGCGGTCGAAGCCGCCGAGTCATGGATGCGAGGCGATGCGGGTTCGCTGCCGCCGGCCCTCGCGACGAAAGAGGCGATTCACGCAGAGTTGCAGCGCGTGCTTGCCGGACATGACCCGTTTTGGCCGCGCTGGATCGTGAAGCTCGAGAAGGCCGCGGGGCAGCCGTGATTCGTTTTGAACCCCGCCCACGGCCTCACGGTTTCAAAGAGCGTGTCGAGGACCGCGGAGCGGCGTGGCTTGCCGAGCACTCGGCGGGGCGACCCCCGCCGTACTGGTCGGATTTCCGCCTGCAGTTGGCGGACGCGTTCGGGTCGCTTTGCGCGTATGGCGCGATGTTCGAACCGGTGGGCACCGTTGATCACTTCGTCAGCGTCGACGAGGACAGAACCAAGTCCTACCAATGGACGAATTATCGATTCTCCGCCGGCTGGATCAACTCGAGCAAGCAGTCGCTCAAATCCGGGCAGCTCATCGACCCGTTTGCTGTCATCAACGAGTGGTTCGAGGTGCAGTTGCCATCAATGCAACTCGTTCTCACCGATCGCGTTCCGGTCGAGGAACGAGCTCGAGCGCAGTTCGTTCTCGATCGCCTGCATCTTGGACATGACGAACGGGTCGTTCGGCAGCGTCGCGAATGGTACCGAATGTACGAAGAGGGAGAGCTCGACCTTGGTGGTCTGACCAAGAAGGCCCCGCTCATCGCGGCCGCCATCAAGAAGCGGGATGGCACCCAATGAACCCGCTTCGCGGCTCGTCGCTGCTCACGAAAGCCGCTCCTGCGAACAGCAAACCTGCTTGTCTTCAATCCATGAGCAGCAAGCGGGTTCGTCGATACTTGCGTCCGGGAGAATACCGACATGCATCCGCTCCACGACTACGTCGCGAGCCAGCTCGCGGAAAAGCTGAAGGCGAGGAAGGTGGTCGTCTGGTACGACCCTCGCAGCCCGTGGGTAGGCATCACGGTCCGGCAGGCATGATCTGGGCATGATCTGGGGTCCGGCAGGCATGATCTGAGGTCCGGCAGGCATGATCTGGGGTCCGGCAGGCATGATCTGAGGTCCGGCAGGCATGATCTGGGGTCCGGCAGGCATGATCTGGGGTCCGGCAGGCAAGGCATGATCTGGGGTCCAGCCGCCGCCCATTGCGAGCGGTGCCGGGCACCGTCCGAAAACGGGGGCACCGTCCGAAAACGGGGGGCACCGTCCGAAAACGGGGGGCGTCTGGGAGACCCTCGAGCAGAAGCTCGCGGGGCAGCGGGCGCAGCTCGAGGGGAGGCTCACTTCCACGATCAATCAGCTCACCGACGAGTCGCTGCGGGCGGCGAGTGAGGGTCCACGATGAAACCCATCTTGTTTCGAATCCGAAGACGAATCGGACGAGGCTCAAGACGACGCATCGGAAGGTCGGCGTCAGGAAGTGATCGACGAAATCGTCGGCCAATTCGAGGACTCTCCTGAAGGGCAAGATGCTTTCCGCCGACTCGGCCTCGAGGGCTCTAGGTGGGTCGGCCTGATGCTCGATTTCGCCTGGAGCCATCACGGGGTCGGCGTTGACATGTCGAGCTCCGATTTCAGTGACGTGCTGGACGATCCCTCGCAAAGTCTCATGCGAAGCGCGTGAAGCGCCTGAGATCGTCGACGAGCTTCGTGCTTTTTTTCAGTTCAGACGACGCGAATTCGGCTCGACGCCCGCGAGTGAGTGTTTGTCGGTGCTTGATTCGAACGCGGCCAAGAGGCTCGAGAAGGAGCTTTCAGATACTTCGAATTTCGGTATGGCCAAGTCCTTCTTCATGCTTGGATCGAAGATGGGTTACGACATGAGCACTCAGGAAGGACTCGACGCCTGGGTGACGGCCCGGAACCAAGACCCGAGCCGCTTCGGTCGACCGGTTCCTGATCCCTTTTTTCTCCCCGCTCTCGGCAGCGGTCGAATTGCGTCCGCGACCCATTCCACGACCCAATCCACGTCCGGCGCAAAGTCAGCCAAGGACAAGGCCGTAGCGAAGGCGCGCAAAAAGAAGCGCAAGCTCCAGCGAAAACTCGAAAAAAAGAGGCGTTAGCGACGAATTCTCGTCCGGCCCCGTGTGGGTCCCGCAGGGACTGTCGTCAAAGCTCACGCGGAGTCTCCAGGGGGCCGAGACTTTCCTGTCGGCCCGGGCTGGAACTGCGCTAGCGAACGTGAACATCGACCTCTGGCGCTGCGGCGAGAAAGCCACGGGAGAGAGGGACACGTACATGGGGATCAAGTTCGGATGAGCCGGCTCGCCTCGGGTCGGCTTCGTCACGAACGGCCCCTAGCGGCAGTAGCCGGTGAGCTCCACGTAGGCTCGGCCGGGAGCAGCTCCACCCACCTCGGCCGCGCCTTCCCAATATCTTTGCAGCAGCGTCTTCAGCTCTTGATCTGCAATCACCGGCGCCACGGTGAAGGTCTCTCCGAATACGGTGAGTTCCCAGCCGGCCGGATACTCACAGCCGTCCGAGGCTACCCACGAGCCCGTCGGAGTGAGTGTGAAATCGTCGGGGCCGATGTCCGTTTGCCGACAATCGTCGGAGCTCAGCGACCCACCCACGAGGACGTCTTCTCCGTCGACGCGGACGACGAAGATCATGATCTCGCGGCCATCGTCTAGTTGGAGTGCAAACCAATCCCAGCCAGCGGAGATGGCCGGTCGAATATCGCCCCACTGGTGATCGAACCACGCCGACCCATGAACCGAGATCGTCGCCGTCGTCGTGGTGAGAGTTCCGACCGCGCTCATTCGCTCGCGAGAGTAGTAGTACGTATTTCCGCCGAACGAGTAGTCCGTGTAGCCGACACCGTGTTGGAGCACGGGTGGGTCGATGGCGTCGAGGTCGAGGTCGAGTGTGTTGCCATCGACCTCGGCGTGGAGCACATCATGGCCGTCACCTCCGGAAGCCGAGAGCGGGCCCAGGCTCAGATCGAAGCCGTTGGCGACGGTGCGCGGCGTGCCGAACGCTCGCTGCTCGGTGTAGTGAAACTTTCGTCCCGAGACATCGGTGAGTCCATGGTGAGCGATCTCGGCGGCCAGTCCAAACTGCACGACCCGAAAGAAGACCTCTTCGAAGCCGAACCAGCGACCGTCGTCGGTTTCGAGGTGCCCGGTCCAGTACCACCACTCGATCGGTGCGGAAGGGTGAATGGAGTCGTCGGCCGGGAGGGCCACGACTCCGGTGGTCGAGCACGACGTCGCATCGGCGACGAGCCCGACGTCGTCGTCGAGGCTCGCGTCGAGAGCTTCTGCATCGGGGCTGGCGTCGTCGTCACCGGCATCGGGCGCTGCGAGGGAGTCTCCGAATCCGCGGTCACTATCTGCTTCGGAGGCGCCGCCGTCGGGCGACGAGCTCGTGCCGCAGGCGACGAGAGAGCAGCAAGCCAGGGCCGAGAGGCGGACGAGCATCGGCGGATGATACTCCCGGAGGAGATGACGATCGTGAACCCATTCGTCGCACCCTCCAAGGGCATGTATGGGGGTTGACCCGATTTGACCCGATTTAGGCTCCCAGACTCAGTATTTGCGACGAAGTTTGCTGTACCGCATATTTCTCACCCCGATTCGCGGCTCGACAGAATATTTTGTAGGGTGAAATC
>CAYXDO010000087.1:0-44211 GCA_964463485.1 uncultured Myxococcales bacterium | reverse complement strand
GATCTCCTCGACAGCCGCCGAGGTCCCGAAAATGCCGTGCCCGTGCCCGTGCCCGATCCTGAGGCAGGATGAGGATAGGGCAGGATTAACTACAATTAGTTAGGCTCGGACGAGCGAGCGCCGGAGCACTCAGAGAGTCACGGACTCACCCGGCGCGAGCGCCGGGGTCTCGAACACGAACGAGCTCGAGCGGTCTCCGGGGCTGCCGACCACTGGATCCTGATTGCAGTCAGGGATCGAGTCGCCGTTCTCGTCCCGGGCCATGATTTGGTCTGGGTCGGTGGTCATGAACGTGATCCCGTTGGCGCAAGTCATATAGGGCGAAACGGTTGCCACGCCGTAGGCGCGCGGATTTTCGTCGTCTACGGATCGAATGAGCTGCGGGACTGACGGGCTCCCCGACGTGAATGGGTACAGAAAGGCGAACGAGTCGTCGTCGAAGTGGCCTGGGCCCACGTCGTAGTCGAGCGTTCGGAGGAGGCGAATGTCGCTGATCGTTTCGGTCGTCGAGGTGTTGGTCATGGTGATTCGCTGAGTCACATAAAAGTCATCCCGTCGGAGCGAAGTGTCCATTCGTACTCTCAACGCGCTGACGGTCCACTCGCTGCGCACGACCCAGGCTCGCGCCGCCGCGTCGTAGGCGTGGGCGAAGCGGACAGGGGTCGCCGCCGTCAGGTCCTGGTTGCTCTCCGCCAAACCGCCGTCGATGGGGGTGGTGCCTTGGGTCGCACGCACGCCGTGGCCTTCGCAGAAGCAACCGGGCGACAACACGTCCTCCTCGAAGTCGACCGTCGAGCTCAGCCGTCCGCGGAAGCCGATCGTCCCGGCGAGGCTCGGGTGGAGCGTGCCACCGACCTGGGCGGTCTCGGGGTCTCCTGCGAGGTCCCAGCCGAGCCGGGTGGCGCCGAACGAGCTGACGTTCATGTTCCCGCCTGGGTTGAGCCCGACCGCGGTGAAGGCGCCTTCCAGCACGAGGGTGTCGGACGCCGGGTTGAGCTCGGTGAACAGCGAATCGGGCAGCTCGGCGAGCGCGACCGCGGTGTCGTAGACCGATCTCAGGGCGTTGTCGTCGGCCGCGTGGAGCACCGCGAACGGGCGCCCCTCCCCGGTCGTCGGCACGCAGACGCAGCCGCCACCGATGGAGCAAGTCTCACCTGTCGGGCAGCCGCCGCCTGGGGGATCGCACTCCTCGTTCGCCTCGAGCGTTCCGTTGCCGCAGATGAAGCCGGTGTCGCACGAGCAATCCGAGAGGCAGACGACGCCGTCTGCGCAGCCCGTCGGTGCCGCGGCTGGATCGCAGACTTCGCCGTTGTTGATCGCTCCGTCCCCGCAGCTCGACACGCACGCGCAGGTGGCCGAGCAGCCTTGACCGGTCGGGCAGCCCGAGGGGCTGGCCAAAGTGTCGCAAGCTTCCGTCGCGCCGATCACGCCGTCGCCGCACACGTCGCCGCCGACGCACTGACAACCAGAGCAAGTCGCGCCGCCCGTGCAATCGGCGTCGAGCTCACACTGCTCTCCTGTCTCGATCGTGCCGTTGCCGCACACGGCGACGGTCTGGCAGGCGCAATCGGTGTTGCACGTCTGGCCAACCGGACACGACGCCGGCACGCTCGCTGGGTCGCACTGCTCGGTTCCGCTGACCAGTCCGTCTCCGCACACCTGAGCGTCGACGAGGTCGCCGTACACCTTGCCGAACACGTAAATGTTCGTGCCCGAGAGCCTCGTGAAGCCCCAGCGCTTTTGTGCGGTGAAATTCGCGTCTCCGCTGACCCACGCCGGAACGGTCTCGCTGTACACGAAGAGGCCCTTGTCGTTCGCAAGCCCGTTGAACGAAGTCGGGTGATTACCGGTCGACGGAATCACGCCATTTGCAGGCACGGTGCGCTCGATGTGCGCGACCGGCGTCACGATCGCTCGACGATAGCGGCTGCCGATCTGGACGTCCCCACACACTTCGTTGACGCCACAGCGTGGCGGACCGAAGCCGCCGGAGCCGGTGATCGTGGAAACTTCGACTGTGTCGGGCCGGCCTCGACCGCGTCGTCCGTCTTGCTGCACGACGAGCTGAGCGAAAGCGCCGCGAGCCTCCTTCCCTAGGGTCGCAACGGACCCCGCGTCGGCCGGTACGATCGTCATCTCGCCGGTCGCGCCGTCGATGACACCAAAGAACTCGCCGACGACGACGTGGTTCGCTGCGGGCGCGGCTGTCGTGTCGCTCGCTGGTTCCGGTGAGCCAGTGCATGCGAACGCCAAGCTGGCGCCCGCGATGAGCGGGGCCCAATTTCGTGTGCTCAAGGCGGTAGCTCCCTCGTCGCGCTCGCGGGGTCGCGAGCGGCTTGGTCCGGAGCGAGCTCCGGAACGATCCGAGGGTTCCACACCATGATTGCCGCGCAGGTGCAAGTCCTCGAATCGACCACGGTGAGGTGTGCAAGCGCCGTCTCTGAGCGGTTCTCTGGCAGGTGCCAGTCGACTGTGCTAAGCAACCGGAAAGGCGCGATCGCGATGGGTACGGGAAAAGGTGACTCGCCGGACGATAGGACGATCCTCGATCCTCTCAATGCCGACGAGCTGAAGGCGCTTCGAGAGGCTCGCGAGAGGCTCAAGGGAGCAACCAAAGCAGCGGGAGCGGCCAAAAAACCGTCCGGCGGCAAGGTCGACGAGGAGCTCGGAAGCGCTCCGACGATGGCGATGCCCGCGGTCCCAAACCTCGGGGTCATGCCCCAACCGAAACCTCTTACACCAGACAGCGCGCGCATCAAGGCGACGGACCAGTCGTCCGAGCCCGATACGATCTCGCCGTCGGCGCCCAAACCTCCTCAGGGCAAGATTGGCCAGGGGGGCGGGGTGGCCGGCAAAGGCGGCTTCGGCGACAACACGCTCATGTGGATGGCGCCGGTCGAGGCACCGGCGGAGCAGTCGATCATCCCCGAACGCGGAGCTGCGGCGGCCGCCGGTATGACGCCGACGGCGGTTCCCAAAGAGACGCCGGGACGCCGCATGGCGGTGGCGGGACTGGGTGCCGCGCTTGTCATCGCGGTCGGCGCGCTGGTGTTTCAGTTCGCTGGTGCGCGACCTCAGGGCACGGTCGAGCTCATCACCACGCCACTTGGGGCAACCGTCAAGATTGACGGCAAAGACATTGCCTTGAAAACGCCGATGCGAGCGACACTCCCGGCGGGCAAACATCAGGTAGAGATTATGCTTCAGGGGTATCGCAGCGAGACGTTGTCGGTCAACGTCTTGGAGAACAAGGAAGTCCGCGAGGCGCGCGACCTTTTCCCGATCAGCGAAGCCGGCAAAATGACGATTTCGATCTCGCTCAGCCCGATCGCGGCGAACGTGATGTTGGACGGACAAGCCTTGGGCAGCAAGAGGACCTTCGTCATGGCCAACATCGACCCGACGCAGCGCCATGTGCTGTCGGTGTCCGCGGGCGGCTACAAGAAGATCGACCTGGAGATTCCGCCCAGCGAGCTGAAAGAGACCTACAACTTCCAGCTTCAGAAAGAAGAGGAGCCTCCGCCGCAGTGAGCGCGGAGGAGCTCCGGCCGGACGAGAGCGACTCGGAACCCGACGAACCTCTTCGGCTGACGGTCGGCGATCGGACGCTCGAATTCCTTCGCTCGAAGCAGCCCGAGGCCCGTGAGCTCGTGGCCACGCGCCCGTACTGGTCGGTCGTTTGGCCCAGCACCAAGGCCTTGCTCGAAGTGCTCTTGGCGGTGCCTGACCTGTCGGGGCGACGAATTCTGGACCTCGGCTGCGGCCTTGGCGTGCTCGGCTTGGTCGCTGCCGCCCGTGGCGCCGACGTCGTCCTTGGGGACATTCGCCCAGAGGCGGTCGCGTCGGTGAAGGCCAGCGCTGTCCGAAATCGGCTCGACGTGAAGGTCGTGGAGCTCGACTGGAACAACCCACCTGACCCGTTGGGGCCCTTCGACGGAATCCTCGCCGCCGATGTCTTTTACGAGGACGGCATGCTGCGTGGCGTCCTGCGATTCGTCAGGAAGCACCTGTCCGACGACGGGATTGCGTGGATCGCCGATCCGAACCGCGTGATGCCCGGAGGCGTCGACGGCGCAGCCCGCCTTTCAGGACTGGAGTGCAACGCGAGCACGCTCACCCAGGGTCGGACTTTCGAAGGCGGCGTGATTTTGTACGAGCTGTGGAAGCGAAAACATCGCCTCGGTTGATTCCGAACTGGGAAGAATCGGCGCTCCGAGTCGTCTGTCCATGCTCGCGATCGAATCTCCGAGGGCGTCTAGCGGCCTCGCAGGATGCACGACCACGTTCCGCGATATGTCGACGATCATCGCTCGGCGTCGATAAACCACAGAGGACACAGAGCAGGAACGCAGAGAACACAGAGAACACAGAGGATTTTTAGAAAGGTCCTTCGTGCCCTCCGTGGTCCTCTCTGTGCTCTCCGTGGTTCGTGCGGAGGTTGAACTGAAGCTTCACCCCTGAAGCTTCACCCGTTTCGGCGATAGCGGCCGCCACATCCGTACAGCGCGCCGCTGATCTGCCCGAGGCTCGCATGGTTCACCGTTTCCATCAGCTCAGCGAAGACGTTCTGGCCTGAGAGCGCGCTCTCGCAGAGCGAGGCCAAGGCGTCGGCGCGCGTGGTCTCGTGACGGCGCCAAAAGTCTCGAAGGTTGCTGATGCAACGATCTTTTTCTTCGGTCGTCGAACGCGAGAGCAGCACCGCGTTGGCTTCCTTTTCGTAGTCGACGGAGGCGTCGAGGAAGGTGTTGACGCCGATGATCGGCAGGGACCCGTCGTGTTTGCGCCGCTCGTACTCGAGGGACTCGTCCTGGATCTTGCCGCGCTGGTACTGCGTCTCCATCGCGCCGAGGACGCCTCCGCGGGAAGAGATTCGATCGAACTCCTCGAGCACCTTCGCCTCGACGACCTCGGTGAGCCACTCCGCGAAGTAGCTCCCTTGCAGCGGGTTCTCGTTGCGGGACCAACCGAGCTCCTTGTCGATCACCATCTGAATCGCGATGGCGCGCCGCACCGACTCCGGCGTGGGCGTCGTCAGAGCCTCGTCGAAGGCGTTGGTGTGCAAGGAGTTGGTGTTGTCTTGCATCGCATAGAGCGCCTGCAGCGTGGTGCGAATGTCGTTGAACGCCATCTCGCGGGCGTGGAGCGATCGACCGGAGGTTTGGATGTGGTACTTGAGCTTCTGGCTGCGCTCGTCCGCGCCCCACAGTCGCTTCATCGCCACAGACCAGATACGCCGCGCCACGCGCCCGATCACGGCGTACTCGGGGTCGAGGCCGTTCGAGAAGAAGAACGAAAGGTTGGGACCGAAGTCGTCCACCTTCATGCCGCGCGCGGTGTAGTAGGCGACGTACGTGAAGCCGTTGGCGAGGGTGAAGGCGAGCTGGGTGATGGGGTTCGCGCCGGCCTCCGCGATGTGATAGCCGCTGATGCTGGCGGAGTAGTAATTCTTCACGCCGTGTTTCACGAAGTACTCTTGGACGTCGCCCATCATCTTGAGCGCGAACTCCGTGGAGAAGATGCACGTGTTCTGCGCTTGGTCTTCCTTCAGGATGTCGGCTTGAACCGTCCCCCGCACGTCCCGCAGGGTGGCCGCTTTGATCTCCTCGTACGTCTCGCGGGTCGCGAGCGCTCGAATCGCTTCGAAGGTCGTTCCCCGCTCGAGATCCGGTCGCAGCACTTCGGCGTCCGATAGCGCGAGCTTTCCTTGGTGCACCAAGTATCTGCGGAGCCGTTGGCGGATCGCCGCGTTCATGAAGAACGCGAGCACGATGGGGGCTGGACCATTGATCGTCATCGAGACGGACGTCTTCGGGCTCGAGAGATCGAAACCTGCGTAGAGCTTCTCGGCGTCCTCGACGGTCGCCACGGAGACTCCGGACTCGCCGATCTTTCCGTAGATGTCCGGTCGCTCTGCCGGATCCTCCCCGTAGAGCGTCACGCTGTCGAACGCCGTGGAGAGGCGCGCGGTCGGCTGGTCCTTGGCCAGCAAGTGAAAGCGGTGGTTGGTGCGCTCGGGCGGCCCCTCGCCGGCGAACATACGCGTGGGGGTCTCTTCGGTGCGTTTGAGCGGGAACACTCCGGCCGTGAACGGGAACTCGCCCGGCACGTTCTCGAGCCTGGAGAACGACAAGATCTCGCCCCAGTCTTCGAGCTTGGGCAGCAGCACCTTCGGAACACGCGTGCCCGACAACGTCTCGGCGACGAGCGGCGTCTTGATCTTCTTTCCGCGCACTTCATAAACGAGCTCGTCTTTGGCGTAGGCTTGGCGTCGGTCCTCCCAACCCGAAATCATCGCGCAGGCTTCTGCGCCTAAGGTTTCGAGCTGCAAACTGTAGACGTCCGCCACGGCCCGAGCGCCGCTCGGTACCTCACCTTCGATCGCACGACCGGGTCGTACCGCGACGCCGAGCTCCCGCAGCACCTTGAAACACGCGTAAGCCTTTCGCGCGGTCTCGGCTTTCTTGCGGGTCTCCTCGCGGTGCGTGCGGCAGGCCTCGGCGATGTCGGAGAGGTAACGCTCCTTGTTCGGAGGAATGATCCCCGGCTTGCCATGGCCGCTGAGCGAAGTGGCGTCGAGCCTCGTCTCGAGCTTCGTTCCGGCCGTCTCCGAGAGCCTCCGCAGCAGCTCCACGTAGAGCCTGTTCACGCCGGGGTCGGCGAACTGCGAGGCGATCGTGCCGAAGATCGGCAGATGTTCGTCGCCTGGCGTCGACCCGAAGAGCTTGTGCGACCTTCGATATTGTTTGCGAACGTCGCGCAGCGCGTCTTCGGACCCGCGCCGCTCGAACTTGTTGATCGCGATCGCGTGTGCGTGATCGATCATCTCGATCTTCTCGAGCTGCGTCTGCGCCCCGAACTCCGCGGTCATCGCATAGAGCGCCACGTCCGCGATCTGGGCGATCTCGGCGTCGCCCTGGCCGATCCCGGCGGTCTCGACGATGACGAGATCGAAGCCCGCGGCTTGGCAGATCCGGATCGCGTCTTTGATGGCGTGGGAGAGCTCGCTCTTGGCCTGGCGCGTGGCGAGGCTGCGAAAGAAAGTGCGGCCTCGCTCGAGGCTGTTCATGCGGATTCGATCACCCAGGAGCGCTCCGCCGGTGGTCTTCTTCGTCGGATCGACCGCGAGGATCGCGATCGTGTGGTCCGGAAAGTCACGTTGATATCGAAGCGCGAGCTCGTCGGTCAGCGACGACTTGCCGGCTCCGCCAGGGCCGGTGATCCCGAGGACCGGCGCGCGTCGCGTCCGGCGATCTGCGCGCGGAAAGACGACGTCGAAGAGGGCCATCTTGGCCTTCGGACGGCCGTCCAAGTCCGGCGCTTCGGCGGCCGTCAAGAGCGAAGCGATCAGCGGTGCGTCCTTGGGCGAGAGGGATGCGAGGCGATCGCTCTCGAAAGTCGCGTGGTCGAGTTGGTTGAAGTCGCAGCCCTCGAGCACCTGTTCGATCATTCCTTCGAGCCCCAACCTTCGGCCGTCTTCCGGGCTGAAGATCTTCGTGATGCCCTCGGCTTCGAGCGTCGCGATCTCGCGGGGGACGATGACACCGCCGCCTCCGCCGAAGATTCGAAGGTGGCCCGCGCCGGCCTCGTCGAGCAGGCTCCGTACGTAACGGAAGTACTCCATGTGGCCGCCCTGGTAGCTGGACAGCGCAACCGCCTGCGCGTCCTCTTGGATCGCCGCATCTGCGACCTCCGCGGCTCCGCGATTGTGGCCGAGGTGAACGACCTCGGCTCCGTGGGACACGAGCAGCCGCCGGATCACGTTGATCGCGGCGTCATGGCCATCGAATAGGGAGGCGGCGGTGACGATGCGGATTCGGTTTTTGCGCGAGGCGATCCCGGGCATGAGTCCAGGCTAAACGCGGACGCGTCGTTTGTGGATCGGTTGATGTGTTCGACGAATCGCTGCTTTACCGGCCTCTCCCGCTTGTGTATTCGGGGCTGAGTGGATCCCGGGGAGGCGATCCTCGAGCGAGAGCTCCCGGCGCGTGTCGTCGTCATCGGCGACCTGAATGCACAGGCGGTCGTCCTGGTGCGGCTGTTGCGCGGCCTTCGTTTGATCACAAAAGATGGGCGCTGGTCAGGCGGGCGCACGGTGATCGTCCAGATGGGCGACGTGCCGAACCGCGGTCCTGGGGCGCGCGCGGCGATGGAGCTGCTGCTCGCGCTGACGCCTCTCGCGAGGGAGGCTGGCGGCGACATCTTGTGGCTCTTGGGCAATCACGAGGTCCTCTCGGTGCTTCGGCACGAGGCCTACGTGACGCCCGAGGAGTACATGGAGTTTGCGACCCAGGAGGAGATCGAGCGCTTCGTGTACGCGCGCAATCGTTACCAGCTCGAGCTTTTGGGGCTCCCGAGGTTGCGCGGAACCATCCCGCCCATGGGCGGTCGGCTCAGAGCGTGGGAAGAAGAGAACGCGCCGGGTCGCGAGGCCTATCGTGCGGAGATGGGCCCGACCGGCAGGCTCGGCACGGCCATCCGACGGCTGCCCGTGGCGCTCACGATGGGCTCGTTGCTGTTCGTGCATGGCGGCTTGAGCCCGCGGTGGGCCGCGCACGGGATCCAGGGGCTCGAAGCGGAGACGCGCCGATCGTGGGCCAAGGCGCCCGAGTTCTACGAGGACGTGGAGCCGCAATCGATTCTTCGCGACCCGCTCGGGCCCCTATGGCATCGCGTCTATGCGCTCGCTTCTGCGCCGAGCGTTCGATCGGATCTGCACGAAGTGCTCGCGGCCACGGGCACGCGGCAGATGGTGATCGGCCACACCCGCACGGACGCCGTGATGCCGGGTGAAGCCGGGCGCGTGTTGGTGCGGCATGGCGGTCGATTGGTGATGAGCGACGTTGGGCTTGGAGATCCCGGGGAGTCGGGTGCGGTCTTGGTGATCGAGAAGGGCCGATTCGAGCAGTGGACGCCGGGCGGGTCGAAGTCGCAGGTCGTGCGGGTCAAAGCACGCTGATCACGCGGCTTTTCGAACGCCTGATCCGCGCCGTGATTTCGGGGTGCGCGTGGGTCCAACTCCCCATCGAGCGACTTTGTCTTCGGCGAGCTGCAGGCGCGCGGAGAAGCTGCGGACGCGATCGATGACCTCTGGGTCTTCGGTCTCGAACAGCTCGTCGAGCTGGTCGAGCCACTCGCCGAGCACCTCGGCGAAGCGCCCGCCTTCGGTGCGAACGTGAGCGTTGGTCGAGTCCCGAGTCGCCTCGGCGACTCGTTCTGCCAGCACTTCGGCTTTCTTTCTAAGGGTATCGAGCAGCTGTCGGGTGACCTCCATGCTGACCTCCTATCGGTTCAACGTCCGACTGCCCCGGGATGTTCCGGCCCTTTTCGAGCGGGTTCGCACTGGGTACTGACGGGCACTTTCTTGACACTCTACCGGCGCCCCCTAGAATCGGGCCCACCGTGAGGACTCCCCTTTCTTCTGCGCGCGCGGGCTATGTGCGGTCGATCTGCACTTGGCTTGCGGGTCCGATCTTGGCGGTGGGGTGTGCGAGCACCGGTCCGCTCGAGCAGGAGATGCAGCGGATGCGGGAGGACTTCCGACGAATGAACGCGGACCTCGACGCCATGCGCGGAAAGCTAGAGCGCGTGGAGACGTCGGTGTCGCTCTTGTCGAGTCGCGGTCGATCGTCCGAGACCGTGCCGGTAGCTGCGGCCAAGCGGCCTCGCAACGGATCCGGTTCGTTTGGCGGCGGCGGCGTGCCGCGGCTGCCGGTGGTGCGGATCGAGCGTTCCGAGGAGGAACCGTTGGGAGCGGCCGACGATGGCGGAGCTCCGGTGGAGATCCGTCTGGGGCCGAGTGAAGGTCCCGTCGAGCGATTGGAGGTCGACCACGACGTCCTCGCGAGGCCCGATCCAGTGCTGGGCAACCAGCCTGTGCCGAAGGTTCCGGCCCGTGCGGAGCCGAAGGCCGAGAAGAAAACGCCCGAGAGCTCCTTGGTCCCAGAAGGATCGGCGGGAGGATCGACGGCCAAACACGACTACGAGGTCGCGCTCGCAACGTTGCGGGAGAAGGCGCTCCCTGGTGATGCGCGAGACCTCTTCAACGAGTTCCTGGACAACTATCCGGGGAGCAGCTTGATCGACAACGCTCGCTATTGGATCGGCGAGTGTGACATCGCCGAGGGAAAATTCGAGGCAGCGGTCGAGGCGCTCTCCAAGGTGGTGTCGGAGCACCCGAATTCGCCTAAGGTGCCCTACGCCCTGTTGCGGATTGGCGAGAGCTGGATAAAGCTCGGTGACACCGAGCAGGCGACCACTTTTCTTCGGCGGGTCACGGCGGAGCACGCCGGAAGCGACGCCGCGGTCGAAGCGAACAAGGTCTTGAAGAACCTGAACAGCGGGGAGAACAGCTGATGGCTAAGAACGACCTTCCGAACATCTTCATGCTGGCGGGCATCCTAGGGCTCGCCACGCCTGCGTTTGCCCAAGATGAGGGCGACGAAGGAGCAGACACCGAAGGCGCCGACGAGGCGGATGAAGCGCCGCCGCCCGATGAAGCTCCGGTCCCTACGCCCAAAAAGGGCAAAAAGGGCGCGGCGCCCGAGGGCGATCCGCAGGTCATGGAGACCCACGTCGTGCAAGGCGGCGATACGCTTTGGGATCTTTGCGGCAAGTACCTCAACAGCCCTTGGTACTGGCCGAAGATTTGGAGCTACAACCCGCAGCTCACGAACCCCCACTGGATCTATCCAGGCAACGAGCTCCGGTTCTATCCAAGTGACGATGGGGCGCCCACCGAGGTGAGCGGCAGCATGACCCTCGAGGGTGGCGAGTCAGACGAGCCCTCGCTTCCCGAGCCCGAAGACCTCCTGCGCACGACCGCTCCCGTGGAGGTCGGCCGAATCGCGGCAGGTTCGGTCTTGCGGATGCACACCGGCTTCGTTTCCGCAACCCAGAAAGACCTCGATGGGGTGATCACTTCAGCACCGGAAGAGAGCCAGCTGCTGTCGGACTACCAGCGCGCCTACGTGAAGTTCAATTCCGCGGTGAAACGCGGCGAGAAGTACGCGGTCTACCGGACGGTCAAGGCCATCGAGCATCCGATCACGGGTGAGCTGATCGGTTATGTCGTCGAGATCATCGCGATGCTTTCGGTGACCGACACCAGCCCGCAGCTTGCGACGGTGATGTTCGACAAGACGTACCGGCCCGTCGAGCGTGGCGACGTCGTTGGCAAAGTCCGTGACAACTTCGGTCGTCGTGTGCAGCCGGCGACCAGCCAGGCCGACGTGAAGGGCTACATCGTGGAGACGCTCGAAGGTGCGCTGACGTTGCTCGGTGACCACACGGTGGTCTTCATCGATCGCGGGAGCTCGCAGGGTGTGCAGGTGGGCAATCAGTTCGCGGTCTATCACCGCGGCGATGCCTTCCAGGACACGGACAGCGCTGATCTTCCAGTGGAGACGGTCGGCAAGGTGATGGTGATCGACGTTCAGGAGAACACGTCGACCGCCGTCGTAGTCAAAGCAGCCAAGGACCTCTCGATCGGCGACAAGATCGAGTCCATCAAGTCCTGACTCGTCCAGACTCTTCGATCCTCTCGAGCTCGGAGCTCGTCCGTCCCACCGAAAATCGTTACGCGGGCGCTTTGGCTTGACGCTCTAGGCGATTCTCCGCGAATCGAGCTTCGTGCTCTCTCGCATCATCGATCCTTTGGAGCCTGGCGTTGCGCCGTTCTTCGACGCCCATCCGCCGCCCAAAGCGCTGGAAATCTTGGGCACGATCCCCGTTGGCCGGAGGATCGGGATCGTGGGGTCGCGCCGCGGGTCGGTGCGTGGGCTCGAGGTCGCCGCGCAGTTGGCCGACGGCCTAGCGAAGCATGGGATTGTGGTCGTCAGCGGCGGGGCGATCGGCATCGACACCGCGGCGCTTCGATCAGCGACGCAGGCCGGCGGGCGGTGTGTCGTCGTCCTTCCGACGTCCGTCGACGATCCGCTGCCGCGGCAGAATCGCGAGCTGTTCGCGCGCATCGTGGAGGCGGGCGGCGCGCTCGTGGCGGAGTCTGGTCGAGCGATCACGCGGGGCGCTTTTCTCGAGCGAAATCGGTTTGTTGCCGCGTTCTCCGAAGCCCTCGTGGTGGTCGAAGCGGCCGAGCGCTCAGGCACGCGGGCGACGGTCCGGGTCGCGCGTTCGCTCGGTCGGCCGGTCGGCGCGGTGCCGTGGTCGGTCGAGCACCCGCTGGCGGCGGGCTGCTTCGACGTCCTTCGCGCAGGAGGGAGGTTGGTGACGGGGGCGGCGGATGCTCTGGCGCTGATTGGTGTCGAGCCGCGATCCGCGGAGCGACCTTCGATCGTCGAAGAGATCGAAAGAGCAGGGGGGTCTGCGGAGCGACTCGCGGCGCTCCGGGGCGTTCCCATCGCGGCGGTCCTTGCCGAGCTCGCGGCGTTGGAGCTCGAGGGAGTGGTCCGGAGGCAGGGATCTCGTTGGATCGCCGATTCGTCGTGACGAAGCGCTTCCTTGGGCTATCCTTCGCACGTGCCCGGCCCGTTGGAAGGCTCGAGCATCCCTGAGAGTCTCGAACCCTTTGAAGGCGCGCTGCCTCCGGATCCGGAAGTCGGCGAGGTCATTGGCGGCTACGAGCTCCTCAAGGTGCTCGGTAAAGGCGGCGCGGGGTCCGTGTTTCGGGCTCGTGCGCTCGATGATGGCGCCGTCGTCTCCTTGAAGGTCCTGGCCTCCTCCAAGCTTCGAAAGGCTCGACTCGTTCGTCGTTTCCTCGACGAGGCGCGCACCGCGTCCATGGTGAGCCACCCCTCGCTCGTTCGGCTCATCGAGTTCATCGACCAGGAGGACCCGCGGCGCCTCGCCTACGCGATGGAGTTCGTCGACGGCGAATCCTTGCGGGAGAAGCTCAATCGAGAGCGCGCCTTGGATCTGGCGTCGGCCATTCGGATCGTCCTTCAGATCTGCGACGGCGTGGATGCCTTGCACGAGAGCGGCATCATCCATCGCGACTTGAAGCCCGAGAACATCATGCTCGTCGGCGACCCCAACTCGCCCAAGGTGAAGCTGCTCGACTACGGCGTCGCCAAGGTCGTGGGCTCCGAGTCGGACGACTCGGAGAGCCCCGGCACCTTCGTGGGTACTCCGCGCTACATGGCGCCCGAGCAAGCTGCTGGCGGGTCTGTCGATCCTCGCTCGGACCTCTTCGCGATCGGCGTGATCATCTTCGAAATGGTCACGGGCAAGCGGCCGCACGAAGGCGACTCGCTGAAGGCGGTCGTGATGGCGAAGCTCCAGGGAGCTCCGCGTGTGACGATCAACCCCGACAAGGAAGTGCTTCCAAAGGGCCTGAGCGACGCGGTCGATGCGTGTTTGAAGCTCCAACCGGCGTCGCGTCCGGACAGCGCGAAGGCGTTGCGGACCTCGCTGGACGAGGCGCTCGCCGTGCTCTACGTCGTCGGCTCGGTTCGCCTCGGCCAAGACGGCGTCTCGATGGTTCGTGTGCACAGCACGCTCTCGGCCCCAGGCTCCGCCGCGTCGGCCCCTGCAGAAGCCGCAGCGGAGCCAGCCGCGCCGAAGCCGCCCTCCAAGCTCGCCCTCGCCCTCGAGAGCATGAAAGCTCGACTTCGTGAGCGTCGGGAGCGCGCTGCTCAGGAACGGGCGGCCAAGCAGTTCGATCCCAACAGCCTCGGCGTCCGCGCGTCCGCGTTCGTCAAACGCGTGGGCCCCAAGAAGGTCATGGCGGCGGCGGTGGGCGCGGTCGCCGTCGGATCGATCGTCGTCGTCGTCATCGCGATCTTCATGCGCGACGAAAAGAAGCCCGAGCGCGCAACGGATCCGGTCGGGACATCGACCGCGGCCCGAACGAGCACCGTGCCCGAGCGTCCGAAGGCACCTAGGACTCCCCACGCCGTCAACGTCAGCACCAGGCCTTCGGGCGCGCTGATCTTCGCTGGATCTTCCACCATCGGCCAAACGCCCACGAAGCTCGTCGTGCCGCCCGACGCTGACGAGCTTCGCGTAGAGATCCGACTCGAAGGCTATCGCCCGCTCCCGATTACGATCAGCCGATCGACCAGCGCAGATCTTCGGCTGGAGATGCCTCCGCTGCCCGTGGACAAGACTGCCGACGCCGCCGTCGTGGACGCAGCGCCGGACGCGGCGATCGCGGACGCTTCTCCGGCGGTCAAGGGCCTCAAGGAGGTCCCTCCGCCGACCGCGGACGCCGGGGCGAGCAACGAGCCTGCGCCGATCCCCAAGGAGGTCCTCGACCTGCTCAAGGGGAGCTCCGAGGACGACTCGAGCCGGCGCCGACGGCCTCAGAGGAGGCAGACGCCTCCGAGCAAGAAGCCTCCGACCCACGACCTCCCGCCCGCCGACGCAATTCCCTGATCGCTCGAGTCGACGATCGCGAGATCGGATTTCGTTGGTCCTCCAACTTTTGACGCGAACGACTCGACGACCCTCGACGACAAAAGACGGATCAATCCAGCCTGCGTCGCAGTAAGCTCGGCGAGTGACTGATTCAGACCCCGTTCGCGTGATCGGCGGTGGGCTCGCCGGAGCCGAGGTCGCGCTCCAGCTCGGCGACCGCGGCATCGACGTCGTGCTGCACGAGATGAAGCCCGCGAAGCGAACGCCGGCGCAGGTCTCCGATCACCTCGCCGAGCTCGTGTGTTCGAACTCGTTTCGTTCGTCCTCGCTCGAGAACGCGGTGGGGCTCATCAAGGAAGAGATGCGGATCCTCGGCGGCCGTTTGATACGCATCGCCGATGCGCATCGCGTGCCTGCGGGAGACGCGCTTGCGGTCGATCGTGAGCTGTTTGCCAGGGCGGTGACCGCGGCGATCGAAGAGCACCCGCGGATTCGGGTGGCGCACGAAGAGGTGACCTCGGTGCCGGAGGCGGTCGACGTGGTGATCGCGACGGGACCGCTCACGTCGCCGCCGCTGGCCGAAGCGATCGGGCAGCGCTGTGGGGACGCGCTTTATTTCTACGATGCGATCGCGCCGATCGTGAGCGCCGAGTCGATCGACTTCGACATCGCGTTCGAGGCGTCGCGCTATGGAAAGGGCGGGTCCGCCGACTATGTGAACCTTCCCATGGACCGCGCGACCTACGAACGCTTCGTCGCGAGCGTGAACGCCGCCGAGAAGCTGCCCCTTCACGAGTTCGAGGAGGCTCGGTTTTTCGAGGGGTGTTTGCCCATCGAGGTGATGGCGGAGCGCGGGATCGACACCTTGCGCTACGGCTGCATGAAGCCGGTGGGGCTGGTCGATCCGCGGACCGACGAGGAGCCTTGGGCGGTCGTTCAGCTTCGCTCGGAGAACGTGGATCGGACGGCCTTCAACCTGGTCGGTTTTCAGACGCGGATGAAGTGGGGCGCGCAGGCCGAGGTGCTTCGGACCATTCCGGGACTAGGCAATGCGGAGTTCTTGCGAATGGGCCAAGTCCACCGCAACACGTACATCGACTCGCCGTCGTTGCTCGACGAGGAGCTTCGATTGAAGTCCGATCCGCGCATTCGTTTCGCCGGTCAGATCACCGGCGTGGAGGGTTACGTGGAGTCGACCGCGTGCGGATTGTTGGTGGGGCTCATGGTGGCGGCGAGGAGGCTCGGTCGAGAGGTCCCTCTTCCGCCGCCCGAGAGCGCGCTCGGTTCGTTACACGCGCACGTGCTCGGGCTTCGGCGCTCCGAGGGCGCGAAGAAGGCGGGGCACGTGCCGTCGAACATTCACTTCGGACTGTTCCCGCCGATCGTGGGGCGCGCAAAGAAACGGGACCGAAAGAGGCTCTACTCCGAGCGCGCGATCCCGCTCGTTTCGAAGTGGAGTCTCGAGCTCGAGGGCGTCTTGCCGCGTTCTTCCCTCGTCTGAAGATTGGACCCGATCGATCCGAGCTCGTTAGAATCGATCCGATGTTGCGCCGCCCGCGTCGTCGCCCTGTAACCGCGAGGAGCTCGGGTGCGTCGGGTTTCGTGGGACTCGAGCCCTCGATCGCCGCGTTCGTCGACTACCTGACGCACGAGCGTCGCGCGAGCCCTCACACGATCCGCGCCTACGAGCGGGATCTGCGCGCGTTCAAGGCCCACCTTCTCGAGGCCGGATTCGTCGGCGGGCCCGAGGTGCTCACGCCGGAGCGCATCCGCGCCTACCTCGCGTCCATTCACGAGCGCACGAAGGCGCGCACCCGCGCGCGCAAGCTGTCTGCGATTCGCTCGTATTACCGCTTCTTGGTGCGGCGAAAGCTCACTCCGAAGAACGTCGCGGAGCCCGTCAAGAGCCCGAAGCTCCCATCGCCGATCGCTCGCGCCATCAACGTCGACGAGGCGTTTCGGATCGTCGAGATCGAGGACACGGAGAGCTCGATGGTGCGAGATCGCGCCATCTTCGAGATCCTTTACGGCGCAGGGATCCGCGCCGCGGAGCTCGTCTCGCTCGACTTGACCTCAATCGACCTCGAGTCCGGAACGCTTCGGGTCATAGGAAAGGGACGCAAGGAGCGCCTCGTTCCGTTCGGGTCCAAGGCCAAGCAAGCGATCCTCGATTGGCTTCCCGTCCGCTCGACTTTGATCGCCGATCCGCTCGAGCGCGCGCTCTTTGTTAATCCGCGTGGAACGCGCCTGTCGCAGCGGAGTGTGAACCGAAGGCTCGACCGCCGGGTGCTCGAGGCGGGTCTCGCTTCTAGAGTCACGCCGCATCAGCTGCGGCACAGCTTTGCGACGCACCTCCTCGACGGAGGCGCCGACCTCCGATCGATTCAAACGATGCTTGGGCATGCGAGCCTTGGGACGACCCAGCGGTATACCGCGGTTTCCATCGAGCACCTCCGGGCGGTCTACGAGCGCTCGCACCCGCTCGGAGACGACGAGAGCTCGTCGGAGTGAGCCAGTCGACTCGGCCTCGCACCGGCCTCCCTTGACGCTTCGGAAGCCGTGCGCGAGAAACCGGCTCCATGCGCGACGACCCCTTGGCGCTCCACGGAACCACGATCGTCGCCGTCCGGCGCGGCCGAAACCTCGCGATCGGCGGCGACGGGCAGATCTCCACCGGTCAGACCATCCTGAAGGCTCGCGCCCGCAAGGTCCGCAAGCTAGCCGAGGGCAGGGTGATTGGTGGCTTCGCAGGGTCGACCGCGGACGCGCTGACACTCTTCGAGCGCATGGAGGCCAAGCTCAAGGAACACGGCGGACAGCTGCTCCGTGGCGCCGTCGAGCTCGCCAAGGAATGGCGCACCGATCGCTATCTGCGCCGGCTCGAAGCGATGCTCCTCGTCGGCGACGTCGAGCGCACGCTCGTGTTGACCGGCAATGGCGACGTGATCGAGCCCGACGAAGGAGTGGCCGCGATCGGCAGCGGCGGGCCCATGGCGCTCGCCGCTTCTCGCGCGCTCTTTCGCCACACGAGCTTTGGGCCCAAAGAGATCGTCGAGAAGTCGCTCGGGATCACGAGCGAGATCTGCATCTACACCAACGCCGAGATTTGGATCGAGGAGCTCGGTCATGAGTGAAGGCGAGCGACCTGTATTCACGCCGCGAGAGACCGTCGGGGAGCTCGACCGCTACATCGTCGGACAGGACAAGGCCAAGCGGGCCGTCGCCATCGCGCTACGCAATCGCTGGCGTCGTCAGCGGGTGCCCGAGGCGCTTCGCGCCGAGATCACGCCGAAGAACATCTTGATGGTGGGGCCAACGGGCGTCGGCAAAACGGAGATCGCGCGGAGGCTCGCGAAGATGATCCGTGCTCCGTTCGTGAAGGTCGAAGCTTCGAAGTACACGGAGGTGGGCTACGTCGGTCGCGACGTCGAATCGATGATTCGTGACCTCGCCGAAGAGGCGGTCAACCTCGAGAAGGAGGAGGCCAAGAAGACGGTCGAGCGCAAGGCCGAAGCCGCAACCGAGGATCGCATCCTCGATCTGCTCCTGCCGCCGTCGCCGCCCGGTCACTCGTTCGAGGATCGCGCGGACCGCACGGACCGCACGGATCGCTCGACGGGCGAGGACAGCAAGACGCGCGAGACCTTTCGTCGCATGCTGCGCGAAGGCCGGCTCGACGATCGCACCGTCGAGATCGAGACGATCGCGAGGGCCCCCATGTCCACGATCCAGAACTTCAGCCCCGAGGGTGTTCAGGACATGGTCGTGCAGATCCAGGACATGATGGGCATTCGGGGCGGGCCCAAAAAGCGCAGGAAGCTCACCGTCAAAGAAGCCCGCGAAGTGATCCTCGAAGAGGAGACCAATCGCCTGATCGATCACGATCGTGTGCAGCGTGACGCGCTCGTCCGCGCTTCCGAGACGGGGATCGTGTTCATCGACGAGATCGACAAGGTCGTCGGATCCGGGGGTGCGCGTACGGGTGGACCGGACGTCTCGCGCGAGGGCGTTCAGCGCGACCTCTTGCCGGTCGTCGAGGGCTGTACGGTCACGACCAAGTACGGGCGTGTGACCACGGATCACGTGTTGTTCATCGCGGCGGGAGCGTTCCACAAGGTGAAGGTCTCCGATCTGATTCCGGAGCTTCAGGGGCGCTTCCCGATCCGCGTCGAGCTCGATCCGCTGCGAGAGGAGGACTTCGTACGAATCCTCAAGGAGCCTCGCAACTCGTTGATCACGCAGTACACCGCGTTGCTCGAGACCGAAGGTGTGTCGCTCGAGTTCACCGACGAAGCGATCGAGGACATGGCGCGGATCGCGGCGCAGGCGAACTCGACGCTCGAGAACATCGGCGCTCGGCGCTTGCACACCGTCATGGAGGCGCTGCTCGAGGACCTCTCGTTCTCGGCGCCCGAGCTCAAGGACAAGAAGGTGCGGGTCGACCGAGCGATGGTGCGGGAGCGGCTCGGCAAAGTCCTCGAGAGCGAAGATCTCAGCCGCTTCGTGTTGTGAGCTTCGCGTTCACGTTCGCGTCGGACGTGATACACCAGCGACATGGCGACCAACGCCGAGCTGCACTCCGAATTTCTCCGTGTCTTCACGCCGAACTATCGGCCCGCCCCGATCGCGCTCGATCGAGGCGAGGGCGCGTACGTCTACGACGTCGACGGCAATCGCTACTTGGACATGGTCGCGGGCATCGCCGTGAGCTCCTTGGGGCACGCACATCCGAGGCTCGTGAAGGCCATCGAAGCTCAGGCTCGAAAGCTGTTGCATACGTCCAACCTCTATCTGAACGAGCCCGCGGTTCGTCTCGGCGCCAAGCTCACGGCGCTCTTCGAAGGATCGCGTGTCTTCTTCTCGAACTCCGGCGCCGAGGCGAACGAAGCGGCCATCAAGCTCGCGCGGCGTTTTCATCACGATCGCGGCGATCGAACCCGTCGCGAGATCGTGACCTTCGAAGGATCCTTCCACGGCCGCACCTACGGAGCGTTGAGCGCGACAGCCCAGCCCAAGTATCACGAGGGCTTCGAGCCGATGCCGGGCGGCTTCGTGTACGTGCCGTTCGGCGATCTCGAAAAGCTCGATGCGAACGTCACGGCGTCCACCGCGGCGATCATGATCGAACCCGTGCAAGGGGAGGGCGGCGTGCGCTTGCCGGCGCCGGGCTTCTTGGCCGGTTGCCGCGCGCTCGCCGATCGAGTCGGCGCGCTGTTGATCTTCGACGAGGTGCAGACCGGGATCGGACGCACCGGTCAGATGTTCGCGCACCAGCTCGAGAGCGTGACGCCCGACATCCTCACGCTCGCGAAGGGCCTCGGCGGCGGGCTACCCATTGGCGCGATGCTCGCGAAGGAGCACGTCGCCCAGTCTTTGGCGTTTGGTACGCACGCGACCACGTTCGGTGGTAACCCCGTTTCGGCCAGCGCCGGACTGGTCGTGCTGGAAGAGCTTTCGGCGCCGGCGGTGATGCAGAGAATAGCTTCGATGGGGCAGATGCTCATGGCCGGCCTGCGGCACATCTCCCGGGAACACGGGCTGTTCTCGGACGTTCGGGGACGCGGGCTGTTGATCGGCGCGGAGCTCGATTCGAGCGCGAAGTTTGGGGCGAAGGACATCGTCGACGCCTGTCGGGCCCGAGGGTTATTGGTCCACATCGCCGGGCCGCGGGTGCTTCGCCTGGCGCCGCCGCTGATCATCGAAGAGTCCCATGTAACCGAGGCGCTGACCGCTCTCTCCCTAGCGGTCCAAGGCCTCACGGCCTGACGCCGCTTGACGCTCGCCTTTTCAAGTGGAAACCTCGCTCGACAAAACGTCCGTTGGGCGTCGCACCATGGGGGTCACGAAATCAGCCAAGCCGCCGAGTTTACGGCCTGGCGTCGACATCATGCGTCTTCAGCTCTCGATGGAGGAAGCCTTCCTCGCGTCGAGAGTGGACGGCCACACGGCCGTCGAAGACATCGCGATGCTCGTCGGCAAGTCGATCGAGGAAGCCAAAAAGCTCCTCGCCACGTTGTCCCAGAAGGGGATCGTGGACTTGCACGATGGATCTTCGCCGCCCGCTGCTGCTCGAAAGGACACACCGCCGCGGCCGAAGCCCGTCACGAACGTCAACAAGCCCAAGAAGAAGGACGGCGACGACGAGGCCGAGGACTACGGCCGCTTCATCTTCCCGCCGCATTTGATGCACGAGACCGTCGACCTCGATGAGGAGACGAAGAAGAAGGTGATCTTCACCTTCGAGAACCTCGACAAGTGGACGCACTACCAGCTCCTCAAGCTCCCGCGCGAAGCCGACGGCAAGGCGATCAAGAAGGCCTACTTCGCGCGCAGCAAGGACTGGCACCCGGATCGCTTCCGAAAGCCCAACCTCGGCTCCTACAAAGCGATGCTCGACAAGATCTATCGCCGCGTTCGGGACTCGTACGAGTTTTTGTCGGACGACAAAAAACGCAAGGACTACGACAAGACGCTCCCGAGAGAGATCGATCCGGCGGACGTCGAGCGGGTGCTGCAAGAGGCGCGGCTCGAGGAGCGCAGACAGAAGCGCGAGGAAGAGCGAAAGGCGCGCCGGGTCGAGAAGAACCCAATCCTTCAGCGGATGCGCCAGGCTGAGGACTTCTTCGCAGAAGCCAAGCGTCTGCGGGACGAGGATAATCTCGTCGAAGCCCTCCGCGCCGCACAGATGGCCGTTGCCTACGACAACCGAAAGCCCGAGTACGCCAAGCTCGCCGAGGATCTCCGGCTAGCCAGCGGGGAGCTCCGCGTCGGGCCCTACATGAAGCGCGCGCTTCACTTCGAATCCATGCTCGAGTTCGAAGAGGCCATCGGCATGCTCGAGGAGGTCATCAAGCTCGCGCCCAACCATGGCCAAGCGCGTCTGCGGTTGGCGTGGTGCATGATCAACGCCAAGCGCGACAAGCACGACGTGCTCCCGCACGCTCAACGAGCGGCCGCGGCTCTTCCCGACGAGCCAGAAGCCCACTATGTGCTTGGACGTCTGCACGAGGAGCTCGGCAACGACAAACTCGCGCGAAAAGGGTACGAACGCGCCGTCGAGCTCAAGCCGAATTATCAAGACGCGAAGCAGCGTCTCAAGAAGCTGAAATGGGGCTTCTGAGCAAGGGAGAGACTGCAACATGGCCCAAGACGAGCCCATCATCGGCATAGACCTCGGCACGACCAACTCCTGCGTCGGCATCGTCGAAAACGGAGTGCCCAAGGTCATCGCCAATCGCGGCGGCTACCGCACCACGCCGTCGATGGTCGCCATCGCCGAAAACGGTCGAAGGTTGATCGGCCACATCGCCAAGCGCCAGGCCATCATCAACGCCGAGAACACCGTCTACGCGGCCAAGCGTTTGATCGGCCGAAGGTGGGACTCCCGTGAGGTCTCCGACGCGCTAGAGACGTGCCCCTACAAGCTCGTCAAGGGCCCCAACGACGACGTCCGCATCGAGCTCCGCGGCAAGATCTACAGCATCCCCGAGATCAGCTCGATGATCCTCTCGGAGATGAAGCTGATCGCAGACCAGCACCTCGGCAAAGAAGTCACCAAAGCCGTCATCACCGTTCCCGCTTACTTCAACGACTCCCAGCGACAGGCCACCAAGGACGCCGGCAAGATCGCCGGGCTCGAGGTCCTGCGCATCATCAACGAGCCCACCTCGGCCGCGCTCGCCTACGGCTACGGTAAGTCGATGGATCGGCGGGTCGCGGTCTTCGACCTCGGCGGCGGCACCTTCGACATCTCGATCCTCGAGATCAACAACGGCGTCTTCGAAGTGCTCGCGACCTCCGGCGACACGCTGCTCGGCGGCGAAGACTTCGACTACCGCATCATCGAGTGGCTCGTGTTCGGCTTCGCCAAGGAGCACAACATCGATCTGCGCAAGGACCGAATGGCGTTTCAGCGCCTGAAGGACTCCGCCGAGAAAGCCAAGTGTGAGCTCTCGAACTCCACGCAGACCGAGATCAACCTGCCGTTCGTGATCTCGACCGGCAACAACGACGCGCTCCACCTGCAACGAACTCTGACCCGCGAGACCTTCGACGATCTCGTCATCGACCTCTGCGAACGCTGCATCCAAATCTGTGAGAAGACGCTGAAGAGCGCAGGCATCGACCGAAAAGATCTCGACGACGTGATCTTGGTGGGCGGACAGACGCGTACGCCGCGCATCCAGCAAATGGTGAAGGACTTCTTCGGGATGGCGCCGAGCAAGAGCGTCAACCCCGACGAGGTCGTGGCGCTCGGCGCTGCGATTCAAGGAGCCTCTCTGCTCGATGCGCAGAGCGACGTGCTCCTGCTCGACGTCACGCCGCACAACCTCGGCATCATGATCGTCGGCGGTTACTTCCAAACGATCATCGAGAAGAACACCACCGTGCCCACCAGCGCGGCGCACATCTTCACCACGGTGCGCGACAACCAGACCTCCGTTCGTATCATGGTGTTTCAAGGTGATTCTCAACGCGCTCAAGAGAACGAGCTCCTCGGAGAGTTCATCTTGTCGGGCCTTCGGCAGGCCCCTCGCGGAGAAGTGGAGATCGAGGTCAACTTCGAGATCTCCGCAGACGGCATCGTGTCCGTCTCGGCGCGAGACATGGAGACCGGTCAGCAGGCGAGCATCACCGTCACCGCCACCTCCGGCCTCTCCGAGGACGAGATCGATCGCATGGCCCGCGAAGCCCAGGACTACGCGGTCTCCACCAAGAACAGCGAGGCCTTCGAATCCAAGCGAGCCGAGCTCGAGCAGATCATGCGCGACATCGAAGGGACGCTCCCCAAGGTCGCTCCTCTGATCTCTCGCTCCGAGTTCGGCGGCGAGGCGCTCCGCAAGGCTCAGGCCGCCGTGGACGCTGCGCGATCGACGATGGCCACTCGGTCCGTCGAACAGATCGAAGCTCACCGCGAGCCCCTCACGCGTACGCTCAAGATGCTCAAAGGTGTCGCCGAAAAAATGGGGGCGTGAGCTCGCTTGAACCGGTCGGATCAAAAGGCACCGCCGCTCCGTCAGCCGACCGCCGAAGAATGTGTCGAAGCTGGCATGTACTACTTCGGCCTGGGCCGAGCTCAGGCTGCGCGTGCCTGGTGGGAGCGCGCCCTCCGACTCGATCCCAAGAGCTCTCGTGCCAGGGAGATGATCTTCGCCCTCGATCGAACCGAGGCGAAGCTCCAGGGCCGAGCCCCGCCGAGCGACACGACGACCTCCACGTCCGTCTACCCGCCGTACGTACCTACGCCTAATCCCGTCACGCCGGCCGCGTCGCCGCGTGCGTCCCGCGCTTCGACGCTCATCGGCGCGCCGCTCGCGGCCACCGTCACGAGCGCCGCGGTTTTCAGCGCCTCCCCGGTGCTGAGTCAGCCGAAGGACTTCGACGTGACCATCGACGAGCCCGTCGAGGCCCTCCCCGAGCCCGAGATCTCGCGCGTGACGCCGTGGGACGACGGCCCGTCTCAGACCGAGGTGGTTACGTTGAACCTCCCTGCCGAAGATGGGGACGCGCTGGCCACCGACACCGCCGCGCCGGCCCTCGACCGCGATCCCCTCTTCGTGAAGCCGCCCGACGAGGACGCGATCGCCGGGGCCCTCGTTCACCTCGAACCCGACGAGCGCGCAGAGCACCACGCGGTCGCCGATCATCCGCCTCAGCCAGAACCCAAATTCACGCCGAGCCAGATCCCCGACATCGACCCTCAGGTCCTGCTCAAAGAGGCCACCGCGCGCATGCAGCTCGACGACTTCGAAGGAGCGCTGAGGCTCCTCGAACGCATGCCGCCCGACGACCCCCACTTCACCCGTGCCAAAGAGTCGATGGCGCGCGCGCGAGAGCGGCTGCAGGAACGCTTCGAATCGAAGCTCGGATCACTCCACTTCGTTCCCCAGATCTTGCTGCCCGAACAAGAGGTGATGTGGCTCAGCCTCAACCATCGCGCGGGGTTCCTACTCTCCCAAATCGATGGCAACGTAACTTACGAAGACCTGCTCTCACTCTCCGGCATGCCCCGGCTCGACACGCTCCGGCTGCTCGTCGGCTTGATCGGCGAGGGCGTGATCGGGCGCCGCGTCGCTTGATCGAAGGCGAGCGAGCTCCCGCTGGATCACCGCCTCGTGCCCGCGAGCGGTGGGCTCGTAATAACGGCGCCCGACGAGAGGCTCCGGCAGATAGACCTCGTCGGGAACGAAGCCCCCATCGAGATCGTGCGGGTACCGATAGCCACGCGCGTTTCCTAGAGCCGCTTGGAGTTTCGTCGACGCGGGGAGTAGCTTCTTCGGCACCGGCAGGGGGCCCCGCTCCCGCACGTCTTTGCGAGCTGCGCCGTACGCCTTGATGACGGCGTTCGATTTGGGCGCTGTCGCCAGATACGTGGCCGCCTGCGTCATCGGGAGCACGCCCTCGGGAAGGCCGACCAGCTCGAACGCGTGAAGCGCTCCGACCGCGACCGAGAGCGCCGTGGGATCCGCGTTGCCCACGTCTTCGCTCGCGAAGATCACCATACGCCGCAACAGGAACCGAGGCTCCTCGCCCGCCTCCAACATCCGCACGAGCCAGTACACCGCGGCGTCCGGATCGGATCCGCGCATCGACTTGATGAACGCGGAGATCACGCCGTAGTGCTGGTCTCCGGCTTTGTCGTAGAGCAGCGCTCGGTGTTGGAGCCCTTCTTCCATCAGCTCCGCGTCGATCGTCGCCGGTCGATCCGGACTCGCCAGCAGCGCGTTCTTCGCCGCGAGCTCCAGAGCCGATAAAGCACGTCGCGCATCTCCTTGAGCCCCTTGGATCAGCGACGATCGAGCGTCGACGTCGAGTGCGACCTCTCCGCGAAGGCCCCGATCGACATCCGAGACCGCGCGATCGACGACCGCTCCGATCGCGTCGTCCTCGAGCGCTTCCAAGACGAACACCCGGCACCGTGACAAGAGCGCGCCGTTCAGCTCGAACGACGGATTCTCCGTCGTCGCACCGATCAACGTGACCAACCCGCGCTCGACCGCGGGCAGGAGCGCGTCTTGCTGCGACTTCGACCAGCGGTGGATCTCGTCGATGAAGAGGATCGTGCGCTCGCCCCGCTCGCCGCGAGCGCGCTCCGCGAGCTTGAGCTCCTCCCGCAGCTTGTCCACACCCGACAGCACGGCCGAGAGCACGGCGAAGCGCGCGCGGGTCCGGGTCGCAATCACTTGCGCGAGCGTCGTCTTTCCTGAACCCGGGGGCCCCCACAGGATCATCGAAGGCACGCGATCGGCTTCGATCGCTCGCCGAAGCACTCGTGCCGGTCCGAGCAGCCGTTCTTGGCCGACGATCTCCTCGAGCTTTCGCGGCCGCATCCGATCGGCCAGAGGATCTTCCGGGTGGCTGCGCTCCGCCGCCGCTGTGAACAGGTCCCGCATTCTCCGAAGCTACTCGATGGGCCGAGGGCTGGTCTCGTCGAGCGCCGCCCGACGCCCAGCAGCGAACCTTCTTGACCCCGAACGGCCCGATTCCAAAGCCCGATCGAGCTTTCGAGTGTCATTCGGGTCCGGCTCTGTTATAGGCGCGCCGCGTCGGCTGCCGTCCTACGGACGTCGCGCCGCTCGGCATGTTCCGTCGCGGAATCCTCATCGCAGTCGTCGCCTCATCGGCGCTCGGCCTTTTGGACGGCAGCGCCCGCGCCGATGAACCTCCGCCCGCCGAGGTGCCGCCCGCCGAGGCCTCGGAGCTCATCCAGCTGATTCAGTTCGAAGGACTCCGGCGCGTCGAGGCCGACGCCGTCCGCGTCGTCGTGGCCAGCCGCCCAGGCCGCCCCGTGAATCCTTCGGCGATCTCCGACGACATCAAAGCCATCTACGCGATGGGCTACTTCGACGACGTGCGGGCCTACACGGAGCGAACGGAAGAGGGGATTCGGCTGATCTTCGAAGTGAGCGAAAAACCCGCGGTTCGGAAGGTCGACATCCGAGGGAACGACGATCTCTCACTCGACGACATCAAAAACGTCGTGGATATCCGGGCCTTTACGATCCTCAACGAGGCCAAGGTCAAGCGCAACCAGGCCAAAATCAAAGAGCTTTACGCCGAGAAGGGTTACTACCTTGCCGAGGTCGAATCCAGGATCGAGCCGGCCGGATCCAACGAAGTGATCGTGGTCTTCGACATCAAGGAGAAGGCGAAGGTCAAGGTCCGAGCCATCCGGATCGTCGGCAACGAGCACATCTCGGACAGCGTGCTCAAGTCTGGCCTCGCCACGCGTGAAGGCAGCTTGCTCTCGTTTCTGACCGACGCAGGGACGTATCGCGCCGACGCGTTCCAGGTCGATCTTCTGCGGATCTCCAGCCACTACTACGACCGCGGCTACATCAACGTGAAGATCGATCCGCCGGACGTGGAGATCTCGCCGGACAAGAAGGACCTCTACATCACGATCCGAATCGACGAGGGAGAGCAGTTCAGCGTGGGCCGCCTGGACTTCGAGGGAGACTTGCTCGAGACCAAGGCGAGCTTCTTCGACCTGATCAAGACTTCGTCCGGCGCGATCTTCAACCGATCCCAGCTAGGCCAGGATCTCCTGTCGCTCAAGACTCGCTACGAGGACGATGGCTTCGCGTACGCCAACATCACCCCGGCGACGAACATCGACCCGAAGAAGAAGACCATCGACATCACCTTCGAGATCGAGAAGGGCCAAAAGGTCTATTACGAGCGCATCAACGTCGTCGGGAACACGAAGACTCGCGACAAAGTCGTTCGCCGAGAGCTGCGAATCTACGAGGGTGATCTCACCAGCGCGTCGCTTCGGGAGCTCAGCAAACGCAGAGTCACCGCGCTCGGTTATTTCGAGAAGGTCGAGATCAAGACCCGCAAAGGATCGGCGGACGACCTCCAGATCGTCGACGTCGAAATCAAGGAGCGCGCCACCGGGACCTTCCAAATCGGCGCCGGGTTCTCGTCGGCGGAGAATTTCATCGCGACCGCACAAGTCAGCCAGGAGAATTTTCTGGGTCGGGGGCAGTCGGTGTCGCTGTCCGCCCAGATTTCGTCGCTCCGGCAACTCTTTCAGCTCCAATTCACCGAACCCTATTTCTTCGATACCAACTGGACCTTCAGCTTCGATGCGTTCAACACCGAGACTCAGTTCCAGAGTTTTCTCAGGCGGTCCACCGGCGGAGAGTTCACGCTCGGCCACCCCATCACCGACGAAATCCGCACCTTCCTGACCTACACGCTCGAGTTCGTGGAGAGCCGCGGATCGGAATCAGCCATCGATCAGGCCACCTTCGCGGCCCTCAACAACAAGGGTCGAATCTCATCGCTCAAAGGCTCCGTGAGTTACGACACGCGAGACAATCGCCTGTTCCCGACCGACGGTATGTATCACTCCCTTTCGCTAGAGCTCTCCAACAAGCTGCTAGGCTCGTCCGAGACGCGAGAGTTTCAGCGCTACCGTCTGCTCTCCCGGCTTTACCACCCGATCATCGGGAGCTTCGTGGGGAAGCTGTCGGCTCGGTTCGGCTACATCAACAGCGACTCGCCGCTCGGGCTGTCTCCATCGGAGAACTTCATCCTCGGCGGGATCAACTCAGTCAGAGGGTACCGGCCGTTCTCCATCGGACCCGTGCGACGGGCCACCTTCAACAGCCGCGGCCTCGACCTGCTCGACCCAATGAGCAGCACCGCCACCTTCGTCGAGGGAGGCAACAAAGAGGCGCTCTTCAACGCCGAGATTGAGTTCCCGCTCTTCGAAGAGGTGGGCATCAAGGGGGTCGTGTTCATGGACGCGGGTAACTCCTATGCTCCCGAGGAGAACTTCTTCTACCTTGGCGATCGGGTTCGAGAGGAGCAGTCCCCGTCGGACAGAGGAACCGCCTTCGCGTTTGACCCCCGGACCCTGCCCGCCGGCCTCTTCTGGTCGGTAGGGTTTGGTTTTCGATGGTTTTCGCCGATCGGCCCGCTGCGCTTCGAATGGGGTATCCCTCTAACTCCTCGCGGGACCGACGACAAGGGTCCCCTCTTCGAGTTCAGCATCGGCAATGCGTTCTGACATGGCGTCGTGATTCTGGACCTCGAAGCAATACGGGGTCGGCGCTTCCCGCTGGTGCAATGCCGCCGAAGGCCCGTGTTACGCTGGAGTCGTGGGAATTCTGCCGTTGCTCGCCGCGCTCAACGCTAGCCCGACCGCGGTCTTCGACATCGAAGGCCGGGAGGCCGCCGTACAGACCCGAGAGCTGTCCGAATACCTTCGAGGGCGCCTGGCTGCGCAAGGGCTTCAGATCCTCCCGTCATCCGACCTGACGCGGGCGCTCGCCGGCCTCAAGAAGACGTCGCTCGACCCCTGCTATGACTCGGCCTGCCAGATCGAGCTCGGCAAGGAAGTCGCCGCGCAGAGGATCCTCGCGACGAGGCTGCGGCGGGTAAGCGAAGAGTGCCTCCTGATCTCGACCGTCGTCGATCTGACGACCGAGCTGATTGATCAAGCGGCAACGTGGAAGGGCGCCTGCACTCAGGATGGGTTGGTCACCGGGCTGGACCAGCTCGCCACGAGCCTGGCGACGAGTCCCGGCGACCCTGAGAGTAAGCGAGTCTTCGCGGCGTTTCCCATTGCGCCGAGAACCATCAGCCAAGGTCTGGCCGGAACGATCGATGAGTACGTGGTCGCTCGCCTCGCCCTGTCAGGGCGACGCGTGGTGCCGGAGCCATGAAGTCGCGTGTCGCGTCCGCGAAGGCCGCCTCGTACGCGGACTGCTATGAAGCGACCTGTCAGATCGAGCTCGGTCGCGCGGTCGCCGCATCCGATTCCGTGAGTGGGAAGGTCGTTCGTTTGGGCAAGGAGTGTACACTCATCCTCACGATCTACGACGTCCTCACGAGCGCCTCGACGCAGGGCGGACTGGCCAAGGACGAATGTTCAGCCGAAGGGTTGCTGCGCGCCGCAGACTCGGCGGTTGCCCAACTGAACGTCGAACGAGATCCCGGCTGCGTGCTCCTCCCTCACACGCCGCCGGGTTTTGTGACAATCAACAGTGAGCCGCACTCCGTCGTGTACTATGGCGACAAGAAGCTGGGCGAGACACCTCTCGCAAAAATCAAGCTCCCCTCGGGCTGTCTGAAGGTGAGGCTGGAGAACCGGGAGGCAAACCTGCGCGTCGACAAAGTCATCAAGGTCGATCCGGGCAAGACGCTCCGCTACCAGTTCGACCTGTCGATCCAGGCGGTCGCAATCCCTCCGAGCCAGTCGCCGCCCGTGGAATGGGGGGCCTTGAAGGAACGCTGCTGGAGGGCGATTCGGTCGGTCGCAGCACGTGACCCGAGCTTGGGTGCTAGGTTGAAGATGGCGTTCGGCGAGGCAGCAGCGGGTGAGAACATCGCCGCAATGACCGTGCTATTGACGCGAGCCGAGGCCGCGCTCTTGTTGACTCCGCCCTGAATCTGAATCGGACGGGGACTCAGACACGGCCGTGACCGCCGATTCCGATTCAGATCAGACTCGGATCAGATAATTGGCGGGCCACTCCGGCACGAACCAGCTGCGACATTCACCGCATCGTTGACGGGACGAGCGTCGCGCTCCGCGAGCTCGTGACCGGACGGAGCCTGCTCATCGCTTTCCTTCGTCGCAGATACGAAGCCTCTGCGCGGGCACTATTCTCATTTCAATCAAGCCGTTAGCTTCGCACTGACCAACCGGTTCAGGCTCACGCCATCTTCGGCAGCCTTCATGACCAGACGCCGATGCACGTCCGGCGGCACCCGAACCATGAACTTTCCGCTGAACTTCTTCGAAGCCAGCGGCTCGGGAACGGGCTCACCGCTTTCTTTCAAATCGTCGATCACGTGGGCCACGACGTCTTGGATGCCGACGAGGGCATCCACCTGCGTCCTCGCAAGCCAACTGAGGCTCGGGAACTCGGCGCAGAGGCCGACGTACTCCTTGTCCTCCTCAGACCAGGTGACTCGGTAGGTATAGCGATCATCTTGCATCATAATATCGACTTTCACCTCATGGTTAACTACCGCAACTAGTCTAATCAGGTGTCCTCACCTACATCCTCCGCTCCCTGTTGGCCCAAGAGCTTCTCGATCGCACGGAGCACTTGGCGGACTTGATAGGCCTTCGCCTTACCTCTATCGTCCTGAACGTTCACCCGCGGGTCGCCCATCCAAGGCGTCTTGTAGATGCGGTGACTCCCGCGTATCCGATGCTCGCCAAAATAGTGACCACAGACCTTGCACAAGTCGCTAAAAGATACTCCTACCGGGTTATTCCTCATGCCTTCGACGATACTGTCGATGCCAGCCACTCTGTCAGAATGGTATCAATAATGACACTGGATGCAAGCCAGGACTTGACCCTGCCCGACCGGACTGATTCCGAGCGGTGCCCGACCGGACTCATTCCGAGCGGTGCCACCGGACTGATTCCGATTCCGAGCGGTGCCGGACTGATTCCGAGCGGTGCCTGATTCCGAGCGGTGCCGGGCACCGTCCGAAAGGCGGGCAGGGGCCGGGCCACCGGACTGACTGATTCCGAGCGGTGCCAGGCACCGTCCGAAAGGCGCAGGCGCTGCCGGGCACCGTCGAGCGGTGCCGGGCACCGTCCGAAAGGCGGGCAGGCGCCGGGCCACCGGACTGATTCCGAGCGGTGCCAGGCACCGTCCGAAAGGCGCGGGGAGCACCGTCCGAAAGGCGCGGCGCGCACGATTGCACGATTCCGAGCGGTGCCGGGCACCGTCCGAGGCACCGTCCGAGCACCGTCCGAAAGGGGTGGGCACCGTCCGAAAGGCGGTGCGCTGGCACCGTCCGAAAGGCGGTGCTCCAGGAGCGCGTGCCCCTGGTCGCGCTCTCCAAGCGCTGCTTTGGCCGGCAGCTTCGGCGTCGAGGGGCGTCTGATCGAGGCGCCACGCGCTCTGAGCGACACGGCTTGACGAATTGGCGGGCGACACGCAGGCTGGTATCGGAATATCCGAGACTTGACGAGAGCCCATGCTGCCCCGTCCGACCATCGAAGCCTTCGACCGCCACCTGCACAGGCTCAGCCTGCGCTTCGAGGGCGTCGTCATCGGTGGGTCGGCACTTGGGCTCATGGGTGTCATCCAGCGGGCGACGCGCGACTTCGACATCCTGGTGCCCGAGCTACCGCCGGCCATCGCCTCGGCTGCGCTCAACTTCGCAAAGGCACAACGTCAGGCCGGCGTTGAGCTACTCGACGACTGGCTTAACAACGGTCCGATGCAGCTTGGCGACGTTCTGCCCGCCGGGTGGCGCGAGCGTGTGTTGTGCATCTTCGAAGGGCAGGCCCTCGTGCTCAGCACGCTCGGCAGGTCCGACCTGCTCAAGAGCAAGCTGTTCGCGCTCTGTGATCGAGGCACCGATCTGCTCGACTGCATCGCACTCGCGCCGACTGCGGAGGAACTTGCCGAGTGCGTGCCGTGGCTCGAAGTGCAGGACGGCAACGAGCTGTGGCCTGAGCATGTGCGTGCGACGGTCGCCGAGCTCTCGCGGAGGCTCGGTCATGGGGTTTAGTCGCCCGACCTCCCCAGAGCCGACGCCCCCGCCCGAGGAGCTGACGGCGCGCATGGTGGGCATTGGGATGAGCTTCGCCGCGGAGGCAGAGCCTGACGCGGACATCGAGAGCACGGTCTTGCACGCCTCCGCCCTCGGAATGGATGGAGGTGATCTCCGAGTGCTCGCCGTGCTGACGACATGGCTCGGCGTGCATCACACGCACGTGAACGCCGACCGGCTTGTGCGCGTTACGGGAGCCCATCCGTCCGAGCGCGTCCGGGCTTACTGGGCGGCCGTCGCGACGTGGCTCAAGAAGGACCGTCGTCTCGCCAGGCTCGCGGCGGCATACGAAGGAGCGCCGATCGACCTGCTGCCGACTGGGACCGAGTTCCAGGTCAAGCGACGCGGCGAGGATGAGCGCTTCACCGGGTCGAAGCTGCGAGTGCCGAAGGGCACTCTCCGGGATCGCCAAGAGGATGTGCTCTCGCCAGAGGTCCTGGTGCGACATCACGCCGGCTACCGAAACCGGGTGCTCATGGGACCATCGTTTCGCGCCGACGTGTGGACCGCGCTCGAGCGTGCGCCCGACCTGTCCATCGCCGACATCGCACGGAAGGCCTCGTGCTCATTCGCGACCGCGTGGCAAGCGGCGCAGGACTTCCGTCTCCTGCGAGCGGCCGGCTCGATCGATGCGTAGGTAGGTCGTCGCCGAACACGCGCAGGTCGATTCTGATATGCCCCCGAAACTCGGTTCCCGAGCCGGTTGTTGTCAAACTTGGGTCGGCCGGATGGTTACCGAGCACGCCGGCCCACCCCGACTTGGATCTTTTTCAATGTGTTTTGGTGTAAATACCGAGTGGTGTCTCCGCCGAGGTTTCCTGGGAAAGTGCACGAGGAACCAGCGCACGGATCGGTCGACCTGACGTTTGACTCGCCTCCTCGCGCAAGGCTCGCCGAGATTCTCGCGCTCGCTCCAATGGAGAGAGATCTGGTCCAAATCCTCTCCGTCTTCGGATACGCGCCGAAAACAGACCTGATCCGTGCCCTCTCGAGTCTCGGGCATCGGAGCGCCAAACGGGTACTTCGGAATGAAGATGTGAACCCGAGCCTCGAAACGCTCGAGTCTCGTGGGTTCCTCAGTGACGAATCCTCATTCGCGCTCAAGCCGGTGTTCATTCATTCCGCCGCGATTTCGGCGACCGACCGCATTGAGACCCTGGCCGAAATCGCTCGCCGGATTCGCCCTCGGGACACCGAAGATCGCGAGCTGCGCCTTGCGCTCTATTCTGGAAACTATGCCGAAGCGGAGCGTCTCGCGTCTCCCGGTAAGCTCACCGAGCTGAACCACCCTTTCGATCCAGAGTGGGTCGGACGATTCCCCAGATCGCTCCAGGGCCGTGTGCTCTTGGATGTCCTTGATTCGAGCGCGACCCAGTTGATCTCAGCAAACAAAGCGTTCGAGATGCTGGAGGGTCTCGGCGAGCTCTCGGATGACGAACACTCCCTTTATGTAGAGCAGTTGATGCTGCGTGGGCGAATCTGTGATGCCCGGAAAATCAACGCTTCCCGCGTTTCATATCAGGCAAAGGTCAATGAAGGCTGGCTCGAGCTACTTTCTGGGCGAGCCTCTGCAGCGATAGCCGCCTTCGAAGCGGCCCTTGCTGGGTCTCCCAAACAGGGTCGGTTTGCCCATTTTTTGCCGCAGCGGGCTGGCGTCTTTTTCCTCCTTGCCCTTGTGGCGCGAGGAGCGCCTGGGGACTTCGACCGTGCTGAGCTCCTGGTTCGAGCGGCGCAAAAAGGTCCGTGGGCAACTGAGGCTTCTACGATCAAGGAGCTGATCGAAACGCTCCGAGAGCAACACACCTTCGAGCTCTTTATCTCGCAGGGCGCGCGACTGGAGGGCCCCCTTCGCATCTACGTCAATGCCTTGGCGCTGGCTTGGTCCGACCGGCGGACCTCCAAAGAAGGAACGTCCAACCTTCTCAATCTTGCGCTGAGTGCCGAGGCCGCAGGCTATCATTGGTTTGCGAGCGAGCTCGCCGCGATCCTTCGCCACTTTGGCTCAAAGGAACCCCAAATCCGTGGAATGTTGGTGCAGGATGCCAACCCAATCGTGGGACAGCTCCAGACCCCGGAAAAATGGAGCCAGGTATTCGATGCCCTGATTGCGCTGACACTACCGAAGTCGACCAAGGCTCCCGCGAATGTCCCGAAGCCACCAGAGCAGAATCAACGGCTCATTTGGATCGCGAAGGCGACTTATGGCCATGTGGACTTGAGACCGGTTGAACAGGTCCGCCAGAAGGGTCAATGGTCTAAAGGGAGGCCCGTCGCTCTGAAGCGTTTGTATGAAGACAGCGCGAGCATGCCTTGGCTGAGTGCCGCCGATCGCGCGGCGGTTCGAACCATCGAACGAAACGTCACCATCGAGCGCGGCCGCTACGAAAACGTCTCCTACCGCCTTGACGACGTCAAATCCCTAATCGCGCTCGCCGGTGAGCCCAATGTGTTTGTCGAGCAAGGCGGCGCTCTCGTGCCCGCCCAAACGCGGGCAGGCGCGCCGCGTTTGAGGCTCGGAAGGGCATCGGGAAAGAACCGGCTGGTGTTCGATCCTGCACCCCGAGCGGCGGACGAGCTCGAGAGGGTGACGAATCCGGCTCCAGGCGTGTTCGAGATCGTATCGTTCGAGCCTCGGCACTACGCGATTGCCCAGCTTCTGGGTCCGAAGGGCCTCATTGTCCCGCCCGCCGCGGAAGGAAGATTGCCTGCGGTGTTGAGCGCGTTGTCGAAGCTTGTCGCGATCGAGACAGATGTCGTCGTGGCCGAGTCGCCTGAGCGCACTGTGGTGGCCGATTCGAGGCCCCACGTCTTGATCCGACCCCTCGGCGCTGGGCTCAGCGCGGAGATTGTCGTTCGGCCCCTTGGTGCCGAGGGACCTGCGGTGCGTCCTGGGGAGGGAGGCAAGACGCTTGTTGCCCAGATCTCTGGTCAAGCCGTCTCCACGAACAGAGAGTTGTCGAAAGAGCTGGAGCTCGCTCGTGCGACACTTGCCGGCGCGCCGACTCTCGCTGGATTCCAGTTCCAAGCAGGTTCTTGGAGGTTTTCAATCGCTGACACCGAGCTCGCGCTCGAGGCGCTCACAGAGCTTCGATCGATCGAGGTAGGCACGATCGAATGGCCCGAAGGAGAGATTCTCCTGGCCAGCCACGAGGTCGGGATCGAGAGCCTCGAAGTCAAGATTCGAGGTGATGCCGAATTCGAGCTTGGCGGCTCGCTGCTCACCCCAGAGCTCGGCGCGCTCGAGCTTGGCACTTTGCTGGACTATCTCGAGGCCTCGCCGGGCCGATTTTTGCGGGTCCAAGGAAACGACCGGTTCTTCACGCTGACCCGCGACCTGAAAGCCCGACTCGATGAGCTCCGCCTCCTTCGAAGTGGCCCCAATCGGATCGCGTTTCATCCGCTGGCGGCGTCCTACGTCCAAGAGCTCGTGGGTGGGGCGCAAATCGAGGCCTCCGTCGCTTACCGACAGGCCGTCCAGCGGCTGGTCGCGGAGGATCTCGAGGAGCTCCCAACGACGTTTCACGCTCAGCTCAGATCCTATCAGAGCGATGGCTATAGATGGCTTGCGCGATTGTCCAGGTTCGAGCTCGGTGGTTGTCTCGCCGACGAAATGGGTCTTGGAAAGACTGTCCAGACCTTGGCTCTCCTTGTCCTTCGTGCACCTCTTGGTCCAAGCCTGGTGGTCACTCCGACTTCGATCGTGTCGCAGTGGGTCGATGAGCTGGCCCGTTTTGCCCCGACCTTGCGCGCTCGCAAATTCACGGGCGACCGGCGTGATGCAGCGCTCGACGATCTTCGACCCTTCGACGTCGTCATCACCAGTTATGCGATCTTGCAGCTCGAGGCCGATCGATTGGCGGCGCTCTCGTTCGAGGTCGCGATCTTGGACGAGGCTCAGCTCATCAAGAACGCACAGACGCTGCGAGCGAAAGCAGCCTTTCGGCTCGTCGCAAAGGCTCGCTTTGCGACGACGGGTACACCCATCGAAAACAGGCTGGGTGAGCTCCATAGTCTTTTTCGGTTCTTGAATCCCGGCTTCTTGGGGACGGAAAAGACCTTCGAGGCTCGGTTCGCAGGGCCCATCGAGCGTGAGAAAAATGCACAGGTGAGAGATCAGCTCAGACGGCTGATCTCTCCCTTTGTGCTTCGGCGAACGAAATCCCAGGTGCTCCCCGAGCTACCCGCTCGAACCGAGGTCACACTCCGGGTGGACCTGGGGATTGAAGAGCTCGCTCTTTATGAGGCTCTCCGCGAGAAGACGCTCGAAGGCCTGGCCAGCGACGCATCCAGAAATCAGAGGATACTGTTGCTCGCGGCGATTACTCGGCTTCGCCGAGCGGCTTCGAATTCCAAGATGGTGCTGCCAGACTCGACTGCACCAAGCGCCAAGCTCGAAGCCCTGGAAGAGCTCTTGGACGAGCTTCTGGAGGGTGGCCACAAGGCTCTGATCTTCAGCCAGTTCGTGGACCATCTGTCCCTCATTCGGGCGATGATCGAACGACGTGGGGTCGGTTACCAGTATCTCGACGGCGCGACGAGCGGCGCGCGTCGCGAGACGGCCATCGAGGAGTTCCAAGCCGGAAAGAGCAGTGTCTTTCTCATCAGTCTCAAGGCTGGCGGTTTTGGTTTGAACCTGACTGCTGCCGACACTGTGATTCATATGGACCCGTGGTGGAATCCGGCGACCGAAGATCAGGCCTCCGATCGAGCGCATCGGATCGGCCAAAGTCGGCCTGTGACCATCTACCGGATCGTGGCCAACGGCACCATCGAGGAGAAGATTCTCGAGCTGCATCATCGGAAAAGGGAGCTCGCCGCTAGCCTGCTCGAGAGCTCCGAGACTGCCGGCCAACTGAGCGAGGTTGAGCTTCTCGATTTGATCAAGGCGAGCTCCAAAGAGTGACCGAACTCCGGACCTCGTCTAGGCGAGCCATGATCCCCAGCTCCCATCGCGCTCGACGAGCTCGGCGAATTTGATCGATTCGAGGTTCCCGCGAACGGGAAGCAACACGATCGCCGGAGACGGTTGTTCGGGCTTCGGGGTCCCTAAGTACACGTCCGTGGAAGTTCGTGACCACGCTGAAACCACAGAGGACGCGGAGAGAAGACACAGAGGACACAGAGAAGTGCTCATTCCATCATCTGTGTGCTCTGTGGGCTTCGGCTCTGTGCTCTCTGTGGTTTCTCCCGTGGTCACGAATTTGCGGGGACCTGTACTAAGAATCGGACTCGGGCACGGCCGTCAACGCCGACTCCGATTCAGATCAGACAGGGCTGCAATCGCCTGGCCCAGGGGGCGCGCTGGTGTAGGATCGCGGCCGTCTGCGCTCGGGAGAATCTGGGACGTCCACTCGAGGAAAACGCAAGCTGCCGGATCCGCTGTCCGTGCTCGATAGTCGCGCGTCGGCTTCGGTCGACGAGCTGTTCGCGCTCGTACACGACGTGAACCCGTCCGGCAGGGAGCTCAAACCGAAGGACGCTTCCGCTCGCTACGCGCTCAAGGCCCGTCTGCAGAGCTTCCTGATCCGCTCGTTCCCCGAGGCGCTCGTGGTCGCGCCCGTCGCGCAGCAGACCGGCGTCGTCGCCCTGCAACGTTCAGTCGGGATTGGGGACGCCTGCCACGCTATCCTCGAACAGCTCGACGACGACGCGCGAGCCTGGGCCGAGGGCCAGCTCGAGACCTACCAAAGTGAAAACCGGCGAAGAGCGGCGCCGCACAAAGCCAGAGAACCCAAGGCGGAGTCAGACTCTCCGTCGGAGCAGGATCTCGTCGCCCAAGCCTACGCGGCGCTCGAGGCCTACGACTATGACTTAGCCCGCGCGTGCTTCGAGGAAGCGGTCCGCGCCACGTCCGGCGCGGCCCGAGCCGTTCGCGGGCTGCTCAGCCTCTTGGTCGATACGCTGGGGGCCGACCAGGAGGCGCGGGCCTTGGAGTCCCGGCTCTCGGAGTCCGCCAGAGCCGACCCCGAGATCCGCGTCCGGCTCGCGCTCGCGTCGGCCCGCGAGGGCGATCGGGAGGCAGCGGCGCGTTGGCTTCGTGGGCAGACTCACCCGGACGCCGGAGACGTCCTGGCCGAGCTCTGTCGGCGAGCGTTGGCGTCCGGTCGCTTGGACCTCGCCGCGAGCGACCTTCGGGACTTGCGCCGGCAAGCGCCCGGGCATGTTGCCCTGGCGGAGCTCGCGGCCACGCACGAGGCCGCAGATCGCGCGCGCTTGGACGCGGAGGAGCGAGCGCTGGCCGACGAGTTGCGATCGGCGGCGTTCGAACACGCCGAAGAGCGCGCCAAGAAAATCCTGGCGACCTGGCCCGAGAGCGCGGACGCTCGACGAGCGCTGGCGACGATCGAGGCCGACCGGCTTTCGGCTCAGGTCGCAGCGCTCGTCGGGCGTGCAGACGAACGCGCTCTGTCCGATCCCGGCGGGGCGGCACGACTTCTCCGCAGCGCGCTCGAGCTTCGGCCCGATCCTCGACTCGATGAGCGGGTGCGGCGTCTGGAGCTCGAGGGCCGGGCGGCCGAGGACGAGCTGCGCGTCGATCGGGTGCTGTCGGCGCTGCCGTCCGAAGTCGGGCTGAGCGCGTATCTCGAGCTCAGCGCCGAGCTGCGCGCGAAGGTCCGTACTCTGCGGTCAGATCCAACTCTCGAGCGGCTCGAGGCGATGATCACTCAGGTTCCGCGCCACAAGTCTGCTTCGGCGCTCGCAGCGCTCGAGGCGTTCGCAGTCGCTCAGCGACAAGTCGAGGCGGGCGAGATCGAGGCGGCGAAGCGAACGATCAGGGCACATGAGGAGTACCTTCGCGCGCTCACGGAGGTGGACGCGATTCGAGCGCGGATTCACGAGGTCGAGGTCGCCTCGGCAAAGCAGGCGGCCTCGGCGGCGCTCCGCACGCTGGCGTCCGCGCTCGCCGACGAGTCAACCCCCGCGCTGGATCTGACTACGCTGCGGCGTGATCTAGCCTCGCTCCCTCGGCCCGACGTGGCCGAGTCGGAGGGTCTCATCGAGGCCTACCAAAAACGCAAGCGGCACCAAGCGCAACGCGACGATATCATGCGCCTCATGGGGAGCGGCCGGTGGTTCGAGGCACGCGCCGCCGCAGAGACTCTGGCCGGACAGTCCCCGCATTTCGACCTTCGACCGACCTCCGAGGAGATCGAGCGGAATCTGCGCATTCAGTGGGACCTTCGAGAGTATGGCGAGGTGCCGAGTGATCGCGCGTTTCCCGACTCGGTTTTGCGAGCCGGAGGGGAGAGTGTTCAAGCGTGGCTGAGCTCCGATGGACTCACACTCATCGTGCCCCAGGTCTTGGCAGGCAGGGCTTTCGTTCGGATCAAGGACCTCGAGTCCGGGTCGGTCCGCGCATACTCGTTCCGATTCCCTCACGCTACCGGAGTCGCAGACTTCATCGTCGATGGCCCGATGGCAACCCTCGCGGATATCTCCGGCGCCGTCGTGCGGTTTGCATGGGCAGCTGGAACGCCTTCGGGCTTCTGGGGAGCTCTGGACGATCGATATGCGCACTCGGTTCGCTTTCTCACTCCCCAGCCTACGCAGGTCTGGGTCAGTCCCGAAGCGGCGGGAAGCACCCGCGTCGAGGTCCTGCCGCTCGGGCGGCCGCAGAATCGGCGGGAGCTCAAGCGGGACTGGCCCGTGAGAATCCTGGGACACGCCGACGTCGGCGCGGGCGTTTTCGATTGGACGGATGGAGGGGTCGTTCTCTACTCGAGTCGTGGCGTGGAGGTCCGCAGGTTCGATGACGGAGATTTTCGCGCCCTCGCCGCCCACCCGGCCGGCCCGGGTGTGATTGGCCTCCGCGTCTGGGAGGACGACGAAGATTTCTCCGAAGTCGAGGTCGTCGAGCTCGAGGGAGACGGCCGGATCTTGGCCGAGGTCGAAGGAGACGCTGACCGTGGGCCGTTCTTTGCGGGCATCAAGAGCAGCGGGCTCGTGGCGTTCGTGCTCGCGACGCCGGAAGGTTCGGAGCTCTTCACTTTCTCTCTCGACTCATCGACGGCGCCGGCCGGGAGGTTTGTCGTCTCCCCTGAGCTATTCATCGTTCAAGATGTGAGTGCCCGATTTGCCGTGGCGGTGACTCCGACGAGGGCAGGCCTCATGACCGAGCCGATCGCGCCGGGCCGTCCGGTTCGTTCGGCGCCGCACGAGCCGGGCGTTCGTTCGCTTGGGTTGGATTGGTGTGAGCCGCAAGAGTACCCCGAGCCGGAGCTCGAGCGGAAGCTCGACTTGGTTCCGGCAGCGGGCCGGGTCAAGCTCTTCCGTGGAGAACGGGCGCAGCGCGAGGCGCGCGGCGACGTCGAGGGGCTGCTCCGGTTGAAGGCGACGGCCCTGTGGCCGAGGCTCGGACTTCAGGCTGAGGCAGCAGAGCTTTGGGCGTGGCTCTGCGCCCATCGCGGAGACCATCCGGCCGTCGCCGCGCATACCGCTCAGAAGGCGATCCTGAATAGGGACTGTCGGTCTGCGAGGGCGCTCGCCGAGCGTGCGCTCGAGAGTGCGAGGGGCACTCCGTACGAGCAGCATCTTCATCATCAAGTGGGAGGGCGAGCTTCGTGCGGCGCGGAGTGCCTTCGAGAGGGTGCTTCGTCTGGAGCACAAGTGCGACGTCGACCGCGAGCTAGAGTTGACGTCCGCGCTGGAGAGTTTGCCAGGAGCCCTGAGTCGTGAGGATTCCGGCTATCGCGGTCTCGTGTGGGCGCTGCGGGCGGCCGATGCGGCGCTCGCTGCCGGCGACGCGGCGGGTGCGGTCGAGGCGATGGATAGACCGGCGGTGTGGCGAGGGGCTGACGTCGAGAGTATGGGGCGGCTGGCAGAGGCCTCGCTGTCCTTGGGCCCGAGCGATCCACTCTCGGACCTTCGGCGAGACTTGGCCCTCGGGACCTATTTGAACACGTATGAAGGCAGGCGAAGTTGGCGCTTCCTGAGTATGACGCCGCTCCCAGGCTTGGCTTGGGACGAGGCGCGCCACCAGGGGCTGGTCGCCTCTGCTCTCGCCGCGCTGCAGGCGGGCTCTCCGCACCACGCCCGGAACCGGGAGGCCGCGCCCGCGCCTCTCCCACAGGTCCCGGAAGCGACACAAGTCAGGCCCGAGATCGAGCTTGCGTCCGCCGCGCCTCGACCCCAAGAAGACCTACCGCGGCCGTCGGTAAGAGCGCAGGATGAGTTGGACGCGGAGTTGGGCGCTCGGGCATCCAGAGCGGAGCTCACCGCGCGCCGAAGGGACCGGTCGAAGCGCCCGACCGGTCGAGGGCGCCCGCGCAGAGTGCCAACAGAGATCGAGTCGAGGCGAGCGCCGACGGAAGACTCTGCCGCAGACTCCCAGCCTGAAGTCGGGACGCTCCTCGGAGGGTTGAGGGCGTTCGTAGAGGGAGAGCGTCAGCGGCAGGCTCAGCGTGAAGGGCTTCGGTTGGGGTGGCGATTTCGCAGGGCTGCGCAAGGTCGATTGCGGGTCGAGGCCTTGCTCCTCGGCGAGGGGACGCGTCCGATTCGGTTGCCCTCCGAAGCGATTTTGGCGGCCCGGGACCTCGCTGCGCTGCCACAGGACCGAGCGGCCATGGCTTTGCTGGCGGTGGGGCGATCGAACGATGAGTTGCCGGCGGCGGCGGACCGAATTTTGTTCGAGCTCGCGGGACACCCACGCGTGTCATGGGTTGCGCAAAGCGGGACGACCAAGTTGGAGGTGGTCCGGGGCCGAGCCGAGTTGGCGGTGATCGAGCCCGAAGCAGGCGTGCTCGGGGTCGCACTCAGCGTCGACGGCGAGTTGAAGCCATGGGCTGGGCTTCGAATCCACGATGGTATTTTCGTCGAGATCGACGAAGCCCGCTCGCGTGCGATCGTCGTCGAGCTGAATCCCATACTCGCGAGGTTGATTTCACGACTCCCGCGCGGGTTCGACGAAGCCGTGGAGGCTGGGCAGCAGTCCGAGCTCCTCGACTTGCTCGCCTCCCTCGAAAAGTGGGTCCCCATCTCGTGGCGTGCCGCGCTCAAAGGCCCAGCGGTCCCCGCGAACGATGAAGTCTTTCTGCTCTTGGAGGCGGCGGGCGCCTCGGCACTCTCGCTCGAGATCAGAGTCCGGCCGCTGGTGAACGGCCCATCCTTCCCCGCTGGCGCCGGCCTCGCCGAGGTCGTGGGTCGCCGGGTGGACGCGTCCGTCCATCACGCCCTGCGTGACTTCGAGCACGAGCGTAATCACGCTCGGTCGCTGGCCGAGAAGCTCCCTGAAGAGCTCCGCGGATCCGGGTCCGACGAAGGTTTGACGGTCTCCTGGATGCTCCTTGGGCAGAGCGCGCTCGAGTTGGTCGCCTTCTGCCAGAGCGCGGGCTTGCCGGTCGAGTGGGCGGGGGACCCGTGGGAGATTCACAAGGCCACGGACTCGGACTTTCGCATTCAGACGCACGACGGCCCCGATTGGTTTGGACTGACCGGCGAGCTCACCATCCTCGCCGATCGGGTCAGGCTCGCGCTCCTCTTGGCGGCTGGACGAGAGGAGCGAAAATTCGTTCAGCTTGGCGCGGGACGCTGGGCCGAGTTGTCGGCGGCGCTACAGCGAACCCTCGGCTCGCTTGCCGACTTCGTCGAGGTGGATGAGTTGGGGTGTCGAGTAGCACGGGAGTTGGCGCCGCTCCTCGACGAGCTCGACGACGGCATCGTTACTGCTTCTCCCGGGCTTCGAGAGGTCTTCGCTCGCGTCCGAGAGAGTACGACGCGGCCGCTCCCGCTCGACGCGATCCTGCGGCCCTACCAGCGGGAGGGGGCACGCCGTTTGGCGGGCTTGGCTGCATCGCGTGCGGGAGCGTTGTTGGCGGACGACATGGGTTTGGGGAAGACGATCCAAGCCATCACGACACTGCTCACCCGCCGCGACCAAGGCCCGGCGCTGGTCGTCGCGCCGGCCTCGGTCGGGTTCAACTGGGTCCGCGAGCTAGAGCGCTTTGCGCCGGAGCTCACGGTGACTCTCTTGCGTGCGGTGGAATCGGAGGACCGCGCCCGCGCCGTGCAAGCGGCGGGTCCGAGCGACGTGCTCGTGGCGAGTTATGACTTGGTCGTGCGTGACGTCGACGAGCTCGGCGCGCGGAAGTTCTCGACGCTGATCCTCGACGAGGCTCAGGTGATCAAGAACCCACGTTCGCGGCGCGCCCGGGCTGCGGGTCGCATCGACGCGGCTTGGAAGTTGGCGCTGAGCGGCACACCTCTCGAGAACCGGCTCGCGGACCTGTGGAGTATCTTCCGCGTCGTGTCCCCGGGCCTCCTGGGACCGTGGGGGCGCTTCAGGGAGCGTTTCGCGGCACCCATCGAGCGGGGCAGGGACGCGGGCCGCATGCGCTCCCTGACCCGGCTGCTCGCTCCGTTCGTCATTCGGCGTACCAAGGCCCAGGTCGCGCCGGAGCTTCCTCCGAAGACCGAGGTCGACGACGACGTGTTGCTGTCGCCGAGAGAGCGGGCGCTCTACGAAGACGTGCGACTCGCCGCCATTCACCGCATCGCCAAGCTCATCGAAGAGGACGTCCCGGTCGAGCAGCGCCGGTTCTCGATCCTCGGCGCCCTGACTCAGCTCCGCCAAGCCTGCTGCCACCCTCGGTTGCTCGACCGAGACTCGGAGGTTCCGTCGTCCAAAGAGGCCCGCTTGGTCGAGCTCGTCCTCGAGCTCAAAGACGAAGGGCGCCGCGCGCTCGTCTTCAGCCAGTTCGTGCGCCACCTCGCGCTCGTGAAATCGGCGCTCGAAGCAGGCGGCGTGCGCGTGCTGGTCCTGGACGGCAGCACGCCGAGCGCCACGCGAGCGCGACACGTCGACGAATTTCAACGAGGGGACGCCGACGTCTTTCTCATCTCCCTCAAAGCCGGGGGAGTCGGACTCAACCTGACCGCGGCCGACGCGGTGATTCACCTCGACCCATGGTGGAATCCGGCGGTCGAGGACCAGGCCAGCGATCGGGCTCACCGAATCGGGCAGACTCGGCCGGTAACCGTGTTCCGCCTCGTGGCCCGGGGAACGATCGAAGACTCGATTCTCCAGCTGCACGCCGAGAAGCGCGGTCGACTCTCGGCCTTTCTCGAGGGTGTCGGCCAGGCGCCAGAGCTGGAGTTGGATGAGCTCGTGCGACTGCTCGGCCGAGGTGAGTTGCCCGAAGACAACGCGGAGGCCGACGCCGCCGCCGAACCGGGCTGACCTTGGTCCGCCGACTCCCGGTCGCCACGACGATGGCGAATATTTCTAATGTCGGCCCGGGGGCGTTCTAAATCTAAGCTGCTCAATCCGATCGCGTTGGTGAAAATCGGAAACTCGTGAGTGTACAGCGCATATTTCTCACCCCCCGTCGAGCAGAAGGCGATTTTTGCTCTCAAGGATCG
>CAYXDO010000086.1:0-45274 GCA_964463485.1 uncultured Myxococcales bacterium | reverse complement strand
TCTGCGAGGACTTCGTGCCCGTGCCCGTGCCCGTGCCCGATCCTAATCCTGCCTCACGATCCTTATCCTGCCTCTCAAGTGATCACCTATGAGGCAGGATTAGGCAGGATTACGGTCGGCTGCAGAGTGCGACTTTCTTCGAGAAGCGGGGCGTTGGAGCTCAATCCTCGGAAAATTTTTCGAGGATGAGTCGTGGCGGTTTGTAGTTCTCGACCAGACCTTGAACGACGTAAGTTTTTCCGGGCTCGATCGGGTGACACTTGACCTGATTCAGCGGCCCTTTGCACCGAATCTCCTGATACTCCCAGGAACCGGCGAGCACGAGCGGCCAGTCGAGCGCGCTCGAGGAGGTGGAAGCAACGTCGAGCACCAGCGGACCTCGGCAGAACTGACAATCCTTGCAGTACGCCTTCCACTCGCCGTCCTCGCCCTGGCGACAGCGGGCGCCCGATCTCCATTTCCCTCGGATCGCGATGCGCTTGCCGAGGTGTTGGTCCATCGACGCGACGACCTCCTCGGCGGCGATGGCCCTTGGGCCGCAAGAAGTTGCGGAGATGGCCAAGGCAGCCCACGTGAGCAGCTTTCCAACCGTCATGGTGTCGCTCCATCGTAGCTCACTTTTAGCCACCCGCGCACAACACGTGGACCGCCTCGGAAACGTCCGGTCGCAGCTCACGGCCCGAGCGCGTAGGCTGCGGCCACGACGCGTCGAAGGTACGGGTCGAGCTCGCTGATCGACCGAACGGTGACGCGCGTCCGGGACCCCGCGACTCCCTTCATGCGAGAGAGCGGGTCGGAGATCTCGTGGCCCCTCGGAAAGGACACGACGACCGCGTTGGCTTGCGGAAGCATTCGCAAGAAACCTGGGCCCTTGCCCTCTTCGCCGCGCACGAACACGAGCTCCCGTCCGTCGACCCACGCGGCCACGTCCTTGCCCTGGCCGGTGCCGAGGTCATAGACGGCCTTGATGAGCAGCGTGGTCTCCAGGATGTAGCCCTCCATGAACCGTCCGAGGTCCGTGCGCACGTGCGGAGTGTACACGCACGAGGCCCTGCTGAGTAAGGCTCCGCGCTCTGCTCTCCGAGCGCCCGATTTCCGGACGAGGCTCTTCGGCTCGGTGCTTCCTCGGTTTCTCCGCTGCCCACGAATTTGCGGGTTATGATGCGACCGTGGTCCTGTTGGAGCGTCGATGAGCGGCGGTGGCAAAAGGCGCCCGATTGCCGCCGCCCTCCTCTCGCCCGCCCAGCTCGTGGGCCTCTCGCAGAACGCGGACGTTCGGGAGCGAACGGAGGCCTACGCAGGCCTTACTGATGACGCTCCTCTCACCGAGGCCAGAGGGGCACCGACCGAAGAGGCTCGTTTCGACGATCAGGACCCATCCCTTCCCACTGCGGCGGCCGATCCGCTCCTCGGGATCGTGTTGCACGGATGGCGTTTGGAGCGCTCCCTCGGCGCTGGTACCTATGCGCGAGTCTACCGCGCGCGCCACGTTCACCTCGGCAGCTCGGCAGCGGTGAAAGTCCTTCGCGGCACGTTCGCGAACGCCAAGGCCCCCAAAGAGCGTATGGCGCGGGAGGCCAAGGCGCTGCTCGAGCTCGTGCACCCGAACATCGTTCGCGTCTTCGATTACGGGGTCAGCTCCGGTGGGCTTCCGTTCATGGTCATGGAGCTGCTCGAGGGCTCGACGCTGCAGAATATCCTCAAACGAGGCGCGCCGCCCCGAGCTTTCGCGCAAGAGATCGCTACTCAGATCGCTCAGGGGCTCGGCGCCGCTCACGCGCTCGGCTTCGTGCATCGCGATCTCAAACCGGCCAACATTCTTTTGACCCCAAACGACGTCGCAAAGATTTTGGATTTCGGCCTGAGTCGCTCCCTCGATTCCAAGGAGGAGAGACTTACGCGCGGCGGAGCGCTCATCGGCACTCCGCTCTACATGGCGCCCGAGCAAATCAGGGGTGAGGCAGACGCGGGGCCGGCGGTCGACGTTTATGCGCTGGGCGTCATTTTTTACGAGATGATCGCGGGTCACCCGCCGTTCTCGGGTTCGATCGAGGTGGTGATGGAGCAACACCTTCGCGCGACGCCCCGGCCTTTACCTGAGTTCCCGCTAGCGACCTTGGCGCTTCAGATGCTCGCAAAAGACCCGCTCGGCCGCCCGGCCGACGGGCGGGCGGTCGCCGAAGCTTTGGCAACGGCGATTTCGTTCGGGCAGCAGGCCACGCAGGGCACGGACATGCTCGAGGCGGATACTCACGCCGCGTCTTTTCACGAGCTCACCGAGCCCACCGACAAGACCGCCTTATCCGCCCCCGACGATCGAACCGAAGCCGCCATTCCTTCGGGTCGAGTCGCTGGCTCCTCGGACTCGGCCGCTCCTGGCTCATCCCGCTCGACGCCTCCGCTCGTTCGGCCCGTCGAGTCGGGGGAGGGTTCGCTCGCAGGGAGCTCCGCGCGTGTCTCTCGGGGTCCAGCTCGGCCGAGGACAAAAGCGTGGGCGCCCGCGGCGTGGGCTTTGTCGGGAGCCGCCGCGGTGCTCCTCTTCATGAGCGCCAAGGAGATGCTGTCGAAGGGCAGCGCACCGGAGTTGAGTCAGGAGGCTGAGTTGACCGTCGTCGCGGCGCCTCGCCTTCCCGAGAAGACTCCGTCACGCGAGATGGCGGAGAGGGTGAGTCCACCGCCGGGCCCCGAAATCGCGGAGACCGAGAGGCCGGGGCCCAAAGAAGAGCCGCGTTCGCGACTCGGTCGGCCGAAGCCCGAAGCTCCTCGTAGCCTCAAGCTCGCCGAAAAGCCCGCGCCGCCTGCAGCGCCCAGCTTCGAGGACTCGTTGCGTCCGGTGCTCGCCCGCCGAGGCGTGAGTCGCGGAGAGCTTGGTGCTCTGGGTTTGGAAGACCTCGCCTCGGAATGGCGAGCGGCGCTTGTCCGCGCTGACGGCTCGGCGGCCGAGAGTAGGCGTGTCTTCGAAGCAGCGCTGGACCGGAACCTGACTACGCCCCAAGCGCTCCAATCTCGCCTCGAGAGAATCAAAACCAAACTCAAAAGTCTCGTGGCGAACGGCGCTCCCGAGAACCAGCGAGCCCTCGAAGCCGAGTATCTCGACGCAAAAACGTCACTCAAGAATGCCCAGACGCTCGACGAGCGAGTGGAGGTCTTGATCGACCTCGTGGCCCTCGAGAACAAATTCTGAACGTCACCGGTCGTTCCAACGACTCCGGCAGCGCGAGGAGCACTCCGTTGCTCGTGCTCGTGTAATTCGATCGGGTCACGTACTCATTCGCGCGGGGCGCCGTCCGAAATCCAGTCCCGGACGAGCTCGATGCGCTCGTCGTCGAGCGGAGACTCCGGCGGCATCGACGTCCAAGGCTCGTCGGCCGGTCCGGCCGGCAAGTCACGCCCGAGCAACTTGTCGAGTAAGTAGGACTGATCTGGGCTCCCGGGGGCGACTCGCACTTTTTCAGGGCGCTCCGTGGACGCTACACCGACGATTCGATCATAGGCCGGCGAAGTCAGATCGAGGTCCCCACGCGACGAGGGTGGCTGATGACACGAGGAGAAGGTGCAACTCACCCTGAAAACTTCGTCATCGATCCGAGCGCTCGTGGCGCGTGCTCCGCATGCCGTGAGGCACGAGAGCGCCGCAGGCAGACCAAGGAGCGATCGGGAGAACCGACTCAAGGGCATATGTGAGAGCCGTCGTGGTCTGCGCAGTACGTCGTATGAACGCGCTGCTCGGCGTGGCCGGTGACTCCGTGGGCGTCGGTCAGATCGACGGACATGACGACGTCGGTCTCCTCGGCGAGGCAACAGTCCCTGAGCCTCGGCGCGGACCCATAGGCCACGTACGTTCCCGAGGTCGTCCCCGGCGCCAAGTCGTATCGGCGCGTCTCCTTGGCGAGCTCCTCCCCACTCGGCAACACAGTGCGAAACGTGGCCTCGACGCTGATCGGATCGAAGCCGCGCGATCTGAGCGCGTGCCAGATGTGATACCCACCCGCCCGTCCCCCGCCTTGGGGCCCTAGGATGATCGGGAGCGTCTGTCCTTCCATGATCTCCTCGAAGCGCTCGGTGCCCGTGCCGATTTCGAGCGTGGGCCCGGACTGGCCCCCGTCGATCGGGTCGGTCGCGTCTCCGCGTGACCCCGAATCGGTAAGGCCAGAGTCTCCGGACCCTCCGGAGTCACTCTCTTCACCCGAGTCTTTCGCGGGCGTGACGCTCGAAGCGCACGCCGCGAGGAGGACCCATATGGCGGCCACCAGCCGGCTCATTCTCGAAGCTCCGACGAGATGGGTTGACCATAATGGACGAGCATCCCGGCCTTCGGAGGATTCTCGGCGAGTCGACCTCCGACGAGCCAAATCCCGCCTTTTTCGTCCGTCCAAATCGCGTGAATGTCTTGGTAGGTGGGGATTTTTGCGGCGAGCTCGGACCACCTGCCGTCGGTTCGTCCAAATACCCGCCCGTTGAAACCGGCAGCGTAGATTTTTTCGTCGGAGCTCGCCCAGACCGAGATCATTTGCGGCGTCTCGGGCGGAGTCTCCGAGTGCCAGGCCGACCCGTCCCATGACAACAACACGCCGTCGGCGACGCCGCCGGCGGCAAAGAACCGATCCGGAGCTCGGCCATGAATCCCCATCAGCGGCAAATCAGTGCCGGTGTCCGTATCAGCGAGCTGGGTGCCGTCGTAGTGGAGCGCGTGCCCGAGCTGTCCGACGAGCCACACGTCGTTCGCCGACGTGCCCTGGGCCTTGAAGAAGGCCGCGCTGGCTGTCGCTGCGTGGCTGAGTTCGGTCACCGAAGACCCGTCGTCCCGCAGAATCACTCCGCGTCCGCGTCCCGTGTCGCCGCCTACGTACCAAACGTCCGTCGGGCTGGCGCCCCAAACCCCGAAGAGAGTCAGGTCCGTATTGGTGGGCCTCACCGTGAACTCGTCTTTGGACGGTGAGTACGAGAGCGCAACTCCGCCGTCACCGACCATCCTCACGTCGTCTGGCCCGACGCCCACGACCCACCAAAGCGTGCCCCGAGTGGGCGGATGGAGCTTCCTCCAGGAAACGCCGTCGTACCTCAACACGGCCGGCCCCGAACCCACGTCCGAACCCACCAGGTAGACGTCGCTCGTGCTCGTTCCCCAGGCCCGCAGCAGCGCGCCTGGTTGGTCCTGAAAGACCGCCGCCCACGCGTCCGGGCCGCTCGGCGGAGGTTCGGAGTCATTCGATCCGCACGACATCAGGCCGACGATCGAGACGAGCATCGCTCCGCGCCAGCCCTTGCCTGTGAGCCCCGACTTGCTGATGGACTTGCCGATGGAATTCATGTTCCCGCGTCCGTAGCTGCGTCCGTGCCGCCGTCCAAGGCACACGTTCCGGCAGGCACTCCCGAGTCCGGGAGCGCTTCGCAGGTGTCGCCCTGCCGGTACGCCGCCCGACACTCACACGTGCACCGGTCCCTGAATTCGGGCTCCGCGCAGAAAGGTACGGCCGACACCTTGGCTTCGGCCTTGCGGCCCGATTTGTCTTCGACTCGAATGGTGATTTCGTACGGCTGGCCTTCGATGTCTCGCTCGAGGCCCGCTCTCGGACACGCGGGGAGGTTCGAGTAATTGACGATTTCGGTCGGAAGGAGCGGCTCGAGCCACCCGCTCGCGGTCGGCGTCAGCCGAATCGGGCGTCGCTCGAGCGCGACGAGGGCGTTCGAGCAGGGGTCACGCATTGACGCCGAGATCTCGATCGGGCAGCCGTCCAGGTTCTGAGCCCGGACTCCGACGAAGATCACTTTGCCGCCTTGCGGGGGTAGGATCAGCGGGACGCTCGAACCCTCCTCCAGCTTCGCGATCGAGCCATCGACTTGGCGAAAAATCGGTTCGATGATCGCGCTCTTCGAAGGATCACCGAGAAAACAAGTCTCCGCGCTGGCGTCCGGTCCTTCGGACCCGCTGGTGCACGCACACAAGGCGAGCAGGGCGCCATGGGAGGCGCGAAAACGGGGGCGGGTCATGAGTTGCTGGTGAATCAGTTGCAGAAGACGTCCGTGGATTCGACTCGCGGGTAGTAATACATGAACAAGTTGCAGTGCTCACCCACATCGACGTTTCCGCCGAAGGTGTAGCAGCAGTCTCCCTGTTTCTGCGGATCTTTGGCGTTGACCTCGTCGCACGTTCGCTCGGTGGGCGCGGTCCACTTGTACTCACAATCCCACCAAACGCCAGTACCTTGCGGCGCCTGCACGCCGACGTTGGTCTTCATGGGTGGATCGTCCCAAGCGTTGCTCGTATAGATGTGCGCGTCCTCCGAAGGATGGGTGTCGGTGACGCCATCCCATGAGTAGACCGAAAACTTTTTTCCGCGCGAATGGAAGTGACCGTTGACGGCCTCGATGGTGACGTTCCCTCTGGGGAATCGGCAGGTGCCGGAGAAGCTCGCGGCGGGGGTCGATTGGCACACGCGGATGCTCTGCTGAGTTGCGAAGAGGCTCCCCATTTCCATCGGCTCGGCGCCTCTTACGCGGTGAAAGTTCACACCGACCCGGACGCCATAAGGCGTCGTCTGGGCACCATAGTTCACGTAATGCGACTGGACCATCAACATCTCGCCGGGGCTGAAGCGGATGCCTACGCCCTCCGGGAGCTTCCAGTCGGTATATGGGTTCTCGAGGGAAGACTCCTGCGAGTTCGCCACCAGCGGCCAGTCAGCCCAGTTCGCGCTGTTCCAGCATGGGTTGGTGAAGAAATCGGCGTGGCCCTCGATGAGGGTCGCGTCGTACTGACCGAGCTTCATTGGCATGCCTGCGGATGGGTCGAGGCCTTCGATCGTCTTCACCCGGAAGACGTTCAAGTGGTGAGTTCCGGGGTTCTGGGCGATGTGCACCCGGGAGACGAAATAGTCTTGCCCGCCGTTCAGGTCGGGCGCGCGGACGAAGTAGCAGTTCTGACTCTCCTCGCCTGCCCCTAGCGTGAATTCGGGGCTCCGCAGCGAGAAGCCCTCCTCCGCGGGCAACTCATCGAGCGTCCAAGCGCTGAACTTGGGGGTCTCTTCGGACCCGCACGCCACCAGGGCCGCTGCGGACAAAGGAACGACCAACCATCGTCGAATCACGGAGGCATTGTGCCTACATCGGCGGGAGACCTCTCATCGGTCGGATGACGTATTTTGCGCAAGGCTTGCAGCCGCGTCGGTCGCTGTTGGAAACGTCCACGCTGACGGCGGAACGGCTGATACGGCTGATACGGCTGATACGGCTGATACGGCTGATGGTGGAGTGCTCATGTGGACTGGCGCCGACAGGTGTCGGTCGAATCCGACAGACGGACCGGGGCGCAAGCTCCCGAATGAAGGCGTGAACTCGGACCCGTCCGGTGGCCCGGTTCGTGCTTCTCGGACAGCCATGCCCGTCGACGTTTCCGATCTCGTCCTCGAAGCGCCGCTCCATCGTCCCCTGGGGGAGGGCACGGTCACGTGGCTGTTCGCCGACGTGGTTGCTCCGGAGCCTCCGCCGGCTCCTCTCGCTTCGGTTCGAAGGCAGGCGTCCGCGCTGCGGCCGGTCGCGCGCCCAGGCCTCTTCGGGCGGCTTCTGGGTCGGACGCCCTGAGCTTGGGAGGGACATCGACGTTTACGATGGCAGAGATCTGTGGCGCAATCGCGCGGTGTCTCTCGGCGTCGTGCTCCTCGCGGCCATCGCGATCGAAATTTCCGATCGCGAGGACGTCGAGCCTGCCGAGGTCGAGCAAATTTGCGTGGCGGTCGAGCGCTCCCTGGTCGGACTCGGCCACGAGTTCTGTCGCGCGCCTTGCGTATCGACGGACGGGCTCGCGCTCGAGCTCTTGGGGAGCCCCACACTCATCCGTCTGAGTTTGCAGAGGACGTCCGTGGGAACGGCCACGACGGCCGACGTGGACCGCTCGAAGCTCGCGCCCCGCATCGACCGCATGGTGCGATCGCTCTTTCCGGAGCCTTCGAAGGTCTCCTCGAGCCCAGACTTTCCCGTCGGCCCGGTGCTGTTCTTGGGCGGCGGAGTAGGTCTGGCGGTGGCGGGGAGCGTTTTTGGAGTCATCTCGAGGAGCGCCGTGTCCGACCTCTCCGGCGCGGACCCAGCCGACGACGCGCGGATTCGGTCGTTGACTTCGGACGCGACGAGCACCGCCCACACGGCCAACGTGTTGTTCGCGGTGGCCACGACGAGCGCGGTCGCCGGACTCGTGTGGCTGCTCTTCGAGTGACCCGTGGAGGTCCCAGAAGTTCGTGCCAAGGTTGAAGGCGAAGGTCTGTACGTAGGTCTCTATTTCCGCCGGAGTGCGCGATCGGCCAAGTCAGCATGAATACGCTCTCGGCGCGGCGACAGGTCGGAGACCTCGATCAGCCGGAGAAGCAGTAGGTGAGGGAAGCGCTACAGCGGATGCCGATCCCTCGGCGGCATTCATAATACGCGGCGCTGAGCGGGACGCACGTGGCCATACACTCCTGTCGTTCGGGCCCGTCGACCGCCGGGCATGCTCCCTCGCAGCAAATCATGTCGTCGAAGGCGGCCTGACATGCGGTTCGATTTGCGCACCAAACGAAGTTCGAATCGAGGCAGAGCTGACAGTCCGCGGGGTTTGGATCTGCGACATAGCAGTCACCGAGACAGTTACGATATTGGCCATAGTTGCAGCTTTGGCACTCGCTCGAGGCCGGGTCACCGCAGACCGAAGCGCACGCCGAGTAGACGCCTGGGCAGTTGTTGAGGCAGGTCCAGGTCGACTCCTCGCACCCCGGCGTACCCATCTCGCGGACGTAGGGCTCCGCGTTGGCTCCGCATGGCCGAGTTCTTCGATCGCCCGAATCACGCACGCCGGTGTCACCTACGTCAGCCTGTTGGTTCACGTCAGCGTCTTCGGCTTCGAAGGCGATGGTCGCGTCCCGCGGGGCGCATTGGCAACTCTCTCCGCTCCCGCAGATGCGAGTACCTTTGGATCCGTTGTCACACTCGCAGATGCAGGTACCCTCGTCCTTGTTGCACGCGAGCGCAGCCAGACAGACGAGGAGGAGGCTCACTTTGGTTCGCATCGTTCCGAGTATATCCGGGAACGGAGTTTGCTCAAGACCCCCGGCACGGGTGTGAGCTCGGTCGAGCCTGTTTCGACGTGTACGCGTCCAAGCAGGTTTCGTGGGTCCTGGGCGGAGTCGTTGCGCAGGCTGGCAGGAGAGCCGCTGATGCGTCCGTCGCGGAAGAAGCCCAGCCACCGTCGCTGAGCCCGACGAGTAGCAGACATAGCAGTTACCGAAGTCTGGGGGAGGGTAGGGCACTGATGAGCTCGAGCGCCCGGTCCCAAGCCTCTTCGCTCGTGAGCATCGTCGCGAGCAGCCTGACGTCCGTTTTCGTCACGCCCAGTCGATTCGCGCGCACCGCATATTCGACCGCTTTTCTCCGCCTCCCGGACAGGAACGCGGCCCGCGCCAAGATCCTCAGGTGGTGCTTCGAGACGGCCGGCCGATCTTGGCCGAGCTTGGCCAAGATCCGCTCGTAGGCCACGAAATACGCAGAGTCGTCCGCGGTGATGGAGTCCTTCTGCACGAAGGCGTCCACGAGCGTGTCTTTCACCGCCCGGGCCTCGTCGTGGCGGGCCAGCCTCAAGAATAGATCCCAGTCCTGAAGGCGCGGGAGCGTCTCGTCGAACCCATGGACTCGCTCCAGCGCCGACCTGCGGACCAACGCGGTCTGAGTGCTGACGAAGTTGCGGACGACGAGCCTCTCGAAGACCGGACCCTCCGGGAAGACTCTTCCTTGCGGGAGAGTCTCCTCGCCGGCGGGCCCCCTTCGGACGAGGCCCGTGTAAATGAATGCGACATTTTTTCCGACCGACTCGGCCAGCTCGACCTGGCGCGCGAGCTTTTCGGGAAGCCAGGCGTCGTCGCTGTCCTGAAAGGCGATCCAGTCGGCCTTGGCGCGGAGGATACCGCTGTTCCGGGCCGCTCCGCCGCCGCCCCTGGCCGGACGATCCACGCCGACCAAACGCTCGTCCGAGTAGCTCCGGAGCAGCTCGACGGTGCCGTCCGTCGAGGCGTCGTCCACCACGAGCAGCTCGAAGTCGGCGAAGGACTGCGACAAAACGCTGTCGATCGACCGGGCCAAGGTCGCGACGCGATTGTGCGTCGGCAGCACGACGGATACTCTCGGCGTGCTCATTTTGACGCGGATCGTCTCGCCGAGCGGGCGTGAATTTCGACGAAGGCTCGCTCGGGTCCCTTGCCGAGCGGCGAGCGCACGAAGCTCGAGGCGGATCGGGCCAGCATGATGGCGTTCCAGGCGCGGAACTCGTTGGGCGACAGGACCTCGCGCATGATCTCGGTATAGGCCTTTCGCCGAACGATCTCCTTCTCGGGCGGAGTCCACCGTTTGTCGGCGCTCGCGTCGTCGTCGTGCCGGACCTCCACGTCGGGCACGTACCAGACGTCGAACCCAGCGTCCTTCAGGCGGCGCCCGATGAGGATCTCTTCGCCGTACATGAAGGTGAGCGTCGGCATCAGCCCGATCGCTTCGTACGCGCGGCGCCGGAACATGAAACACGACCCGTGTAAGTAGCCGCATCGCACGGGTGTGCTCGGCGGAATTTTTCGAAAGAGGGCCTGCTCCAGCCGGAAAGCTCCGGGAAGCACACTCAGCACGGTCCGGAGCCCCGGGAGGGTACCGGGCTCACTTTGGACGGCTCCGTCCGGGCGCGTGATCTTGGGTCCCACCATGCCGGCGAGCGGGCGCGCGCGCAAAAACGAAGCCAGGCGCTCGAGGGAGCCCGGTAGGAGCTCCACGTCTGGGTTGACGAAGGCGACGAGCTCTCCCTTCGAACGCAAGAAGCCCAGGTTGTTACCGCGCGAGAAACCGAGATTCTCCGGGCTTCGAATGACGAGGACCTCGGGGTGCAGCGCGCGCACGGCCTCGGCGCTTCCGTCCGCCGAGGCGTTGTCCACGACGATGACTTCGAAAGACAAGTGCGCGGCGGCTCGGGGCACCGAAGAGATCATACGAAGGAGCAAGTCCTTCACGTTCCAATTCACCGTCACGATGGAGAGCTGGGGAGACTCCGGACTCACTCGTGGCCTCGGGTCATTTAGACTTCGAACCGCTCACGGCTTTTGGCCGGCGATCTCCGTTCGAAGGTACTCATCGAGCGCGGCTTCCCACGGGCGCATGGGTACGCCGCGGGCGGGCAGGGCGTGACTGATCGGTACGTCGTACCGAGGGCGCTTGGCGGGCAAGGGGAAGGACGCGGCGGACACCGGCTCGATCTCCGAAGACGACCCGAGGGCCTGTTTCATGCGGAGGGCCATGTCGTAGCGAGTGGCCCGGCCCAGGTTGTTCACGTGATAGAGGCCGAAGGCTCGGGTGCGGATCAGCCTCGCGGTGGCGAGGGTGAAGTCCTTCGAATAGGTCGGCGAGCCCCACTCGTCGTTCACGGCTTTGACCGGGAGTCCGCCGAGGAGCTTCACGTAGACCTTGCCCACGAATTTCTTGTCGTTCTTGCCTCCGCCCATGATCCAGGCGGTGCGGAGCACGAAGCTCTCCGGGCAGAGCTCCAGCACGTGCTGTTCGCCTTTGAGTTTGGTGCGCGCGTAGACGTTGGGTGGGTTCGGGGTCGCGAGCTCACTCTGTGGCTCGTCGGTCTCGCCGCCGAGCACGGACGACGTCGAGACTTGGACCACGATCGTCCCGGACTCCCGGGCCGCCAGCGCGAGGTTCCAGGCGCCGAGTGTGTTCACTCGGTAGGCGAGGTCCGGCTTGGTCTCACAGCCATCCACGTCGGTGAGCGCGGCCAGGTTGATCACGTGAGAGTAGGCTCCGCGAACGATCTTGGCGCGCACCGCGTCGAGGTTGGTGATGTCGAGGGGGGTCATCCCGTCCCTCGGCGCCAGGTCGGCGAGCTCGACCGGCTCGTCGAACTCGGAGGTCAGCGCGGCAAAGTAACTCCCGACGGTTCCGCTCGCGCCCGTCACCAAGATGGTCATGTCGCGGTGCCGAGCACGAGGTCGTTCGCGTGTTTCCACGACTCGAACGTGCCGGCGTCGGTCCAGTACCCTTCCATCAGCGACCAACTCAGATCACCGCGTCCGAGGTAAGCCGAGTTGACGTCGGTGATTTCGAGCTCACCTCGACCCGACGGGCGCAGCGCCTTGATGATCGAGAAGACGTCGGCGTCGTACATGTACACGCCGGTCACCGCGTAATTCGACTCCGGGTCCTTGGGTTTCTCGACGATCTTGACGATGCGGTCGCCGGCCACCGTGGCGACGCCGTAGCGCTGCGGGTCGTGCACTTCCTTGAGGAGGATGTGCGCCCCGGACGGCTGCTCGCGATACCGCGAGAGCGCCGGCGCCAAGCTCGTCTCGAAGATGTTGTCGCCCAAGATCACGACACACCGGTCGTTGCCCACGAAGCTCCGCGCGAGCCCGAGGGCCTGGGCGATGCCGCCGGCTTGGTCTTGGACTCGGTAGGTGAACTCGGCGTCGTAGTCCTTGCCGCTCCCGAGCAGTCCGACCACGTCACCCATGTGCTCGGTGCCGGTGACGACCATGATCTCCTCGATCCCCGCTCCGATGAGCTTGTGGATCGGATGAAAGATCATGGGTTCTTTACCCACGGGGAGGAGGTGTTTGTTGGTGACTTTGGTGAGGGGGAACAGGCGTGAGCCCGTGCCTCCGGCGAGCACGATTCCTTTGACGTTCATTTCTGATTCCCGAGGCGCGCGCCGTACTGGCGCTCGTAATAGTCGCGGTAAGCTCCGGAGCGAATTCGCTCCCACCACGTGCGGTTGGCGACGTACCAGTCGATCGTAGACCGGAGACCCTGGTCGAAGGTGACCTTGGGCGCCCAGCCGAGCTCCGTTCGGAGCTGAGTGGCGTCGATCGCGTAACGTCGGTCATGGCCAGGTCGGTCCTGGACGTATCGGATGAGTGTCTCGGATTTGCCGAGGTGGGCGATGATCGTGCGGACGAGCTCGACGTTCGGGCGTTCGTTGGACGCGCCGATGTTGTAAACCGCGCCGGCGCGGCCTCTGTCGAGCACGGCGTCGATGGCGCGGTTGTGATCGTCGACGTGAATCCAGTCTCGGACCTGCATGCCGTCGCCATAGACCGGCAGGGGCGTGTCCGAGAGCGCGTTGATCACCATGAGCGGGATGAGTTTTTCGGGGAACTGCCGCGGTCCGTAGTTGTTGCTGCAGCGCGTGACGACGACGTCGAGCCCGTAGGTGTGGTGGTAGGCGAGGGCGATGAGGTCGGCGGCGGCTTTGCTGGCGCTGTAGGGGCTGCTGGGTTGCAGGGGGGATGACTCGGTGAATTTGCCGCTGGGTCCGAGTGATCCGTAGACTTCGTCGGTCGACACCATGACGAAGCGTTTGGTTTTGGCGGCGCGAGCGGCATCGAGGAGGACCTGAGTACCGAGGACGTTGGTTTCGGTGAAGACGCGAGGACCGAGGATGCTGCGATCGACGTGAGACTCGGCGGCGAAGTGGACGACGGCGTCGATGGGTTCTTCGGCGAAGAGTCGATTCACCGTTTCGGCGTCTTCGATCTTCGCTTTGACGAAGCGGACGCGGGGGTCGTCGGTGAGAGCGCCGAGGCTCTCGAGGTTGCCTGCGTAGGTCAGGGCGTCGAGGACGAGAATTCGGTCGGGTGTAGTCGCGTGTCTCGAGAGGACGTAGTTGGAGCCGATGAAGCCGGCTCCGCCGGTGACGAGGATCGTGGCCAAGCTCAGACCTCTGCTTGTTTTTCGTCGGACCCGTACGAGTACCGAGAGTAGTAGTAGTAGTTGTAATAGCGATAATTGGCGTTGTCGAAGTCGAGGTCGTTGAGGACGATCCCGAGGACGTTCGCCTTGACGTCGAGGAGTTGTCGGACGGCGCGGCGCACGAACTCTTTGCTCGTGGCGGACGCCTTGACGACGACCACGGTGCCGTCGACGTCCTGGGAAAGAATCAAGGAGTCGGTGACCGCGTTGACCGGGGGAGAGTCATAAATCACCCGATCGTAGCGATTTTCGATCTCTTTTTTCACCTCGTGGAAGCGCTCGCCGTGCAGGAGCTCGGCGGGGTTTGGGGGGAGCGCTCCGCAGGGGAGCACGTCGAGGCCGACCACGTCGGTGGCTTTGATGGCTTCTTCGAGGGTGGCTTCTTTGAGCAGCACGTTGGTGAGGCCGCTCTCGCCCTTGACGCCGAAGGTCTTGTGGAGGCGCGGGCGACGCAAGTCGGTGTCCACGAGCAGCACTCGGTTGCCGGCTTGGGCCATGGTGATCGCGAGGGCGATGGCGGTGGTCGACTTGCCTTCGCTCGGGCCGGCGCTGGTCACGAGCAGCCGCCCGAGGGCTCGGTCGGTGGACATGAACAGGAGGTTGGTGCGAACCGATCGGGCGCACTCGGCCACGTGGGACTTGGGTTTGCGGACGATGAAGAGGTCGCGGTCCTCGCTCGTCTTCGGCGCTTGGTCCTCTTCGTTGATCGAGGGGATGATGCCGAGAAAGGGCAGGCCCATGGCTTCGACGTCGGTTTGTCCGTGGACGGTGTTGTCGAGGAGGACTCCGCCCACGGCGATCATGAGCCCGAGGATCAAACCGAGGAATGCGCCGAACGCGGTGTTCTGGGGGACGTCGGGGCGGACGGGCTGGAGCCGCGGCTCCGCCCGCTCGAACCAGTGAACGAAGTTCGATTCGAGCTGAGCGGACAGGTCGGCCTCGGCCTGGCGCTTCAGGAGGTTCTGATACAGGCTCTTGGTGGTGCCGAAGTCTCGCGTGAGCTTTGAATATTCGAGGCCCAGGCCATTGAGCTCCATCGCGTTTATCTTCTCGGCCTCGATGGCCGAGCCGAGGCTCGTGAGCAGCGTTTTTTCGGCGACGATTTCGCTGTCGAGGGTCTCCATGGCGAGCGAGATTTCGGCGGAGAGGTGTTGCTCTGCCTCGGTCAGGCGCTGCTGGAGTTGCTCTACGTCCGGATGTCTCTCGCCGTAGCGGGTCATCATCCCCGCGAGCTGCTCCTTGAGTTGGTTTTGATCTCGGCGAATCGAAGCGACCGACTGATTTCCGGCGATTCGAGGCGCCGCGAGGATGTCCGCGTCGGGATCGGCCTTGAGCTCGTTGAGGGTTCGTTTCTTGGATTCGAGCTCGAGGAGCGTGGCCTGGGACTGGACGAGTCGTTGAGTCAGCGTTTGCAGGCTCGCCGCGGTGATGTTCTTTCGATCTTCGAGCGAGACCGACACGAGGCTGTGGTCCTTTTTGAAGTCATAGAGCGCGTGCTCAGCTCGCTCTAAGCGACGCGCGTACTCCTCGACTTGCTCGTCGAGCCATCGGGAGGCGCCACGGGTGTCTTCGAGGCGCCGCTCGAGGCTGTAGTCGATGTAAACCTGGGCGATCGAGTTGGCGATGCGTGCGGCCCGGTTGGGATCTCGATCTTCGACGGTGAGCCGAACGATCCGGCTCTTCTTGTTCGGCGCGACGCTGAGCGCGCGAGAGATGGCGTCTGCCGCGGCGTCGAGGACGCGCTCTTTGTCGTTCGGGTTGAGGCCGTGATCGCGCAAGAAGCCTTCGTCTTTGGTGAGGTTGAGCTGCGCGGCCACGCGGCGAAGGACCGCGCGGCTCTCGATCGTTTCGTATTGGGTGTTGAGGAACGCGCCTTTTTCCTGCGAGGCGATGTCGTCGAGGGTCATGTTTTCGTTCATGACCTCCTGAAGGCGAGGCTCGACGGTGATCTCGGCCGCCGACGCATAGATCTTGGGCTGTCGCATCGTGCCGAACGCGACCGCTCCGCCGAGGGTCACCGCGCAGAACATGATCAACCACTTGCGGCGGTTGACCGCGTGCAGGAGCTCCTTGGGGTCCACAAAGAACCCGCCGGACTGATCCAACTTGATGCGCTGACTCAGGTTCTGCACGTCGGTCGTCACGGGGCCTCCTAGAAGAGCGACTCGGGGACATAGATGATGTCCCCCGCGCGCACCTCTACGTTCGGAGCGGTGCCTTTTCCGATGTCGCCGGCCGCCACGACGATCCGTTGGTCTTGGCCGTTGGTGACGCGGGTGATGGTCACGCTGTTCGAAGAGGCGAGGGGCGTGAGCCCGCCGGCTTTCGAGAGCGCCTGCAACAAGTCCATGCCGGGCGCGTAGGGGAACGTGCCCGGCCGTCGGACCTGCCCGAGCACGTAGAGCTTGTGTGCGTTGTATTTTTTCACGCTGCAGAAGACCTGTGGGTTCTTCACGTAGCCGTCGGCCAAGCGTCCTTCGATGGTGTCGGCGATCTGTTCGGGCAGCAGGCCTTCGACTTTGACCTTGCCGATCAGCGGCAGCTCGACGTGCCCGTCGATGCCGACGCGGAAGACGCCGCCGAGCTCTTTTTCTCGAAAGACGTCGACTTCGAGCACGTCCCACTTCGAGAGCGGGACGACGACCTCGTCTTCGGGAGGAGGCGGGAGCATGTCCGGTCCGGTCGTCCAAGCGGCGCAGCCGGAGACGAGAACCAGGAGAGCGAGGAGAGCACGCATCGCGAAGCAGCCCCGGGGTAGACCTCGGAGCGCGGGCCGGTCCTACAGGAGCCCGTCTGGCCAGGGCAAGCAGATTGCTCGGCAATCCGATGGAATGAGCCGGCGATGGAATGAGCCGGCGATGGAATGAGCCGGCGATGGAATGAGCTAGCTCAGGTGTACAGAAGGTGCGAGCGGCGGCGTTCCCGGAAGGCGTCTTCGTCCGAACGGAATGATGCGCAGACTTCGGTGACGCTCTCGCCGGCTTCGAGCGCGCGCCGAGGCCGGTCCGAGCCGAAGAGGAGGTCGATGGCGAGGCGGTCGCCCACGAACTCGTAGACCTCCGTGCGCCACCGGAAATCCTTGGGCGCCAAGCGCAAGGCCGCCGAGAGTAGCGAAAGTGTGACCGCCACGGACCGCACGACCCATCGATCGGTGACGTGCAGTTGCACAGCGCCGCAACGATGTTTGGCCCACTTGTGGAACGTCGGTCGAACGAACGTGGGACGAAGGACGATGCCTGGCCCCGCGGACTTTTGGGCCAGCTCGGCCCAAGCGTTGCCATCGAGATACGGCGCGCCACAGAGCTCGAAGGGCCGCGTCGTGCCGCGGCCCTCGCTGAGGTTGGTGCCCTCGAGCAAACACTGGCCGGGGTAGATCCAGGCCGTGTCGACGGTCGGCATGTTCGGCGAAGGCAGCACCCACGGGAGCTTCGTGGCTTCGAAGTCCAGATCGCGGCGCCAACCCTCCAGCTTCACGACCTCGAGCTCGACGTTCAGCTTCTCCGACTCCCGGACCAGTGACGCGTACTCACCCATGGTGAGTCCGTGGCGAATGGGCAGGTCGTACGCACCTACGAAGGACTCGAACCCGCTGTCGATCCGCGGCCCTTCGACGTCTTGCTCGCGCCCTCCGAGCGGGTTGGGGCGATCGAGCACCATGACGGGCACGTTCGCTTCGGCCGCGACCTCCATGACGTAACCCATGGTCGCGGCGAAGGTGTAGTAGCGAGCGCCGATGTCTTGCAGATCGACGACGACGACGTCGAGGCCGTCGAGCATCTCGCGGGTCGGCTTGAGTGACTCCACGCGCGATCCGTAGAGCGAGTATAGGCGCGCGCCGGTGCGAGGATCGGTCGCGTGCTCGGCCTCGAGCACGTGCTCCATGTCTTGCGCTTCGCCGGTGATCCCGTGTTCGGGGCCGAAGAGCGCGACGAGGTTCAGCTTGGCTTCGACCATGAGGTCGAGGGTGTGATGCAGGCGCGCGTCTACCGAGGCTGGGTGAGCGACGAGGCCGACGCGTTTTCCTCGCAGGCGCGCGAAGTTTTCGCGAACGAGGGCGTCGATGCCTGTGGAGACGGTCATCCTTCGATACAAGCCGGTTCGGCTCCGCGGTGCAAATTGTCGGTGCCCGGTGGGAATGAATCCCGCCGGGCACCGACGATTTGCGCTGAGCGAAGCACGGCCGCGGGTCGCCGGGATTCGCTCCCGCCGCCGACAATTCGTCGTTCGCGATCGCGAGGGCTACCGCCTTGACCGCTGCGCCGCGCCGCGCGAAAGGGCAGCATGGCCCAGATCCTCGACGGCAAAGCGCTCGCGGAGCGACGCCGCGCGGTGCTCAAGGACAAGCTCAGAGAGGCTCGCGGGCGGCCCCCGCACCTGGTCGTCGTGCTCGCGAGCGAAGACCCCGCGAGCGCCATTTACGTGCGCAACAAGAAGAAGGCTGCCGAAGACGTCGGCATTCGCAGCACCGTCTTCAATCTGCCGCCCACCACGCCCAAGGACGAGCTCCTGCTGCTCGTCGCGAAGCTGAACGCCGACGACGACGTCGACGGAGTGCTCGTGCAGCTCCCTATCCCCAAACAACACGACGAGCTCGCGGTCATCAACTCGATCAGGCCCGACAAAGACGTCGACGGCTTCCATCCGTTGAACGCCGGCAAGCTCGCGCGCGGCGACGAGAGCGGGCTCGTCCCGTGCACGCCGCTCGGCGTCCTGCAGCTCATCGCCGAGGCCGGGGTGAACGTGCGGGGCAAGCGCGCGGTCGTGCTCGGCCGAAGCAAGATCGTTGGACGTCCAACGGCCGAGCTCCTGCTCAATCGCGACGCCACCGTCACCGTGTGTCATTCGAAGACCGCGCACCTCGACGAGGTGGTCCGTGAGGCGGAGGTCCTCGTCGCCGCGATCGGCAAGGCGCACTTCGTCAAAGGAAGCTGGGTGCGCCCCGGCGCGGTCGTCATCGACGTCGGCACGAATCGATTGCCAAATGGAAAGCTGACCGGTGACGTCGCGTTCCATGCGGCCGTCGAACGCGCTGGCGCCATCACGCCCGTCCCCGGCGGCGTGGGCCCCATGACCATCACCAACCTCTTGGAGAACACCACGCGCGCGGCCGAGCTTCGCCGCGGAGGAAAATCATGAGCGAGACCAAACGAACTCCCCTCTATGAATCGCACGTCGCTCTGGGCGCGCGTATGGTCGACTTCGCCGGATGGACCATGCCGGTTCAGTACTCCGGGGTCGTCGACGAGCACCTCACCACGCGACGGACCGTCGGACTCTTCGACGTGTCTCACATGGGAGAGATCGAGCTCCGCGGCTCCGGAGCCCTCGCGGTGGCTAATTCTTTGATCACCAACGACCTGTCCAAGGCCGTGGATGGGCAGGCGGTCTATAGCCCGCTGTGCCGTCCGAACGGCAGCATCGTCGATGATCTCGTGGCCTACCGATTCTCCGAGGAGCGAGTCTTCATCTGCGTCAACGCGGCCAACCGCACCAAAGACTTCGCGTGGATGAAGAGCCAGGTCGACGGCTCCGTGGAGCTCATCGATCGAGGGGACGAGTTCGCCCAGATCGCCGTGCAGGGTCCGAAGGCGGCGGCGCTGGTCGCGACGATGACCTCGGTCGATCTCACGAAGATCAAGACCTATCGCTTCACGGTCGGTGCTGTGCTCGGCAAAGAGACGATCATCTCGCGCACGGGCTACACCGGCGAGGATGGCTTCGAGCTCTACGTCGCGTCGAATCATGGGCGAGCTCTGTGGGACGCGCTGATCGACAAGGGCGCGGCCTTCGGCGCCAAGCCGGTGGGCCTCGGCGCGCGCGATTCCTTGCGGCTCGAGATGAAATATCCGCTCTACGGCAACGACATCGACGACTCTACGAACCCGCTCGAGGCGGGGCTCGGGTGGACCGTGAAGCTCGACAAGGCGGGCTTTGTGGGCCGTGAGGCCTTACTGGCAGTGAAGGCGGCGGGGCTTTCCAGAAAGCTCGTCGGATTTCAGATGGTCGACGCGGGCATCGCGCGTCACGGGTACGACGTCTACGCGGACGAAGTGAAGGCCGGGATCGTGACGAGCGGGACCAAGGGGCCGAGCGTCGACAAAGCGATCGGAATGGCCTACGTGCCCACGAGCCACGCGGAGGTGGGGAGCGCGATCGAGGTCGACATTCGCGGTCGGCGGGCCGCCGCGATCGTCGTCAAAACGCCCTTCTACGCGCACTGAGCGCCCTTTCCTGGAGATTGACCAACGGCTCGCGAAGACATACGCAGCGGGCATGGCACAGGCGAAGAGCTTCCCGGAAAATCTCCTGTACACACGTGATCACGAGTGGTGTTCGATCGCTGGAGACATCGCTACGGTCGGCATCACCTTCCACGCTCAAGAGCAGCTCGGGGACATCGTTTACTGCGAGCTTCCGAAGGTCGGCGCCTCGGTATCCGCGGGCCAGACGTTCGGGGTGGTGGAGTCGACGAAGGCGGTCTCTGACTTGTTCGCTCCGATGAGCGGTGAAGTGCTCGAGCGAAACGAAGACGTGGTGAAGAATCCCGAGTCATTGAACGAAGACTCTTACGGCAAGGGTTGGATGCTCAAGGTGAGGCTCTCGCACCCGTCGGAAGCGGACGGCCTCTTGACCCCCGCGGCCTACTTGCAGTTCTTAGAGGCCGAAGGCTGAGCGCCGGTCTACCGGTAAATGTCCGAGCCGCGCATCGGAGTCATTTGCACGTGGAATAGAAAATTGAAGCGGATGCCTCCGTCCGGATCCGCCATGCCCGAGGGTGGGTTTGGGAATGGCTGAGCACGTCGAAACGCTTCGATCGCGACGGAATCCAAGAAGTCTACGCCGCTCGACTCCTCGATCGAGATGTCATCGAGCTCGCCCGCTCGATTCAGCGCGACGCGAATGAGTGTAGTCCGGTCGCGAATGCCGTAGATGTTGCCCGTGGGATCTCGGCGGCGATATTCCGTGTGCATAAGGTCCGCCCAGTAGTCCGACACCCCATCTTTGATTCGGATGAAGAAGGTGGCGTACTTGAACTCCTTGGTGTTGAGGAAGGTGCCTTCGCCCTCCGCCACCTCGGGCACGTAGTCGTCGCTTGGTGAGCCCGAGATTCGCGCGAGCGTGCCGAAGTTGGGCACGAGCGCGGCGATCGTAGGAATTCCAGTCTTCCCTTCGATATCTCCTTTTTCGGACCCATCCGGCGTCCCGCGCGCGCCGGCCTCTTTGCCGGGCTTGGTGTCGAGCTCACCCATCTTCAGCTCGAAGTGATCCGAGTTGCCGGAGATGGAGTCGGTCGCGCGCTGATTCTGGATTCCGGAGCCAGGGCCGGGCACCGAATCGAGCATGACTTCCTCTCGCTCGAGAATCTTCGGGACTTTGAGCACGAGTTGGTCGGAGCCTTTCTCGGGCTGTTGGTCGAAAGGTTTGCCGTCCCCTTGTACGGCAAGCCCAGGAGTCATCGCGTCGGGAGGCCGGTTCGGGGGTGTCGGGGCCTTGGTCTGAAGCTCGTTGCTGACATTTCTTCGGGAACGATCTCGGCGGTCGAGGCGCGCGGTCGTCTCCTTCTCGACGTGGGTGTTGTACTTGCCGAGATACTTTGCCGAAGGGTTGGGGGAGTCGTCCTGCGTCGGCGGGACTTCGACGACTTGGCCCTCCAACTTCTCCGATTCGTCGGACTCCTGCTTCACCAACTCCGGGGGCTTGGGGGGCAAGGGTGTGGGCGCCTCGGGAGGTGTCGGCTGTGGGGCGGTGGGGCGAGGAAGGTTCGGCCGTTGGAGCTCGAAGGCTTTGTTCCATTGGCCTTTTGCGACCGTGACTACGCGCGCCGGAGGCGGGGTGGGAAGGGCGCGTGCCTCGAAAGAGGTAATCCACCGAGCTACGCCGGGAAAGACGAGCGCGTGCGCGCCCAACGAGGCCGCCACCGCGACGGCCAAGACGCCTCTCTTTTCGTGGTGTCGCCGCACAAAGCCTCTCTCGAATAGGGTACTGCGCTTCGCCCGCCGGGCGACCCATTTTTTAGTCGAACGTTCCGGTGTACGTTTCGCATCGAATGCGCCCGTCCGTCTTTCTCGTCTTGCCCGTGGCGCTCCTTTTTGTGGCTTGCCCTAACCCCACCTCGGTGCAGCCGGAGATTCAGGCCGTCGAAACGGTCAGCGATCCAGACGGTGCCACGTTTCGGCTGCGGTTGATCGGGCGTGGTTTTGGGCTCGACAAGGTGAAGTTTCAGATCTCCGAGGGTCAGGGGAGCGCGGAGGGCACGACCCGGCTCGTCGTGGAGATCTTCGATAACCAGCGCGTCGAGATCGGCAGCGACTGGGTGGGCGTCCAGTCGGTCAATCAGTTGGAGGCACGCTTCGAAAATTTTCGGCCACTCCAGCCGGGCGTGTACGGGGTGAGGTTGATCTACGACGGCGAGGTTCGCGCGACCAAGGAGTACGCGTTCGAGATCGGTACCGGTGACGCAGGCGTTTCCGACGCAGCGGCCAGGCGAGACGCCTCGTCGGACGCCGGTGACCGGGGGACGCAACTGGACGCGACGATCGTGGATGCGGACGCGGAGATCGTCGTCGACTCAGGCCCCGTCTTCATGGACTCCGGCCCGACGGACTCCGGCGCTTTCGCTGGAGCCTTTGCCTTTCGAGAACCTCTGACGCTGACCGCCGCAGCGACGTTGCCGGCGGGGACGACGTTTCGCGTCGCGGTCCCCCACGCGCTCATGGTGTCCGAAGGCTCGGCCCTCGCGAGCGGCGCGGATCTCGCGGTGTACCGCGGCGAAGTTCTCTTGCGGCACCAGGTCGACGACGCGGCCCTGCTAGGGAGTGATCTGCTCGAGCTCATCGTCGAGCTCGACGCGCCGCTCCCCGCGGGCGCGAGCTCCGATTTCTGGCTTTATCACGGGGATCCTTCGGCCACTCCGGTCGGTACGGACGCGATCTTTCTTTTCGTCGAGCGGTTTCCAGGAGGGGGCTTGAGCCGCGGGGGCTGGTTCGACGCGTGGATGGGCTCATGCACCGATCGCATCGATACCGCCAACTCGGGCGCTTACTGCGCCCAAGACGACGGCGCGGATCCAACGCGCAAGACTCTGGGGTCTCCCGTGGCGCCCGGGATCGTGACGACTCCGCCCGCCGGAACCGTTTACGAGCTCTCCGGATGGATCGGCGGCCACATGGTGGAGGCCGCCGACGTGCTCTATTTTGCGTATTCGAACGATCCCTCGAATTTCGTTGGAGCAAAAACGATCGCCACCCAGAGTTACACGATCCGCCCGCCCACGGACCCCGTCTTGTTCTTGGAGCAGAACGGGACGGTCCGCAGCGAGGTCGGGTGGCATCTGCAATCGCAAGTGTTCACGCCTGTACGCGTGCGGTTCGTCCCCGACGTGGGGCCGGCTTCGATCCACTTCCGCTACATCTCTCCGAACGGCTCGTCTCAAGGGGCCACCATCGTGGCGATCGACGATGTGACCGTTAGGCTCACGGCGGCCGATGAGGTGGCTGCACAGCTCGGGCCGCGCGAAGCTCGCTGAGTGGATCTATCCGCTCCGAAGTGAGAGGATGCGCTCGTGAGCTCGCCTGAAGAATTCGATGATACGACCGAGCCGTCACGTTGGAGAAAGCAGTTGGAGCTCGACCCGGAAGACCTCGACTCGGTGTCCGGCGGAACCTCTCCCGAGCCTCCGCCGACGGAGCCCGCCCAGGAGCCCAGCTAACAGCCTCATTGCGCCTACGCCGCACTATCAAGCACGCGTCCTGGTTGTCGCTGGCACATCTTTGCGATAGCCAGCGCGTATGGATCTGGCAGGCAAAGTCGCGCTCGTCACGGGTGCCTCGAGTGGAATCGGTCGGGCCGTCGCGGAGCGATTCGTCAGGGAGGGCGCAAGGGTTGCCTGGGTTGCTCGTCGTCGTGAGGCGCTCGAAGCCGCAGTCGCGGGATGTGACAACCCATCCGCATGTTTGGCCACGCCGGCCGACGTCACTCATCGACAGGAAGTGACTCGAGCGATCGACCACACTGCCGCTCATTTTGGACGGCTCGACGTGCTCGTGAATGCCGCCGGCATGTTGAAGGCCGGATCGATCGAGAGCACGACGGACGTGGATTGGTCCGAGCACATGAAGCTGAACCTCGACGCGGCGTGGTTTGCGATGCAGGCGGCGCTGCCTCATTTGAAGGCGACGCGAGGGAGCGTAGTGAACGTATCGTCCGTCGCGAGTGTTCGAGTGTTCCCGAACGTGCTTGCCTACTGTGTGAGTAAGGCGGCGCTCGACCAACTCACCCAGTGTGCGGCCATCGAGCTCGCTCCGCTCGGCGTGAGGGTCAACGCGGTCAACCCAGGTGTCGTGGTCACGAACCTCCACAAGGCTGGGGGTATGGCTGGTGAGGCCTACTCGACCTTTCTGGAGCGATCCAAGACAACTCACCCGCTCGGTCGGGTGGGTTCGTCGGATGAGATTGCGGAGGCCGTACTGTTCCTTGCCTCGGAGCGAGCGGGGTGGATCACGGGTCACTTGATGGTCGTCGATGGCGGCCGGCAACTCACCTGCGCACGTTGACCTTCGCGACTCAGCCGTCTTTGTTATATCCTTTGCTGCGAAGATTTCGAGATGCCACGATCGGGCGCGGATTTGCGTCGTCCTTGCCTCCCTCCGACTTCCCGCCTACGGCAGTCACTAATGACTCCGCTCGTCGGCGCCGAACAAATGCGCGAGCTCGATCGGATCACGATCGAGGAGCTTGGCATTCCGTCACTCGTGCTCATGGAAACGGCCGGTCGTGCGGTCGCCGAGGCCGTCGCTCGTATGGATCCGCGCGGACCCGTACTGATCGTCGCTGGTCGTGGGAACAACGGAGGGGATGGTGTGGTGGTGGCCCGAGCGCTCGTCGATCGAGGCGTTCCCGTCCAGGTGATGGTGTTGGGGTCGCTCGACCGAGTCTCCAAGGACCTGGGTCATCAGCTCGCGGTCGCACGTCGCCTGAAGATCGAAGTGGAGGCGCTCGGCGGAGCCGAGCTCGAGGCGCGCCTTCGCGCTGCGCTCTCCGGCGCCGCGGTCGTGGTCGACGCGATTTTCGGCACGGGCCTGGCGCGTGAGGTCACGGGCGACGCGGCGCTCGCCGTCGGACTGATTCGCGCGTCCAACAAACCCGTCGTGGCCGTCGACATCCCGACGGGGATCGACGCGGACACCGGCCAGGTGCTGGGCGTCGCCGTTCGGGCGGACGTGACGGTGACCTTCGCCTTCCCGAAGCTCGGCCACGCCCTCTATCCGGGCCGAGCTCATTCGGGGCGCTTGGAGGTCGTCGACATCGGCATCCCTCGATCGTTGGTGTCCAAACCATCAGCGATCTGGCTCGACGATTCGATCATCGAGCGGGCGCGGCCGCCGCGCGCGCCGGACGCACACAAGGGCAGCTTCGGGCATCTCGGCGTGATCGCAGGGAGCGCGGATCGCCCGGGCGCGGCGCTCCTCGCGTGCCGAGCCGGGCTGCGTGCGGGCGCGGGGCTCGTCTCGCTCGCGAGCTCGCGATCCGTGATCGAGCGGCTTGGTGGGTCTTTGCTGGAGGTCATGGGCTTGTCCGCTGGCGAGGACGAGCTCTCGGCGAGAGTCGTGATCGATGGGTTGACCAAGCGCCGCGTGAACGCGCTCGCGATCGGTCCGTCCCTCGATCCGTGCGAAGGGCTCGAGAGTTTCCTTCGCGAGGTGCTCGACGCCATCGCGGTGCCGGTCGTGTTGGATGCGGGCGCGCTCGACGCGCTCGGCTCCGATCCGAGCTGGCTGAAGGCTCACGCCGCGGGCGTCGTGCTGACGCCGCATCCGGGCGAGATGGCCCGTGTGTTGGGGCTCGACACCGCGACGGTGCAGGGCGCGCGGCTCGAAGCGGCGCGCGGGCTGGCCGAGGTATCGGGAGCGACGGTGGTGCTGAAGGGTGCGTCGACCGTGATCTCGGATCCGGACGGCACCGTCGGCATCGTGACCCGCGGTCATCCTGGAATGGCGACCGGGGGCTCCGGGGACGTACTCACAGGAATCATCGGCGCCTTACTCGCCCAGGGCTCCGACGTCCCGCTCGCGGCTCGCGCGGGCGCCCAGCTTCACGCGCTCGCGGGAGATCGAGCGAAGGAGGCACGAGGCCATCGCTTGATCGCCTCGGATCTCGTCGAGGCGCTCGCGGGATCATGACGCAGCTGAGCTTCGAGACGCGGAGCGAGGACGAGACGCTAGAGTGGGCTCGAAAGCTCGGTGTCGCGTTCGCCGAGTCGGCGCGATCCGGGATCGCGGTGGGGTCCGTCTTCGTTGCGCTGATCGGCCCTCTCGGCGCGGGCAAGACCGTGGTGACCCGCGGGATCGTTTCGGGCGTCGATCCGCAGGTTGCGGAGGAGGTTCGCTCGCCGACGTTTGCGATCGTGGACGAGCTGCCAACGGACCCGCCGATTCGACATTTGGACCTGTATCGGCTTTCGGGGCTTCTCGACCTCGAGGCCATCGGGTATCGAGAGATCTACGAAGCCAACGGGATGGTCATCGTCGAGTGGGCAGATCGGGTGGCCGAGGCGCTTCCTCCGGAGCGCATCGAGATCTGGATCGAGCCCGAGGATGTTCGGCGGATTCGGGTCGTTGCGCTCGGCGCTTTGGCAGAGAGGCTCGTGGCACGTGCGTGGAGTTGAGATGAGGAACTCGGTTTGGTGGAGCGTCATACTCGTAGCGGCGCTCGGGTGTTCGCAGGAGAGCTCGGGTGAGGACGTCGGCGTCGACGCCGCGGTCGACGCCGGAGTCCGCGCGTTGTGCCCCGAGGTGACTGCGGCTTGTCAGAAGGCCGGCGACTGCGGTGGAGGCGGATCCGCGCCGAGCAACTGCGGGACCTTCTGCCCGGACTACAACGAGAACCTGTGCGTTTTTGGGACCTGCGAGTCGCCCGCTGCCGACGCCGTGGTGAACCTTCAATTCGAGATCGAGCAATTCATCGTGGATCGCGCTCAAATCTACGTGGGCGTAGCGATTTCGGCGGAGGCGGCGGGGGGCGTCGATCGAACGTGTGCGGATGGGCGTCTGGAATCCTTTTCGCCTTGCCTGAACGTCGTGGACGTTCGTCACACCGGCAAGCCGCCGGTCGGGGCCAATGGCACCCAGATTCCGCTGCGCGTTCCGGTCGGGCGGCCTCTGCTCTTGCAGGTCTACGGCTTTCCTGAGGCTCCCGCAAATGGAGAGCCGATCGGTTTTTCGTGTACGGAATTCACGGCAAACGAGCCCAATCCCGTCGATCCGGACATCCCAGGTGACAGGATGAAACAGATCCAGTAAGGGCGGGCCTTCCTCGCGTCGGCGAGCACCAACCCATGAGCGGAGAGAGCATGATCGAGACCGAAAACACGAACGCGTCAGCCGTTCCCCAGAGTGACGCGTCCGGACCTCCCGCTGATGCCATGAAGAAGAGCTCCGCGCCCGAGCTCCCCGAAGGCGAGATGTCCTTCGCGGAGATGTTCGAGCTCGCCGAGAAGCAAGCCAAGGAGCGCGAGAAGGTCCAAAAAGCCGAGCGCGCCAAGGCCAAGGCGATCGAGCGGGATCTCTACCCGGGCCTCACGATCGATGCGCGAGTCGTCGGTTTTTCACATGACTCGGTGTTCATGGATGTCGGCGGCAAAGCCGAAGGTGTCGTCGCGAAGGTCGAGCTTCAGGAAGAAGACGGGTCTCTTCCGGTCAAGGAAGGCGACACCGTCGAAGTCCGTGTGATCTCGACGAGCGGCGGCACCGTGAAGCTCGGCAAGGTCCTGCCGCACATGAGCACGCGGAACCGCGAGGCCGTGCGACAAGCCTACGAGGCTGGGTTGCCGGTCGAGGTGAAGGTCAGCGCGAAGAACTCCGGCGGCCTCGAGGTCAGCTTGTCGGGCCTGCGAGCGTTCTTGCCGACTTCCCAAATCGATCTGCGTCCGGTCGCAAATCCCGAGTCGCTGATCGGCACCAAGATCGCCGTCAAGATCACTGAGTACAAAGAAGGTGGCCGCAACCTCGTCGTCTCGCGTCGCGCGGTGTTGCTCGAGGAGCAGAAGAAGAAGGTCGCCGAGGCGATCGATAAGATCCAAGTGGGCGCCGAGCTAGACGGCAAAGTCACCTCGGTGAAGGACTACGGCGCGTTCATCGATCTCGGTGGCGTCGAAGGTCTGGTTCACCTCTCCGAGATCTCCCACGCGCACGTCGCCAAGGCCACCGACGTGCTGTCGGTCGGTCAGACCGTGCGTGTGAAGGTGAAGAAGATCGAGGACAAGAAGGAGAAGGAGCCCAAGGAAGGCGAGAAGCAGAAGCGCCCGCGGGACTCGTTCGATGGCGGCAAGAAGATCTCGCTGTCGATGAAGGATCTCGAAGGTGATCCTTGGGCTCGCGCTCGGTCCACCTTTTCCGAAGGCGCGCGTATCACCGGCAAGGTCGCCCGCATCCAGCCCTTTGGCGCGTTCGTGGAGCTCGCGCCGGGGATCGACGGGCTCATTCACGTCTCGAAGATGGGTCCTGAGCGCATCAAGGATCCGAGCGAAGTCTTGAAGGTGGGCGACGAGGTCTCCGTTCGCGTGGACAAGGTCGAGTGGGACAAGAAGCGGATCAGCTTGTCGCTTGGCAAATCGCAGGATGAGCTCGCGTCCGAGATCGAGCGCGGCGCGGTGCATGATGGCTTCGTGGAAGAGGTCGTGGAGGGCAAAGGCATCCGCGTGAAGCTTCCTTCCGGCGCTCGCGGCTTCGTGCCGTCCCACGAGACGGGCACGGCGCGCGGAACCGATTTGAAGAAAGAGTTCCAGAAAGGCCAGAAGGTGAAGGTCACCGTGCTCGACAGCGAGAAGCGCAGCGGCAAGACGTCCGTTCGTCTCTCGATCAAGCAGGTCGCGGAGGCCGAAGAGCGCGCGGAGTACACCAACTACGTCAAGGGCACCTCTGGCTCCGGCTTCGGCACGTTCGGAGACCTCTTCCGCAATATCAAGCGCTCCTGATGACCGACGCGCCGGATAAGCTCGGCGCGCCCGAATCGTCTTCTCGCTCCCTCGCCAAGATCGGTCTTTGGGTCGGACTCGTGTTCGGAGGCCTCGTCGTGGCCTTCGCCGACGTCCTCGCGGCGCCGAGCGCTGGGCTCTCGGTGGCCGCCGTCCGCACCCTCGGCGTGACCGCATGGGTCGCGATCTGGTGGGTGACCGAAGCCATTCCCTTGGGCGCCAGCGGTCTGATCCCTGCGGCCGTCTTTCCGCTCCTCGGAATCGCGCCCGCCTCGAAGATCGCGCCCGCGTACATGTCGCCGTTCATCATGCTCCTGCTCGGCGGCTTCTTGCTCTCCATGGCGCTCGAGCGCTCCCGCGTGCATGAGAGGCTCGCGCTTCATTCCTTACTGCTCGTAGGAACGTCTGCTCGCGGCCTCGTGCTCGGTTTCTTGATCGCGTCAGCGGGCGTGTCCATGTGGATCTCGAACACCTCGGCCACCTTGATCATGATGCCGATCGCGCTCGCGCTCGTGAGTCGCATCGGGAGCAAGGACGAGGGCTCGCGTGCGTTCGGCGCTGCGGTGCTGCTAGCGACCGCTTACGGAGCGTCCATCGGCGGGATGGGCACGCCGATCGGCACCCCCCCCAACCTGATCGCGATCGGCGCGCTCGAGCGAGCCTTTCCGGACGGACCCAGGCTCGGCTTCGTCAGTTGGATGGCCAGCGCTGTGCCCGTCGTGGTGGTGACGCTGCCGCTCGTGTGGCTGTCGCTGACTCGCTTGAGCCTGAAGGTCCCCAAAGATCTCGAGCTTGGCGCGGAGCCGGTTGTTCGCGAGGAGCTGATGAAGCTCGGACCATGGCGTTCTTTCGAACGACGCGCGCTCGGAATCTTCGCGATCGCCGCCGCTTTGTGGATGACACGCGAAAATGTCACGCTTGGTCCAGATCTCACGATTCGCGGGTGGTCTGATCGGCTTGGGCTCGGCGCGGCGCCGGACGACGGTACCATCGCCATCGTCCTCACTGTCTTGGCCTTCGCGCTTCCCTCGGGCGAAGGCAACGGTGACCGGCTGCTGACCTGGAAGGACGGCCAGCGAGCTCCTTGGGATCTGGTCCTCCTGTTCGGAGGTGGCATGGCGATCTCGACGGGCTTCGTGGAGACAGGGCTCTCGAAGTGGCTGGGTCAGGGCATGGCGAACGTGGGTGCGGGCTCCGCGCTGGCGTTTGCTGCCCTCGCCGCGCTGGGTGCGACTTTCATCACCGAGTTCATGAGCAACACCGCGCTTGCGAACATCGCGATGCCCATCGTGGCTTCCGCCGCCCTGACCATGCCCGAGGTCGATCCGAGGCTCTTCATCGTGGCCACCGCGCTCGGGTGCAGCTGCGCGTTCATGATGCCCGCGGCCACGGGGCCGAACGCGATCGTGTTCGCCACCGGCAAGATTCGGATCGCACAGATGGCCAAAGTGGGCTTCGTCGTGAACATGCTCGCGTGGGTCGTCATCGTTGCTGCGACGTGGCTCGCCTACGGGTGATCCGATCTTCGGACTGCGCTCATTTGGGAAGGGCTTGCACTCTCGTCGCGCATTCTGCACAACAAAGGTATGCGAGCCATGACAGTCCGCGCGGGCCGCGCGCTCCAGGCCACGCTCTTGGGTCTGTCCATTCTGCCCCTAGCGGCGTGTGACGGTCTGATCTTCGAGGAGTTCGAGGGCGGCTTCAAAACCAAGTTCACCGCGCAGTCGACCGGGAGTGATCCGAACTTCAAAGACACTCGCACGGTCGATCCCAACGAGAACGCCGACGTCAAAGAATATCGCGACTCGATCGTGTCGGGGACCGTGCAGGTGAACTGGGTCCAGGCCAAGATCCTTGACCCGCTGCCGGCTGACAACTCGGCGCAGTGGGGCTGGGGCGAGCTGTATCTCCGCAGAACCGGAGAGCCAGACTATCCGCCCAATCCGATCGCGAGCTTCTCGTCCGTTCCCATCGTCGCGAATCAAAGTTATCGCCTCGATTTTGGCGACCCCGCCAACAAGCAGCACTTGATCGACCTGGTGTTCGACAATCCAGACGGAAAGGTCGACGCGTACATGTTCGGCGGCTCGGACGTGGTTCCTGTCCACTTCGAGGTCGAGATCGAGTTCAATCTGTCGGGTGAAGTTGCGCTGCCCTGATCTTTCCCTGGGCGCTTCTGCGCAATGATCGAATCCACACAAGATCGACCCGCTGAAACTGATCCCGATGCTTCGGATCGGGAGGAATCCGTCGAGGAGCTCGTGACGGACGATGCGATCGACGAAGTCGATCCTTCGCTGGACCCTTCGCCGGAGCTGGAGGAGGCGAGCGGCCCGGTCGATCCGGAGGTCCTCACCGACGCGGTCGACGAAGAGGAGAGTGACGCGCTCAAGCCTGTCGACGAGCCAACGCGTGTGTTGGAGCCCGCGAGCGCCAGTGGCCCGGTGGTGCTCGACGTGGGTCGCACCGCGCCGAGCGTGCCCGTGCTTTCGCGGGCCCGCAGCGGGGCGCTCGAGCGATTCCTCGCTTCCATCGGTCGGTATCCGGTCCTCACGCCTGACGAGGAACGCGACCTGACGCTGCGCGTCTTCGAGCGCAAGGACCCCGTCGCCGCTCGCAAGCTCGTCGTCCACAACCTACGGCTCGTCGTGAAGATGGCCTACCGATACCGTCGGACCTGGGCGAGCGTCCTCGACCTCGTTCAGGAGGGCAATGTTGGCCTCATGGAAGCCGTGAGTCGTTTCGACCCCTGGAAAGGCGCGCGATTCTCGACCTACGCCTCGTATTGGATCCGAGCCTACATGATTCGGTATCTGCTCGAGTACTCGCGTATGGTCCGAATCTCTCGGACCCGCGCCGGGCGGAAGATGTTCTTTCAGCTCTCGCGCGAGCGGGAGAAGCTTCGGGCGCAAGGCGTCGAGCCCGGACCCAAGCTCCTCGCGGCCCAACTCGGTGTCTCGGAAAAAGACTTCGATGAGGTCGCGCGCCATATGGATCAGTCCGAGCTTCGTCTCGATGCGCCGCTCAGCATCGATGGCCAAGCGACGTACCTCGACACGCTCTCTTCCACGACGCCGAACCCCGAAGCCGCTTCGCACATGAAAGCGCTCTCGGAGGAGGTCTCTTCGGCCCTCGAGGAGTTCGGCAAAAGCCTGACCGATCCGCGCGAGATCGTCTGTTGGAGCGAGCACCTCATGGCCGATGAGCCCGCGTCGCTCTCCGACCTCGGCGAGCGGTTCGGCGTGACCAAGCAGCGCATGGGTCAAATCGTGAACGCCATCCGCAAGCGCCTCAAAGCTCACCTCGAAGCCCGTTTCGGACCTGACGTTCACCTAGACTACATCGACCAAGACCTCTGACGGTTGACGGCGCGGCCGGCCACAACGATCCTCCTCTTGTGACCACGGGCCAACCCGACGCGCTCGCCCCGCCTGGGCTTTCAGCAGGCGACCCCGCGCCCGAGCCCCATTCCTTTGGGCCCCACAAGTCCTACGAGTCCCCCCTCTCGTCTCTGATCTCCGAGACCCTGCTCGCGATGATGCGCGCCGGCAAAGCGCTTCGCGTCTACGACCCCAACAACCAGATGCTCACGCAGCAGCTCGAGCGCGCGCAGCAGCACCTCGATCGCGTGCTCGAGGCTACGCCCGAGTTCACGCTCACCGTGCGCGAAGATCGCCTCAAACACGAACACGACGACGTACACGTCGACTCCGATCGCGAGGCGGGACTCCCGTTCGTTTTTTATCGCAACGCGTTCCGAAGGCTCACGTTCGTTCGTGGCTTCACCCTCGAAGAGCTCCGGTCGCTGCTCACCGCGATCAACACGGACTTCGGATCGATCGCCAACGCGGGGGAGGATCTCGTCACGGCCTTGTGGCGCATGGCTCTGCCCCATCTGCGTTACCTCACCATCGACGCGCTCTCCGTCGCCGTCGAGACGACTACGGAGGTCGGAAAAAAGGAAGCCCGAGAGCTCGGAAGGCTTCAGGGCGAGGTCGATCAGCTCGTCGCCAAAATCTACAACTCGCACAACGCCGACGTCGCCGACGAAGACCTCGTCAAAGGCGCGTCGATCACCAAAGAGGATCTCGAAGCGCTCAAAGGCATTCGCGAAGAATCCAAGGAAGATCTCGACCTCCTCGACGCCGCCACCGAACGCCGAATCATCGCCATCGACGATGTGGACCTCCTGACCTTTCACGCCGAGCTCTCGGCAAACACGGACCTCCAAGCAGAGTTGCTCGGCATCCTGCTCGAGCTACTCTATGGATCTCGAACGTCGGCCGAGGCGATTCGCGGCCTCGATCTCCTCGAGAAGCTCTTCGAGACCATGCTGGTAGGAGGTCGCTTCGACCAAGCCACGCAGCTCGTCACGACCCTTCGCTCGCGCGCCGAGAACCAGGACATCGACCTGAAGGTCGTCCACATCTCGCGAATGCTGATGACGTTCCTCGCCAAGCCGACGCGGATCGCTCCGGCCGTCGAGGCTTTGAACGATCCCAAACGTACGCGCGGCACCCAGGAGATCGTCGACTTCATCCGCTCACTCGGTTCGAGCGTGGTCCCTGGTTTGATCTCGGCGCTCGACGAGATCGAGTCGGCCCCCCATCGAAGAACGATCTCCGAGCTGATCGTCGAGCTCGGCCTACCCAGGGGGTCCGTGTTGCTCGAACGCGCGCGGGCAGCCAAAGAGCCGGTCCTTCGAGATATTCTCTCGATCGCCGCGCACCTCCCCATCGAGGAGCGCGCGACGACCGTGCTCTTCGCCGTTCAGCACCCGAGCCCCAAGATCCGACTGGCCGCGCTCACCATGCTGAAGGCTTATCCGCGCGGCCTCGCCGACGAGTTGATCGCCAAGGCGATCGAGGACGACGACTTCGAGCTCCGGCTGTCCGCGTATCGGCTCGCTGGAGGTCGGCAGTCCGCAGCGGCCAAGCCGATGATCGAGCGTCGGTTTCGCGCTGAAGACTTCTGGGATCTCGACACCCGCGAGCTTCGTGGTCTCACCCTCGCATACGCGATGATCACGGGCCCGGCCTCCGTGCCGGTGCTCGACTCGTTGCTGTCCCCGGGGGGTGGAGTGTTTGGTCGATCGAGGATGACCGAGGGCCAGGCCGCCGCTGCGCACGCGCTCGGCTACATCGCGAGCGACGAGGCGATCGAAGCGATCAAGCGGGGCGCGCGAACACTCAATACGAAGCTGCGAGACGCCTGCAAGCGCGCATTCGATGCCGCGGTGGCCACGCGTTTGAAGAAGGGTCGTGGCGACGACGCGGACGTGGAGACCTTCAGCGTGCCGACGGGGCCCGACGTGCTTCGCGCGGCGTCGACGGGCGCTGTGATCGTGGAGACGACGGCGGCGCCACGATCGCTCGAGCGGCCGATCGGCTTGTTCCACCGGACGATGCGGCTTCGCGAAGAGGCCGAGGTCATGCCGCAGAACATGCCGCACATGGCCACCGACGGACGGATCGAAGTCCCGTCCGCGGCACTGCTCGTCTCCGAAGCGTCGTCCGCGAGCGAGCTGCCGAGCGACTCGCTCGAGCTCACCGAGGTCGAGCCAGCCTTGGTGCAGCCCCTCGACGAGGCTGACTTGGCGCCGGGGGACGTCTCCATCGACGTCGACGATCTGTCCGATCTGTCCGGCCCGTCCGTCCGGTCCAGCCCGTCCGGCCTCGAGCTCGAGGAGCGCGGGCTCGCACGCGAGGTCCCAGGACGTCGGCCCGAGCTCGAGATGGATCTCGGGCTCTCGGTCGAAGCGAGGCCCGCACCCGAGGCGCCCGCGGAGGGCGTTTTGCCGTCGCTCGAGGCGTTGGATTCCTTCGCGTTCACGCCGTTGAAGCCAGTCGAAGCACCTGTGCCCGAGGCCGAGCTTGCGGCACAGCCGGCTGAGTCATGGAATCAGACGTGGTCTCCGCCCGTCCAAGGCGGATGGGCACCTCCGACGCCGTCGCCTATACAAGCCGCCGCCGCCCAAGGGGGATGGGCACCTCCGACGCCGCCCCCTGCCCAACCTTCGGCGGCCCAAGGCGGATGGGCACCTCCGACGCCGTTGCCTGCGCAAGCGCCGGCCGCCCAAGGGGGATGGGCACCTCCGACGCCGCCCCCTGCGCAGGGTCCGGCGACCCAAGGGGGATGGGCACCTCCGACGCCGTCGCCTGTACACGCCCAAGGGGTTTGGGCCGCTCCGACGCCGGGCCCCGCGCAGGCTCAAGGGGGTTGGGCCCCGCCAGGAGCGCCCGGAGGCTGGACGTCGCCGCAAACCGCTTGGGCCCAGCCAGAGCCACCGGCCCGGCCTCAACCCACCGCACAGCCAGCTTGGCGCGGACCCTCGTCTACTGACACTCCCGAAGCCTGGCCGGCGCCCGAAGCCCCAAAACCTGCCGCGTGGCCCCCGCCCCCGGCTGGGCCCGCGCAGCCCGTCACCGCGACCTTGCCCGCGTGGGCGCCCGCGCCCCCAGTCGCGCCATCGCCTCAACCGGCCTGGCCTCAGGCCGCTCCGGCTGCGTGGTCCCCTCCCGCGACGACACCTCCGTGGTCACAGCCCGCTCGAGGCCCGTGGGCGCCCGCCCAGCCCGCGTGGCCCTCGCCCCAGCCACCCCAAAATTACCCAACTCACCGAGATCCCAACCCTGCACCGACCTGGGATCAAAACTCGGCGGCTTACGCCCAGCAGCAGCCGAACTGGGATCCCAACCCGGCAACCTACGCGCAGCCGCAAACTTGGGATCCCAACGCGGCAGCCTATGCGCAGCAGCCGCAAACTTGGGATCCCAACTATGCGCAGCAGCCGCCGAACTGGGATCCCAACGCCGCCGCCTACGCGCAGCAGCCACAAAACTGGGATCCCAACGCGGCACCTTACGGGCAGCAACCGCAAAACTGGGACTCTACCAGGGGCGCGCAGACTCAAAACCGGCCGGCCCCCGATCCCAGCGCGACGGGTAACTTCCCCCCGCCAGGCCCGGCTCCGAATCCCAACTGGAATGCTCCGGTGCCCCCAGTGGCGCCCGCCGCGCCGGCTTGGCCCAGTCCGAGGCCTGCCCAAACGGCCGCCTGGCCCCCGCCAGCTACGCCTCCCCCCCAACCCTGGGCTGCCGGGGCCAACATGACTCCGGCCGCATGGGACGCACCTCCCCCGCTGGGCCCACAAACCGTCCCATCGCAACCTGACGCTCCGCCCCCAGGCGCCGCCCCCCGAAAGAAATGACCGAAGCAGCCTCCCCATCCAAGAAGCTCTCCCCCAACGCTCAGGCCTTGGGGCGTCGCCTCGTCGCTCAGATTCATCAACTCCTCCGCACTTTCAGGATTCACGACTCCTCCAATCGCGCCCTGACCGTCGCCACCGAAACGCTCCGCGATACCATCAACCAACTCTTCGACGAGGTCGGACCCATCCGAATCCAATTCGTCGACGACCAAGTCTATCTGAACGATGTGCGCCTCCGCGCCGACACCACGACGCTCGAACATGCCACGGTCCTCTACTCCGAGCTCAGAACCCGAAACATGGGGGGCCTCGCGTTCGCCAAACGCGTCGAAACCGCCGGCCTGCAAACGTTTCTCACTCACCTCGCCGCGCCCGTCGAAAACCCAGAAGACGTCGCCCGCCTTCGCCAATCCCTGGAGGGCCTCCGCGACGTCGCCATCGACTTGCTCGGACCACGTAGCTTCGGCGACGCCGACGGAGCCAGCGAGCAAATCAGGATCGACAAGAAAACCTTCGCCCTGCAGGCCTACGCCAAAGCCCAAGTCGCCGCGCACGAGTGCTTCGACGCCATGAAGAACGGACTCGACCCACTCGAAGCCAGACTCAGCCCCAACCGCGTCGTTCAGGACATGGTCGATATCGCCACCGAACGAGTCAACTTCCTCCTCAAGCTCGGCGTCATCAAACAATCCGCCGACTATCCCTCTGGACACGCCGCCAACACCTGCGTCTTGGCGATCATCCTCGGCAAGGGCCTCGGACTCAGCCGGCTCGACCTCGCCGAGCTCGGACTCGCTGGGTTGTTCGCAGACGTCGGCTTCGTACTCATGTCCCAAGACCTCCTCAACGAGCCACGAGCGCTCACCCCCGAGGAAAAGAAAGAAGTCCTCTCCGAGATGATCCAAGGAGCGCGAGGGCTGATCGGCAAAGGAAAAATCTCCGACGCCACGATCCGTCGGGTCATCGTGGCGCACGAACATCATGAACCCTTCAACGGTCCCAAGCGGCTGCACCCCTTCTCCCGCATCATCGCCGTGGCCGACGCCTACGACGCCCTCACCACGACCCGCCCGTGGCGCGAGGGTTACACTGCGGACGAAGCGCTGCGCATACTCATCGAGGAAGCTGGCAAGCGCTTCGATCCGATCGTCGTCAAGACACTCACCAACCTGATGGGTCTATACCCGCTCGGAAGTCATGTGCGCCTCGACTCCGGAGAGGTCGCAATCATCTACCACAACAGCAACGACCCGGCCCTCTTCGAAAAACCTTGGGTTCGGGTGGTCTATGACGTCCAGAACAAACCGATCCAGAGGACACTCATCAGAAAGCTCGCCGAGCACCAAGGGCCAGGAGGGCAAATCATCGAGTTCGTGGGCTCCGAGCAACTCGCGAGGCTGACCGCCGCGGCGCGCTGATGCTCCCGTGTTCCCGGTCCCGGTGCCAATCGGTTAGCGGCTCGATCCGGTCCCGATTCGAGATTACGCCGAGGGCACCGTGCCCGAAAGGAGCGACTCGCAAACTTTGCACCCAGGTCCTGGTACCTCCCCGGTTCCCGGCGCGGTCCGCCCCCTGCAAGCTCCGAAAGCATGCCCGGAGAGTTTCCTGCCATCGAACAGATCCTCGAGCGAGCGCTGCCCGGAGCGGCGCTCACCCGAGTCTCGCGGTTTGGGTCTGATCGCGCGATCGAGGGAGACCTGACCTCCAAAGCCGCCGGCTATGGCGAGCCTCTCCGCCTCTTCGTGCGTACCAAAGACGGCCAGGACCGGTGCCTCGTGCTCCACACGGCCACGACCGACGTATTCGGCCACGACCGTCGCGCCGATCGAGCGGCCTCCATGCTCCTGTCCTTCGACCGCTTCGCCACTATCCCGCGCCACGTCAAAGCCATCGACGTCGGCGCCTTCGACCGGAACGGCCACTCTGCCACGTCGCTCAGGGAGTCCGCTGAGTTCTACTTGCTCACCGAATACGCCGAAGGCCACACCTACGCTGATGAGCTTCGCTTGGCCGTCGCACGCGGTGAAATCAAGGCCGACGACGAGCGTCACGTGGAAGCGCTCGCACGGCTCGCCGCGGTGATTCACGCGAAGAAGATCTCCGACCCCAAACGCTATCGACGATCCATCCGAGACCTCGTCGGCAGCGGCGAAGGCATCTTCGGGATGGTCGATGGCTACGGCCCAAACGTGCCCGGAGCCCCTCCCGAGCGCCTCGCTCGGATCGAGACCAAGGCCGAGCGATGGCGATTTGTTTTGCGAGAGAAGGAGCACCGTCTCGCGCGAACCCATGGCGACTTTCACCCGTTCAACATCCTCTTCGACGGCGACCAAATCTCGTTGCTCGACTCGAGCCGCGGATCGATGGGTGACCCGGCCGACGACGTGACTTGTTTGTCCATCAACTACATCTTCTTCGCGGTCGAGCACCGCGCCTTGTGGGACAATGTCATGCGCCCCCTTTGGGCTCGCTTCTGGGATACTTATCTCGGCCTCACCGGCGACCGGGAGCTTCTCGACGTGTGCGCTCCGTTTTTGGCGTGGCGTGGGCTCGTCGTGGCCAACCCGGTTTGGTACCCAGCGGTCGACGCGGCCTCTCGTGATCGCGTCCTGTCCTTCGTAGAGGCCACTCTGGAGGTCGATCACTTCGACCCGAAGCTCGCCGAGGACGTGTTCTCGTGAGAGGCGCCGTCGTTTGGATCACCGGTCGTCCGAGCGCGGGAAAGAGCACGCTGGCGAGGCGACTAGCGGAGAGTCTTCGAGTCCGGCGGTGTGCTTGCCTCGTACTCGACGGCGACGAGGTTCGCGCGACGCTCGTACCGCAAAAAGGATACTCACCGCAGGACCGCGACGACTTCTACGCGACCCTCTCCCACTTAGCCGTGCTGGCCGCACGTCAGGGCCTCATCGTCATCGTGGCGGCCACGGCCCACAAGCGCACCTACCGGGAGAGTTGTCGGCGCGCCGCCCCCCGATTCTTCGAGATCTTCGTCGACGCGAGTCCGGAGGAAGTGGTCGACCGCGACCCCAAAGGGCTCTATCGAGACGCCAAGCTCGGAACCGTGACCAACCTTCCGGGCCTCGACCTGGCTTATGAACCCCCGCTCCACCCCGAGTGTGTCGCGAGCGGAGGAGAAGACCAGGAAGCGCTCCGCCGACTTTTCGAGCTACTCGAGTCTGCAAGCTGATCGGCTACTTCCGAAAGTCGTCAGAGCTGAGACATCTCGACATACTCATATAAACGGGCACGACACGCAGGATCGCCTTGCTCAATCCAGCCGGCGTTCGTACCTTGTTCGCCCATCCGTTGGGTTCACATGACGATCAAACTACGAGCGAAGTCATCGCCGGTCCCGCCTCTGTCTCCGATCCTGCCAAGCGCGCAGAATTCGGCTCCGTCTGCGGAGAGGTCGGCGCCCGGTCGCAATGAAGCCGACCGACCGGCAGGTTCACCTCGCTCGTCGCAAATATCGCCGGTCGATCGGGCCGAGGCGCCCAGGCCGACCAAGGCATTGACGCTGATGGAAACGCGCGGCGCTTCGACCCCGCAGTCACCGGCCCGGGCACGCCAAGCGGACGCGGTGACCACCTCCCTACCCAGAAAGGCCGACGCCAAGTACGAGTACGTCGTGATCGGCGCAGGGGCGGCGGGCGCGGTAACCGCGGCCCGCCTCGCCGAGCAAGGTCACAAGGTGCTGGTGCTCGAGGCCGGAGCCGACAAGCAGGTGCTCGAGAGCCAGATTCCCGCGGCTCACGGACTTGCTTCGGAGCACCCAGACCTCGAGGCGCGAGGGAGGAGTTACTTCGTCGATCACTTCTCGGACCCATCCAAGAACCGGGCAGATCCGAAGTTCGACGAGAAGCAGGGCGGCATCCTCTATCCGCGCGGAGAGGGGATCGGTGGGTCCACCCGCATGAACGCGATGATCTTCGTACGACCCGACGACGTCGACTGGGACAAGATCGCCAAAGCAACTCAGGACCCCGACTGGAAAGCGGAGAACATGCAAAAATACATGCATGTCCTCGAGAAGAATCGGTACCGTCCCGTGCTCCGAGCGTTGCATGAAATCGGCAAGAGGCTCGGGGTCGAGGGTCTCCAGAATCTCGGCGGTCATGGGTTCGACGGCTGGCTCGAGACCAACCGAGCCGACCCGAAGCTTCTCTTGCGTGACAAGCAACTCCTCAAAATGGTTTGGGAGACTACCAAGTTCAGCTTCAAGGAGCTCGGGAGCTTCGGCGACAAGCTCAAGCGGCTGGTTACGGCGTTCGATCCCAACGACAATCTCACTCAAGGGACCGAAGGTTTGACGTTGACGCCGACCTCCATCACCAGCTTCGGACGCCGAACCGGCGCGCGAGATCGCCTGCTGAGTGTCATGGCGGAGCATCCCGATCGTTTGACGATTCGAAGCGGCGTACGGGTCGACAAGATCCTCCTCGACGACAAGAATGAAGCGGTGGGTGTGCAGTACCGAGATGCGGCTGGAAAGGTCGTCACGGAGGGCGCCCGCCGAGAGGTCCTCGTGGCTGGCGGCGCCTTCGAGACGCCAGCGCTCTTGTTGAGATCGGGGATCGGCGACGAATCACAGCTCGATCAGCTCGCCGCCCACGGGGTCGAAAAGAAAGTCATTCGCCCCGGCGTGGGCCGAAGCCTCTCCGATCGTTATGAGTACGGCCTCGTCTTCAAGCTGAAAAAACCCCTCGATCTGGCGAAGAGCTTGACCCTCAAGTTCGACCAGACCGACCCCGTCTTCAAGGAGTGGAAAGATGACGGCAAAGGGCCGTACTCTACCAACGGAGCGCTGGTGGCGTTCCAGGCCAAGTCCGACCCGAGCCAACCGAACCCTGATCTGTACTTCTTCCTCGTGCCAGGCAAGTTCGAAGGATACTACGAGGGCTATGCCAAGGACGCCGTCGCCGATCCGAGTGTGCTCACGCTCGTGATTCTTCACGCCAACAAGGAAGACAAGAAGGGCCTGGTGAGAGTCGATCCCTCCGACCCGAGCGGCCCGCCGAAGATTAATTTCCAGTATCACGCAGAGGAGTCTTCGATCGACGATCGACTGCCGCTGGCCCGGGGTATTCAGCTCGGGCGCAAGCTCATCGAGCGGTTCGGCGACATGGTCGAGTCGGAAGTCTTGCCCGGTTCGAAGGTGCAGTCGCTCGAGCAGATCGCCGAGGCGATCGGGAGTAGCACCTGGGGCCACCACGCCAACGGTACGGCCAAGATGGGTATGGCGAGCGACCCCATGGCGGTGGTGGACAGCAAGTTCAACGTCATTGGCGCCAAAGGACTGAGAGCCATCGACGCGTCGACCTTTCCTGACAACATCGGCACTTTCATCGCGAGCGCGGTGATGCTCCAGGCCGAGAAGGCGGCCCACGACATCCATCAGGACGCCGAAAAAGCCGACAAGGTAGCGGAGCCCAAGACGATGAAGCTCTATGCTCGTCGCTGAAGGTGAGCGTCCACGGCGTCGTTCAGGTCTCCCGAAAAACGGCCAAACGAAGCGAAGGCCTCCCCGAGCAAGCTGGGTGTGCTCTCGTCGAGGTACTCTTCGAAGAGCAGGCCCAGGCGTCGATCGTCTGCGTCCACGGACTCCGTCCAAAACAGACGGCCGTGTCCGACCACCCACTCCGTGAGGTCTTCGATGGTCATCGCCGAGAGAGGCTCTCCTCTCCCGACGGACCCGTTTGTTCGGTCTCGTACGAGATTACGCGCTACGATGACGTGTGCGGCGAATGAGGCGAGCTCGTCTTGCGGGAGCTCGTCGAGCGCAGCACGAAGTCTGGCTCGGTCGGGCCAGGTCCGTTCAATGAGATCCCAGTGATGGGGCTGAATCGCCGGATGGTCGTTCATCGAAAGATCCTACGACTTCACGGCGAGTGTGCAAGGTCCGCCGTTCGGACTCTCCGTCTTCAGCCAGCCAGGGCGGATTCGAGGAGGTCTTCGACCGCGGTAACTTCTCCGGCGAGCTCCACGGGACGTTTGGTCTCTCCCTGATCCAGCCGATCTCGGAGCTCGAGATAGCGTTCCTGGAGTCTCAGAAAGGTCGGATCGTCCGGCCGCAGCGAGGCGAGCTTTCGCAACTGATCGAGCGCTCGGTCGAGCTTCTCGCCCACGAGCGAGGCGTCGATGGCTGTCTCGACCACGGCCCCCACGATCTCTTGGTAGGACCGTCGCCTCGATCGTGTAGCCGCCGAGTGTACGTACGAGCATGGGGTCTATGTCCGAAAGCTCGAGCACGCTGTCGTCGAGCGGGCACCGGTCTACGCCTGGCCGGTAGGTGACGCCGCACCTTGGACAAGTCGCTGCGGCCGCGGCGCTCGACCATGAAAGCGGGCAGTCTACTCCAGTCCGGAGCTGCCTGCGCGATCTACACAGAGGATTGACGGGCCGTCCTCTCTTCGCGAAGGTCGACTCATGTCTCGCCCGAGAAGGCTCGTGTTCGCGGGAGGCGGATCGATTCAGTTCGCGCCATCTCTCCTCGCTGACGTCGTCCGAAGTGAAAAGCTCCCAGAGCTGACGCTCGTGCTTCACGACATCGACCCCGACCGACTCGAGCTGATCTTCGGCCTCGCGAAACGACTGCTCCCGCGCGCTCGTTTTCCGCTTCACGTCGAGGCAACGACCGATCCCCGCCTCGCGTTGGCGGCCGCCGACGCCGTAATCATCTCCATCGAGCTCGACCGATTCGAGACTTGGGACCTCGACCGAAAAATTCCCGCGGAGCTTGGCGCACCGCAAGCCCTCGGCGAAAACGGCGGTCCGGGCGGCCTGTTTCACGCCTTGCGAATGATTCCCGGCGCCGTCGCCATCGGCAAGACGGTCGAGGCGCTCTGCCCTGACGCCCTCGTCTTGAATCTCAGCAACCCGATGAGTCGCATGTGCCTCGGCCTCTCTGTGTACACCCGCGTGCGGCTAGTCGGCCTGTGCCACGAGATCCACGGAGGTCGTGAGTACCTGTCCAAAGTGCTCGGGGTCCCAGCGCACGAGCTCGTGGTCGAGGCGTCCGGCCTGAATCACTTCACCTGGTTCACCCAAATCCGAGACTCCGCGGGCCTCGATCTGTACCCACGACTCCGAAAGCTGATGAAGGACTCACCGGAGCGAGTCGTCGTCGATGACCGCCTGCTGACTTCGGAGCTTCTTCGCATGACCGGGTTGCTCTGCGTTACGAACGATAGTCACGCGGGTGAGTACCTTCGGTTCGGACACACCCCGTGCTGCCGCGCGACGCCTACCCTCACGCCCGCTCCATTCTATCGAAATTATCGTGCCGACGTCGCAGGCATCGAGCGGGGCGTTCGGGAGATCCTCTCCGGAGCTTCGATCGATCCCATTCTCTCGGCCCCGAGCGGCGAGGAAGTCATCCCGATGATGGAGCGAGCCTTCGCCGGAGGGAGCCTGCAAAGCGAAGCCATCAACGTCAGGAACGACGGTTTGATCTCCGAGCTCCCGTCGTGGGCGATCGTGGAGGTCCCTGGGCGAGTGAGCCTCGCCGGAGGGCAGGGAGACAAGCCCACTGAGCTCCCAGATTGGGTCCTCGCAGCTTGTGCGGTTCAGACGCGCATTCACAGACTCACAGTGCGCGCGGCGATGACCGGCGACCGCCAGGCCGCGCTCGAGGCCTTGCTCATCGACCCGTCGGTGCCCGATCCCGCGACGGCGGAGAGAGTCTTCGCAGCGCTCCTCGAAGCCCATCGCGCCTACCTCCCAGCGTTCGAACGCGGCTGATGGCGGACCCTGCCACCTTCGATGACTTGGTGATCGGCTCGGGGATGGGCGGCCTGACCGTGGCCGCGCTCCTTGCGGAGTCTGGCCGTAGAGTCCTCGTGCTCGAGGCCCACGACACCGCTGGTGGGTACGCGCACACGTTCCGAATGGGGAAGTATCGATTCTGTGCTCAGGTTCACTACATCTTCGGCTGCGGAGAAGGAGAGCCCGTGGACGAACTCCTGCGCCGAATTGGGCTCAGGGACCAGGTTCGCTTTCATCGCCTCGATCCGGAGGGTTTCGATCAAATCGTCGTTTCGGGCACGCGCTTTCGGATTCCGGCCGGATTCTCGAAGTTCCGAGATCGACTCGTCCGCAGGTTCCCCGAGGCCAAGGAGGCGCTGTGGCGATACTTTGCCACGATCATGGCCCTCCGCGAGGAGCTCGCGCTGTTGCCCGATCGGATCTCGTGGAGAGACTGGCTCTCCGCGCCGTTCCGATTTCCAAAGCTGTTGAAGTACCGAAACGCCACGCTCCAAGAGCTCTACGACGAGGTCGCGATGCCCGCGGAGCTTCAGGCCGTGCTCGCCGGCCAGTCGGGTGACTATCTGTTGCCGCCCGAGAAGGTCTCCTTGCTCCTGCATGTCGCACTCATCGTCGGATACGACAATGGAGCGTATTATCCCGAAAAACATTACTCACACCTGGTCGACTCGGTGACGGACCGGATCGGCAGCCGGCCGGGGTGTTCGATCCTCTTCGAACGCGAGGTGAGTCACATTCGCTCGAAGAACGGCCGGGTGTCCGAGGTCCAGACGAAGTCCGGAGAGATCTTTCGCGCCGAGCGCTACATCTCGAACGTCGACCCGAGGAAGACGATGGAGCTCCTCGAGGGCGCGAACGATGCGCGGCCGGACCTGAGTTATGGGTATTCATGCAGTAACTTCACGCTGTATCTCGGGGTGAAAGGGCTCGACCTGCGCGACCACGGCTTCGGAGCGTGGAACGTATGGCACTATCCGCACCTCGATCTCAACCGGATGTACCGCGATCAACTGGATCGCCGTGATTTGTCGAACCCGTGGCTCTTCATGTCGACCCCGACGCTCCACACCGACGCGCCGGGCCTCGCGCCGCCCGGTCACCAGATCTTGGAGGTCGCGACGGCGTGTAGCTACGAACATTTCGAAGCGCTGCGTGCCGAGGGGCGCGCGTCCTACTCCCGTGAAAAGAGGCGGGTTCGAGATCGGATCATCGACATCATCGAGGAGTCCTACGTTCCCGGGCTGCGCGAGCACCTGGCGATTCACGTGGCGGGCACGCCGCTCACCAACGAGACTTTCTGTCGGTCTCCGCGCGGCAACGCCTATGGGTCTGAGCTCACGCCCGAGAACATGAGAGCTCGTGTCGACTTCGAGACGCCGATCGAGAACCTGTTCTTGGTGAATGCCACGGCTGGATTTCCGAGCATCGGCGGCACCGTCGGCGCCGGCCTGAAGCTGTTCGCGCGCCTGAGCGGAGCGCGCGCGTGAGTTACAACGCGACCGCGGTGAGTACGGTTTGGGACGGGTTAGGGTCCCGTTCGGGGAGTAAACCCCTCGCCTTTAGGCGAAGCCTTTCAGGAG
>CAYXDO010000085.1:0-45468 GCA_964463485.1 uncultured Myxococcales bacterium | reverse complement strand
GGATGCCTGAGTCGGATGCCTGAGTCGGATGCCTGAGTCGGATGCCTGAGTCGGATGCCTGAGTCGGAAGTCTGAGTCGGATGCCTGAGTCGGATGCGTGTCGATCGCGAGCGTCGAGTGACCGGAGTACTGCAGATCCTCGGGGTCGATGCGAAGTGAAACGCCTCGGACCTCAGCTCGAAACCGCGTCGCCCCGTCCGAATGGATCGGGTATCGTGTGGGAATGAAACGGATCGCCTTTGGGGAGCTGACCCGCGCTGAGCTCTTGGGGCTCGTACGTTTCACCGACCATCGAATTCGTCCCACACCCTGGAGGATCATCAAGATTGTCAAGTCGATCGTCGCCGAGCATTCGAGCGCCCAGGGTCGAGTTCTCGCATGAGTCCGGGCGGGCCACGAGCCCTTTTCGCTGCGAGACGCCTTCTGCTCCTCGCGGCCTGGCTGCTGTCGAGCTGCGCCCGGTCGTTCCACGGCTCGGTCCTAGTCTGGCCCGACCAGGGCAGACTCCCCTCCAACGGACGTATCGTCGTCGCCCCCGAGGCCGCCGATATTCCGTCCAGGAATCCGAGACTTCTGAGTTACGAAGGCACCATTCGACTCGCGCCGTCGAGGGCCGTTCCGGTGGGTACGCAGTTCCTCACGGTGCTGACACCAGATCGCGAGCTGACGGTCGGAACTTCTTACCGACTGATGGTGGACGGTTTCGAAGAGGGAAATCGCATGACTCCGTTCGATAGGCTGCCCTTGATCTATCGAGGCCGAGGTCCAGACGAGACCCCGCCGAGGTGGCGCGAGCAGCCAAGACCTGGAGGGTACGTCGAGGGTACGACGTCGAGGGGGCCACTGATCCTCATTCAGGCGTCCGTCGAGGACGAAGGTCCGGTCCTGTTTTGGGTCGAGCTCAAGGGCGCGGGAGACTTCCGAGCGCGCTGTGTGGCTACCGAATCTCAAGGAGTGATGGAAGTCAGTCCTTTTGCTTGTTCCGCAGCTTGGCAGCGAGCGGAGCGCGTGGAGATGAGCGCGATGGATTGGGCAGGCAACATCACCGCTGCTCCAGGCGCGCCGCTCGAGATCATCAGCGATCTGAGAATCGATCCGAACCCCCCAGAGCCTCAGCTCCCCCAACCCGAGCCCCGTGCTGGCGGGCCCTCGACCGAGGACCTAGTTGTCGCCGAGCTGAAAACCTTCCTCAACTCACACTTTGGAAAGGAAACGATTCGAGGAGTAAGCATCCCCCGGCAAAGCCGGGGGCTTTGAATGTGTGGGCCGCTCAAAGCGGCTAAAGAAATGGCCGCTCAAATCGGCCTGTGAGCCACCTGAAGGTGGCGCTACCAGAGGTTCATCTGGTCCAGTCGCTTGTCCTCCTTCTCCTGATTCCGGATGTACTCACGCACGGCGTCTTCATCCTTCCCGACGGTGGACACGAAGTATCCGCGCGCCCAGAAGTGCTGACCGACGTAGTTCTTCCTTCGGCCCATGAACACCCGAGCGACGTGGATCGTGTACCCGACGACTTGGGCGACGGAATACTTCGGCGGGATCGAGATCATCATATGGACGTGGTCTACCAGCAGATGCCCCTCTTCGATCTTGCACTCCTTCTGCTGCGCCAGTTGCCTGAACACCGTGCCCAGTTCCTTGCGCAGCTCTCCATAGAGCACCTTTCGGCGACACTTCGGGATGAAGACGACGTGGTACTTGCAGTCCCACTTCGTATGGTTCAAGGTTTCGGCTTCGTCCATGCCGAACTCCGATCTGTGTCCTTTGGCGGCCCACAGACGGAGTTCCGCATGGCGACTCCAGGAAATGTCAAACTCTGGGAGCCTCCCCGGCAAAGCCGGGGGTTCGCGCCAGACAATCGTCATGGACAGGCATCGACGCCCCGAACCTGCGTGGTGGGTGTTTGCGACTCGAGTCGGACCCCATCGCAGCTACGAGCGCTGGGTGTCGCGGCGCACGGGACGCGACGGTCGTTTTGAGATCGTCGGGCTGCCAGAAACCGAGTACGAGCTCAGGATTTCTCGTTCACCCGAGAGTTTCGACGAGAATCGGCCAACGAGCCGAGCCATGGCCGGCGAACGATCCGTCGAAGTCGTCGTCGAGCCCCAGTGTGGAATCTACGGGAGAGTGCAATTTGTAGGTCAGGCCCCCGAGCGGTTCTGGGTGTCCGTCAACGGCGTGGCGCAGTCGTTCGACAGCGCAGCGGGGCGTTACGACATCGCGGTGAGAGGGGCAGGACGAGCGCAGCTCGAGTTAGCGGCGGAAGGATTCGCGACCCTGGCCAGGGAGCTCCGTCTCGAGCCCGCCGAAGCACGTGCCTTGAATTTCATCCTCGAGCCGGGACTGAGTCTTCGCGGGGTCGTCGTCGATGGCTCTTCCGGACGTCCCGTTGCCGGTGCGCGACTCGAGCTCGATGGGGGAGTGATTCCGGCCTCGCGAAGGATCCGAGTGGCACGGGACGAGTTTTTCCCGAAGGGACGACTCGGACCCGTTGCTTACTCCGAAATCACGAAAGTGTTTGGTGAGTTCATGATACCAAATCTCGAGGGCGGTAAGTACACGGTGAACGCGTCCGGTCGAGGTTACGAGTCCACGACCGCCCTCGTGGAGGTGAGCGCTCAGTCGGCGGCCAAACCCATCTTGATCACCCTCGAGCCCAGGCCATGGTGAGTCGGAGGTCTGAGTCTGAGGTCTGAGTCGGAGGTCTGCGTCGGAGGTCTGAGTCGGAGGTCTGAGTCGGAGGTCTGAATCGGAGGTCTGAATCGGATGTCAACAACTTGCCGGGCCGCCGGGTCGGAATCTCGAGCCTGCCGTGAGCTCATTCCGACCGACGACAGGTTTGCGTCCAATGCATTGGTCCACTCCTTGTCGGATGGTTCTCGCGCTGACATGGTTGTGATAATCAGGCCTATGCGCGCCGCTCCCATCATCGTCACACTCTCCGTCGGCTGCGCCGACTCATTGGCTTCTGTCGCGCTCAGCGACACTCATCCCCCGATCCGGTCCCTCTGCCTCGCCACCGACATCCCCCTGTTCGTCATCGCCAAGCTGAGTTGCTCACCTTTTCCGCCGAATCTGGCCACCGGGCCCTTCCAGAGCTGGAATCCGAGACCTTCGGGAGTGCACATCGAATCTTCCGATGGGGCCACGGTCGGCGACTCTGTGATCGGCCCAGAGCTGCCGGAGTCTCCGAACGCCACGTACCGCGACGATGGGAACATCGATTCGCTGATCCTCCCGCAGCCACTTGCTGCGACTGCTCGCGTGCTCCGATTCGAGTACGAAGGCAAGACGCTCGTCGGCGCCTACGCAGAAGGGCCAGAAGGCCGGCAGGGCGAGACTTCGATCGAGTACGAAAACGGGCTCCGAGCTCGCGAGATCGCCAAGGGCCATGACCATCTCGGCTGGAAGTACGTCTACGACGGCGAGTCGAGGCTCATCGCGCGAATTGGGCTTGGGTCGAACCTACCCTCGACTCCGCATCCCGACATGCTGGAGAAGGTCTGCCATGGCTGGACTGTCCCGCCGATTGCCGGCAACGCGGGGGACGCCTGGACCATCGTCGGCGCTACATATTACTTCCGCGACGATCTGGGCCGGATTTCGACGGTCGTTCACGGGACGACGCCAGGGCTCGAGTTCTCAGAACACACGTATGCGTACGAAGGCGACAAGCTTGTCTCGGTCACGGCAGAGTGCTCCTCGAACGCCGAACCCTTCCTCCTCGGCACGCATCGAATGGCCTTCCGATACGAATGACCACGATCTTCCTGAAGCGCTCCGAACGCACCCATGCAAGGGCTCCTCACGCACACGGTAGCGGTTTTAGGACTCGCCCCGGCGCGCTCCACGGGACAAGTACGGCCGCCCGATGGCGCTGAGAATCTCCGGCAGAGTCGGCGTCGATCGACCACCGACGCCGACTGGGACTCCGGCGGCATCTGGAGCCTCACCCGCGCACCTCGAGGGAAGGGGTCGCCATCGCGCCCGAGTATGCCGATATTCCGGCCAGGAACGCGCGACCTCTGTCTGTTCGGAACGAGCCATCCGCGTCCGGAATCACGCAGCGTGACTCTGGGCGGACTGGACGCGGAGAACCGAAGGACGCAAGCTATTGGAATGCAAGCCCAGCGGTTCATCGAGCACGTGAAGGATGGTCAGATCGTCCTTGAGCTTCCGGAGAGCTTCGCCAACAAGCGTGTCGAGGTGATCGTTCTTGCGCTAGACGAGGATCGCCCACGAGTCCGGAAACCTCCCGCATCGCTCGCTGGGAAGATGAAATCTCTGGCGAAATCCTCGACAGTGCGCCGGAGTCCGACTGGGCGCTGACGTGATCGTGCTCGACACACACGTTTGGGTTTGGTGGGTGAATGGCGATCACGCTCGCCTAAGACCGGGCTGGGCTGAGACCGTTCCGGTGAGTACGCACTTCCTCACGGATCGAAGCGCGGAGCACGGACGTCTTTCCCGTTGAATCTCATCGAGTTCCTGCACGTGTTAGTAGAACACGTAGATCACGTCGGACTTGGTCGCGAAGGCCTCGAAGAGAAGAAGAATGACCAAGAGAGAGGCGAGCGAGAACGAACCCAGGAACCAGTTCCAGAGAAAGAACCGCAAGGGCCTCGCGGCACTGAGTGACTCGACCGCGGCGGAAAAGCCAAGCGAGATGAGTACGGCGATCGCGAAAGTCGGCAGCTCGAGGAGGGCCGGGTCGAGCGCGAGCAATAGCCGTGCGGCGACCAGGGTGGCCATGCTGCCGGCAGCGAAGACCGGCCCCGAGCGCCGCGTCGAAAACGCGCCGGGGAACGAGAGAAGGGCACCGGCAATCGACACCATGAACCAGTCAAACCCACCTTCGAAGGCCTGCCACAAGGCCAGGGGCCAGATGAGCCCTTGGACGGCGACGAAGGCGAACAGGCGTGGAAGCGTGACAATCATGCTCGGACCTCGCTGGCCAAACTCTCGATGAGGGTCCTCGGTTCGACTCGTCTTCGTCCAACGCTCGCATGGCCCGCACGGCAGAGAGCATGGCGTCGTAAATTCAGCTCGCCGAAAGTCCCTTTCTCGATCCACGCTACCCTTCGGCGCAATCCAAAGCAACGCGTCCGGTCATGGTACGAATCAGGAGCTCTCGAGGCATTTAGGACTTGCCAGGGCACGCTCCACGGGGACAAATACGGCCGTCCGATGTCGCTGAGAATCTCCGGCAGAGTCGGCGTCGATCGACCACCGACGCCGACTGGGACTCCGGCGGCATCTGGAGTCTCACCCACGCACTTCGAAGGGACGATCGCTCCGCCCGCCCATCGGGACTCGGACCTCCCGAGAGCTTCGTTTTCGACGAGGAGCGCGGCGACGCTTGGAATCACGATCGGCACGGCGGCCTTCGCGTGTGTCGCCGCGGTCGGGGCGTTCCTTGGGACTCAACCCGCCCAGGCTGGCTCGGGGCTAAGCGCGTCGGACGGCGTGTCGCGCGAGGCGGTGGAGCTCGCCGAGGCCGTGCTGAGTGCCAAGGAGCCCACCCACAGCCCGCCGAAATCAGCCGACAAGCCGAGCTCGGACATCACGAATACGACGGATGAACGGCTCGCTCAGCTTCAGGCGAGCCGCCGAGCAGGAGACAGGCGGCTGGGCGCCACCATCGTGAACGCAAGGAGCGCCTACAAAGACCTCATCGCCGCGGGCGGGCGAGTCAGCGCCATCCAATCGCTGGGCAACGGAAATCAGCCGGTCCTCGTGGTGATGGCTCCGGGCTTCGATGCGAGCAAACCGGCAATCGTCCACACTCACTATCACGGTTGGAATTCCACGGTCGCGGAGCCCCTCGGACACGGAGCGGGGACCGGAGCGCGCATCCGGGAGCTCCAGGCCTCGAACCCACAAATCATTTTCGTGCTTCCCGAGTGCGCGAACGCTCCACCCAATCGCGGCGCGTATCAAACGAACTGGGGCAACGTCTCCTCACAGGCTCGAACCACCAGCGACGCGCTCGCTTCGGTCGGAGTCACTTCGGTGGCGAAATTCGTGGTCTCCGCCCACTCGGGCGGAGGCGCGGCGATCGCGCGGGCCATCGCCGCCCACGAAGATGGGTCGGGCCTCCGGGCCGACTCCCTCGAGCTTCTGGACAGCTTGTACGGGAGCGAGAGCGCAGTAGCGAGTTGGGCAGGAACGCACGGCGGGTCCTTGGCGACTGTCTCGTACTTTCGCGGCACGAACGACACCCGACGAGATCGCCCCATCGCCCTCGCCTTCGGATCTCGCTATCACCGCACCGACATGGCCAAGAAGGGTCCGATCACCGACGTCAACAATCCACGGCTGTTCGACGAGCACGGGCACGCGATTGGCCGGAAATTCGCACCCGACAGCCACAACCGAACCTCAGGTGAGTTCATGGGATCGACTCATGCGGACTAGCTTTGGATCGCCCCGCGATCAGGGCGCCTGGCAGTGGATACAGCGAACGCCGTGGGCGTGGTGAAGCTTGGCGCAGCGAGCCCGGCGACCGAGCGCATTGAAGATCTGCGCACCTAGGAGTGTGCCGAGCACAGGCGCGACGAAATACAGCCACAGGTGGTCCCAGGCCATCACCGGAGCCGCCGAGGCGAACGTTCGGGCTGGGTTGATACTCATCCCTGAGATCGGCGCCTCGAGCGCGATGGCCGCTGCGATGAGTGCCCCGACGGCGACGCCGGTCCAGCGCGCACGCTTCGAATTCGCAAACTCCAGGATCGTGAGCATCAAACACGCCGCGATCACGAGCTCCGCGAAGAACGACAGCGACGTGCCGCCAAGGCCCGGTAGCGTCTTCGCGTAGGCGACCGGGGCCTCGGTGAATGCAGCTCCAAACACCGCGGACACGAGCACCACACCCACCAACCCGCCGGCAAACTGGGACACGATGTAAAAGACCGCGTCCCATCGACTCACTTTGGCGAGCCCGAGAAACGCGAGAGTCACCGCCGGATTCATGTGTGCACCGGTTCGCTGACCCCAAGGCGAATAGACGAGGGCGGTCACCGTCACGCCCACGATCGCGGCGATCAGACAGCGCCGTGCCACGTCGCTCGGCACGAGGTGGAAGGCTGGGCTTCTTGGGTACTCGAAGAGAGTGACGGCGCCTCCGATCGAAATCATCAGCACGCCGATCAGCGCGCCTTCCATGAGGTACTCAGGCCAATGGCGCACGAGCGCTTGGCGCAGGGAGAGCTCGGGCACGTGCGGATCTTGGTGCGACTCCCTCCCGCGGGTCAAGGCCGAGGCACGACCTCCAAGGCCTCCGGACCCGCACTAAACCCTTGGGACTCTAGGTCCCTACGCGCAAAGCCTTCTCGCGTTCAACCTGCCTCTTCACCGTGCGGGTCAAGTCGGCGAGCTGCTCGGAAATTCGATGGACCAGGTCGTCATAAGTGAGAATTCCGCTCAGGCGCCCGTCCGCCCCAAGCACCGGGATCCGTCGGACGCCGTGCGGCCACATGATTTCCATCGCCGTGAAGACGTCGTCGTCGTCATTCACGGTGACGAGGTCGCGTGTGATCAGGTCGCGTACGAAGATCGACGCGAGGTCGCTGACGCCCAGCGCGACCGCGCCCACGACGATGTCGCGGTCGGTCACGATGCCGATGGGACTCTCGTCAGGCGCGCGAAGAACGATGACGTCGCCCACGTGATGGGCTCGCATGAGTCGAGCGGCATCGAGGACGGTGCCGTCGTCGAACATGGTGACGACCTGTCGCGTGCAGATATCCCGGACTTTCATACCCGAATGACTCTCAAGAAACGATCCACGCCAGGCGGTTCTCTGACGGGAGCGAGGCGGCGCATTTTTTTCGTGAAATGGGGTCGCGCGAGCGCGCTACAATCCTCGCATGACAACCCGAGACCGGCTGCTGGCGGTCCGCGCGGAGTTGCGGGCTGCCTTTGTCGAACGTGACGAAGTGGTGGACGGGCTGCTCCTGGCGCTGCTCTCGCGGCAACACGTGTTGCTGCTCGGACCTCCGGGGACGGCGAAGTCCATGTTGGCTCGCGAGCTGGTGCGACGTCTAGAAGGCAAGCGCGGCTTCGAGTGGCTCCTCACCAAATTCACCACGCCTGAAGAGATCTTCGGGCCCGTGAGCCTGCCCGCGCTCGAGGACGGCCGGTACGAGCGGGTGACCTTCGGCAAGCTCCCGGAGGCCGAGATCGCTTTTTTGGACGAGGTCTGGAAGGCGAACTCAGCGATTCTGAACTCACTGCTCACGGTGATGAACGAGCGGCGATTTCATCAAGGCACACGAGTCATCGACGTACCGCTATTGACCTTGGTGGCGGCCTCGAACGAGATCCCGGAGGAAGACGAGCTCGGTGCGCTCTTCGATCGGTTCCTGCTGCGCTTCACCGTGAGTTACATCGAGCGCGACCATCGCTTCGCGAAGCTCCTCACGCTGCCGGAGAGCCCGCAACCTAGAGCCATACTCTCGGCGGCCGATCTCGCGTCCTTGTTCGAGCAGGTGGAGCGCATCGCCATCCCCGACGGAGTCATCGCCGACATCATCGAGATTCGGCGGCTTTTGAACGCGGAGGGTGTCATCGCTTCGGACCGTCGTTATCGCCAGGCGCTGTCGGTGATTCGAGCGGCTACCTTGCTGGAGGGAAGAGACCGAGCGACCACCGGCGAGCTCCGGTGGCTCGAGCACGTCTTGTGGACGGACCCGGAAGATCGTTCCAAAGTCTCGACGGTGCTGGCGAAGGTCGCGACGGGCTTCGACGAGGAGCTGAAGAAGCTGCTCGAGCAGGCGAGAGAGATCGAGGCCTACGCGCGACGGCCTTGGCCGGACGGACAGTCGAAGAGCCGAGCGGTGCTCGAGGCGCACACCAAGCTCAAGGACCTCGAGCGGCGCGCTCGCACCATCGAAGAAAACGCGAAAGAGCGCGGACGGTTCACGTCGCGCCTGGCCGAAATGTATGCCGAGCTGGTGGAGCTCTCGAGAAGCCTCTTGAAGGCGCAGAACTGATGGCCCAACTCGAGACGATCGTCGCGGATGGGTACGACCGCGACGTGTTCTTGCGCGTATTGAGGTCCGAGCCCCGGCTCGAGACCTCGATGTCCCGCGCGTTGCCGATCCTGCCAAATGCACGTCACCTCATGGGTGACTTGTTCTCGGTGTTGTTCAAGCTCAACGTCGAGCTACGGTCGGAGCGAGAGGTGAGCCCAGCGGTCTTGTTCCATCGGCACCTGGTGAAGATCGTCCTCGCGAGTCATGGCTTGGCCGAGCTGAAGGAACAAACTCAGCTTGACGAAGCTCGAACCGCGGCTGCGTTGGGGCCGCTCTTCGACCGGGTGCTCCTGGCGATTTCCAAGGAGCGGCGCGTCGATGGACGGGCTCTGCAACGCATCGCGGACATCGCCGAAGACGAAGATCGGCTGACACAACTCATCGCCGAGCTCGAGGCCCTGACGGAGCTGCCCGAGGGTGCGATCTCGGAGGAAGAGCGCCCTAACCTGAAGGCGACTCTGGATGGGGAAGTCGAGTCGCTTCAGTCGAAGATATCGAGGGCGCGGAAAGAGCAGCTCGAGCACTTGGCCAACTTGCCCGACGAGATGGACGAGCTGATCGAGCGAAAAGTCGCACTCATGCCCAAGGAGATGGACGAGGCGAGCTCGACGGTCCGTGGCCTCGGGTTGGGCGCGGGAGAGCTCGATCGGAAGGACACCGACGCCAGCCTGGAGCTCGGTGACCGGCTGATGCGCTCGAAGAAGCTCAAGCTGCTCGCCCAGCTCACCGGGGCGCTCCGAGAGGTGGCGTTCGCGGCGAGGCGGGGCCGGATCCCAAAGGCGCAGCAGGAGGTCCACGCGGTCACGACAGGCCGCGACCTCGATCGGTTGCTCCCCTCGGAGCTCGTGGGGCTCCCCAAACTCCGTCACGCGCTCCACCTCGATTTTCTGAGAAAGCTCGCCGAAGGTGAGTTGCTCCAGTACGAGCTCATCGCGCACGCTACACGCGGGCCGATCGTGGTGTGTGTGGATGGCAGCGGGTCCATGCACGGGAGCAAGGAGATCTGGGCAAAGGCGGTGGCGCTGACGCTGATGGAGATCGCCCGCCGAGAGCGGCGGGCATGTTTGGCGATCGTATTCTCGGACGCCGGGCAAATGGCGGAGTTCGAGCTCCTCGAGCGAGGGCCGGTGAGCGCAGGGCGGGGCCGAGTGAGGTCCGAGGAGGTCCTTCGCTTCGCGGAGCATTTTCCGGGGGGCGGGACCGACTTCGAGGGTCCGCTCTCGAGAGCCACCGACGCGGTCACCGAAGGCAAGCACCGTCGGGGCGACATCGTATTCATCACCGACGGCGAGGCCTCCGTGTCGGCTGAGTTGCTGGAGCGCCTGTCGATCGAACGAAAGCGACACGCTTTTCAGATTCGAGGTGTGCTCGTGAACGTGGGTATGAGCCACCGCGCGGAGACGCTGGAACGATTCGCCGACGAGGTGCTCCGCGTCACCGACCTCGGAACCGACGCAGTGGGCGATTTGTTCGCGGCCGTTTGAAACTGCCACCGATCGCGTCGCCGATCGCCTTGCCGATAGTTAGGCTCTGCGTCTTGGGCTTGCGTCGCTCTTGCGATAGCATGCAGGGATGCTTCGCGTTGCAGCGCTCGTGCTCACTTCGTTCATCGCGTTCGATGCCTTCGCCGGACCGCCCGAGGTCGTGGTGTTCGGGGCGTCGTGGTGTGGTCCGTGCCAGATGGTGAAGTCTTTTCTCGATCTGAATCGGGTCCCCTATTCGTTCTTGGACATCGATCAGCCCGCCAACCGAGAGGCGATGCGGCAAACCGCGCCTCATGCGCGCGGCATTCCCGTCGTGAGGATCGAGCGCGACGTCATTCTCGGGGCCGACTTCGAAGCGATGGTGGCGTCGCTCGAGAAGCATGGGACCAAAGCGCAGCCGCTCAAGCCTGCTGGCAAGGAGGGCGTCGACGTCTTCGGCGGCCAAAGTACCAGCTGGTGGCAACATCAGTTTCGACGGGTCAAGTCGATGAGGAGCGCGGTCGAAGACGAGATGAGGAAGCTCCAGAGCTCGGACACGGTGGCGGACAACGTAGAGCTCGCCAAGCTCGACGCGAAGAAGGCGCAGCTCGAGCTGCTCGACGGGACCTTCCAGATGCTCGACGACGATGCGTCGAGGTACGGCGTGCCGAGAAAATATCGCGAGTGAGTTCGATCCCGGGCTTCGATCCGGACGCTGCGAAATTAGCTCTCGGCGAGCACCTTCACGTAATTCACCGAGTCCTCAGCCAGGACGGCTCGACGTACCTCGTCCATGATCAAAAGGTAAGTCAGGTCGACCTCGCCCTCGGCCTCACCGGTGGCCGTGCGGGCCGGGTCGGTCGGGTCGAGCTCGATTCGAAAGCCGGGCCCTGAGTATCGCACCCGCGCGCCGCTCCCCTCGAGCTCGTACTCGGCCCGGCCAAAGCGCCCATTGATCGTCGATTTCGAGACAAAGAACCCGTCCAGGTGCTTCATTTGGTCGAAGTCGGACCGACGGCCGAAGAATCTCGGTTTGATCGCGTAGGGACCGCCGTCTTCTGGGCAGAAAATGTCGCAGTTACCGCACTCGTTGCAGAAGTCGGCGAAGTTGGCGAGCTGGTGCTTCTCTTTGATCGCGTGTGTGCCGCAGCCTTCCGCCACGAACCCTTGCTCCGTCGGCACCAGCTTGGTGATCGGCACCTCCTGGATCGGCAGCGTGAAGGCGAAGTTGGCGTCGTTCGGGCAAACTGGAATACATTTGTCGCAAGTCAGGCAGTCGAAGAGAACGAGCTTCCGGCCGATCTTCTTGGGTACCTTTGCGTTCCTGGATTTCGAGTAGGCGGGGTCGCGTACGATGCGATCCAAATAGGTCTGAGTGTTGAGGAGGCGAGCCTCGGAGACCCACCGCGTCGACACGTTGGGGTGAAGCAAATCCGCCAGACGCCCAGGGGGGAGCTTGGCAAGAGCCTCCGCGGTGGACGCGTCGAGGCCGGCGGCTCGGGCCAGGGCGGCCGGAGCATGACCAAAGGCTCGGATGACGAAGTCATCGATGGTGTTCGCGCCGGCGGCGTCCATGCGCCGGGCGAGGTCCTTGAAGTAACTCTTGGTGCGACCGTAACCGCCAGGCTTGAGGAGGTCGCTGCAAACGGTGACTGGCACGAGCCCGAGCGCGACCGACTCGGCGAAATTCTTGGCGTCGATGCCAGCAGAAAAGGATATGGGGAAGCGATCGCCGAAGGTCTCACGGAGCTTGGCCACGAGGCTCATGGCGAGCACGTGGAGCGGCGCGCCTGACAGGTACATCTCTTTTTCGGTCTTGGGAAAAAACGCCCGCCGATTTTCGACGATCAGCGTGTTCGAGAACTTCACGCCAAAGCCGAGTCCGAGGGTCTTGGCTTTGTTGCCGAGGCGATCGACGAGCTCGACGGCCTGATTCCAGCGGGTGTCGCGTTCGAACGCCGAGTCGGGGACGTGGACGTCGTCGTAACCCAGCGTGTCGTTCAATAGGCCGCGAAGTCTCTCCGGTCCGAGCAGCGTCGGATTGAGCTTCACGATGCAGTGGAGGCCTCCGGATTCGAGCAAGAATTCGAGGATCCGCTCGATCTCGTCAGGTGGGCAGCCGTGGAAGGTACTCAGAGTGAGTGTCTTCGAGAGCCGCGGATCGAGGTCGAGGTCGCGAACCCAGGCGAGGTCGCCGGAGAGCTCGGAGCGGAGCTTCGACAGTACCTGCGAGGCGTCTTTCATGCCGTTCATGAAAGCTCGCACCCGGTCCGACTTGATGCCTTCGAGGCCATAGCCGACGCTCATGTCGAAGACCGTCTGGGCATTCTCGCGCGAGACGTGCAGCTTCTCGGCGAGCGCGCGAACGAGGACGGCGCCTTTGATGTACTCCTCCAGAGACTCTTCGAGTCGCAGCTCCTGAGACCACTCCACGTTATAGCCGACCGTCTGCATGTCGATGCAGGGTCGCGGGATCTGAAGCCGATCGTTGATTTGGACGGTCTTCAGCTCGATGATTCGAGAACCCGCGAGCCACGAGAGGGCGATGTTCTGGGCCATTTGAGAGTGGGGACCGGCAGCGGGCCCGAGCGGTGTGCTGGCGCGTTGGTCGTGAAATCGAACCGAGAGGTCATGAGTCGTGTCGCCCAACGAGCACTTGTCGAGCGGCAGGTCGAACACGGAGCCCGTGTCGAGCTCTGCCAGAGCGCGGCGAAGCAGGGCCGGGAGGGGGTAGGGCCGAAGCTCAGCCATCCGTGCTGCATGACCTTTCGCGGGTCCGAGGTCAACCAGCGGGCCGCTGTGCAGCGCCTGCTTTCATCCAGATCAAGCTTCACGGTCGGGGCTTTGGCATGCTCGGGGCGTGACCGTGGATCCGAAGAAACGTGGACGATTCATCGTCGGTCCGGCCTATGACCACCTTCTGTTCATTTGGCCGCCGTTGATGTTCCTGGCGTTCGGCGCGTTCATCGACCTAGCGGGCCTGGCGAAGGTCCACTCGACCATCCTCGGCCAGGACCTGCCCGTCTTTCCCATCCTCGCCGTGGCGTTCACGACCGCCCACGTGTTGGCGGTCTTTTTCCGAAGTCACCTGAACGGAGCAGTTCGACGGGAGTATCCCGTGCGCTTCTTCGTCGTCCCGATCGCCCTGCTCCTCTTCATGAACGTCTCGAGCCGGTTCTTGGCGATGATGGCGATCTACTTGGTGTGGTTCGACGTCTGGCACTCCAGCATGCAGACCTTCGGCCTCGGGCGAATCTACGACGCACGCATTGGGAATCCGCCCACCGTCGGCCGCGGTCTCGACATGGGTTTGGCGCTCTTCACCTACGCCGGGCCGATCCTCGGAGGCGTAACTCTCTACACTCAGTTCGAGCGGTTTGCCTGGTTCAAATACTCCTCCTACGAGCGATTGGCTGACGTTCCGATCTGGACGATTCGAAATCAGTCGACGTTGTCCACGATCCTCGTGGTCGCGGGGACTCTGTACGTGGTGTTCTATTTGTTCGCGTACGCACGGCTCGTGCGACGGGGTTACGAGGTTTCGAAAGAGAAGGTGATGCTCTACGCATCGCTGACGATTACGTCCGTTTGGTCGTGGGGCTTCGACAGCTTCGGTCAGTCGTATCTCATCATGGAGAGCTTTCATGCGCTGCAGTATTTCGGGCTGATCGCTTGGAGCGAGAAGAAGAACCTGACCAGCGTCTTTCGTCTGACGTCGGTGCCCCATGGGGGTGCGCTGGCGATCGCGATTGTGGTGGTGACGTGCCTCGTCGGCGGATTTTGGGCGGCGGCGTTTGCGCACGGGACGCTCGCGTACTCGTTCATTCTCCTGGCGACGTTTTGCCATTTTTGGTGGGACGGCTTCATCTGGTCTGTTCGCAAGAAGTCGCACTTTCTGCACGCGCCGCTCGTGGCCTCTCGAGGTGAGACGTGAGCACGAGGTTGAGACGCTTCGTGGCGGGCTTGGACCCGGTGAAATCAAGCGTGTTCGTCGCGTACGGGCTTCTGTTCATCGTTTTGTGGTTTCTCACCGGATCGCCCAGCAAAGCCACTGGAGCGTGTATTCGCATCGGAGATCCGTGCAACGCGGACGACGGGAAGGCGGGTCAGTGCGCGCTGGCCCCATGCGCTCGGGTTCGGCGACCGCCGTGTTTCCGTTGTGAGCCGAAGTAATCCATCGTCGTGCGAGGAACTTGACCCAACGCAACCGGACGCGACTCTCCCGCATCACCGACGCTTGTCTCTGGGGGACGGGGTGTGCGACGACCGAGTCATGGCGACACCGCAGATCGACAGCGAGAGACTCGCACGTTCGATCGAGGAGCTTTCGCGTGTAGGCGCGTTCCTTGACGAGCACACGGGCCTTCATGGAGTGAATCGGTTGGCGTTGACCGACGCCGATCGGGACGGGCGAGACCTCGTGCGTTCATGGTTCGAAAAGGCGGGGTTGTCGGTCCGAGTCGATCGGATCGGCAACACCTTCGGGCGCAGGGCTGGGAAGCGGTCCGACCTCGCTCCCGTGATGGCGGGCTCGCACATCGACAGCGTGCCTACGGGCGGCGCGTTCGACGGTGTGCTCGGCGTATTGGGGGCGCTCGAGGTCGTTCGCACGCTCAATGACCATGAGGTCGCGACGGAGCGCCCGATCGAGATCGCCTTTTTCACGGATGAAGAGGGCGCGCGATTTGGGACGGACATGCTCGGGAGCGCAGTGGCGTGTGGTCGAATTTCACTCGTGGAAGCACTCTCCAAAAGGGACGCCTCCGGTGTGAGCGTAGGCGAGGCGTTGTCGCGCATCGGATATTGCGGCACCGCTTCGGAGCGGCTCGACCCTCCGCACGCCTATCTCGAGGCCCACATCGAGCAGGGACCGATCTTGGCGCTCGAGGGTTGGGATCTCGGCGTCGTCACCGGAGTTCAAGGGATCTCTTGGCAAGAGGTCAACGTCAGCGGAAAGGCGGCGCATGCCGGGACCACGCCGATGTCGCTTCGAAGGGACGCTGGGCTCGCCGTGTCGAAGTTGAACGTCCACCTGCACGACATGGTGAGATCGGGTCGATACGGAGCAGAGTTTCGGGCGACGATGGGGCGAATGGACCCATACCCGAACAAGGTGAACATCGTTCCCGGTCGAGTGACTGCGACAATCGACTTGAGGAATCCAGATGATGAGCTGATGGCGCAGGCGGAGCGCGACTTGGCGGGGTTTCTTCGCGCGATCGAGGCCGAGTTAGGCGTGCAAATCTCGGCTCGACAGACCGCGCGAACTCCGAGGATCTCGTTCTCCGGAATGATTCAGGATCGAATCGCCGAGTCGATGACGGCGCGTGGGTTCAGCTTCCGGAGGATTCTGTCAGGGGCCGGGCACGACGCGCAGGAGCTCTCGGCGATCTGCCCCACCGCCATGATCTTCGTGCCTGGTGAGTACGAAGGGATAAGTCACAACCCTCGAGAGTATTCGACGCCGACGGCCTGCGGCCGCGGCATTCAAGTCCTCGCGGACGTTTTGCTCAGCCTGTCCGGCGAAGAGTCCGGCGACGTGTCCGGCGACGTGTCCGGCGACGTGGAGTGATTCGTACCTTTCGCTTCGCGAGGCTGAGGCATGACTGAGTATCGGACCTTGCTTCTGCTTCTCCTCGCCATCGGTTGCGGAGCGAGTGAGATCTCGCTGAGTTTGCCAAAGGTCGGCGACTCTCTGCTCGCGGTCGAGGTCGGGCCGGAGCTGAGGATCCTGCGGGCATTCGAAGGGAGTCAGAGCCCGGACGTTCGGGTCGAGCTCACCGGCGAACAGGGTTTGGCGGCGACGGTCATCGAGCTCGACGGGTCGCTCGATGAGTATGGGCTCGCGAGGGGCGATCTGGCTTTCACGACCGAGCCAGTATGTGGTGCTGAGCCCTTGCCCGCGGGGGCTCGAACTTTTCGAGCCGTGCTCGAGAGGGGAAGTCGCGAAGCGGAGTTCGTGGAAGTGTCGTCGCTCTCGAAGAGAGTCGAGGAGGCTCGGTTGCTGCGGCGGTGTCGATGCCTCGAGCTCCGGGAGATCGAGCGTTTCGATCTCAGTGAGGAATTGTCGGTCATAGAGAGGCGGGTCCATCGGGGCGGGCTGCTGTTGACGACCACAAAGGACTTCCTGCTCCACGCGACGCCAGACGGCCTGACGCGGCGCCCTTCGACGCCGTTTGGCTCGTTCGGCCTATCCGTGGTCGACGACGAGATTTGGGTTGGAGGGACCGAAGGGCGGATTTCTCGAGGCACGCTGGAAGCTGGGCTCCGCACCGAGAGCGCTCTGCCCATTCCTGGATTCGTGGCCGGGATCGCCGTGAGCTCGACGGCGCCCTTCGAAGCCTTCGCCCTCGGCAGTGCGGGCGAGGCGTTTCGCGGGGACGGCTCCTCGTGGACGCCGATCGACTACCGGCTGAGCGGCCTTGGGATCGCGGGGGGTGGACAATCAGCAGGGGTCGTCTGGCTGAGTCCGGGTCGAGCGCTGTTCGTGATCAGCGACGCTCAAGAGAGTGTCTTGTACGAGAACGGAGCGGTCACGATCGTGAGCAACGCGAGGGAGCTCTACTTCGTGGAGAACGTTCCTGGGACGGGCATTCTGGGTGCAGGTCGAATCGGGGGCGTCGATCGCTTCGACGGTCGCGAGTGGAGCCAGGTCGAGTCGATCGGGCCGGGTGAGGCGGTCAAAGCCTTCGCGCCGGCGGACGACGGGTTCGTGTTCGCCCGAGACGAGTCGATCGAGCACGTCCCCGTGGGTGCGCGGGCGTCGTGTCGCAGCACGCGAATCGAGAGCTCCGTCGACGTCTGGGCTTTGATGCAGATCGAAGGCGGGTATTGGATGATCATGTTGGACACGCATCGGCGGCTCGTGGGGATTCGCTTCGCCGCGAGCCTGTCTGGCGACGGCTCGTGATTGGCGTTGACAGCCGCCCCGAGAGGATCGAAAGAAGGGCCCCCAAAAAAGCGGCGGTGGTGGAATTGGTAGACACACCATCTTGAGGGGGTGGCGCCGAAAGGTTTGCGAGTTCGAGTCTCGCCCGCCGCAGAGAAGGCCCGGGATCGCAAGACCCCGGGCTTTTTGCTTTTTAGAGCTTCTCGTGAGCCATCCAGTGGCGAGGGGCTTCGAAGTAGTGGCTCGGGCTGTAGAAGCGGAAGTTGGAGACGCGGCTCGTGTAGATACACGCGTATTCTTCGACCTGGCTGCCGAAGCTCGAGTTCTCCGACCCTTCCTTGAAGAGGCTCCCCCAGTAGGGGTTGAAGCAGCGGTCGACTTCGATCGAGAGCGCATTTTTCCGTTCGAGCAGGGTGCGCGTGAGGCGCTTCTTGCGATCGAGGGACTGGCGGAGGTTACGGCGGATCCGCGTGAGCTCGGAAATTTCGGTCTCGGGGCGGTTCGGGTCGTCGTCGATGGCGTGCTCGAGCGCCGCGAGCTTGAGCCGGAGGTCCTGCGTCTCTTCGCCGAGGTGCTCGATGCGCTCCTCGAGCTCCACGAGCTCGCTCTGAGCGTGGCGCACCGAGCGGGCTAGGATCTGCTCGCCTTCGAGCTCGTCGAGGATCAGGGCGGTTCGCCAGAGTGTGTCCTTTTTGGCGCGAATGATGTCGCCGTAAATGTGGTCGCCCACGTAGAGAACGCGGTCGCCGTCCATGCTGCGCAGGCGCTGAAATTCCGCGAGGCAACCGCCTTGATAGATGCGGCGGCGTTCGAGCTTCTCCACGGGGCGGTCGAGGAGCCCGCCGGTCTCTCGATCGACCTCGAAGAACGGGCGAGACTCCTTGAAGAACGCCGGTTTTTGGGCGCCGACGATGACGAGATCGAAATAGTTCTCCCAGCTCGGGTACTCCGGAAAGCGACCGTCGAGCGCATACGACATGACGACGCGTGTGTAGTCCCAGTGGGAGTTGGTGAGGAGGAAGAGCTTCTTGTTGGCAGAGCGGAGGCGATGGAGGGCAGCGGGTAGGTCTTCGTCGAGCTCGATGTAGCGATCGAGGTTGGCCGTCACGACCTGCTTGAGCGTTCCGTCGCGGTGGACCTCGTCGATCGACGAGCGGATGTCCTCGAAGAGCTGAGCGTAGTCGATCTCTTTGCGTCCCAGTCGGAGCTCGAACAGGTCGACGACGTCGGCGTACAGGGCTGCTTCAGGGAGCGCGAACAACGTGTCGATGACGTGAAAGTCTTTTGACATCAAAGGAATTTTCAACTGCCTATAAATCGAGTGCCGGTCGGCTTTGGAGAGGCGTCGTCGCCCGTGGTAGACGCGACCGACGTGGTCGTGCTCGTCCATCTTGACGATGTTGCCGAGCCGCTTGTCCACGACGATGCCTCGCACGGCGAAGCCAGGGTCGTAAGGGATGTCTAGGATCTGGCGCGGGTAGCCGCGACGCTCGACGAGCCGCTGGGCGGTGAGCTCGAAGGAGAGCTCCTCCATGTTCCGCTTCTTGTAGCGAAGGACCGAGTAATCCATGTCGAACCCGACCTCTTCGACGCTGGACATACGGAGGTTTCGGTTCACGAACACGCGGCGGGTCGGCTCGAGCGTGCAGCGTTCGATGACGTCGATGAGCTCGAGCAGGCGCGCGGAGCGGGCCTTTGGATCGGAAGCTTCGCCTTGTGGCTCTGGGGCCTCCAAGTCGAGCAGGGCGTTCATCGACCCTATCGTAGCGGAGTCGAGCAAGGATCGTCATCGCGGGTCTCAATTCGTCGTCTCGGGTTGGGCGGAAAAATCGATCGGGCGTAACCGCCTCCGCGATTCTTCGGAGATTGTGCGATACTGCCGCGCCATGCTGACCCCGGATCATGTGCGCCACACACCCATCTGGTTGTGCGCGTTGGCCTTTGGGCTGATTGCGACGGGTTGCGCGAGCGAGTGCGAGGTAGACGACGATTGCGAATCGGGCTTCGTCTGCGAGAAGAACGAATGCGTCGCGAGAGACGTAGTGGTGCCTCCGCCGGCGCGTGACGGCGGAATCAAAGATGCGACTGGACCCGATGCGACTGAACCCGATGCGACTGAACCCGATGCGACTGGGCAAGATGCGACGGGGCCGGACGCGAGCGCGGACGGGGGCGTCGACGGAGCGGTCAGGGACGGAAGCGATCTGGACGCGAGGAGCTCCGACGGAGGGCTGACGCTGCCGGATGGGGGTACGCGCGATGTCGGCCCCATCGACGTAGCGCCGTTGGCGCTGCAGGCAGAGTGGTGGGCGTCGGAAATGGCTGGTGTTGCGCCCCCGTTTTCGGAGGCTCGGTTCACGGACGGACGCACCGCTTCTGGGGCCATCTTCGAGACGGCCTTCCCGATCGACGCGGAGAGCTCATGCAACTTGACCGAAACCTACACGTCGACGGGCGCGGCGATCGGGCTCGATGGTCAGCAGCTCTTCGTCACCGGCAGCCCGAGCGCTACGATTGGGAGCCCGCATTTCCTAGTGCGACTTGGGCCTGGGCACTTCGCTTCGCCCGAGCTCGGTGTTCTGGGTGTGTTCGACCCGCTGGCCGAGATCGTCTTTCAGACAGGTACGACCACCGTGGCGGGGCGTTTGGCAGAGAGCTATCGAGAGATAGACGCTCCTCCACCGATGCTCCTCGTACGACCGATGGTGGGCACTCCGATCGACAGCTCACAGCCGGTCGAGTTCTGGTGGACGGAGAGATCGGACATTCGAACGGACGTCGCGGTCTTCGAGCTCTCCGATCGGGATCGACGGGTCGTATTGCTGTGCACGACGACCGACGAGCAGCAGCGCTTCACGGTGCCCGCGACCGCGATTCAGCTCTTCTTGATGTCGGAGCCCACTTCGCCGGCGTTTTTCGAGGCTCGGTACGAAGTCGCACGAGAAGGACCGGACCTCGTCATCCAGGGCACGAGCGAGCTGGTTCCGACGAGGTACCGGCTCTCGAGTGGGGCCCGCTACGAAGTGTTTTGATGGGTGCACGACCAAGTTGCGCGATATGTCGACGATCAGCGCTGCGCTGGGCAAACCACAGAGGACACAGAGCAGGAACGCAGAACACAGAAGATTTTTGGAGCAAGTCCTTTGTGCCCTCCGTGTTCCTTCTCTGTGCTCTCCGTGGTTCATGCGGAGGTTGAACTGAATCGCCGCAGGTCGGTCGTGCACCCTGTTTTGATGGCAGACGGCTTGCGGCTTTGGTTCAGCGAAGCTACACAGCGAGTCGATGAACGCGTTCTTCGGCGAGGTGGATCTCACCTTCGACCATGTCAAAGCCATCACGCGCGCGATGTTCGCGCTCGCGAAAGTGGACGGCCTTCACGAGCGGGAGCTCGGTCTCATTCAAGAGTTTTACGACGGTTGCGCGCGCGCGGGAGATCCGAGCATCGACGACGTCGTCACCGGCGCCTACGACCATGCGGAGGCGGCGAAGCTGTTCAACACGCGGGATCTGGCTCAGCTGTTCGTCAAGAACATGATGCTGTTGGCCTTTGCTGACGGCGTGTACGCTCGCGAAGAGGACTCTCTTTTGCGGGAGTGGGCCAAGGGCTTGGGGCTCAGCGGCGCGGACGTCGACGCGTTACACGAGTCGACCAAGGAGTTCCTGCTCGGGAGCCTCGCTCACATCGAGAACATCGACGCTTTGCGCGAGGTCGCCAAGCGCCTCGACTTGACCTGAGGTGCCTCCTCGGCGGGCGACAACGAGCGGAGACCCGCTCGCGCATTTGGAGTCGGGACCGCGCTCTGTCTACATGATCGACGGAGAAGAGCGCGTGCTCGTCGATGAGGCGCTCGCAGCGATCAAGGCGAAGGTGTTGGGGCGCGCGGTCGATTTCAACTTCGACCAGTTCGTCGCTCGCGAGTCGGCGGTCGAGCGGATCCTGTCGGCCGCAAAAACGCTCCCGGTCTTCGCGCAGAGACGATTGGTCTTGGTGAAGGACGCGGACAAGTTCCTCGTCGACGACGCCCGAGCCATCGAGGCCTACGTGGCCAACGCGGTTCCCGAGACCGTGTTCGTCTTGATCGGGTTGAAGTTCGACTTGCGCACGGCGCTCGCAAAAGCCGTACAAAAACACGGGCTCGCCCTTCGGTTCGAACATCCGAACGAACGTCAGATGCCAGCGCTGTTGAGGGACCGGGCCAAACGTCGCGGCATGACGCTTCAGGAGGGGGCGATCGGAGCGATCGTTGCCACCGTGGGCTGCGATTTGTCGGCCGCGATTTCGGCCCTCGAGAAGCTCTCGCTGTATGCCGGCGCGCGCACGATCACCGCGGAGGACGTGGAAGAGGTCGTGAGCAACGTCCGCGAGCAAAACATATTTGCCATCACGGACGCGGTGGGCATCGGCGACACCGCCACGGCGCTCGAGGTGTTGTATGGCTCGATCGGGCCGGGTCGAAGCCATCCCTTGCCGGTCTTGGGAGCGATCGCGGTGCATTGGCGGCGCCTGGCGCGCGCCCGCTCGTTGCTGGACACGGGTGCCTCGGCCCGGGACGTCGAGTCGCAGCTCGGCGCGCATCCGTTCGTGGCCCAAAAATCGGTGGACCAGGCCCGTGGTCAGAGCTCCGGAGCATTGCTCGCGGGTTTGATCGCCATCGCAGAAGCGGATCGGGGTCTAAAGGGTGGCAAGCTCGAGCCAGAGCACGTGATGGAGCGGCTCGTGTTGACACTCGCGGGGGGGAACGCGCGCCGGACCCGCCGGCCGTGACGCCTTCGCCGCGCGCGGCCACCGACGTGACATGGGTCTACGTACCCCATCTCTTCATGGCGTGATAGCGTCGGGCCGCATGCGGTCGGCATACATCGTAGCCTTCGCAGTGCTCCTCGCGAGCGGCTGCACGAGCTCGTCGGACGGGTGTCGAACCACCGCGGACTGCGCCGAAAGCGGGAGCGCCGGTTCGACCTGTGTGAACGGCGAATGCGTACGCTCCTGTGCTCTCGACACGGATTGCGCGGACGTCGGCGCAGACTTCGTGTGCGAGCATCGAGTTTGCGTTGCCGGCTGTCCCACGCAAGCGTGTGCGGCGGGCCAGGAGTGCGCGTCTGGACGCTGCGCGTATTTTTACGAGAGCTTCGAGGCGGAGCGACTCGGCGGAGAGGTCTCGCTGGAGATCCTCGGGTGGAACGCAGCCGCGTGCGGCGACGGCGTGTGCTCCCCCGCGGAGGACTGCGCAGATGACTGTGCCGGTAAGGAGCACGGCCTCCAGAACAAAGAAGCCCTCGTGGTCTACAACCGCGACGGCTGCTCGATCGAAGACGAGGAGATCAAGTGCGCCGGTACGCCCGCGGACGGACACTACTACCTGTCGATCGAGCGAACACCCACTCCGCCCGAAGGGACCGAAGAGTTTGGCGTGACCTGCGGCGCCTGTCGCTGCTGCCTCGAGTGCCGAGACGCAGCCCGTCGCGATCCTTCGTCACAACGTGTGTACCTCGAGTCGAACGCGGGCTCTCCGAGACCTAGCTGCGGAAACAACATGGTCGAAACGAGCCCCGTCTGCGCCGAGACCGATCGCCCCGCTGGAACGATCTGCGAACAGTGCGACGATGGGAACACGGTGGGAGGGGACGGTTGCTCGCCGTCTTGCCAGCGCGAGCTCGCGGACTGCCCAGGGGTCACCGCGGTGGCCAACATGTGCACCGCGGACGTCGATGCAGCCTGCTCGGATATCTGCAACCAATGTGACGCCTGCCCGGATGCGAACGCCGGGGCCGTCGGAACGGGGTTGAGCTCGTGTGAGGTCGATGCGGGGTCGAAGAGCTGCTCGGCCTGCCTCGCCTATGAGACGTGCATCGGCGCGAACCCCGGAAGGCCAGAGGCGTGTGAGGACGAGCAGCTACCTTGTATCGCCTGTCGCGAGGCGGATCGTTTGACGACGGAGGTCCCCGATCAGCCCTCGGTGTGGCGCGATGCGCGTGCCCTCTGCGATGGTCAGTCCTTGAGCGAGCGGTGTTACGCAACGCAAGTCGCCAGGCCCCGCAGTCAGCTCACGGAGGACGAGCAGGCTGTGGTGTCGCCCGCGATCTCCCTTGCGGGCGTAGGCGGGGAGGTCGTGTTGGAGATTCAATACGTGGCCTTCAACATCGGCGACACGTATCGACAAGTCGATCAATCGCAACCGCGAGATCAGTGGCCGGTCGCGAATCAGGAGGTCGAAGTTCAATTCTGCGGAGCGAGCTGTCAGGACCCCGCGAGCTGGAAGTCTGCCGCGTTCACTTCGGGCGCGCCGGCACGATTCCCGAGCGAGATCGAAAAGAACAACGGCCTGTACTTCGCCAACCAGAATCGGACCGACTGGCGCGCGAACGTCCGCGAGATCGCGATACCGGTCGAGCTCAGAACCGCAGAGTTCAAGTTCCGTTTCGTGCCACGACTCGCTGATGGCGCTCGCGTGGGAATCGACGCCGTCACCGTGAAGGAGCGACGATGAGCCGCCGTTCGAGAAACCTCGCCTTCATCGGCCTTGCGTTGACCGCGTGCGGTCAGCCCGAAGCGCTTGTCACGGTCGAGCTCTCGCTGCCTTCGAAGGAGCAGCTCGATCCCTACCGGTTCTCCGACCGGCTGGTGAGCGTACGCGTCTCGGTCGACGGACCCGATCGGTTCGACGACGTGTCCAAAGACTTGGCGTTGACCGACAGAAAAGCGGAGTTCGAAGCCTTCCCGGCCGAGCGCGCCGTGACCATCGTCGTAGAGGGCCTCGATCGGCTCGGCAATCTCATCGCCTACGGACGCGTGGAGAATCTGCAGGTCGACGATGACGTGTCGGTGCAAGTGCCGTTTCGTCGTTTGCTCGCCTACGTCGTGCATCGACCCGTATGCGGCGGCGGCTGCGGTGACGGCCGAGCTTGCGTGGACGTGCTCGACGGCTACGCCTGTCAGCCCGTGCTCACGCCGGAAGAGTGCGTCGACTCGGAGGGCGCCGCGCTCTCTTGCGGCGACCAGACCGCGTGCGTCACCTATCGCGGTGGACCCTCGTGTCGCTCGAAGTTCGACCGCGTCTCGAAGGGGACCGAGGTCGTCTATGTCATCGACCTCCTCACCCGCGCGCTCGTCGATCGCGTTCAAATCCCCGGCGAGGGCCCCCGCGCGCTCGGCATCTCTCCTCGCGGCGGTGAGGGCGTGATGGTGACGTACACTGCCGGCGGCAAGGGGTTCGTGGGTTTGCTCAAATCGGCCGATCACGAGTGGGAGACGCTGGAGCTCGATTCGATTCAGGACCTCGCGTTGCTCGGTCCAGGACAGAACATCGGCATGGCCGCCGGGGGCGGGCAGATATCGGTGTTCGACTGGAGCAAGAAAGACGTCGTGAAGACCGATCCCGCGGGCGGACGCGTGCTCGACGGAAAGCTGGGATATGGCGGCCGCCGAGCGATCTTCGTCATCAACAAAGAGCCCGGGGTGATCTTGGTGCAGCCCGACATCCCCACGAATCAGAACATCTCGATCGCCGTCGCGGGCGCGGCCGGTGTGGCCGTCGACGAGAAGGGCGAGCTCGCGTACGTGACCTCGAGCGTCGAGCAGACGGTCACGGGCGTAGACCTCGCACGTGCAGGCAACTCGGTTCGACTCAACGGAGGCGTAGCCGCGACGTGCGGGGCCGCAGCATTCTCCGCGGCCATGCAGTCGATCCTTTGCATCGAGGCTGGAACGAACCCTCGACCGCGTGTCCACGCGTATAGCGTCGCGACCAGCAGTGGCTGGAAGCTCGAAACGGCCGTCGGCACTCTGCCTGACCCGAGCGGCATCGCCGCGGCCCCTGGCGGCGCGCGCCTCGTCGTCGTCAGCGCAGGCACCACCACGACCTCTTCCGGGCTCACGATGATCGACACCGACATCGAAGTCGGGCCGGACGGCAGCACGATCAGCTACCCCACGGATCCGGACGATACGTTCGTACGTGGAAGCTCCACGATTCACCAACGCTACCAAGCCTCACGCGTCGCCGTTCTTTACGGACGCTAAGAGGTCTCGTGAAGGACCCGCTGCTCGAGGGCGCTCGGCTCGTCGCAAAAAAGCTCAGAGAGCACGGCTTCGAAGCCTACTTCGCAGGCGGTTGCGTCCGTGACACGCTGCGTGGGTATCCGCCGAAAGACTACGACGTCGCCACCGACGCTCGTCCCGAACAGGTCCAGTCGATCTTCAGACGAACGCTCGCTGTAGGCGCCCAGTTCGGCGTGGTGCTCGTGCGCTTGCCCGGCAAGCTCGAATACGAGGTCGCGACCTATCGAGCCGATGGACCATACGCCGACGGCCGGCGCCCCACCGAGGTCGCCTACTCGACGACCAAAGAAGACGATGTCGCGCGACGAGACTTCACCATCAACGCGCTCCTGATGGATCCGGAGTCCCTCGACATCATCGACGTCGTGGGAGGCAGGCAGGACCTCGAGGACAGGATCATTCGAGCGGTCGGCGACGCGGAGCGCAGGTTCGCCGAGGACCGACTGCGAATGCTACGGGCCGTAAGGTTTGCGGCTTCACTCGGCTTCGAGATCGAGCCCACGACGCTCTCTGGAATTCGCGCTCATGCCCACGCGATCTCCGTCGTGAGCAAAGAACGGATCGTGTCCGAGCTCCTCGCCATGTGGAACGGCCCCGCGCCCGGTCGCGCCATTCGGCTCCTCGACGCCACGGGTCTGTTCGACGCTTTGTTTCCCTTTGCTTCGACCGAACGAACGGCGCTCGCCTCGTGGTTCGACGCGCTGCCAAATGCAAGACAAGGACTCGCCGAAGGCTCCGTGCCGATCATCGGCTTCTCGCTGCTCCTCGAAGGTACGAGCGCCAACGTCGAGGCCGTGTTGCGTGAGCTGAAGCTGCCGCGCGACACGATTCGGGGCGTCATGCGGGTGCACTCGATTCGCGAGCTTCTCCTCACGCGCCAGGGTTCCGAGGTCGACCTCCTCCGACCGTTGATCTCGTCGGACTGGCCGCGCGACCGCGCCTACTTGATGGCACGATCGGGCGCCGAGGCTGTCGCGCCTTGGGACGAAGCGCGCAGAGCGCTAGACGAGCACCCGCTCCCGGAGCTCCCGATCTTGTCGGGTCAGGACTTGATCGGACTCGGGCTCGCTCCAGGGCCGCGGTTCAAGGAGATCTTGATGGCCGCAGAGGAAGCAGTGTTGCTTCGCGAGATCACCACCCGTGAGCAAGCGCTCGAGATGGCCAAGCGAATGCTCAGCCCGAGCCCGGCGCTTTGAGCGATTCCACGAACGCGCCGATATCCGCCACTTCCTTGTCGGACAAGCGATCACGACCAAAGAACGGCGAATGACCGTCTTTCGTTCGTTTGCCACGCAACAGGCCGTTCCCCTCACGAATCCACATCGCAGCCGCTTCAGACGTCGCTCCGAACAGCGCCGGTCCGAGTCCTTGATCGCCGCCGGGGTGGCATGAGTGGCACGCGCGAAAGAACAGGACTCGACCGCGGCTGGGATCTCCGTTGGCATACTTGTCGCGCTTGTAGTCTTTCGACGCTTCGAGCCCCGGGACGATCGAGATCGGCGAAGCGCTCTTTGGGGAAATGGACGTGATGAACCCTACGAGCGCTCGCTTGTCTGGAGCTCCGAGCTGAGTGCCCATGAACACGTCCACACAGGCGTCCATGGCCGCGCCAACGTCTTTGTAAGCCGACCTTCGCGTGTCGCCGCGCCAATGAGGACGCTTGGCGGCTCCGAAGAGCGTGTGGCCGGCCCGTAACAACCCATCGCCTTCCTTGGACTCGTCGGCCACCGTCGAATGACAGCTTGCGCACGAGAAGCCCGACCGGCCGAGGCCTCCGTCGTGAAAGAGCTGGCGGCCACGAGCGACGTCGGTCTGGGCCGTGAGCAGAACGAGGATCAGCGACGCGACCACGAATTCGCTCTACCCCAATCTGCGGAGAAGCACATCGTGGGATCAGAAGCGCAGCAGCTTGGTGATGTTGCGAGTCTCCCAGGCTTTGGCCTCGTGATAACGGCGGAATCTTCGCTCGTCGGCCATGAAGGATTCCGAATGGACGTCACGCCGGTCCGCCTCGGTCTGCGGATGCACTTGGTGGAGCGCCTCGTGAAACACGACGTACTCGAGGAAATATTCGGGCACGAACGGCTGGTCGAGCGCGGGGTGTACGCGGATGAGCCGAAGCTCGTGGGCGTAAGTACCGAGCGTGATCGTGGCTCGGCGCTTGCCTCGCGGTGCATTCGACCATGTGATCTGCGCGTTGATCTTGCCCTCGAAGTACTCGCGGTTCACGCGATCGAGAATACGGGCGAGGTCGTGATACTCACCGAGCGGCTCGATGCGAAGGCGTCGGTAGAGCGCTTCGTTCAGCACCCCTCGATAGGACTCGACGTACTTTTTCAGAGTGGCTTGGTCTTCGGGACGCGGTCGCTCCTCAGCGAGGTAGGACGCGAGCGCCTTCAACACGTCGCCAGGTGCGTCGACGAACAGCTGATGCACGCGCGCATGGATCGTGTCGCCGCGCTTGCGGGCCGAAATCATGGTCGACGCGTTGTCCGTGAGCCAAAGGACGACCTTGCTTCCGAGCGCTTGGCACAACGCCTCTTCCAAACGTGCGCGAGGGCTCGCCTGACGTTGCTCAGCGAACCAGGCCGGTTCGTCTTCGGCGAGAAAGGCAAGGTCGAGCTGCAATTCGTAAGGACGTTTCGCTCGCTCGATCCGCCCGGTCGCTGGAGCGGGCCGGACGGGCTGGGCGAAAGAGGCGAAATCGAAGTCGAGCTGCGCCACGACGCCTCCCTGTTTACCACGATCGATCCGTCCATCGCTCGAGTGCAGCGTTTGCGAGAGATCCCGCGGTCCGTTGTGAGTACGATGCGCTCGTGCTGTCCCACGATGAACGTCGCCACCTGCTGGCGCTCGCGCGAAAGACGTTGGAGCACGTGGCAAAGGGCGATGTCCCGGTCCGGTCTATGGTCAATCCGGGCGAACGGCCCGGGATCTTCGTGAGCCTGCACAAAGGTCGCGATGGTGGCCTTCGCGGTTGTATCGGCTGCCTCACTTCGGACTCGAGTCTCGAAGACGTGGTGGTCGACATGACCACCAAAGCAGCCACCCAGGACCCTCGATTCCGACCCATCGCCCCGGGGGAGGTGCCCGGCATCGACATCGAAATCTCCGTGCTCAACCCTCCCGAGCAGATCCAAAGACTGGAAGACATCGAGCTCGGCCGCGACGGCCTGTTGGTCGTCGGGCGCGGCCACCGCGGAGTCTTACTGCCGCAGGTGGCCACTGAGTATGGTTGGGACGCCGCGACCTTCGTCGAGGAGACCTGCAGAAAAGCCGGCCTCCCGCGTGATGCCGCCACGGACGATGACGTCGACGTCTACCGATTCTCGGCCGAGGTCTTCGGAGAGCTCTCCGAAGAGCGTTCGAACTAGGGGTCCCCAAGGAAATCACTTGGCCCTAAGTACAGGTCCTCAGAAGTTCGTGACCACGCTGAGACCACAGAGGACGCAGAGAGAAGACGGGGACCGTACTAAGTCACGCGCTCGGCGGCGACCCGCCGACGTGTTTCATGCCGGCCTCTAGGCCGCCCTGCCGCAGCCCTTCGACCGGAGGAAGCGTCGCCGCCTTGTAAGCCGGAAACAGCGTGGCCAGCGTGGCCGCCAACATCGCGCCCACGGCCACCAGGCCAACCTCCATCGGCTTGACCACCATCGGCAAGTTCTCGAGGTAATAAACGCGCGGATCGAGCTTGAGCCCGTAGGCCTCGAGCACCGCCGAGATCGCTAGACCAGAGAGCACGCCGAGCAAAGATCCCCCGAGCCCGACGATCTGCCCGTCCAACACGAACACCAACAAGATCGATCGATTCGTAGCGCCGAGGCTCTTCAGCACGGCGATCTCGCGGCTCTTCTCGAGGATCAACAAGATCAACGTGGCGACGATGTTGAACGAGGCCACGATCACGATGATGCCCAGCACGATCGTGATCAGAGACTTCTGACTTCGCACCGCACCGAACAATCCGTGATTGGTGTCCGACCAATCGCGGATTTCGTACTCGTCGCCGTCCGGCACGTTCGTCAGCGCCCGCCGAATCGTCGACTTCGAGGTCCGAGCGTCGTCCGTCCACACCTCGAGCCCAGTCACCGTGTTGAACAGCCGAAAGAAGCGCTGCGCTTGATCGATCTCGACGAACACCATCCGCGAATCGAACTCGAACATCCCGGAGTGGAAGATGCCGACGATCCTGAAAGAAACCGTCCGCGGCTGGCCCCCTTTGGCGCCGTAAGGAGAGATCGCGGTGATGATGTCACCCTTCTCGGCGACCAGCGAGGCGGCGAGCTCCTTGCCGATCAGAATGCCAGGCTCCCGCGCGCCTGCTGCGGTGCTCGACATGGCGAGGAACGCGGCCGGTTCGACGTACTTCGCCAGAGGGCTCGCCGCCGCCTTCTTCACGTCGACACCCTTGATCGCGACCCCGGCGACGTTCCGAGCGCTCTGCACGATGATTTCGGAGTAGACGAACGGAGCCACCAGCTCGACGCCGCCCTCCTTCTCCATCGCCGAAGAGACACGCTCGGGCTCCCGAAACATGTCGAACTTCCTCAAGATCACCGCGTGGGCGTTGATCCCGAGCAATTTCTCGAGGAACTCGGCCTCGAACCCATTCCACACGCTGGTCACGACCGTCAGCGCGCAGACCCCCACGGCCACGCCCCCGATGGTGATCAACGTGATGAGGTTGATGGCCGCGCGCCGTTTGGCGCGGACGTATCGCAAGGCGACGACGAGCTCGTAGGGAAGCCGCATGGACGGCCCTCGTCGAATCGCCCCTCCCCGCGTCTTGGTCAAGCAAGAGCTCGCCGTGGGATCGGCATCACGGACCCCGAGCTGCGAAAAACGAACCTTTGACAATCGAACGGATGGTCGGGTGACCCACTCGGGGTTCACAAGTCGGTCATGGGGACACCGCTGATTCTGATGTTGCTGACCGGCGTACCTCCCGATCCGGGAGCCCGGGTCGTCCTGCCGATCGACGATTGGGAGCGCCTCAAGGAGGCCGCGAGACCGCCTCCACCAGAGGCCCCCGTCGTGCGAGTCGCTCCCATCGATCGGTCCGTCTCCGGATCGTTCGAGCGGGGGCTCTTTCGCGCGTCGCTCACCTCACGCTTCGAAGTGCTCGAAGACGTCGGCCACGTGCGGGTGCCGGTCGTGGCGAGCTCGGTGTCCCTCGGTACCGTGCTTCTCGATGGCAAGCGCACGTCGGTCCTGCGCGAGGCCGAGTTCTACACGGTCGGCGTGGACGCGCCGGGCCGCCACGAGCTGCAGATCGAGCTCTTCGTCGGCCGACAACAAGATCGCTTCGCCCGCCAAATCGACCTGACTCTGCCGGACGGTGGACCAACGTCGTTCTCGGTCCGCGTTCCAGAACAAGGAATCGAGGCCCGACTAAAGACCGGAGTCTTGATGGATACGCGAGCCACCGGCACGGGAACGGAGCTGTCTGGGTTCCTCGACGTCTCCGGGAGGCTGAGTTTGGGCTGGTCCAGAAAGCTCCGTCACGAGCAACCCACCTCGGTGCGCATGGAAGCTCGGATCAACTCCGTGGTCACCGTGCAGGAAGCCGTCGTCACGGGCTTGGCAGTCATCGACATCGACGTGTTGGAAGGCGAGACCGATCGCTTGGACCTCCAACTCCCTCAGAGTCTCGAGGTCTCCGCGGTCGAAGGAGACTCGGTGCTCCAGTGGAGAACCGAGGCCAAGGAGCAGAAGCTCATCGTGCTCCTCAAGCACCTCGTCGATGATCACGCGAGCTTGTCGGTGAAATTCCAAGCTCCGGTGGAGGGTCAGTCGGTCTCGGTTCGAGTGCCGTGGATGGCTGAGGGCACCCAGGTCGTGGGTACGCTCGGAGTGACCGCGCCAGCTGGTCTGGACGTTCGCCGCGAAGGGGCGTCGGAGTCAGTGGAACCGCTCGGAGCCCGCGACATTCCGACGGAGCTCGCGGATCTGGCGGAGACTCCGCTGTTGTTCGCCTTCGGATTCACACACCCCCCGACCGTCGCCCTCAAAATTAGCCGGCACCAGGAGGTCGAGCTGACGAGCACGATCGTCGACGAGCTCCAGGCGTCGACTGTGCTCATCGAGAGCGGGAGCGAAATCACGAAGCTCAAGCTGCGAATTCGCAACAACACACGGCAGTACTTGAGTGTGCGACTTCCGTCGGACGCCGTGTTGACGCACTCCTTGATCGACGGGCAGCCGGTCCGCCCCGCGGTCGCCGGCAACGCAGAGTCTGGCGGCCCGGAGGAGCTACTCCTGCCGCTGCGACAAAGTGAGAGAATGGGGGCGGGCAGACGGAGGATTCACATCGTGAGACCCGGAGAGACACTCAGCGACGTCGCGAACATCTACTACTCGGACCCAAGTGAGTGGCAACCCATTCAGGAGGCGAACCCCAGCGAGCTCGCCGGTGAGGAGCTCCACGCGGGCCAGGAGTTGGTCGTCCCTGCCCTGCGCGGCACAGTCGAAGAGAGCAGCTTCGTCGTCGAGTTGGCATACCGGCGCAATCGACCTGCCATGCCCGCGATCGGTCGCGCAGAGGTCGTGCTCCCCGAACTCGACGTCGACACGGTGGTCGCGGTCTGGCACCTCTACTTGCCAGAGGCGGTCACGCCGCTCTCGGTCAGCTCCAACCTGACCCAATATTCGAAGCTCCGTTACGACCCGTTTCGGCGCGTCCGTGACTTTCTCGAACAGGCCTTCTCCTCGCGAGAGGCATGGGCCGGCGGTGAGTACCGAAGCATTCTCTCCCAACGAAAGGAGATCTGGCAGGCGGAAAACGAAAGAAAATCGGGTGGAGAGATCGTACTCTCGAGCTTCCCGCTCACCGGCGAACGGCTGCGATTCAAACGAATCTTGCTCGGTCGCGAACGTCCGGAGATCTCCGTGGTCTTCGCGAGCAACGGGGTCGGAAGTTTCATGCGAGTGCTCGCGTTCCTGCTCTCGTTCCTCGTCGCCCTGCGCTTGATCTCGACTGCCACGAACCACCGAGAGCCCAAGGAGCTCCTGATCACTGCGGCGGGATTGGGCTTGGTCTTGTGCCTCGCCCATTTCTTTCTCGGCATGCACCGCCGAATCGTCTGGGGGATCGACCTCGCGCTCTTCGTGAGCTTGGTTCTGCCGTTGCTGCCCAACTATCTGTCCAGGGCAAAAGCGCTCGTCGAGTCCCCCTGGAGACTCTCCGAGCTCCTCACGCTCAGGAATGTCCTGTTTCTGGCCGGCGTCGAAGTCATCATCGGCGTCACGATTTTCTATCCGCTGTTGACCTCGACAGTGACCCTCGTGGTCCTCGGGCTCGTGGCGAAGCGCGCGCGTCGTATCGAGGTGGCCCATGGCTGAGCTGAGTAGAGCCTCGAGCTTCTTGTTGATATCACTCGTCATCGCCGCCGACGCGCGAGCCCAAGAGGAGGACTTCGAAGACGTCGAAGCCGACGAAGCGCCCGAACCGGAAGCGAGCGTCGAGCTCGCACCTGCGCAAGCCGACGCGCGCTTCGACGAGATCATGCAACTCAACGCGGCGCCCGCCAAATCCCCTCCGGCCGAGTTCCCGAGCAGCGCGGAAGAGGCGGAAGCGGCGGCGACTCCCTCGGTTCGAGGGCGGGCGGAGGTGCCGCTGGGAGAGTACGAAAAGTTGATCGAGAGCCAGAAGATGCGACAACGCGAGGGTCAACGGAACGTAGCGCCCGCGGTCGTACTGGGCGCCGCCGAGTACTCCGGCAGCGTACGGCAAGGCGCGCTCGAGCTCAGCGTGGCGCTCGACGTCACCCTCGACTCGACCGATCGACACAAGTTCGTTCCCTTGGTCGGTGAGAGTGTCGTGCTGGTAGGCGCCTCGGAGTCCGGGGTGAGTATCCCAGTCACCCGCCGCGGCGGGTACCACGTGTGGATCACGCGCAAACGCGGAGAGGCCCGCGTACTGCTGAAGATCTTGGTGCCCGCTCGCGGTCCGCGAGGCTCCATCGAGTTCGATTTCGCGGTCGCGCGCACACCCGTCACCAAGCTCACCTGCCGCTTCCCGTCTCTCGGCCTCGAACCGCGCGTGGACGCCGCCGTGGAGTCTCGAATCACCAGCGAGGGACCCTCCACGGCGCTCTTGGCGACCCTGCGTCCGACCACACGGATCCATCTCATCGGATTCAAGGACCTCGGAAGTGAGTCCGACACGATGTCGAAGATCTTCGCCGAGAGCTCGAACCTCCTGTCCGTCGACGACGGCGCCCTGGAGCTCTTCTCGGTCATTCGCTACACGATCTTGTACGGGGCGGCGAAGGACTTCGTGGTCCAAGTCCCACCCGACGTCGATGTCGTGTCGGCCGAAGGCGAAGGCGCCTTTCGCTACTCATTGGAACGAGCCGAGAGCGGCACGGTGATCCGCGGAGAGACGGCCTTTCCCATTCGCGGAGACTATGAGATCTCGATTCGTCTGCGGCGCGAGACCGCCAAAGGTACGCTCGACTTCGTAGCTCCTCTGCCTCGGGCCGTTGGGGTCGAGCGAGAGCAGGGTCACCTCGGCATCGAGGTCCCGGGGAAGCTCAAGCTCGAGGAGACTCGCCGCGATGAGATCGTTCCGGTCGACGTCCGACAGCTGCCGCCAGAGATGGTCGACAGCGCGGTGAGCCCTATCCTCTTGGCCTATCGGTATCACTCACCCGCGGCCAAAGTCAGCCTGCGCGCGGAGCGACTCCCGGAGAAGGACGCCGCGTCGGCTTCGATCGACAACGTAGCGGCTACGACCGTACTCTCCCCTGAAGGCCGAGAGATGACTCGCCTCCTGATTACGCTCCGAAATCGGGCTCGGCCTAGCCTGGTGCTGGACGTCGACAAAGCGACCGAAGTTCGCTCCAGCTTGCTCGACGACCAGCCGGTCAAGCCCAGCCGAGACGAGGAAGGACGACTCATGGTGCCCCTCAAGAGGTCGGCGGGCGGCGATCGCATGGAGCCCTTCACCCTCGAAATCGTGCTCGAGTCATCGAGCGGCGCCTTCGGGCTGTTCGGTCGCAAGTCACTCGACCTTCCGGCCGTCGACCTTCCCATCTCGTCGCTCGAGTGGAGAGTCTTCGCGCCCGCACGCAATTCCTATTCGGCGCTCAAAGGAGAGATCTCGTCGCAGTCGCTCGCAGGCGAGGCGAGCTGGCATCAACCGCCCGCAGCACCCGGCGCCGGAGGGGGCGCGCCTTTTCACGGGGGACCCTCCGCCGACTCCGGCGCGATGCCCGTCCGAATGGAGCTCCCCGAAACCGGGACACAGATGGATCACGTCCGCTACTGGATTCCAGGCGGCGCCAAGGTGCCCGTCCGATTCTCATACGTGCGCTCGTGGCTACTCACTCCGCTCCGAGGCCTCCTCGTGCTCGGCGTCGCGATCGCGTTCGTGGCACTCACCCGCGCGAGAATCTCGAGGCGCCTACGCGCCGCCGCGGGGATCCTCGCGGCGACCCTGGCGGCCTTCGCGAACGTGCTCGCCCCCGCTCTGTTCGCGGGCCTGCTCGCGGTGCTCTGGGCCAACGGCTCCCTCACTCGCGTTTGGGCCGAGCTGACCACAGCCTGGTCAACTCTCCCGGAGCGCTTCAAGGCCCGAGAGAAGGGCCCGCCGCGTGGTTTTCTGGGTTGGGTCGGCCGCCTCGCCCTGTTGGCGGTGGCGTGCGTCCTCCTGCTCGCGCTCGCCGTCGAGCTCGCGCCGCTGCTCTCGATCCTACGCCGCCCCCTCGAAGGCTGACGCGAGGGCTTCCTGCCACTGAGCGCTATCTCCCTGATTCATAAGGATTCCGCAACATCGGACAAGTCGCTGTGTACATAGTATGTAGCTATACTATACAGTTAGATCCATGGCCCTCCGCCCCTGGTTCGCTCCCGGTGTGCTCCTCGCGTGCTCCGCGTGTTTGGAAGAGTGCGCGCCTGGCACGGTCGCCGAAAATGCCGGCCGCCTGACGATTCGCAACTTCGGGACTCTGGCGTCGATCGTCACCGCAGACTCCGCCTGTGGCTTCGAGAGCGAGTCAGTGCGGGCCAGCGCCGAGGTCGTCGGAGAACCTGGGGCCGAGGGTCTCGTGAGATGGACGATCGAGGGCTGCGCGCTGAGCTTCCGCGAGGCCGCCTTCGTGAGTACCGACTGCTCGGGCGCCGAGACCAAAGTCACCGGGTGGGCGAAAGTGAGTGGGACGAGGACGGTCTCTGGACGACTCACCGGAGATCCGAATCGTCCGGTGATTCCGGCGGGCCCGGACTCGGTTCGGGTAGAGCTCGTGATCGAGGCCGATGGGTTTCGAGTCGCCGCGAATGGGACGTCGCTGAATTGGGTCTCCGGCCGGATCTCCGGCGTCGTCCTCCCGCGACTGGCCGTCGGAGACTCCGGCGCGTGCTCGGTGCCCACACCCATCGCCGCCTTCGAGGCTGTGAAATACGCGGGCGCGAAGCTCCACGTCATCGGAGACGGTCACGACTTCGACGTGGACGTGACGGACTCTTCCCTCTCCGCCACCGTCGGCCCGCACCCTGCTGGCGAGAATCGACTCACTGGGTCGATGACAGTCTGGGGCGACGTCGAGTCGTTCGCCGTGCCTCTCGATCCCGAGTATGAAACCGATCAGTTCCGCGCAAGCTTCTCTTGTCGTGACGGGCTCTCCGACCGCGTCCGATTCGAGTGCGAGGACGGCGTCGGGCCGAGCCTGGCCGAGGGCGCCGCCAGGCTCACGGTTCGTTCGTTCGGACAGCTGTCCGATTGGGCGGACAAGGACGAGCGCTGTGGGTTCTCGAGCCCGGCTGCCCTGGCTTCGGCGGAGCTCGAAGGAGAGATCGGTGGGTTTGGGCTCGCTCGCTTCCGGATCGAAGGTTGTGCGCTCGAGCGATCCGAGCCCCACGTACACACGGATTGTCGCGGAGCTGAAACTCGGGTCTCGGGACGAGTCGTGGTGAGTGGGACGAAGGTCCTTTTCGGACGACTCACCGGAGATCCGACGACGCCGGTCGTCCCGACCTCTGACACACCTGCCGAGGTCGAGCTCACGGCGGCCGAGATCCGCGATTTCGAGGTCTCCGAGGGCGACACTCGCCTGGTCATCACGGCCGGGACGCTGTCGGGTCGGGTCACGCCGCGCGTCGCCAAAGACGCGGCGCGCCACGGAGCCTGCGGGTTCGAGACACCCATCGCCCGATTCGACGAGCTCCGATATGGCTCTGGCGCTCGCGTGCTCGTTGCCTCGCCTCGCGGCTCGTTCGTGGCCACGATCGACGGCAGTGACCTCTACGCTGTCAACGGTGAGCTCGCAGGGGAGACCAACGTACTCTCAGGAACACTCACCCTCGACGGAGTGACTCGTCGCGTTCCCATCGATCCGGCCGAAGGCCTCGATCCCGAGTTCGATCCGACCCGATTCGCCGCGTCGTGGCAGTGCGGAACGGTGTCCCTCCCGGTGAGTCACGAATGTGCCTTCGTCGAACCCATCGCAGAGGGGGCCGCGCAGCTCTCGGTGTTGACGATGGCGGCGCTCGCGGAGGCGCTCGAAGGGGACGCGCGATGTGGGTTCGCGTCCTCGCGGAGCGTGCTCACCGTGTCCGGTGAGGTCGGTCGGCGCGGCGCGACGGCCACCTGGACCGTCGATGCTTGTGAGCTCGTGTTCGAGGAACCCATCGTGGTCTCGCGGGACTGCCTGGGTCGTGGGACACTCATCCGCGGATCCATCAAACTCTCTGGAACGAAGACGCTGCGCGGAATCTCGACTGGCGATGCTGCGCGACCCATCGTGCCCACGAGCCGCGACCCCGTCGAGATCTCGATGTCCGGGGACGCGCACGACTTGGCGGTGTGGGAAGAAGCCGCCGACCCGGACGTCTTGACGATCCACGAGGGCAAAGTCAGTGGGGTCGTGCGCCCGCGGTTGGGGCTCGATCGCATGACCGGGGCGTGCTCGATTCCCACGCCCGTCGCGGAGATCTGGGTGCGACACGAGGGATCGCGTGTGACCATCGAAAGCGAGCGTAAGCGGTTCGACGCGACCCTCGGCAGCGGAGACGTTCACGCCGTGAACGGAGACCGAGATGGGATCTCGAACTTCGTCGAAGGACACCTCGAGCTCGATGGGGATGATTTCGAGCTCTCGCGACGCCCGCTCGATCCGCGGTATGACGCGACGAGCTTCCTTTCGTCCTTCTCGTGCGCGCCTGGGTTCGAGCTGCCGGTCACCGAAGATGAGTGCGACATGTACCAGACGCTCGCGGAAGGCATCGCCCGGCTGCTCGTAAAAGCCGCGGGCGCGATGGCGAGCCGCGTGAACGGTGACGAAGAGTGCGGGTTCGAGGCGCTGCGAGTGAAGGCTCGCCCGGACCGTGTGGAGGGCGATCCAGGCCAAATCGGGTTGATGGAGTGGACCGTGAATGACTGCCGGATCTCCGCGTCGAGCGCCGAGGCCAGCGCCGACTGCCTCGGCCGGCGGTCGTTCCTGCTGGGTGTGATGGACGTGGACGCGCGGCGCTTGGTGCGCGGGCTGCGGGAGCGGATCTTGTTCGTCGTCGACTCCATCGTCCCGGTGACCCGCGATGCGGTGGACATCGAGCTCGGTGCGGTCGGTGTGGCCGGGCTTGAAGTCTATGACTTGGATCCAAACCAGCAGGAGCCTCGTCGAAAGCTCCGGATCGAGTCTGGACACCTCGCTGCCCGCGTCCGCCCGATCCTCGGGGAGCGGGCCGACGAACTCGGAATCTTCGACATCCCAACGCCCGTCGCCGTGATAGACGGGTTGCGCTTGACCGCGGCCGAGGTGGTGCTGGTTTCGGAAGGAAAGACCTTCAAGCTGAGAGTGGATGACGCAGAAGTCAGCGCCATCAACGGCCCGAGCGGGGGGCGAGGGAACGAGATTCGAGGACGCGTGAGAGTCGATGGCGTGGAGGTGGAGATTTCTCGGACCGCCCTGGATCCCGAGTTCGACCCCGCCGAGTTCGACCTTCGATACGCATGCACACCCAACCTTCGCGCGACCTTGCCTCACTAACGGGTCGCTGAAAGGATTTCGGCCGCCGCGGCGCCCCGCGTGATCGGCATGAATAAGCAGAATGCCATCGCTCACCGGTGAATCGGGCTCGGGCTCGGGCACGGAAGGGCACGGACGGGCACGGGCACGTCATGAGTTTCGGAGCCTTTTTCAGCGACCTGCTGACGCTAACTGTGGTTTCAGGATGGCCAGGAACCTGGACCTACGGTGGCCCTTCGAGCCTCGAAGTCGCGCGATCCCACAGCTCCTGGGCCATCGAGTGATGACAGGTCTGACACGGAAGGTTCGAAAACTCGGCAGACGCCAGCCGGGCGCGGAGGTCCCGGGCCAGTTCGGATCTCCACACCGCCACGAACCCCGTTCGAACGTCCCCTACGACTCCGGAGGGCGTGACCTCGGTGTCGTAGATCTGACAGCACAGCTTGAGACGACCGTGGACGTCGATGGCCGCGGCTTGATGCAGCATGAGACATGGAGCCGACCGCAACTCTCCTCTCCCCAAGGAGACGAGACCCACCGATCCCGCTCGGTCGTTGTAATTCTCGATCCTTGGTACTCTCACGACGACGCGTAGTCGACCGATTCGGACCGTATGAACGAGCTTCGTCCGCTTGTCGGTTCGAAGGCCTCGCTTGGCGTCGATTTTTTCCAGGAATCGATCGATCTTCGTCGAGTCCGGCGGATCGAAGGCGTGTCTGTTTTCGGGATAGAGTGTGACATTGGCCTGGTCGAGCCCGAGCGACTCGAGCGACCGGGCTCGCGCCGCGTCCAAGAAATCACCGTTCGTGTAGAGAACGAGCTTCGCTCGCCGAAGCGCCCGCCGAGCCTCGATGAGTCTGTGGTCGAAGTCGGGATCGGCGAGCGGCTCGTTGTAGTTGTGGAACGCGAGACGGCCTCGGAATCGGTGCCGACGAAGGTCGGCGAGCAACCCATTCCACACCGAAGGCTCCATCGCTCGACGTCTGCGTCCCCGGTCGGACCACGCGTTTCCGCACCAGTCACAACTTCGGTTGCAGTACGTGCCGAGCTCGACCTCGATGAAGTCGGGGAGCGGAAAGACGCGCCTCGTCATCGCCGAATCACCATCTCCGTACGTCCGGCCGCCCGCATGGCTTCGAGGCACGCGCCGCCTTTGGAGAGTGTCAGCCTCCCCTTTACGAGCTCGGCTCTTGGGGGGTCGGGCTGCGCGGACGGGTCGTCTCTCAGACACATCTCGAGCTGATGCCGAGAGAGTACGCAGAGGGTATCGTCATCCTCGCGCGCGTCGAGCGATTCGATCGGAACGAGCTCCCTTCCTTTGCCAGGCGTGGGCCGACTCAGGGCCGCAAGCACCTTGGGTCTCGGGTCGGTGTGCTGTCGAGCGGGGTCGAAGAATACGACGCACTGCTCCGGAGAGATCGGGCATGGCCGGCCATAGCGCTGGACTCGTTCCAGCTCGTTGTAGAGCTGGAACGCCGACTCGAGGTCTTCGCACTCCGTCGGGAGCAGTCGCTGCCTGGGCGGATCGTGGCCACAGAGTGGAAAGGTCGCGCCAAGGGCCAAGAGGGTCGCTCCGAGCTCGAGCTCCAGCCTGGTGCGGGTCTCGAGATCAAAGTCTCGGACGAAGATCTTGAGATCGAGGTCGGAGCTCCTCGACGGATCGCAGCCGAGCTCCCGAACACCCTCGAACGGCCTGAGCCTGATTTCGTGGCGAGAGAGCCACTCAGGGTCGGCGACTCTCAGTCGATCTCGGGGCAGGATACGACTTCCGTGAGCGATCACACCCACGAGCCTCGCCCCCAGGAGATCGGCGAGTAGGCGCCGAATCGAGCGATGGAGCCCAGGCGTGAGGCCTACCGCGACTTCGTACCGATTCGGTCTCAAACCTTCGAGCGCCACATGCCCGAGGCGAATGGCCTCGGCACGAGCTTCGAGATATCGATATCTGCCGGGGGCGAGGGCCCGGGAGGTTGACATGGCGTCGGCGTAATCCGACACGTCGGACTCCGTGCTCTCGTAGCAGAGCTTCCGCAGGGCCTCGACTTGCATCGTGGGCCGAATGACCCACTCATGTCGCTGCGGCTTCAGGGTGTCGAGCTTGTCGACGGGCAAGACTCGTCGGAGTGCGACAATCAACCGCCGGCCGACGGTCCGCGCGTTCGAATCGACCTCTCCGGCGAACGGAGAGCGAGTGACTTGCCAGGGCTCGGGGTGCCCGTTTTTGATGGCCTCGAGCAGCTCCTTCGCACGTCCCTGGAGGTCGAACAGGGGCGCGCGACTGGTCTTGCCGAAAAAGGGAAACGGGAGCTCTTCGGACGCCGGGAGATCGACGAACGCTCGCGCCGCAGACACGAGCGCTCGCCGAGCGGCAGGGGTGCCTGAGCGCGAACCGGTCGGACCCAGAAACGAAAACAGGCCTGTCAGATACCCATCGACGTCGGCTCGGTCAAACTCACGAAACGCTCGGCTGGCGAGGTTGGCTCCGTCGACCAACCGAGCCTCTTCGAGCGCTCGCGGGAGAATGTGGCAAAAAGGCCGCCAGAAATGGCGGTGACCTCCGGCGAGCTTCTTTCCCTCGAGGAGCGCGTACCCGTTGGCGCGATGTCGAAAGAACCGAACCGTCGAGAAGTCGATGAAGTGTCCGTCCAGCCTCACGTTGCCGATGGTGGGATTGAAGCAGAGGATGTTCATCGCGTCCGTTCGACCGACGTCAAATCCGAGATTTCGCGCGAAGCTCAGCGCGAGGTTCTCCACGTCTTTGGGACGTCGAAGGTCGAAGGTCCCGAAGATCGCCCGACCTGCCTCGGCGACGACCGAGCGCATCGCCGTCTTGTCGCCCCGCCAGCGCAGCAAATGACCAACTCTCCAGTGAGTCGGGGAGGCGCGCACGGCGGCTCCCGCGGGCCACGCCGCGTCCGTGTTGTCGACGGTGGTTCGACCGGTCGACAAGATGGCGAGGACCTCGGGTGAGGCAAAGCCAAGGCGGATGAGCTCGTCGCAAACCGCCGCCTCCCAGAGGGATCGCTGAATCGACACGAACCCATCGGAGTGGTACTTTCGACCTTTCCAAGCCAGAGGTGTCGGGCCGCAACCCTTGAGTACGAGCTCCCGCCGTTCGGGGCCCTTGCCGCTCACGCCAAGGTAAATGGATCGGCCGTCACCCCGCGCTCCTTTGGGTCCGCCCCGGGGATCGTCTTGGTAGCGCGAGGCCGGTCTCGTGGTCGTGGCTTCGGCGTGAGTTGCGAGGTTGGCCATCGCCATGAGTTGGTTGTCGTCGAGCCGGAGCTGCGTGCGCTCGATGGCGCCGTCGTTGCGCCAGAGCAACCGAGCTCCCGGAGCGGGACCCACCCGGACATCGACGTGCAGCTGCCCGCCCGGCGGAAAGCACATGGGTACGAGCTGCCGACGCTCCCGTTGGCGGCACCACTCCGAGTGGGCGACGATCCGCTCGCGCAAGGTCGCGCGCGTGGCGAGGCTCATGGGATTGGGCGCCTTGCGAGTGCCCGCGTCGACCAACACGAAACGTCGTTCGAGGACGAGGTTCGAAGGCGCGACGTCGAGCGTCACGCGGTGCCTTCGTTCGAAGCGCCTGGTTCGTTCGAGGAGCTCAAAAACCTGGTCGAGCTGGTCCTCGGTCAAGGAGTCGGCGGCGAGGTCGCGAAGGCTTGGGCCCTCGATCCATCGGCGCACGAAGCGAGCGCGTCGGGAGTCTCGCGCGAGGACGGCAGGCACCGGAAATCCTTCAGCGAGAAGGAGGTCGAAGAGGCGAAGCTCCTGGCGCAGGCGAGCCTTGCACTCACGCCGTGGGTGAGCGACCTTGACGACGAAGCCCTCACCCCCGCGAAGTTGGGCGCTGGTGCCTACGGCGAGAAGGGGGAGCGAGTCTAGGGTCGCGTCGTCGAGCCATCGACGCGCTCGAGCCGGGCTCAACGGAGTGCGAGCCAAGCTAGGAAATCATTCGCCCTGAGGAGCGACGATGTCGTCGATGTTGTAGTCGCGATAGTTGCGCGAGAACTCGATGATCGCCTTCCAGGTGGGCGCGTCGGCGCCCTTGTCGATCTCGGCCTGAGAGATGAATCCGTTCTTGTTGGTGTCGGCCTTGGCGATCGTGCGCATGGCCGAGGCCAGGGCGCGCCCGACTTGGTTCACCGTGGGAGCGCTGGTCTCGTAGCGAGCCGAGGCGTATTTGTGGATGGCGTCGATGGCGGCGTCGAGCTGAGCGCCGTCCCCATAGCTCTCCTTGAAGTTCTGAAGCTCGCTCTTGGAAACCTTGCCGTTCCAATTGCCCTGAGCGTCCGCCTCTCGCAGAACACCCTTGAGAAGTGAAACGCCCGAACGAACCGTATCCGTTTTGATGCCAGCCATGATTGCCTCCTCTGCTTTTTCCTCGGCCCTTGGGCTGCCTCGAATTGTCGGGTGCTGTGTGGCCTATTTGCTCCGTCTGAGTCAATATGCCGGTGAGGTCCTGTGCTGCCGGAAGAGAAGCTCCCCGTCGCCACGTCGATGGAGGTCCTGTTGGGCTGGCTCCGAAAATCTCCACCCATACTGCGGCAGCGGATCGGCGGCGACGTCGAGTTCGTCGTGCGGGAAGGGGACAAGATCGTCCATTGGACCTTCAAGCTCACGGCCGGCGAGGTGGCGCTGGAGATGGGAAAGGCGGTCGCGCCTTCGGTTCGCGTCGGGATTCGGCAGGGAGCTTTGACGCGGCTCGTCAAAGGCAACCTCGACGTGGAGCTCGCGTTCAAGGCCAAAAAGCTCGCCTTCGAAGGCGACCCAGCGAAGGTCGAGCGACTCTGCTCGGCGTTCATGCCGCCGACCTCGTCGGCGTTCGTTCGAAGCTCGAAGAAGCGCGGCGGCTGACCGCTCAGCCCCGCACTTTTCGGCGGAGCGCGGAGACTTGGTCACTGACCCGAAGCGATCCCTTCGGCGCCGGCGCATCGACCTCCGGCGCTTTCTCACTCCCCGCTTTTCCCGTCACGAATTTCTTGAACGAAGCAGCTCCAGACTTCTCCAAGGACGCCCGAGCGACCGGATTCTCATAGAGCTTCGTGAACAGAAGGCGGGCTGCCTCGGTGGCTCCCTCGGCGTAGAGCACCGCCACCAAGCGAAGGACTTCGTCGATCGCCCGCGTTGCCTCGGTTGACCGGGTGAGTATCTGGGCCAGGTATTTCGGAATCGAGGCTTCGTTCCCACGAGAAAAAACGAGCTTCCCGCTCTCATCCGTGTCGAGACGGGCGATCAGCCATTCTGCGTGGGAAGTTTGCTTCACGCGAGCGCTCCGAGCGCTCGCTCGTAGTATCTCATCCGATCGTCGAGCCCGTTGGTGCCGCCGTTGATGGCGCGAGTGACACCCACGAAGTCGCCACGATCGGCGGTCTGGTTGATGTTCCGAGAGTTCCAATACCACGCGGCGACACGGAAGCCCACGTCAGGCCGACTCACGAGGTCCGGGTTGTTCTCGAGATCCAACCCCAAAGCACGGCCGGCGGCTTGATAGTTCGCGCGACCGGTGAGCTGGATGGGTCCGCGACCCTTGAAGCGCTCGCCGTCACCGGCCTGAGTATTGCCGAGATCGCGGCGACCTTCGTACGCGCGTCCCGACGCGAGCTCCTCGAAGTGACGGAACCCTCCGCTCTCATGAGCGAGTTGCGAAATGAACGCGGCCTTCTGCCGATCGGTCGTGATGCCGGCTTCGCGCATGGCGTTGTTGAGATGGGGCGCGAGCTGCTGCGCGCGATCGGGCGACATTCCGCTGCCGACGATACGCTGGAGCTGCTCGGGCGAGACGTCCCCCGGCTGCGGCGTGCTCGGGCGAGAGGCGTGCATTTGGTCGAGGCGACGCGCGATTTCGGGATCGCCTCCGGTGTTGCGAGGCTGCGGAGTGAGGCGAGAGAGGGTCTCCTGCGGAATCTGCGGTCCCCCGGCCTGCAGCTTGGAGAGTGTGTTGGCGTCCAACACGCCGTTCGAACCCATCCCACGGCTCTCCTGAAAAGCTTTCAAAGCCGCCTCGGTCTGCGGCCCCAGCTTCCCGTCGACCGCCAGGTTGGCGCCCATCGCGTTCAGCATACGCTGGAGATCCTTCACGCTGTCACCGCGGTGGCCGATGTGCAGCGTGCCTCCGCCGGACTGAACGGCGTCGAGCCCCGGCCCTGGTGTATAGGTGTTGCTGTTGCGCCCCAGATTCGCGACCTCTTGGTCGATTCGGCCCCCCGTGAACCCATCCAGGGGCAAGCCGAGCTGCTGGGCGAGCGCCTCCGGGCTCTGCGATTTCGTCCCGCGAACCAAATCCAAAAGCCTCGCCTGCTCAGTGGAATTCAGCCCACCCGTCTGGGTGATCCCGTTCGTCCCGGTCGTCCCGCCAACGCGCAAAGTCATGGCGTCACCGCGTGCAAGGTCCGATCCGATCCCTCAGCCGAACAGGCGAAGCCACGATTTTCAGCAAGTTAGGCCCGAGACGGCGTGCTCGCCCATGTCTCTGCGAGCCTCCACATCTGCACCCGAAACGGTGCAGCCGCCACCGAGCGAGTTGCACACGGCGTCAACCCACCCGCTGCCGCAGATACACGTCTTCAATGGCCTTGGTCGTGTCGGCCTCGTGGGGTCCCTTGTCTGATCGAAGGTAAGCGATCTTGGGATCTCGAAGGCTGAGCTTCCCGGTGAGTGCTTCTTTGGCGATGCCTTCGAACTTCACGGTGACCACGATGAACGGCCGAAGCTCCACGCCGGGGCGTACGCCGGAGGCGGAGTCTCGCTCGAAGCGACGGCCGGTGAGTAGCCCTTCTCTCGCGATCATGGTCTGGATTTCGAGGTCTCGAACTCGGTCGACGCCGGCGACGCTGCCCACGTCCTCGAACGCACCATCCGCCGTCTTGGCAGCGATGACATAGGAGCCGAAGAGACCTGCGCGCTCCTTGCTCGTCACGGCCATGACGGCACCAAGCAACACGAGATCGAGGGTGATTTCGGGCTTTCGCTTGAGCCACGCGGGATCGCGCATGGCGAGCTTGTACTCACCGTCGAGATCTTTGGAGACGATGCCTTCGTGGCCCTGATTTCT
>CAYXDO010000084.1:24675-46012 GCA_964463485.1 uncultured Myxococcales bacterium | reverse complement strand
CGGGACCGGGTCGCGGGCCGATTTTCGGCAGCGAAATCAGCGTGCGGAACCCCTGTGAGTGAGTCTCGTCGGTTGACAGCCTCTGTCTGCTGGGCGATCTCCTCTGGATATGAAGCTCGTGGTCCAATCCAAGGCAGCGTTCAAGAGCCAGCTCCTCGAGGCCGGAGTCCCAGCTGCGCAAGTCGACGCTGCGATCGCGCACGCGGAGAAGAAGGGCCCGATCAAGGCAGGCCTCGAGGTCTCGATCCCCGATCGATTCACTCGTCAGGCCGGCGACAAACGCCGGCGGGCGGCCGTCGGCGACCTCGAGTCGCCCGCGCGTGCGCCCGCTTCAGGGGGTCGCAAGATGGGTACACTCAGCATCCACACCTTCGACGACGTGCCGCCGTCGAATCGCCGGGCCGGGCGAGTGGACGCTTGCGGGAGCTCCGAGCTCATGATCGGCGCAGGGTTCCCGGGCATCGACGCCTGCGGCGGCTCCAGCGCAGGCGGCGAGACGCCCACGCCTGCGCGTCGGCGAAGGGCTCCGGCCAACTTCGACGGCTGCGGAGCTTCGGCGCCCGCGCTTTCGACCGACGCGTGCGGCGGCTCCGCACCCAGCGCTCGCACGAGAAGGCGCACGACACCGAGCGCCGCGGGTTGCGGGAGTGAGGTTCGATTTCGCGGAAATCACGGCGGCGCGTGCTGAGTGCACCCCAGACTCCCCATTCTCGGCCAGCCCGGGTCTAAGCGGCTCGCACCCTCGGAGCTCCCGGGGCGACCGCCGGAGGTCATTCGCTTCGAACGAGGCGCACACTCGCTCCTGTTGGCAACTCAGAATCTCGCCGTCATTCGAGGTGAGACCGAGCTCCTGAGGACGGCCGAGAGAGCGCTCGGGGCAGGGCCCGATGAAGATGTGTTGGACGACGTCTTGGATGTCGTCGATGCCATCCGAGCGCCGGCCCCACGCGCCGATTTTCTGGGCTCCGAGCCCCTCGTCACTCAGCTCAACATCGGCAACACGACGCGGTGTAACATGGGCTGCTCGTACTGCTACCAGGAGCTCCCGGGGCGCGAAGCGCAGGGTAAGGCTCGCGCGCTCGACATGGATCTCGAGACGGGGAGGGCGATGGTCCGCGCCGTCCTCGATCAAGGAGCTCCAGGGAGCCAGGTCGTGCTCGTGCTGATCGGCGGTGAGTCTCTCCTGCAGCGGGAGCTCCTCGTCGAGCTGCTCGACTGGGCTCGTGCCCAAGGGGACGCCAGAGACGTTGATGTCGGCTGCGTGCTGTACACCAACGGCGCGCTGATGGACCAAGAAGTCATAGACTGGGCCGACGACCGTTCCGTCTCCCTCATCGTCAGCCTCGACGGCCCGCCGGTCATGCAAGACGAACATCGAGTTTTTCTGTCGGGCAAAGGTTCTTCGAAAGTAGTCCTGCGAAACGTCCGGCGGCTCGTGGAGACCTCGAAACAGCCCCTTCGCCGGGTCCGTTCGGTCGCCACGAAGGCAACTCAGCTCCTGCCACTCCACAAATATTTGTACGACCTCGGTTTCAACGAGCTCTATGTTCAGGCTGCCTACTCGGAGGATGGGTATGACGATCAAACCGACGCCCGGGAGATCGAGGCGCTCGCGAGTTGGTATCGGGAGCTCCTCCTCGACGGAACCGTGATCGGAATTCATCCCTTCACGGCCATCCTGGAGCGGTTGAAGAAGCGCGGGGCGGCGGTGACGAGCTCACACCCGTGCAACGCGGGCATCGGCGCCCTCGGCGTCGACGCGAACGGTGACCTGTACCCTTGTCATCACTTCTACGGGGAGACTCGGTACCGCCTTGGAAACGTCCGCGACGGCCTCCCAGAGCTCGACGCACGCCGCCACATCTTCGCGCCGGTGACGAGCCGTGAGCCCTGCGCGTCCTGCTGGAATCAGCGCCTGTGCGGCGGGGAGTGTTATCACCGCGCGATGGTCATGGACCGCGGCTATTTCGGGACGGTGACCGAGAGCTGCGCTCAGAAAAAAGCCTTCAGCGTCGCTGCGCTCGACTTGTTCACCGACGTCCGAGAGCGCCGTCCGGAGGTCATTCGACGACTCATGCAAAAGGACTACTCGCTGCCAGTCCCGAAGCCCGGTGTTTTCGAAATTCAGGACCTGTCTCCCTACCTCGGCTGATCGGTCCAACTCCCTGCGAGGCCGGCGGCGCCATGAGCTCGCTGCGCTCACTTGGCGGCCTCCTGGATCAACCCGACGCGCCCAAACGACGCCGAGATCGCGAGCGCACGCCCGTCTTCCGATGCCACGCCGTCCGCCATCGGTCGAAGCGGAGAAAGAAAGACCTGCTTGGATGCGTGAACGAATCCGTTGTCGCGAACCGCGACGTTTCGAGAGAGGAACATCTGGACGGTGCCCCCAACGGCTGAGGGGGACTCTTCCGAACAGAGCGACAAGCCACTCGGCCTCGTGTCTCCGCAGGGCGAAGGCCCGATCGTAACTTCGAAGGCCTTCCAGTAAATCTGCGTCACGGACAAGCGGACTCCGCGCTGTCGTAACGCAACTCTCGCGCGGCTCCCGCAGTGGGCGAAGATCCCGATACCCTCCATGGGTTCGGTGGGAAGGAGCGCCGGATCAGAGTCATCGGAACCCAGCTCGAAGACGTCGAGTTGGAGCTCGGAGCCTACGAAAGCCCCGCGGAGCAGGACGTTGGCCCCCGTAGCCCAGAATACGTCCTGAGCGACGGAGAGATCCGTCAGGTTCGCTCCGCTGTAAATCTGCCGGGGCGAGTCACCTGGATGCCAAAACCACATGGAACCCTCGGACAGGAATACGAGTCGCCCCGATGCGAGGACCGCTCGGTGGACGACTCGGTCCCCGATGGACTCACGAGGACCTAACTCGCCCGTGTCGGGGTCCGCGCCTCGCACGAAGGTCTCGTTTTCGAGACGCGTGAGTACGAACGTTCGGAACGGGCTCGTCACGATGCGAACGAGCAGCTCCCCTCGATCGAGCCCAGCTAGAGGAGGAGGAGGAGGAGTCGTACGGGTAGGGAGCGCCAGCCCGCTCGGCGCGTACGCCACGAGGTCGCCGCGATGCCATGCAATCACCGGCGTGGCCGGATCGGGCTGGTCGCGTCCATATACGAGGCGAGTGACCGTGGCGGTCTCTACCCAGATCGACGAGTCAGGTGTCGCGAGCGCCCACAGGCCGTCGCGCTGCTTCGCGCCGGCCAACGCCCGGCCGTGGCGCTCGAAGTCCTCGACCACCGAGGCGGAGCGGCTGGTCGATGAGTACACGACGGCCCCACGAGAAAGGGGTGCGATGACGGAGTCGGCTTCGACGAAGGGAGCCGATCCGCACTTGCGAAGAGGAGCGCTCGCGGTCGTCACGAGGCGAGACGCAGCGCCGGACAAGTCGAACACGACAACCTCCGCCCCTTCTGCTGACTCGGAGCAAGTCACCGAAGTCATCCCAGGCGGCAACTCATCCGAAATCAGCCCGACGAGCACCGTCGATCCCAAGTCGAGGGGACAGGACCACCCGCGCTCCGGGCTGCCTCGGCCGATCCGGCCGGTGTCCGAAACGAGCCAGAACTCATCGCCGATGCTGGAAATGGACGCCGGGCGGCCGATGCAGGCGCGGTCGAAGCGATGGAGCACGCAGCCGGCGCCAGGGTCGCGGCCGCACGCGAAGACGCGCATTTCCGGGAGAGTTGGACCGGCGCGATAGTCCGTCGCCACGATCCATTGGTCGTTGGCTGCGAGCCAACCCCCGTCGGCCTCAGGTTGAATGAGGCTCGGAGCCAAGTCTCCCGCCGAAACTCGTTCGAGGCCAGATTCCGTCAGGAAAGCAAACGCAGGAGGGCTGGTATTCGGGAGAAAAACGGGTCCGGCGTGCCGGGTCGCGTCGGTCGAGTAAGTCCAGCGTCGTCCGTTCGGCTCCACGAGGAGCAGTTGAACGGAGGTGAGCACGGCCACCGACCCGTCAGGAGCCAGGGCGTAGTCGGTCACGGTCGCGGCGTCCTCGAGCGGGGCCAAGGTCTCGAGGGTGATTTCTTTGGGATCGCTCTGCTCGGAGCAAAGACACTGTCCCTCCAAGTCGAGGCGCACCAACCCTGCGAGCGCTTCGGCCTCGGCAGAGGGCACGAGCTCGCCCTCAGAGATCAGTCCGTTCGCGATTCGGAGCTCACTTGGAATGGGGCATCGGTCTCCGGGGAGGAGGACCTGGAGGCCACGCGGTCGCTCGATCTGGCAGGTGCCGCACGCTCCCTCGAGGAGGGAGTCTGTGGAAATGGCTCCCCTGGCTGATTCCAGACCCAGTGGCTGGCCCGCCAGGTCGAAGTACACGCCGGCAGGGATGGCAAAGGCGGCGATGCGGGAGCCCTCTTCGATTTCGAATTCATGTCGTCCCCGGCTGAGTGACACGCTGTGGTGTCCGTCGAGCTCCGACGCGACGACCAAGGTATCGGACTCCGACGCGACGCCCGAGATCACGACGGAGGAGTGGCAGCCCCACAATGAGTATGAGAAGCCAAGAAACGTAATCAAAGGTACCGAGCGGACCATGGTCACTCGGTGAAGGCGCTGGTCACGGGTCGGCCGTCCCACTCGCTCGGCACGGGAGCTCCAAGGAGCCAGAGTACGGTGGCCGCGGTGTCATAGGTGGTGATGAGCTCGCGGAGCTGATGACCTCTGCGAACGTGACTGCCAAAGGCGATCCAAGGGATGGTCATGTCGTCGCGAGTATCGTGACCATGAGTCCTGTCGTGCCCTCCGTGGTCGGCGGTCACGAGGAAGACCGTCTGGTCCGCGATCTTGGCCTCGGCGACCGCCCGCTCCAGCACGGCGATCGCCTGGTCGACCTCGAGCAGCGCCGACCTTTGCGCCTCGGAGCCCCAGCCGTGCGAATGACCCGCGAGATCGGGCTCCGAGAAGTGTACGAACACGAAGGACGGTCGGTGGGCGAGGATGTGCCTGGCGGCAGCTTCGGCGATGAGTTTGGCCTGCTGCGCAGCGATCTCGACGTGAGCGATCGTTCCTGGGCGGTCCAAGTGCCGCAGCTTCTCCTTGGTCGCGAACAGCGCCGTCTTGTGGCCCTGGCGCTCGAGGAGCTCGAAGACGGTGGGTATGGCGACGGGCCCCGCCTCGGGTCGCCAGGAATTCCAGTCGACGCGATGGCGTTCCGGGGTGAGTCCGGTGAGCATCGACGTATGGGAGACGAGCGTGATGCTCGGAAAGACCGTTCTTGCCTCCCATGAGCTCGCGCCTTCCTCCGCACGTCTGGTGGTGAGTGGCATGGACCCTCCCCGGATCACGGTTGGCTTGCCTCCGTCGATGCTCAAGAGGATCACGTGCTCGACTCGCGCGGGCTCCATGGGCACCGGTGGCCGAGGCGCCAAGCCCTGATCACGGAGCCCGCATCCGGAGGTGAACGCCGCGAGCGCCACCGCCAGGACATTTTTCAGCGCAAAGCACACCGCGACATCCTTGGCAGCGAGTCGCGAGTCGCGCAACGCGAATTTGCGGGCAGTCGTTGGCTTGGCCCATGATGAACGAATGCGCGGTCACGGCTTCATCGCCGTCAAAAATCTGTCGTCGTTCGCGTGACTGCGGACGAATCAACCTCCGGCTGCCACGTTCATGATTTGATATCCGTACCCCTGCTCGACGAGGAACATCTGCCTCTTTCTCGCAAACTCCTGCTCGACGGTATCCCGCGAGACGATCGTATAGAACGTCGCCGGTCGAGCCTTTGGTCGCAGAATCCGTCCTAAACGCTGGGCCTCCTCCTGCCGAGATCCGTACGTGCCCGACACCTGGATGAGTAGGCTCGCGTCCGGGAGATCGATCGCGAAGTTCGCGACCTTCGAGACTACCAACACGCGCTCTTCACCCCGCCGAAACCGATCGAAGAGTCGCTCGCGCTCGGCTTGCGGGGTCGAACCCGTGATGAGGGGTCGATCCAAGAACTTCGAGACTCTCTCGAGCTGGTCGATGTATTGACCGATCACCAGCGCGGGCTCCCCGGAGTGCTCGACGAGCAACTCGGCCACGACTTCCTCCTTCAGAGGATTCTCGGCCGCGATTCGGAATTTGTCCCTCCGGTTCGCCAGCGCGTATTCGACGCGGCGGGACGTGCTCAACTCGACGCGGACCTCGGAGCAGCTGGCTTCGGCGATGTACCCTTGCCCTTCGAGCACCCGCCAGGGAACTTCGTAACGTTTGGGTCCGATCAGCGCGAAGACGTCGTCTTCTCGACCGTCTTCTCGCACCAAGGTCGCCGTGAGTCCTAGGCGACGACGCGCCTGGAGCTCGGCGGTCGCTCGGAACACGGGGGCCGGCAGCATGTGAACCTCGTCGTACACGATCAGGCCCCAGCCGGCGTCGCGCAGGAGCTCGAGGTGCGGAAACTCGCTCTCCTTCGAGGGACGATGCGTGAGCATCTGGTACGTCGCGATCGTCACCGGCCGCACGTCCTTCCGAAGCCCCGTGTACTCTCCGATCGACTCGGGTGATAGGTTGGTCCGCTCCAGCAGCTCGTCGATCCACTGATGCACCGCGAGGGTGCTGGTCGTCAGCACGAGTGTCCTCGCCCCCACGCGAGAGAGGACTCCGATACCTACGATCGTCTTGCCAGATCCGCAGGGCAACACGATCACCCCTGCGCCTCCCGAAGGGCCTCCTCCTGCGTGAAAAGCGTTGACCGCGGCCGACTGATAGGGCCGCAGCGCGAAGGGCTCCCCGCTGCGCCCACGGTCCCCGATGCTGACCTCGAGTCGAGTGCCGGTGACGTAGCCACACAAGTCCTCGACCGGGTGGCCGAGTCGGATCATGGCGACCTTCAGCGCGCCCCGGTCCTTGGCAGAGATCGCAAAGCCCCCCCCTCGCTGACCAAGGAGGAGCGGACCCACGTGCTCGTCCGCAGAGACTTGGCGAAGCACCGCGGGATCGTCGCTGGCCAGCAACAACTCGTCCGAAGGACCGCGCGTGAGTCTCGTCCGGCCATATCGGGACAGTTGCTCTCGGACGAGCTCGAGGGCGGTATTCGGAACTGGAAACCGGGAGAGCCGCTCCAGGCCCGCGGCGATGGGCTCGTAGCGAAATCCAACCGCCGCCGCGTTCCACAGCGATAAGGGTGTGAGCCGGTAGGTGTGAACATGCTCGGGAGAACGTTCGAGCTGCGCGAACCCACCCAAGAAGTCCCGAGCCTCCTCGTATCCAGGGCCGTCGACCTCGAGGAGCACCGTGCCGTCGCTTTGCACGATGAGAGGTCGAGCCGAGGCGGATCCGATCGTGGAGGGGTCAGCGTTCAACCGAATACCTCGAAATCATCGAGCTTCCTCAGCGTTGCACGAACCTGCGATAGGTCCGCGGCGCTCACGACCAGCAACTCACCTTCGACCAACCAACAACTCCGACCGGCCGCGACGAGGGCCTTTTGCAGCGCGCGCAAGAGCTCGGGATCGTCACTCCGACAACCGATCAGATCCTCGGTGGTCAGCGTAGCTTGTCTCTTCGGCTTTGGTTCTGGTTTCGACTTCGCCTTCTTCCGGTCGGAGCCGGCTTCGCTGTCCCAGTCGGCGTGGTACCGGTCCTCCGTGTGAGTCACTGTGCGAGGCACACGAAGGCGTTGCTCGAGCACGGAGATCGCGCGCTCCGGGTCCGTCGCCAAGACGAACCGACCCATCCCGTCGTCCGCGGCCAGCGAGCCGAGCTCGGCGCGGAGCTCCACCGAGGAGGGGCCCCTGAGCTCGATCAAGGCGAGTTGATCGAAGATGGTGAGCTTTTGAGCGTGACCGCTCCAGGCATCGAGCTCCGAAGCGACGTTGGTGGGCAGAGGCTTTTGACTTAGGCTCTGCAAAGTCGATTTGACACTGGGCGCGTTCGGATTTTTCGCGACGAAGGCGACGATGCTTTTTTGGTCGAGGCGAAGCATGTGGGTTGGGCCGTCCTCCTTCATGAGCTTCGTGAACGGAGACAGTGTCGCGAGCTCGCGATCGGGCCAAGACTGAGCCACGACGAGTACTTCGAAATTCGGCAAGAACGTCACACTCACTTCATCGAGCGAGGGCTCGCGGCGAACGACTTGCTTCAGCCTCGGAGTCAACCGGAACGCGGCGACTGCGTTCAGCGGGAGAGAGATCGACTCCCGGTGGCGGGGCTCGAGGGCTAGATCCACGAAGCCACACAGGTAGGGGATTTCTTGGAGGAAGTACTGGAGGAATCGGCCCTCCACCCGGCGAAATCCGTCCGAGGACTTCTCGGTGAGTTGGATCTCCTTTCCCCAAACCCGTCCGCCTCGCTCGCTCGGAAATTCACGAAAATTCCAATAGAGGTCGTCCACCTTTTCGTCGATTTGCAGCCCTCGCTTCTTTTGTCTCAGTTGCCAGTCTTCCAGCGGAACCTTACGAAGCGCGGGGTCGAGGATGAGATGTGGAGCCGTCGCACGGACGTGATCGATGAGCGTCGCGATGGGTAGCCAAACGTTCGTCGGAAGCTCGCAGAGGATTCCGAGCAGCCTGTCGCGAATCCGAGCGAGATCCATGCGAGAGGCCGGTCCGATCGCGCAACCTGCGGAGTCGAACCGCTCGCCGGCGACGAGCGTCGCATGTTGGAAGAACTCGTTCCCTTTTCGGCGAATCAACGAGTCGAGGATCGAGCGCTCCTTTGCGGACGGGGACGAGGCCAGCCACGAAGTCACCCGGGGTTCGACCACTTCGATCACGTTGTCCGGAAAGCTCGGCGCGGAGCTCGAGTATCCCAAGTATTTGCCTTCGACCTCGAAGGTCACCAACCCGAGGTCGCGCGCGACGAAGGAGACGAAATTCGACCAGGATCCTCTGTCATTTTCGTCGACGGCGTCCGCTTCACCGGCCCAGGACAGGATCTTCGCGAGCTTGAGCGCTGGACCTTTCGGAATGGTGTTGCCTCGATGACTTCGTTTGAGTCCCTCGGGTCGCACGAAGCTCACGAAGAGATGGAGGTCTCGCCTCAGGTTCACGACGCCCGCGGGGAGGGTGATGAGCTCCGCGATCCGCGAATCGGGTACGGGTTCCCATTTCGTCGTCACGAGAATCTCCTGGATACGAAGCCTTCCTTCTTCGCGAAGGCGACCAACTCATCGACCGCGCCCGCGAGACAGGAGATGTACTCACCTTCGAGCGCTCGGACCGCTGTTGGAAATCGCAGAAGCAACAAGGCCCGCAGTCCGGCGTCCTCGACGCACAGGATCGAGAGACCCCGATGGACGATCACTTGCCCGCTGCGAGCTTCGAGGAGTCCTGCGGTCTCGTCGAAGGCTTTGGAGGCCGCTCTGAGTCCGGCCTGAAGCTGATGCGGGAGCTCGTGCCAACTCCGGCCCGCCCGAATAGGATCCGGCTCGAACAAGAATCCGCCGGGTTTGATCGTCGTTCGCGAGACCGTCGCGACTTGGAGTAAGGGCAAGAGGCTAGCGGTTCGCGCTGCCACGAAGGCGCCTCCGAGCTCGCTCCCAAACTCGACCGACCCAGTCACGGAGCTCGCCTCGGAGCTCGTTCGAAACAGCGATTCTCCGCCCGTTCCGAAGCGCTCGAGCAGGCCGAGCTCGACGCCGACATCACAGAAGGCGGTGATGTCGGCCGGAGTTACAGTCATCCCGAAGGGCACGATGGACTTGGCGAGCGCTCGAGCCGAGCACGCGGCTTCGGGTTGGAGATGCCTCAAGACGTAGTGAGTCACCATGCCGGCGTCGTTGCCCTGCTTCGGATCCCTCGAATTGGTTCCGGCCTTTTGGGGCACGAGGCTCTGGTACCATATCCGCTCCACGGTCCTCGAAATGGCCTCGAGGGTTGGGTGCTCGACCTGCGAGAGGGTGAGAATACCGGCATTCAGCTGAAGCTGACTCGCCATCCGCCCGGCCCACGTCGATCCGGGCTTGTTCCCGGTGAGGGACATACTCGTGAAGGCTTCGATCGCGGCGCTCAGCGAATGGCTCAGTCGCCCCGTATGTCCACGGCCCGACACCTTCATGGCTTCTATGGGGAACGGCGGCAAGTAACTCGAGAAGCTCGGTGGCACGAGAAGATGAAACCGGCCGAAGCGACTGTCGACCCAAGGATCCGCGCCGCCGTCGACGGCCAACACGACGCCCCTCGACAGGAGGCCTGCGGTGACTCTACGCCAGAGTACTCGGTAGTCGCCCGTGTAGCTCGAATCCGGCTCCAGAAACGGACGCAGCAGCCTCAGTCGGACAGGCGAAGGGCTCACGGCCAATCGGTGCATGACTTTCACCCAGGTCGGATCGAGCTTGGCCATCGCTTCTCGGAGCCCAGTGGGTTCGAGAAAACGGGCCTTGGCTACGGCGGCCCACTCGCGCTTCGACGGACCCGCCGCCGGAAAACCTCGAGTTGCGCACAGGTCCTTCAGCTCCGGAGCGGTCAGGTACTCGTCGAGCATCACTGCGACCAGCCACTCTAGTTCGCTGGCTGTCATACTCTCGACCCGCTTTTCGGACAACATACTCATGAGCCACTCAGCTGGATCCGTGGGGTGCTTCGCGCCGCCGAGATACTCAGCGGTCGTTCCATGTGAGATTGGCCAGCCGCTCCTGCTCGCGCCTGCCACGGCGAGGTCGGAGAAGGCCTCGAGGCCCGGCCGGCTTCTGCGCTCGCGACCGCGGCGTGCTGAAGCGCCGACGAGCGTCTCGCCAACGTTCCGTCGGCGATCATCGGATCGGCCGTGGACGGTCCGGTTCCAATGGCGGCTTGGCGAATCGATACGCGAGGCGGCAATGCGGTCATGGCAGGCCTTCTAGCTCTTTGAGCCATCTGGCCGCCATTTGGCAAATGCGCAGATCGGAACCGGTCGAGCGAGCGAGACCGCGCGACTGAGCGAAGGCACCGCTCGGAATCGGAGGGGGGCAGCGCTCGGAATTGGAAGGGGTCATGTATCTGTCGCCGTAGTCGTCGTGTGCTAACTCATCGAACGAGATTTGCTCGACGCGTTCGTGGATCGGGATGGTTCCGCAGATCGAGACGTCTTGCCCGGCCTCGACGCCGCCGAAGATGGGTTCGAGCCGACTCGTCGTCGACCTGAGGCTAGGTCTCGGTTGGGTATTCCAGCGAGCGTGATTTGGCTTGCTCACCGAAGCAGCCAGATGCAGACTTGGACATCATGCACGTGGAGAAGAATCTCCCGTATACCGCAGACCGGCCTCGCATCGAGCCTGACCTCGATGACGAGGTCGAGTATCCGGACAGTGATGGGCAGCCGATGGCCGACAACACCAAGCAGTTCGATTTCATCGTCCTCGTCAAGCTGAACATCGATGACGCAATTCCGGACTTCGTCGCTGGAAATATACTTTGGTACCCACAAAAGGGGAATCCGAAGACGAGGGCGGCACCCGACGTCCTAGTGGCGCTGGGACGCCCGAAAGGGTACCGAGGATCCTACAAGCAGTGGGAGGAGGACGGCGTCGCTCCACAGGTCGTTTTCGAAGTGCTGTCGCCTGGAAACAGGTTCAGCGAGATGGTCGAGAAGCACCTGTTCTACGAGGGCTTCGGGGTCGAGGAGTACTACGTCATCGATCCCGAGCCGGAGCAGATTTTTGGCTTCGTTCGACAGAACGGCAAGCTGGTTTCCGTGGCTTCGATGGTTGGCTTCGTGAGCCCGCGGCTGGGGATTCGGTTCGAGCCGGGCGAGCGGCTGGTGATTCGGCATCGAGACGGCACGCCGTTCACGAGTCGCAGCGAAGAGCGGATGCGGGCCGAGCTGGCTGAGCGGCAGCGGGCCGAGGCGGAGCAGCAGTTGGCTGACGCGGAGCAGCAGCTAGTTGACGCGGAGCGACAGCGGGCTGAAGCGGAGCGACAGAAGCTCGAGGCGAGACAGGAACAGTCCGATGCAGAGCGGCGAAGCCAAGTGCTGCGCGATCAGCTACGTTCGCTCGGAATCGAACCAGCGTCTTGAGCGTAAGCGTTCAGCCGTCAGCCGAGTATGCACCAAGCTGAACGCTGAGGGCTGAGCTGTAGGCTGAGTCTCTCGGGTGAGTTGCGCTCTTCGTTAGGCGAGCGTCATCGCCCCACGAAGCCTCTCGCCAGTGTCATCCCCAGCGCGACGGCAGCGAAGCACGCGACCGTAGTGAGTCCGAAGTTCAGGACCGCACCCATCCGCTCGCTCCCGCGGAAGAGGTGAGTCGTCTCGAAGGCGAAGCTCGAGTAGGTCGTCAGACCGCCCAAAAACCCAGTCGTGAGGCCCAGGCGGAGGTTCGGCGGAAACTCCGCGATGAGTACGGCTGCCTGCATCACCAGTCCCATGAGCAGGCAACCCGCGATGTTGACGATGAGTGTTCCGAAGGGGAACGAGGTCCCGAATCGTGCTACTGCCCAGGCCGTGACGAGATAGCGCGCGCCGGTTCCGAGCGCGCCGCCCGCGCAAATCAAGACGAGTCGTTCCATCGCCGGTCGCGTGTCCGGGGGCCGCAGAATTGTCAAGCACGCCGGGCATTCGCCTTCTTCTCGGGTCGATGTACGATGACGATACGGTGCTGCGCGGTCTGATGGTCGCGGTGATGGTCCTGGTGAGTGTCGGGCTCGGGTGCTCGAACGACTTCACCTCCGTGGAAGCGCCCGAGGGCTCGCGCATCGTCGTGGCCTTCGGAGACACGAGCGGCCACGTCGTGGCGGTGGAGTCCGGTCGACGCGCGCTCCGAAGATTGGAGCTGAGCTCGGACATGGTCGCGGCCGTGTTCGTGGTCCATCCGAGCGACTTCATCGACACGGAGGGAGCTCCGGTCGACCCCGAGCGATTCGAGGCCGCCGAAATCTTGCCGGCACAGGCGCCGGCTCGGGACGACGCTTGCGCGGGCTGTCTGGCTCCGGCCGTGGGCTCGGACCCGGCGTTCGTTCACGACGGCGATCGCTGCGCCATCCACACTGAGCCGGTTCGCTCGTTCCGCGGTCACGAGCTCACGGAGCCGCTGGAGGAGGAAGTGATCCAGAGACTCCGGAGCGGCACGGAGATTCGGTGGGGGGGCGCTTGTCCCGCGCTCGTGCAGCCGGTGGCGCGGTCGAGCTTGGATTTTACCGTCTGTCCGATTCTCCCCGAAGGGTCGCCGCACAGCTTTTTGGGTACGGCGATGAGCTCGGAAGGCGCGATCCTGCGCGTCGGAGAGAGTTACCTGGCCACGGCGACTCCAGATCGTCCGCTCGTCATCACACCGATGACTCTGCCGGGCCCACTTCGGGCGGTTGCTCCCGCCCCCGACGGCGACGGGTTCGTGATCGTCACGACAGATTACGGCGCCATGGTCGGGAGCGGATCGCGTTGGCAGCGGGCCCGGCTTTCCGATGCGGGCGTAGAGCTGCGAACGATCGAGCCACCTATCGACATTCTCGCGACTTCGATGTTCACCTTGGGAGGTCGCACGTTCGTCGGTGGTGAAATCAGAACTCGCCTCGGTGACTTCATGCCGGCGATCGGGCTGTGCGAGGGGCTCGATTGTCGGCGGCTCGCCTTCCGCGACACCGAGGACTGTCACTTCGGCTCGACTAGTCACGTGAAGATCGCCGGCTTTGCTTCAACCTCCTCCGCGGTGCTCGCCGTGGGTGGCCGAGGCGGGCTCGTGGCGTCGTCGGGTGACGAGTTCGAGTGCCTTCTCGACGAACAGTCCGCTGAGCGGCCCGAGGGAGGGCTTCGCTGGCCGGACGGGCGCTCGGCGCTCTGGTTCGACGTAGTCGGGATGGAGACGCTGGGGTCGGAAGCCTTGGTGTGCGGAACCATGAGCATCGACCGAGAGTTCGCAGGAGCCCTGGTGTCGATCCGTCTGCCTGAGCTCCAATCGAGGTTGGTCGCCACGAGCTCGGAGTCCTGTCAGTCGGTGGTGCGACTGCCCGGCACGGATCGGCTGGTGGCCACTTTCGGCGCTCGATCCTTCGAGTACGACGGAGCGCTCAGCGAGCTCTCACTCGGCGTCGAGTCTGCAGATCTTCGAGCGCTCTATCCGACGATTGGAAGACAAATGAACAAGCTTCGAGTCGCGGGGTCCTGGGTGGCCGTCTCTGGCGACGCGGAGAGGTCCCTGTATCGAATCGACGCGTCGACGCGGATCGAGACCGTCTCCCAGCCCACGTACCCAGCTGTTCGAGCTTTGGCTGCGGAGCGTCAGGATGGTGTGATCGAGGTGCTGCGACCAGGAGCCCCCCGAGCGCGGGTGACGATCGGTCCGAAATGTCGTGAGTGCGAGATCGTCGCCGGACCCCTCACTCCCGAGCTTCCGCTCGGCGCGGCGGCGGTGGGCGCGGTGATGGGATCGAGCGGGGACGCTCTGGTCTTCGGGTCCTCGAATGGGTCGGCGTGGGTGATGAAGCTGAGTGCGGACGGCGCCACGGCGGCTCGTAGCTTCGATGGGTTCGCTCCGATCAGGGACGCGGCGGAGATTCGAGCTGGGCGATTCGTGCTCGCCCATGGAGCGGCGCTCACCGAGCTCGACACTCGGGGAGAGTTGACGCTGACTCCGATCGAAGTCAATGCCGACGACCCGAGGACCACGGAGGTCGAGCGCCTTCCGCTCGAGGCGACTGCGCCGTTCACCTTCGTTCGAGCGAACGGAGGCGTCGCGTGGGTCGGCGGGCGCGCGAGCCTCGTCCGCGTCGTTCCTTCCTCGGGCGGAGGTCTAGCCGCCACTGGATTTTGGTATGGGGCACACTTGGGACCCTACCTCGGAGGGCACGCAGAATCGGGCGTAGTCTCTTCGATCCTGCTTCAGACTCCGAGTCGAGTGAGTCTGACGATCGACCTGCCGAAAACGGCGTTCGAGGGCTTGGCGCGGGCGCGAGTTTTTCAGCTCGTGAGTGTCGGCGCGCCCTGCCTCGGTGAGGTCGTTGGAGAGGACCTGTTGATGCGGACGTGCAAGGTCGAGGAGGCGAGCTCTGACTTCGAGCTCGCTGCCAACGGAGCAGGTTTGGCGATCGGCAGCGGAGGGTTGCTCATGGTCGGCGTAAACGGTCTGGTGTTGTCCTTCGACGAAGGACGATACGTGAGGGTGGGCCACGAAGTCAGGCGAGTCTTCGACACACCAGGAGACACGTTTGCGGCGTGGTCAGGCGCCGGAGTCCTGTCCGTCGTGCTCGGCCGGTAGACTCCGCTCCTGGGCCCAGTGTCTCACCGACGCTGGGAGCGCAGGCCAAATAGCCGCCGGCAAGATGCCTGCGGTCCCAGGCGTGCCCTCAGCGGTCGTTCCATCTGAGATTGTCCAGCCGCTCCTGCTCGCGCCTCGCTTCCCACATCTGGTTGTCTCGTCGCTGACGGTCTCGCTCGTAGGCCATGCGCTCGGAGTCTCGGCGCGCTTGATCGGCCTGCCACTGCCTTCGCTCGGCCTCGATGCGTGCCTCGTCCCGATTGAGTTGGTCGCGTTCGAAGCGTTGTCGCTCAGCGTCGTGATTCAGGAGCTCACGGTTCTGCTGGGCCTCCTCGAACCTTCGATCGTCGTCCGATCTCCTCGTGTCCCACCGGAAGCTGTTCGCCAGCGCGCCGTGGCGCAAGACAGCACCCTCGATCGGCCCTTCGCTCGGCGGGGGCGCGGTGAGCTCGTCCGCGCGGGCGACGAGGTGCCCGCACACGACCGCGCTATCGGTGGCTTGGTCCAGCATCGCCGCGAACGTCGCAGCTGGCGACGACGCCGAGACGGCGGCCAACATCGTCCCGAGGGCTTGGCGGTGCGTTTCGAGCGCGCCGAGGATCTGGGCGTGGGTGGGCTGCCGAGGGTCGCCGGGTGGCCACTCGACCGTCTTTAGCCTGCCGAGCTGCGCCTCGAGCGCGCGAACCAGGGCCCCGGCGACGCGAGGAGCTCCGATAGCGACGAATCCCTTCGACGCCTCAAAGAGCGTCTCGTCGAGGGAAGTCACCCCGAGCTGCGTTTTTTGATATTGCGGCAGCGCCCGCACCTGCGCGTTGTAGGCGGACCTTACCGACTCGGCAGCGCCTAGAGCCTGAAGGGCTTGGCAGAGTTGGGCGAATCCGGTCGCGTCGCCTGAGAAGATCGCCTGCTCCGCGAGCGCACTCATCAGGCGCGCATGATCCGAAGGGCTCACGCCGGAGAGTTGCGCGCGCAGGTGGTCCCGCAGCGCCGCGGCGTTTTCGGGCGTCGCGAGGGCCTTCGCCTTCGGATCGGAGAGGAGCGACGGCTCGGCCGCAGCGAGCTGCCACGGGCTGATGGAAGCGAGCGCAGACAAGGCCTTCGAGGCCCGGCCGGCCTCCTCGTTTGCGACCGCGGCGTGCTGAAGCGCCGTCGCCCGCCTCGCCAACGTTCCGTCGGCGATCATCGGATCGGCCGTGGACTGCCCGGTTCCGATGACGGCTTGGCGAATCGATAGGCGAGGCGGCAATGCGGTCATAGGCCTTCCAACTCTTTGAGCCATGCGTCCGCCATTTGGCAAATGCGCGGATCGGAGCCGGTCGACGCGACCTGCAAGTCGAGCCGAGCGCTGCCGACCTCGCCCAGCTCTGCGAAAGCTTGGGCCCTCAAAAAGAGGATCCGCTGGCACAACCCGTCAGCCTCCAGGGCGACCGCGCGTGTGAAGGCTTCGGAATAGGCCGCGATCGCACCCAACGAGTCACCCGAGGTGGCTCGAGCGGCGCCGAGCAAGAAGGGCGCCCGTGGGTTGGTTCCTTCGAGCATGGTGAGCTGCTCCAACAGGGCGCTCGCAGCTTCCACCCTGCCGTGGCTCATCAGCGCGCTGGCCTGATCCGCAAGTCGATCGAGCACGGCCGTACTCATTCCGAGGGTTTGGGCCGCGCCCTCTTGGGCGAGAAGCGCCAGAGCGTCGTGCCACTGGCTTGGCAGATGAGTTTGACGGTTTTGGACCGATGAGCTCAACTGACGCGCTCAACCAGCTCGGTTGCGCTCGAAGGCGAACTCAGCTTTGGCGCGCACGATGCGGCCTCCGACCTCGAGGAGGGGATAGGCGAGAAAGTTGATCGGCCCGGACTCTGGCGCGGGATCGACGACCAGGTCGCGCCCACGGCTGAGCTCGATGCGGTTCGCCGGGTGGTGGCCAAAATAGTAAGTGGCCAAGCTCGAATATTTGTCGCCCTCACTGATATCCACGGGCCACCACTTGTCCTCGGCGTAGAACTCAGCCCAGCAATGGTACCCATCGACGCCGCCGTCATTGCGCTCCGACGGGATCGCGGCGCCGATCGCGAAGCGCGCGGGGATCCCGGCGGCGCGGGCCAGCGCGACGAAATACGAGTGATAGTCGGAACAATTGCCCGTCTTGATGTCGCAGGCGTACACGGCGTCTCCGTTCCCCCAACCCGTGCCGTGTTTCATATATCGCATCTGGTCGATCACGTGGTCGTAGAGAGCCCGGGCGCGGACGAGCTCCGTCTTCTTCCCTTGGAGCACCCGAGTCGCGATCTCGTCGAACTTCTCGCCGGAGGGAACCAATCTCTCTGGAGCGAGGTACTTCTCTCGTTCGGAGCTCTCGGCCTCGTAAACAGCCTTCTCCAGCCGCTTGACGCGGTAGCGGATCTCGAGTTGCTGCTGGCTGTCTTCAGGCCCCAGATCGAGGACGAGCACTCGATTTCCGTGGTCGCGATCTTCGACTTCGCGCTTTCTCCCCGGCGCTCGCATCGACTCGATCGCCACCGTCTGGAAGCGATCGGTCTGCGCGAGCGGGACCCACATGCGCGCGGACGTGGTCAGCGCCGGCAGGGTCGCTCGATAGATGAACACGAACTCGTCCTCGCCCTGCACGACGCCGAGGTGATGATGGCTGGCGGCGTCCATCGGGAGCTGATGCCAGGTTCCATCGTCGTTCTGGTCCCACGTGTAGAACGGTTGCCCGTTCTTCTTGTGTACGGTGGTCTCGGTGACCGTCATGGCCCCCGGGTCGCCCGACATGAAGAAATCGACGTCGAACACGTCTCCGCTGACGTCCGCGAGGTCCACGCAGGCGAAGTGCCTCCGAGGGCCGAGGTTCGAGAGGTATTCGGTGTGCACCCGGACCAGCCGGAGCTTCAGCGTTCCCTGCTCGAACGGGAGGTGAAAGTAGCCGCCGCCCTCGGTGACCTTCGCGTCCACGTGAGCCTCGATGCCTGCCTGAATGTCGGCGGTGACGACGCCTGGGACCGGTGCCAGTCTCGAAGGCGCCCTCATCTCCTCAGTGTTCGGCGACGAGGTGGCGCAGGCCGCGGCAAAACAGCACACGAGCGCGGCGGCCCGGTCACTTCGATGAGGGCTCATTCGAGCGTGTTACGGCTTCGTGCCTGCGTCGGCCGAGGGATGCTCGCCTTTCGGATGCTCGCCCTCGGGATGCTCGCCTTTCGGATGCTCGCCCTCGGGATGCTCGCCTTTCGGATGCTCGCCCTCGGCGGCCGGCCCGCTCGCGGCCTGGTCGCCGGGCTGCTGGGCGCTTTTCGAGGAGCTGCAAGAATAGGCGAGGGCTCCGGTCAATAGGAGCGCGGCCGCGGTCGGGATGAGTTTCTTCATGGGAGAGCCTTCCTGTCGATCGTCGATTGGGGGCATGCAGCCCCGCTTGCACTTCAATCACGGCGCGGGCTCGATTTCAACCCGCGAGTTCAGGCTCGCTCGGCCAAGCTCGCTCGACAGATCCTCGGGCAGGTCGACGAATCGTGCTTGCGGGAATTTCGGAGGCTGAAATAACCTGGTCCTCGATGCTCGCTGAGGAGGCTCTGCCCGCGGTCTTTGGCCCCTACCTCCTCACGAAGGCGCTCGGCAAGGGCGGCATGGGAACGGTCTACCTCGCCAAGCCGATCAACCCGATCCCAAACATTCCGGATCAGCTCGTCGTAAAGCTGCTCCATGCGCACCTCGCCAAGGACGACGTCATCAGACGTTTTCGCCACGAGGTCGAGGTCGCCGCGCGGATCAGGAGCCCGCACGTCGCGCAGGTCTATGCCTTGGGCCAGTTCGGACCGACGGTGTACCTTGCCATGGAGTACATCGACGGCGTGCCGCTGTCCGTGCTGATCGAGAAGTGGCGCGAACGGGGCTCGCTTCCAGCGCTCGGGACCGCCGTGGGCATCGTGCGCGACGCGGTCCGAGGGATTGTTGCGCTCCACGATGCGACCGACGCAAACGGTCGCAAGATCGGTTTCGTACACCGCGACATCGCGCCCAAGAACATCATGGTCGGCTCGGACGGCGTCGTTCGCGTGATCGATCTCGGCATTGGTCGTTCGGAGCTGAAGGGATGGGAGACCGTCGCCGGCGCGGTGATGGGTACGCCTGGGTTCATGGCTCCCGAACAGGTCGACGGCAAGGCGGACGTCAGAAGCGACATCTTCTCGCTCGGGGCGGTGCTGTTCGAGACACTCACTCTCCGGCCGCTGGTCCCCCCTGGGCCGGTCTTCGAGATGTTGCTCTCGAGCGCCAAGGCCGAAACGATACTGCCCTCGGCGTATCGCAACGATGTCCCGTCCGACCTCGACGCACTCATCATCGGCGCGGTTCGCGCGGCTCCGGAGCACCGATATCCGGACTCGGCGGACTTTCTGGCGCGGCTCGACGTGGCCTTGAATCGACTCGGTCGCACCGCTGACCTCGGGCTGGTGGTCAGCGACGCGCTGGGCGCGTTCGTCTCCGACGCAGCTACGCTGATCGCGCCGGGCCGAGAAGAGGACTACCTCTTTCCTCCGTCTGCGAGCACGTCGCCCTCGTCGTCGAAGCCGGACGTCTCGACGGAGCCCGATTTGGCGGGGCTGTCAGGGGACGAGCCCACGTTGCAGCGAGACCGGTCGCCCGAGATCGACAGCGAGATCGCCGAATTCAGACTCAGTCGGAGGCCGGTGATCGAAAGTGTCAACGTGGACTCCATTCGGCCCGAGCGCGTCGCCTCCGCCGAAGCCGCTCCGCCGCTCCCGCTCGCTCCGCCGGCTCGCCCGTTGGGCGCCGGTCCTGCCATCGCGGCTCGTGAGTTGGCCGCCGCACCGCCGGCGAAGTCGTACCGTGATCTGATCGTACTCGGGTCGCTGCTCGTCATCGTGCTCGCCGTCCTCGCGGTGGTCAGATCCAGCGGTCCGCGAGTCGAGAGTCTGGGAGCTTCGACGCCGTCCACGGCATCGACGACGAGCACGGTGACGCCCTGAGTCGAGCTCTGAGTGGTCACTCTTCTCGGGTGAGCTCCCGAACGACCTCTCTGCAACTCGCGAACCTTGCCTGGGGCCTATCTGCCAACAGCCGCGAGGCGACTTCGGCGAGCTTCGGCGGGATCCCTTTTCGTACCTCGGCGATAGGCTTGGGCCGAATCCCTGGGCTCGAGAGTCGAACCCAGTTGTTCTCGAAGGGCTGCTTGCCCGTGAGGAGCTCGTAGAACATCCCGCCGAGCACGTATTGATCCGACTTCTGATCGTATTTTTCCCCGAACAGATACTCGGGAGGGAGTGACAACGGGAGGCTGCGAAGCAGCGCGTTCGGAGTCTCTCCTGCCTCGACGGCGAGGAACAACCGCGTCAGCCGAGCCACTGCGGGCCCCCCCACGAGCTCCACGTGTTCCTTTCGCAACCCGCAAGCCACGAACCCGCGCGTGTGTATGTGCTCCAAAGCCTCCGCGATGGCGCGAGTCACCATGCGCGCGAGCTCCGGGTCCACTGGCCCCTGTACGTCCGCCAGACTCTTGCCTTCCGCTCGTTCGAGCACCAAGTATCGACTCTCCCCCGCCCGACCCATCCGAATGAGCCGTGGCGCGCATGGGTGCGCGATCTCGTCGAGCACTTGCGCCTCCGCCTCGAACAACTCGGTCAGGCGATCCACGCCGATCGCGCTGGTGTCGATCTCGTCGAAGTCGAGCACGCAGAGCGTGACTTCACGCCCCACCGCATCGAGCGCCGGAAACTCGACCGAGCCGAGCAGGCGCCGCTTGGGTCCGACCAATCGGTATCCGAACCGGGTCGTCGGCGTGCGCGTCGTATCGCTGCGAGGTGCTACAGGAGATCGCGGTTGGCCCGCGCGCATGTCGAGCGTCGAGCTCGCCAACACATCGGACTCAGCGGTGTCAGACTCATCGATCCCGTCGGACTCATCGTCGGACTCATCGAGCTCGTCGGACTCCTCCGCCCCTTCGGTCTCGAGTGAGATCTTCGGGGGAAGCGCCGCGGCGACCGATTTCTCGTCCTCTGGAGCCTCGTGTGCGCTCGAATCGATCGATGCTTCCCCGTCGTCGACCTCGCTGTAGACCATCGATGCGATCCCGTCGTCCGAGTCCCCTCGCTCGGCCCCTTCTTCCGTCTCGTCCTCCGCAGACTCTCCCCGGTCGAGCAACTCGTCGTCGCTGCGATCGGCATCAGGCCCAAGCTCGACATCAGGCTCGGGCTCGACATCAGGCTCGGGCTCGACATCAGGCTCGGGCTCGACATCAGGCTCGGG
>CAYXDO010000084.1:0-24575 GCA_964463485.1 uncultured Myxococcales bacterium | reverse complement strand
CTCGACATCAGGCTCCGGTTCGGCGTCCTCGTCGAACAGGTTGCGCGGAGCCTCGCTCGAGCTCGCTCGCCCCGCTCCAGGTCCGGTGTCGTCGTCGAAGTCTACGGCCGCCGGCGGCTCCACTTTCGCCGCTAGGCGCTCATCGGTGCGGATCTCCTCGTCGGCTCGAAGCTCCTGGGAACCTGGGACTTCTGCTTCAGCTTCGGGCGTCCGCTCGGAAGCGTCGATCTCTTCGATGTCCCGTTCCTGCGCTGCCGAGGCGATGAGCTCGTCTTCGTCTTGCCGTTCGACGTCGTGCAGTTCGACGTTAGCCTCGGGCTCGTCGGCGAGCGATCCGCCGATGGTCTCCTCGGCACCGAAAGCCATCGCCGGCTCGGAGTCGCGGTCGTCCGCGCCGGCTTCGAGCGGTGAAGGAGCGATGAGTGCGACATCCTTTCTTTCGATCGTCGCTTCGGCCGCGAAATTTTTCGAGCCGAGGTCACGTTCGCCGTCATCGTCTTCGTCTTCTCCGACTTCGATCAGCTCGCGTCGACCCTCAGGAGCGACCTCGGCCTCCGGCTCGGCTGCTGCCGCGATCGTACTCTCGTCGCTGAACCCCGCCTCGCCCTCGTGGCTGGACTCGTCGTCTTGCAGAGCTTCGCGGTGATTTTCGGCATCCGGGTCGGGAGTCTCGTCGTCGGCGAGGTCACTCCTTGGAACATCGGGCTCCGAAGGACGCTCGGACTCGTCGTCCGCTACCGAATACGTCACGAGGTCTTCGGAGAGCTCACTCCGCAGCGCGGCTGCGTCTGACTCATCGAGCGAGCCTTCACCGGCGCTCGTTTTCTGATCGACCTCTTCGACATCCTCGGGAGCGAGCATCACAGCGGAAGCTTCGCCCGCAAAGGCCGAGGCAGAGAGCAGCTCACCCGCGACCGCCTCGATGTTCGGAGGAGGGGTCTTTCGGCTCGCGTGTTTCGCTTCGGAGACCGCGTCGACTCTCAGCGGTTGGACTGTGGCGCCGGTCTCCTCATCGTCGAGGGAGGCGAGGCTCGCCGAAGCCGGGGTCGACCTGCTGGGCTCGACGCGGGAGGCCGCACGCGCAGCGCTCTGCGTACGGACCGCTCGAAGCGAGGCGATCTCGGTGAGGGTCTCCTCAGGCTCGTCGGCATGATCGGCAGGCTCGACCGCATCGTCGGGCACCTTTTGCTCGAGGAGCACCCTTTGTTCGAGGGGCGAGGGCGTCGCCGGGCGCGCGGCTGCGCCTGCTTGTACGATGACGAATCCGTCACGCCCTAGAGCCTCTAAGAGGTCGTCGCCGATCTCGTTCGATCCTGGAGTTGGCGGTTCGAAACCGGATCCGTCGAACATGGGTTCTTTGGGCACGTCGCTCCGCAGCGGGGGAGGCGACGGAGTGTCCCCGCGCCTTGGGGCCGGAGCGTCCGCCTGATCGGGCTTGTCGGCCCAAGGACGATGAATCGGGTCGACGCGGCGGCGCCGGAACAGGGGCTCCTTTGCGCTGTCCTCGTCGCGTTGAATCGCGGTGTCGCCTCGGACCGAGGGAGGCGTGAGGTCGAGAGGCCGAGGGGAGTAAGGTGCCGGCAGGTCGGCTCTCTTGTGCGGTCTGGTCTCTTCAGGGCGCTTGGCCTCTTCCGCGCGCTTGGCCTCTTGTGCGCGTTTGGTCTCTTCGGCGCGTTTGGAGTCTTCAGCGCGCCGAGCTTCTTCCGCGCGCTTGGCGATCTGCCGGGCTTCCTCGACGCGTCGCAGGAGATGCCGCGACTCTTCTCGCTTGGCTTCTTCGGCCTTCTTGGTCTCCTCCGCTCGCCGAGCCTCTTCGGCACGCCGCGCCTCGTCGACACGCCTCACCTCGTCCGCGCGCTTGGCCTCTTCGACCTTCTTGAGATCCTCTGCTCGCCGAGCCTCCTCGGCCCGCTTGGCCTCTTCGGCCCGCTTCGCTTCTTCGGCCCGTCGAGCGTCCTCCGCTCTCTTGGCGTCCTCGGCCTTCTTGATGGCTTCGACCCTGCGCGCCTCGGCCCGCCTCGCTTCCTCTCGAACGGCCTCCGCGCGCTCTTCTTCGGCGCGCCGTGCCTCCTCGATGCGTCGGGTCTCCTCAGCCCGTCGCAAGGCTTCCTTTCGCGCCTCCTCGGCCTTCTTCGCTTCCTCGGCTTTCTTCGCCTCTGCGATCCGCTTGGAGTCATCGGGCTTAGGTTTGGCTTCCGGTTCTGGCTTGAGCTGCTCGGGGATCTTGATCGACTTCGGATCGATCGTGCCAACCAGTTCTGGCTCTAAGCCAACGAACGACACGGAGTGTTTGATGGAGCGGCGCTGTTCGAAGAGGTCGATCAACTTCTTGCCGTTGTGCACGAGCGGCTTGTCCCAGGCCGCGGCGCGACGGTGATGGATCACGATGGCCCGAGTGTCGTCGTCGAGCACGACCTCCATGCCGACCGGAAAGCAGCGCAACAAGTTGGCCAGCAAGTCCACGAAGCGCGGGTCATAGCCGGGCGCGTCCGGATCGTGCGGCGATCTTGCCGTCGCCAGCTCTAGCAACGCTTCGGGCGGCCGAATTCGACGACCGTCTTTGCTCTTCACGACGCCGCCCACCCTGGCCGAAAACGCGGCGGCAACGCGCACGAGCGCCGCGTAGATGTGCGGAGCCGCGCGCGGCTTGCCCCATGGGAGCTGCTCGCCTTCGAGGGCGCGCTGCTCCGCGACGATCACCGATCGAAGGAAGCTCGCGACGAACAAGCGGCTCTCCGACAACATACGCGCGAAAGAGTGATCCGCGATCGCGCGCTCGTCGTCGCCGCGCTTGGGTTGTGCCACCGAGTGAAACAACGCGGCCACACCGACGTCGACCAAGTCCTTCTGCGACAAGCCAAGCGCGCGACCCATGATCACACTGAGCACGCAGGTGTTGGCGGCGACGAGCTCCTCTGGGCGGGCGCCCGCGTGGCTGGACGCGAACCGCAACAGCAGCTCCGGCCGCTCTCCTGCGATCTGGACGAGCTCTTGGACGACGCGCACTGCGCGCACCTTGGGCGGAGGGCGCGACTGTGCGGCCCAGTCGATCTCCACCGAGTCACGAATGCGCTCGGATTGCTCGCGCACCGCGAGCAACAGACGGCCGTAGCAGCCGAGCGCGAACGCGCTTGGATTCGCTCGCCTCGCTTCATCGGCCTCGTCCGTTCGTTCACGAACCTCTACGACGGTGAACCCAAGCTGCGCCAAAGGCGCGGCCGAGGCTTTTGGGTCGGCCAGATAGCGAATGAGCCCAGCGATCCCTTGCTGCACCGGCGGCTTGACGATTTCGACGGCCTGAATGTCGCGCCGATCGAAGAGAGCTCGGAGCGGCTCGACCACGTCCGCCTCTGGAGGAAGGCGGTGGCCATTGACGAAGGCGCTCTTACCCACGAATTGGATCGCGAAGCCTTCACCAGCCTGGAACGCCTTGGCGGCCAGCCCAGTCAGCGCTTCGAGGTTCTCGCTGCCGCCCACTGACGCAAGCAGGCTGTCGAGAAACGCGAGCGAGGTGTCGATCAAGACTTCTGGTGTTTTCATCCGTGCCGCTCCTGGAGCCTGCGAAAGACCTCTTTGCCGCCATCGCGGATCCGCGCGTTCTTCGCGACGAAGAGCTTCTTCAGCAGCTTCACGCTCTCCTGAGTCTTGATGAATTCGAGGGCCTTCACCGCTGCGACCGCGAGATCTTCGGCGTCTTTGCTCGCACCCGACCGTTCGCCGCGTTTGATCATCTCGGTCAGCGTCGTCAACGCGGTCTCGCCGGCGAGGCGCGCGAAGCTCGTGAGGAAGGCTTCTTTCACCTCGCGGGGCGCGAGCGCGAAGGTGTCGACCTCCACGGCTTTCCACAACGCCGACACCGCGCGCGGATCGGTCGCGGTCCCTAGAACCTCAGCGGCTCGAGCCCGGACCTTCGGATCGAGGTCCTCGAGGAAGCCCATGGCGATTGGGAAAGACTCGTGCTCGGTCAGCATGCCGCGGTTCTCCAACAGCGACAAACGCACCGCGGGATTAGGATGGCTCTTCGCCTCGCGCAGCACGGCTTGAGCGCGCGGGCCCCCGATTCGGCCCAACAGATAGATGGCTTCTTGGGCCTGGAAGGTTTGGTCGCTCATCAAGAGGTCTTGGATCGGCCCGGGGTCGGTGACGCCGACGTTGACGATGAGGTCGCTGAGGGTTCGTCGGCTGGAGGGATCGGCGAGCTCGCCGTAGGCGGAGATCAGCGGTCCCAGCACGGCCGGCCCACAGGCTTTGGCGAGGATTGCGAGCTCTCTGGTGGCTTCGTCGCTCGACGACACCAAGGTGTTGAGCACGGCGCTGCGCAACGTCTCGTGGCCTGAAGCGGCCATCACCCAAGGCGTCACGATGTCCGAGAGCGTGTCGCCCAGCCTGCGCACGTTGGCCATGATGCGAGCGGCTCGGCGAAACTCGTGTGCTGAGACCGCCGCCAGGAAGATGTCGAGCATCGAGCGCGTCACGAGCTCGGCGAGCGCAGGATCGAGATCACGCGCGAGCGTGTCGAGGGCGGCCTGGATCAGCCGGAACTCGATGTGCTCGGACTCCTCTTCTACGGCCTCGTCGATCACCTCATCGGCATAGGCGGGCCGATCCTGCGGCATCGCAGGGTGGTATCCTGGCGCGTCAGGTGGGATCGATTCGAGCGCCTGCGCGATCAGCTCGGCGGCTTCGCTGCGGGCCTTCGGATAGACGGGCACCGATGCGATGTCCGGATTTTCGGTGCCTGAGATCGCCATGAGCACGTCGTCGGACTGCGCCTCGGTGTCGAACGCGGTGCGCGTCTCGACGCCGGCCCTGCCTCGTGCCGCGGACACGATGTTGGTGTCGACGACCGCGACCTCGACGTTCTCGAAGCGGAGCTGCCACAGCGCCGAGACGATGTCGTCGCCGAGACCGGAGTAAGCGCTGCCTTCGGCGGTCGCGAGCACGAGCGCATCGAGCTCCTCGTAGCTCAGGCCCTGCTTGAACGTTAGGCGTCGAAGTCCGTCTCTGAAAAAGGCAAAAGGAATCGACACCTTCGGGTCCGATTCTTCGAGGACGACGTGGCCCTCGAAGTAAAAGCGATCCGGGCCCACTCGGATGGTGAGCTCGGGACGCGCGCGCTGAATCTGCTCGAGGCTCCGAAGGAGCGCGCTCATCATGCCCTGGACGACTTCGTTGTCGGCCCGGCGATAACGGGGTCGCACACGGACGGCGCGGGCGAAGCCTTGGCAAAGGCGTTCGACGTCGGCGACGAGCTTCTGGGACGCCCCAGGGCGTTCGGGTCCGGACATGGCGCGCATTCTATACAGAAACCGGCCGGCGGCATGGGGAGTGTGCGGGCTTGCTCACAGCGCCGATGTGATGGAGAACGGTGGTGGCGGCCCAGGATGAAGTGCCCGTCTTGCGGAAAAGAAATTGGCGCCCCGACCGCGGCCGCGTGCCCTGATTGCGGGGCGTCCCTCCTCGCCGTTCTCCCTCGCGGACCAAGTGTAGCTGCGCCGCGCGGGCAGTCCGGCGTTCGGCGTGGTGCCCCCGTAGGCCGCCGGGTGCCGGGAGGCAGGCCAGACAGTCTTCGAAAGCCGGGCCTCGGCGACATGCCCGCCGATGCTGTCCGACCGGATCCTGTCCGAGCGGATCCTGTCCGAGCGGATCCTGTCCGAGCGGATCCCGCGAGGCCGTCTGCCGCTCCACCGGGCCGCGCGCGCGCGGGGTCAGAGGAAGCGCGGCGCACGCCTCCAGCCGCTACCACCGGGATGGGCCGAAGGGCCGAAGAGCCGCGAGCTCCCGCGTCCTCTGCGCGGCGTCCCGACGAGGAGCGACGGCCCTCGGTCGCTCCTGCCGAGCTCGGGCGTCGCCCGCCGGCCGCCGTGACGTCGTCCGCGCGTCGGCCCGAGTCACTCTCGGGTGCGGCCCGACGACCCGAGGCCGCCCGCGGACCGATCACGGAGGCGGCGCGTCGTCCGCCAAACGCCGCCCCGGCGAATCGTGGCGCGGGAGCCGAAGCGCGCGAGAGCGCGCCCATGCGTGCGGGCGAAGGGACCAGCCCGAAACCGGAGAGCAGCTCGGACGAGCGAATCAGCGGCTCCGAAAGCGCCGAAAACGCGCGGGTTCCAGAGCGCGGCGACGATCCCAAGAAGGCCCCTAGGTCCGAGTCCAAGCCGGCCGCCGTCCCTCCTTCGAAATCGGCGGAGCTGCGAACGGAGGGAAGCGCCGTCGCCCTGCCAGGCACGGCCCATCGTCCGCGCACGGGGTCGGGAAACGTCCCGGTCTTCGGAGCATCCAAGCCACGGGTCACCGCCAAGGTCGACCTCGCGGACCTCGATGCGTTGATGAACCCGGAGCCGCCCGCACCACCCCCGATCGAAGCCAAGCCCGAGGAGCCACCGCCGCCCATCGGAGAAGCCGACCCCAAGGCCGCGCGGAAGAAGAAGGCCCTCGACCTCGACGATGGGCTCGACCTCGACGCGGGCCCGGGTGACGAGCCTCCCCGCGCGAACCCGCCTGGTCGCGCCACGCCCGTCGCTCCGAGGGGCGCGTCTCCCGACGCATCGTTCGCCGCAGAGCTCGCCGCGACCAAGGAGCCCGAAGCCGAGGTCGCGGTCGAAGAAGCCAACCCCGCAAACAACGAGCCCACCGCGCCAGCTCCACGAGCCGAGGCGCTCGTCGACGGCCTCGACGCCAGCGACCTGAAACCTCCGTTCTTTCTCGTGTATCGGCGACACATCATCGGCTTCGGCGGGCTCGCCGCGCTGTTCGCCGTGGGCCTCGTTACATCCTACTGGCTCAACATGGGTTGGTTCTTCTCCAAGTCCATCGAAGCCACCGTGGACCAGAGCATTCAAGACAACTCGGACCTGCGAGGCGGCGCCGAGTCGTTGGTGCGCAAAGTGAAAGCGGAGAGCGCCCAGGACGTCATCGATCGCGGAACCTATGAGTCCTTCCGATCCGCCATCGCCGCACTCACCGGCCAACCTTCTTCAAAACCCACCCTCGTCAAAGTCCTCGGCCTGGCTCACCTGATCTACGGCGACGCCTTCCCGCGCAAGGACTTCACGGCCAAGCTCGCGGAGCTCCCCCTCGAGGCCGCGGGCGCCGATGCCGCCAAGGCCCGCGCGATCGCCGCCCTCTTCGACGGCGACGGAGAAGCCGCAACTCAGGCGCTCGCGCCGATTCAGCCGAGCTTCGCCACCGACAAGGAAGGGCTCGTGATCCTAGCGCTCGCGGAGGTCCAGACCACCACGGTGGGCCGCGCCCTCGAGACCATCGATCGCGCGCTCGTCATCGACTCCAAGTACCCATTTGCGTGGATGAGTGCGGGTCGACTTCTGCGCAGGAGCGATCCCGCGCTTTCAGCCGAGCTGTTCGCCAAGGCAGTATTCTCCGAGCCCCGATTTGCCACCGCCGCCACGGTCGCCGCCGACCTCTACGGGACCCTCGGGCGTCCAGGTGATCGACTCAAGATGCTCGCCGCCGCTGCCGACGGAAGCCGCGAGGGCCTGCCCCCCGATCGGCGCGGCGCCGTGAACTTCGAAGCCGCCATCGCCTTCGAAGACGCCGCGCGACCCGCTCAGATGGCGAGGTTTGCGGGCGAGGCTTACGAGCTCGAGCCCCGGCGCACGGAGAGCTTGCTCCTGCTCGCCCGTGCGCACGCGGAAATGGGTGCCGGTGATTTGGCTGAAAAGGTGGTGGGTCGTGCCATGACGGGTCCCGCCAGGTCAGCGGCCGACGTACCCGCGCTCACGGCCCGCGCCGAAGCCAGGTTCGCGCAGAACGAGCTGGCCAAGGCCTTCACCGACATCGATGCTGCCAAGGCCCTCGCGCCCAAGGTCGCGCTGCCCTTCTTCGTCGAGGGCAAGCTCAACCTCAAGCTCGGCAAGCTGTCGGCCGCGAAGAACGCCTTCGCCGCCGCGGCCGCGAAGGAAGGAACGAGCCTGGACAAGCTCCGCGCCCAAATCTGGCGCATCCGGACGGAGCTCGACCTCGGCGAAATCGAAGGCGCGCGTGAGGCCGCAGGCAAGCTCGTCGCCGCCGATCCCAGCGACGTCAACGCCTTGCTGATCCTGGGTGAGTGTCAACGTCGACGAGGTGAGTTGAGCTCCGCACGAAAGACTTTCCTCACCGCCAGGGATCTCGACCCCGAAGACCATCGATCGCGCCTCGGCCTCGCCGCGACCTTGAGAGACCTGGCCGCAAACCACCCCAAGCCTCGCGCTCGACCCGAGTTCTACGAGGCCGAGGCGATCTGTATCGACCTGCAGCGCACCGTGTCCAACTCACAGGAAGTCCTGTCCGAGTGCGGCCGCGTGTTGGAGGTCGCAGGACGGACCGAGGCCGCGCTCGACGTCTACCGAGAAGCCGCCGCCATCGACGGCAACAGCCCCAAGCCGTACATCGCCATGGCGGGCGCGCTCATGTCTCAGAAGGAACCCGAGAGCGGACGCGCCCGCGCCATGCTCGACGAGGCGATCAAACGAGCTCCGAACGATCCCGACATTCAATATTGGCTGGGACGCATCGAGCTCCTCGATGGGTCCCCCGAAAAAGCAAGGGAGGCCTTCGAAAACGCGGTCAAAGGTACTCGCACCCGCGCCGAGTTCCACCTTTGGCTAGGCCGCGCGCTCAAGAAACAAGACCGGATGCTCGAGGCGGTGAGCGAGTGGGAGCAGGCCCTCGCCCAGAACATCAACGACATCGCCAGTATCCGCGAGCTCGCGCTCGCAGCGAGAGACCAAAACGCTTTCGGACGCGCGATGAGCTTGCTCGAAAGATACAAAAAAGCCCTGCCCGAAGATCAGACGATCTGGCGCGACATCGGCGAGACTCTCCAGATGATGGGCAAAGACGCGGAGTCCCTGAGCGCGTGGAAAAAAGTGCTCGACGCCTTTCCTGGCGACCCCACCGCGCTCCTCCGTATCGGCGGCATCGAGGCGAGGCGGAGCAACTCGACGGAGGCCGTAAGCTACTTCGAGCGCGCGCTCACCGAGTCCGAAGACAACACGGCAACTCAGGGCGAAGCGGTCTGCCTGGTGGCTCTGGCCAGGACCAAAGACCGCAAAGTCATGCTGGAAAAGTGCGTCAAGCACCCCAAAGCACCCGAAGACCTGGCCTCATCGGCGAAGAAAGCCCTGGAAACGCACTAGGCTCCTGCTCTGGGAGCGCAGGCTCCTGCTCTGGCAGCGCAGGCTCCTGCCCTGGGAGCTCCTGCCCTGGGAGCGCAGGCATCTTGCCTGCGCGTAGACTTCGCGGAGTCCCATTTCGGTGACTCCGCGACTGCGAACGGCTCCATATCTATAGCGGGCCGCAACCAAAGCAAGGCCGGCTCTCTCTGTTCAGATCAGAGTATTGGGACTCCGCGAAGGTTAGGCGCAGGCAAGATGCCTGCGCTCCCAGGGGTCTGTTCGATCCCTATTGTTGCTCGGCCAACTTCGCCGCCTCGGCCTTGAACCGCCGCACCGTCTCTAGCTGACTCTTGAACATCGGGTCTGGGTTGAGCGCCAGCGCTCGCTCGAGCTGCTCGATCCCTTCGTCGAACGAACCTGAGTACGCCAAGCCGACTCCAAGACAGTACTTGGCGAGCCCGCGCTGCTCGTCGTCAAACTCAGGCCCCGCTGACCGCGCCACCGCGGCCTCGTACTTCTCGATCGCAACCGGCCAATTCGCGACCTGCGCCTGCTTGTGCCCAGCCTCGAGCTCCGGCAAGTCACCATCCGTCGGCATCGAAACGGACTCCGTCACCTCGTGAGGAGCGATCACCGCGACGAACGACTGCACGAGCTCGGTGCGACATTCGGTGATCATTTCGTCCTTCGCCTGGATCGGCGCGGGCTCCGTATCGGTAGCTTGGGCGCTCCGCTTTCGCGAGGCGGACAAACTCTTCGCCGCCAATACTCTCCCGGTCTCCGTCTCGAGCACTTTCAGGCTCACTCGAAGCGTCGCCTCCGCGGTTCGCGTGAACTGCGTGCATTCGTAGACCGTGCCGTCTTTGGTGCACTTGCCGAGCACGCTCGTGACCTTCTCGTCGTAGTCGTCGCCAAGGACGTCACCCATGATCAGAGTCGCCGCGCCCGTCATCTGCCCGAACGAGATCGCCGTCTCGTCGGAGATGTGTCCGGCCGCCGAAAAACCGAGCTCGGCCATCACGGGCTGGAGCTGCTGTCGCTCGAGCACTTGAAATCGCTTGGTCTCCACGACGGCTTGGGTGAGCTCGGCAGACAGCCTGTCGGAACCTGCGCCGGTGATTTGGGTGATGGCGATGGGCTTTCCGACAGGAATCGTGACTTCCGCGGGCGCGAGGCGGCTGACGCGGACTTGCGTCGCGCCACAGCCAGATCCTAAAACGAGGAGCGCGGAGCACATGAGTTGGGCGCGAAATTCGAACATCGCGACAGCCTAGCAGCAAACCGAGGGGCGAGCGTGAAGAATTCGACGGTGGCCGACGTTCGATCTATCGCGCGAACACGACGGCTGCCTCACCCCCGCTCGAGACTCCGACGTAGACGCCAGACGAACCCACGAGTTGGTGCGCACGATCGAAAGGCAGGGTCGTCAGCTTGCCCTGAGCTGCGTGGAGAGTTCCCTTCGCGTATACGAGGAGCCCGGGCAGCGCGACGGTGGCGACCTCGGTGGGGGCCGGAGCGGTCAGAGCGAAAGGCCGAAACGTGAAGTCGGGGCATAGCTGAGCTCCCGATCCGCACTCTCCCGAAATCACCCAGGCAGAGTGGGTTCGGTTGGTCCATTCGAAGTCGACTCGATTCAGGGACTCGAACATCTCGACGCGGCCGCGGTCGGGACACTCGAGAGATATCGCGGTCACCTGCTCCGGGCCGTTCCTCTGCGCGTCGACCTGAGCGAAGGCGACGCCTTCCAAAGTTTCGGACACGGAAATGGCTCGGAGCGTCCCGTCGAGCGCCGGCGAGACCCGATCGATCCCTCCGACCTTTCCTGCGAGCGCGACGCCCTGGGACGCAGCCAGCGACAAATAAGGGCCTATGGAGACGAGCTGCACGCGGTCTCCGATTGCGGCCCACAGAGCTCCGTCGGCGAGCCTCATGACGAGTCTTCCCGAACCCAAACTCACCACTTGAACGGGGGCCGCCGGGATGGGTCCGAGACGAGAAATTTCGACCGACTCTCCCCGAACTCGAGTCAGGACGAGCGCTCCCTCCTCGACTCCGGCCACGACGTCGACGTCTCCCTCCTGGGTCACCGCGGCGACCGCGGAGAGCTCGATCGGGGTTGGCAAGACCTCTACGTCCTCGCAGCCCGACCCAGCCACGATCTCGAGCGCAGTCGCTCGTTCACGATAGATTCGAAACCCGCGCGGCGTCGTCACGGCCGCGCTCGTCGTCGACCCCGGAGACCTCAGCTCGGCGAGTCGCGAGCTTGCCCCGTCGTTTCGGAAGATAGTGCCCGTCAGCCCGATCGCGGCAAGCCAGGGCCCAGCCTGGAAGACTCTGAGTAGGGCTGACTCGACGCCAAACACTTCAGCCTGAGCTCGGACCGAGAGGAGCACTCCTTCGCGACTCACTCTGGCCACGTGCGGCGGCGCTCCATTGAAGAGCACGTCTATCGACGAGCCATCCGGAGCGGCCGCGAAGCCCGCACAGATCGCGTTCGCTTCCGCATGGAGTGCCAAGAGGCGGACCGGGAATGGAACCAACTCACCAGACTCTGCCCGCAAGCTCTCGGGCACGGTCGCGGTCAGCACGACCGCGGTGGATCCCAACGACCCCGTCGATCCGCAGGCCAAGATCCGTCGTCCCAAGGAGATCAAGGAGACGTCGCCAGGGACCTCCATCGGACCTTGGCCAGGCACCTCTAGCGCGAGCTGATTCGTTCCCGGCACGCAGGACCAGGTTCTCTCCCCTCGCGGACGGAAGAGCAACCCACCCTCGAGCCACGCTACGCCGTCGCCGTTCTCCAAGATAGTCACGGACTCGAGCGCGCTCTTCGCATACGTGTTCGGGCAACTCATGTCCTTTCGAAGGGGCACGAGCTCACACTCAGCCGAGGCGCCCGAGACCGAGCACGTCGCCCCCGTCGCGCTGATGAGCGTGCCGACGCGTGTGGCGGCGAGGATCTCGAATCGGCCGTCTTGCCCAGGACTCACATTGACGCGGGTCAACTCCGGCAAGCCACCGATCGGGCCCGCGGTGAGTGTCTCTCCGTCGACCGCGACGATCCGCACGTCCTGAAAGTCCACCTCTCCGCCCGATCCGCGAACGCTGCTCGCCAAGACGATTCGTCCGTCGGGCAAGGAGACCCAGCTCCTCAACGATCCGAACGCAGGTTCGAACTCACCCCAGAGCGTGCGTCCTTGGGCGTCGATTGCCAGCCCGAAGCTCCCGGCAAATCCAAAGACTGTCCCGTCCGCTCTCAGCGCGATGTCGCGGGGTGCGATGTCGGCCTCACCTCGCACGGGGCACGGTTCGAGCTCGGTCCAGCGCTGCTCCGGTGACTCGGGACACGCGCAGTCTCCGCCGGGGCTGAGTCGAAGCGTCGCGGGCGTGGGCTCGTCGACCTCGGCCATCGCTCCGTCGCCCTCGACGAGGATCTTCTGCTCGACGAACGGCGGAATCGGACAGCTCTGACCCGCGTAAATCAGGGCCGGCGCTTCGGCGGCGTCGAAGAGACACCTCCCGCACGAGCTCGACGCGTCCAGCGTCAACTGGAGCAAGTCGGACGAAGTCAGCGGTCGGCCGTCGAGCCCAAAGGCGAACTCTCCCGGTCGAAAGCGCCCCACCCACAATCTCTCGCCGGGCTGAGTCACCGCGAACACCGGGTCGCGAGCCAGCTCGGCACGCGATTCGACGATGGACTCCCCATCGAGCCTCGCCCAAATCACCACGTCGTCGGGATCCGCTTCGAGCTCCAACTTGAACGAAGTCGCGGAGCAGCCCACGCAGACCGTGAGGAGCGCGCCGACTGCCATTGCCCTGGAGCTCCGAGGAGCGACCCCAGTTGCGCTCGAGCTCCTCGGGGAGCCGTACTCAGTTGCTGCGCGCCGTGGCACGCACGTCCAGGAGACTCCAGACCGGAGTCCCGTCGACGATCGCCTCGTGAAGGATCTTTCGGTCACGGTACCGCGAGAGGTCCTCCGAGTATCGCGCAAAACGGCGTTCATGGGTGATGACAATCCAATCTGCATCCTCGGGCCGCTCGACGACCCGAATGTCGCTCCGCAGAATGCCAGCATCCCGATAGTAACGATAGGTCCGAGCGTACTCCCAGTTGTTCGGCAAAAAGTGCACCTTCAGATTCCGAGGCGCCTCCTTGGACAGCAGCCGCGGGAGCTCCAAGAAGGCCACGTCGTAGTATTGCCGCTCCATCCCGAGCGCGGTAGCTCCGGACAGGCCCCCCGCGAGCCCGTTGAACGACGATAACCCGTACTCACCGTGCTCGATCACCAGGCTCAGGCCCGACGTACTCAGGAGCGCGGCCACGACCATCGACGCGCCCGGGGGATACGGGATGAGGGCCACCGCTCGCTCCAATCCGTACGCCGCCAGGAGGCAAAGAAACGGAAAGAAAGGCATGAATAGCTTCTCACCGCCATAAATGGGCGTCCCCGCGAACGCCACTACGCCGATCGTCGTGATCGCGTTGAGCGCCACGAAGAGCACGAAGTCGCCTTCTCGGCGAGCGTCGTCATCGGTACCAAACCTCGCTCGCAGGCGCTGGATCACACGAGAAGCTCCTGAGATCGCGCCCGCGAAGAACAACACCAGCGTGGCCACCGGCGTCGTCAGCGCGGCCGTCACGAACGGCGCATGCCACGGCGCGAAAGGATCACTCGTGTAAATTCGACCAAAATACAAAAAGTGAATCCCGTAGTGTTTTGCGTGAAATCCAACGTACGCCGCGACCCGGGCGACCGTGTCGAACCACATCCAAGGCCACACCAAGAAGAATACGATCGGCCCCAGGGTCAGCATGGAGAGCAGCGCTAGCGGTACGGGCGGAAGCGACAACCCCGACTCGCCATCTCCGCCCGATCGCCCCCATCTCACCAAGACCGCGAAGGGTACGTAGGCGAGCAGCAAGAAGGGTGCGTTCAACTTCGTCGCGGTCGCCAAGCCAAAGATCGGACCGACCCAGATCGCGTATTTCACGCTACGCTCCCCGAGGAGCGCGAACGTAGCCGCGACCAGATACATCGCAGTCACCGGCACATCCAGCGTCGCCGCGTGAGAGTGGAAGAAGAACCTCGGCAGAGTCAGCATCATCGCGACCGCGGACGTACCCACCCACAAACCCCGTCGGCCCGACAGGTGCCGGCTCGCGAGGATCATCATCATGAACGCGGTCAGCGTCGAGAAGAGCACCGTACCCACCCTCGCCGCCCGAAAGGGCCCGAGCCATTCGTGGAAGGCAAAGTGACAAATCCCAAACACGTACTTCGCAAACGGAGGGTGCTCGTGGTTCACGGTGAACGCCGAGTCGATCGCCGCCCTGCTCAGGCCGCTCAGCGACACCAGCTGGCCGAGCCACCGCGCCTGCGAAACTCCCGCCGGAATGTAGAAGTCGTCGTCGTCCGTGAGCCCGAAGGAAAAGAGGCCCACGACCGACACGACGAAATAGACGAGGACGACCCCCGAGATCCAAAGGCGCCTCTCGCGACTCATCCGGGACCTTCCGCGATGCGAACGTTGAGGCAGAAATGGCGACGACCGTCGCGAGCCGTGGTGACTTCGATCCGAGCGGGGACGTCTCCCGAAATGGGAATCGAGGCTCGACGGATTCCGCGCGCGTTCGGCACGAGGATCGCGCCCAGCCGCGCTTGACCTTGGCTGACGGTGGCGTCGACGGACGCCCCATCCGGCGTCGTCGCGGCCTCGTCGGTCAGCCCGCCCTCGAGCTCGAGCACGAGCTTGCGACCGGTGGGCGGCGCGGGGATGGCCGGAAGCTCGATGCGAATGACGCCGTTGGTCGTCGGGTGGGCCCAGACACAACTCACGGTTCGACCGTCGAGCTCCAGGCTCCTCGGCGCAAGATACAGCCACTCGGGCTCGGGCGCACAACCCAACCCACCTTCGGAGCGAGGCTGAACGCAGGCCGTCTCGTGTCCGTCCCGGACCACACTCATCCGCGCCTTCTGTAAGTCCGCGATCAGATCGAACACCACGATGGTGCTCGATCCGCTGGGCTCGTAGGTCGAGAGCTCGAGGGCGCTCGCGATGGGCAGCCTCTTGGTGGGTGTGCCTGGCATTCTCGTTCGAACGTCCGTGCGGTCCACCAGCAACACCCTGCGAGACGCGAGCGTCTCGGGAGACGGGATGGCCGGACTCACCACCTCCGCTCGAAAGGCCGCGAGCTCCCGCATCGAGAACAACGGGGAGACGACGACCACATCACCTGGCCTGCGACTCTCAGCCAACACCTCGGCGGCAGTCGCCATGTCCGAGTCCGAGATCGGGGGACGACGTCGGAGCAGTATGAAGGCGTCGAGCCCCGCGCCGAGGACGGCGAGCCCAAGGAGAATTCGGAGCAGGTAACTCACGAAACGAGCGCAGGCTGCGAAGTCGGGAGCGGTGAGTCGTCCAAGACCGCGCGAGGTGCGCCCGGTCCGAAGCGCTCGAGCCACGACTGAAATACCAACAAGGTCCACAGCGGCTTTCGGTGATCGGCCACGCCTCGATCGTGCTCGTCGATCAGCTTGGCGATGGCGCTTGGATCGAAGTACCCATCCCTTCTCAGCCGCGAAGCTCCAAAGCTGTCGAAGACCAGCGGTCGCAGCGGTCCGCGTAGCCATTCCGCTACCGGCATCCCGAACCCCTTCTTCGGTCGGTCCACGATCTCCGGAGGAAGCCAGGCGCGAGCGGCCTGCTTCAAGATGTACTTCGTCGTGAAGCGCTTTTGTTTGAGCCTCCCAGGGATCCGGGCGGCCAGCTCGACGACCCGAGTGTCGAGCAGCGGCGCCCTCACCTCGAGGCTCGACGCCATCGAGGCCCGGTCGACCTTCACCAATACACAGGCGGTGAGATAGAGCCGCAAATATTGATCCACCAGCGAGTCGAAGTGGTCGCGCGGCCGCGAACGCCTCTCGAGCCGGTCGATCAGCTCGTAAGGATCGTGGGCCAAAGCGCCAGAAAGGTAACTCTCGGCAAACACCCCGCGGAGCTGTTCGGGAGTGAACGAACCCATCCACGCTTGGTGCCTTCGGGCCGGCGTCTGCCCGAGCCCGAGCGCAAAACGCTTCACCTTGAAATCGAAGGAAAAGTTCTTCCGAGAGACGGGAATCATCGAAGCAGCGCGCCCGAGCGCTCGGCTCAGCCTCCTCTCGGCGCCCTTCGAAAGAAACCCATCGAGCACGCGCGCGACCAAATCGGCCTGGAACGTCGGGTACCCCAAAAAGAGCTCGTCACCGCCGTCCCCGCCCAGCGCCACCTTCACGTGCTGCCGAACGAACTTCGAGAGTAAGTACGTCGGGACGATGGAGGCGTCCCCGAGCGGCTCGCACAGGAAGTCGAAGATCTTCGGGAGCACGTCGGTCAATGCGCTCGGCGCCAACCGCTCCTCGTGATGAGTCGTGCCGAGATGAGCGGCAACTCTCCGCGCGTGGGCGCCCTCGTCGAACGAGGGGTCCTCGAATGTGATCGAAAAAGTCTGAATTTCCTTGGGCGGCACCAGCTTCGCCATCGCCGCGGTCACCACGGACGAGTCGATCCCTCCGGACAAAAAGACACCGAGCGGCACGTCCGACACCAGCCGCGCCTTGGTGGCTTCCAGGATCTGCTGGCGAAGCCGCTCCGCCAGCTCCTGCTCACTCCAGCCGGTGATGTCCGGAGTGCTCGCGGGAGCCTCGAAGTCGAGCCGCCAAAAAGGAAAAATGTCGCACTCAACTCCGCTCGGACGCCACGCGAGCCCGTGACCAGGAAGGAGCTTGTTGACACCGAGCAGGATCGACTCGTCCTCAGGAAGACACTCGTAGACCAAGTAGTCAGCCAGCCGAGACGGACCCACCGTCCGATCGACCAAAGGATGGGCAAGGAGCGCCTTGAGCTCCGACCCGAAGATCAAAGTATCTCGACGATCCCCTACTCGCGCATAGAACAGGGGCTTCTTGCCCATCCTGTCGCGCGCCAACAGCAGGCGCCGATCGCGCTGGTCCCAAAGTGCGATCGCAAACATGCCCTCGAGACGACTCAGCACCTCGCGCCCCCACTCGAGATACCCAAAGACCACGACCTCACAGTCACTCCGCGTCCTGAAGACGTGGCCTTTGGCCTCGAGCTCGCGGCGGAGCTCCACGAAGTTGTAAATCTCCCCGTTGACGACGACCTGAATTCTGCCGTCGGGGCTCGAGAGCGGCTGATGCCCGCCGGTCAAATCGATGATCGAGAGTCGTCGATGCCCCAGCCCTACGCCCCCTTGGGCGTCGACGTAGTAGCCTTCATCGTCCGGGCCGCGGTCCCGGAGGGAGTTGGTCATCGCCCGGAGAATTCCAGCCGGAATGGGAGCCCCAGGAGGGACCGAGAGACCTGCGAGGCCGCACACGGAAGGAGCGTGGACAAAGTCGCGAACGACGGCAAGAGCCAAGTCGAGCCTGGTTACGCCCCGGGCCCCAGACCCCGCTGAACGCGCTTTGTTCATCTCGAGCAGCGCAAGCTCATCACTCCCGGCGGGCAGCCGCTTAGCTATAGGTAAGTACAGGTCCCCGCAAATTCGTGACCACGGGAGAAACCACAGAGAGCACAGAGCCGAAGCCCACAGAGCACACAGATGATGGAATGAGCACTTCTCTGTGTCCTCTGTGTCTTCTCTCCGCGTCCTCTGTGGTTTCAGCGTGGTCACGAACTTCCACGGACGTGTACTAAGCAAGCTGGATAGTTGGCTGGGCTGGGCGACTTCTCCGCTGATCACTCACTTGCGGGGACCCGTGCCTCCGATGATAGAACGTTGTCGTGGTCCCAGAAGTCGTCGCTCGTTTGTTGTGCGACGTCGAGCCCAGCAGCGTCGACTCGTATCGACACGCCGACTACATCTTTGAGCGTCATGAATCGCGGCAGTTGGGCGGCGATGCGCTGGCTCCGCCAGACATACTCCCGCGCGGAGCTCGCAGACTTCTTGAGACGGAAAGGATCTAGGATCACTCCACGAGAGCGCGCCTACTGGGCGCTCATCGCAGAAGTGGACCTCGAGATTTCGGCGGGGGGGGGAAGGCCCGGATGGGCGGGGCCGTGAGTCCGCTGATCACCGCTGCCCAGTGGAGAGCCCTCAAGGCACTGAGACCCCTGCTCGATCCCGAGTGCTATCTCGGTCGCGAAAGGACCGTCGCGTTGATCGACCCGTGAGCTCAGCTCAGTCTACTCGAACCTGCCCGAATCGGGGTACGAGAAGCCCTCCGAGTCCCTGACGTTTCAGGTCTGCCTCGACCTTGGACACGATCGTCTCCTGCGCCACCCGATCGAGCTCGATGAGCCCAGGCTCGACCGATTGCGCCGCCTGTGCACACCCCGCGAGCAAGAGCGATCGGATCAGTTGCGCGTACTCGGGAGGAATGTCGTCGGTCATGTTGACGACATACCCGGATCGAAGCAGCAACCGCTCGCTCGACGGCCCTCGCAATACGCGATGGAACATCTCGTCTGCTGCCGCCAAGTCTCCGAGCGCGATCTCGGTGCCCCCGAATTTCGACCTGCGGAAGCCCGCGGAGTCCTTCGATTCCAAAGGATCGGGCGTCAGAGCTTCGTGGCACGAGGGCAGCTTGTCGGCTCCGAGCTCGTGATTTCCGGAAGCCGCGTTCGCCATGATCGCACGGTTGGGGAGCTTCTCGTACTCATCTGGTGTGAGTGTCGTGTGACCCGTGCAAGAGACGAGCAGCGCCCCCTGCGCAAGCACCTCGTCGCGACTCCCCACGGAAAATCCGGCCTTCTCGGCTTCGGCGCGCTTCGACGGATCGGTGTCGTAAACCCAGATTCGCGCCGGATCGATCCCTCGTCGGGTCAGCGCGTGCGCGGTGGCTCGACCTACGGCGCCGAACCCGATGATCGCGGCCCTGTCGGGAAGGGCGATCGGAGAGTCTGAAGAGAGACTTCGGAGAGAGGCCTCGATCGATGTCACGACACTCTCGCCGATCATCGGCGATTCGAACGTTTTTTTCGCGACACTCTGGGCCATGTTGACGACGGGGCAGCGGATCTCCGTTCCGGCTTCTCTCATCGCTTGGAGTGTTTGAATTCCGTTCTCCGTCTGCTCGAGGGCCACGACGCGATCAACGTGCTCCGGAAAGTAGCGGTGCAGCGCCTTCACGAGCTTTCCACCTTCGTCGAGGAGCAACAAGTCTCGCTCGCCGGGCTGAAGTTTGGGCATGCTCGCGATCGTCTCGGCGAGCTCAAGCGCGGCAGGGACTTCGTTCGCGGGGATTTTTGCGAGTCTGTCCCGGAGCTCTGGCGCGACCATTCGATAGAGCTTGCGTCGTGCCCACTCCGATCCGCCGTGCTCGGCCAAGACCCCGAGCTGGCTCAGGTTGAAATGATCCTTGAGCAGCCCGGCAAACGTCTCGGGGTCGGTACTGTACGGCTTACCGAGCACTTTGGAGGTTTTCGAGTCGATTCCCAAGGCCGCGAGGCCGTTCACGAGGCCCCTGGTGGATGGGAAGAGGTGCTGGACCGCCACCATCCTCATGCCGTCCAGTGGCTTGGACTTCTCGAGGCTTTGGACGAGGTTTGCGAGGACGCGCATCCGCGCGACGATCTTGTCGGCTTCTCCGGCGCCCCGCGCGTTCGACGACGAGAGATATCGATGTCGCAACCTAGGTCTTGGAGAGCCTGGGTTGGAAGTCGCGGCCAGGCTAGCGAGTCGGCTGAATAGGTCCCCTTGGTCCGTGTGTACGACGTGTTCGTCCCAATTCGACGTGCTGGGAGCCATGTGGACGATCGCCGCCGCGAGCGCGAATGCAAATTCCTCGGGGTCTCCGACGTACTCATAGAGGTGCCGAGCGAGCCGGCTCAGGGTGGGGTCGTGAGGAACCGGCAAATAGCCTGTTTTTTCCGCGGCTTCCCGCGAGAAGGGTACGCCTGCCGCCTCGAGCCGTGCGCGGAGGGCCTGCATGTACGGCCACGCCGCGTCCGAGTAGAGGAAGCGAAGAAACAAGCCGGCTTGAACGGGTGGCGTGCTAGATTTTTTCGAAATCCTCGTCGGATCGACGACGAAGTCGGCCCGGGAGAGTCTCGCAGCTTCGGCAGGCTTCGCGTTCGTCCTCGGCGACGCGCCAGCCGCGCGAATCGTGAGCGGCGTCTGTGAGCGAGCGGGCGGAGAAGCGGTCGAGTCCGCACGCAGCGCCGCTGTCAGCAGGTCGCGTGCGTCGGTCCACTCCGACGCCGCCTCCATCGTGCGTCGAATGCCGTCGGCGATCTCGGCTCGCCTGGTCGGGTCCGTCGTCATTTCGAGCGAGTGAACGGCGCGCGTGACGTCTTTTGCCAAGACGCCGCTCAGCTTGGTCCACGCGTCGAGAGGCACGGCCGCAAGGTACTTTTCCGCGAGCTCGAAGTCCGCCTGGCTGATGGTCTCGAGAATGGAGAGCCGCTTTTCGGGTTCGGCTACCAGCGCGTATTCGAAGAGCGGGCAACACTTGGTCGCGCTCTTCTCCGCGATCGAGTCCTCGAGCCAATTCTGGGTAGGACCGCGATGGAGAGTCATGAGTGCGCGGGAGTAAAGAGTTCCCGTCCACTTGATCAGTGGGTCGTGTGGACCGGGCATCTCCCAGGACGACAACAGATCGCGACACAGATATTCGAGCTCTGACCGAGACGCCTTCGAGAAAGCCTCGGCGACCAGGCGAAACGAGTCGAAAAGCCCAGCCCGCGCGTAGGCCGATGGGTCCTTCGAATACGTCATCGAACGGAGCCCTTGGCTCGAGACGTCGAGCTCCTGCGGAGGGAGCGTCGCCACGAGCCCGAGGAGCACCGCGGCTTCGTCGGAGCCGAAATGCTTGGCGAGGCTTGCGACGAGCCCGGAGTCCTGTTCGTCGAGGGGCACGCAGACGAGCTCGTCTCGCTTCGCCAAAATCAACCTGAGAAACTCGGGGAAAATGGATTCGTTGTCCTCGAGGTGAGACGGAACTTCGAGGAGCGCCGCCAGCGCGGCCTTGCGCTCCGTATCCGAAGCACCTCTCGAAGTGAGCACGCCGAGCTTCTCGATCAAAGCCTTGGCGATCTCGGGGCGCAGAACTGGACGGGCGCGAACCAGCGAGGCGTGTCCGCTGTCGTCACCCCGGGTCGCGCGCACGAGCCACGTGGGCGCGAGCGCCCTCGCCCCCCCGATCTCGAGCGGGCCGAGGCCGGGGCGATGCACGCTCGGGGGCGTGCTGGCCGGCCGCGGCCCGAGGATCGAGCCCACTTCGACCCCCGCGCCGACTCGAGCCTGGACGAAGGGCTCGAGCAACTCCCAGGTGCCAGGCACCGTGCTCGCGAGCAGTCGGGCCCTACGGAGCGACGAGTCGCCACGAAGCGCTTCCGAGACGGGCTCCGCAGGGCGCTTCGATTCTCGAGCGACCTCGCACGAATCGACCGGGCGCGCCGACGACCGAGGCTCTTGCGGAGCCTCGGCGGCCAATGTGTGCTCGAGCGAGCGAGCGCGGATCGGACGCAGCCGCACCGCCGAGAATTACCAGAACGAGAGCGCAGATGAAAGCACCCTGCGGTCCCCAATCCAAGGTCGCTCCTCGAAAGGACCGGCGACCCACCAAAGTCACCCTAAGTCACCCTCCAGCGCGACCCTTGGCGAGCTCGAAAACAAAGCCATGGCCGCCGTCAACGGCCTCGTGCGTCGGCCTCGAGGCCCTCAGTTGCAGATAGCCTGGAGCGTGTCTTCGAAGGGCCACACCCTTCCGAGGAATACGGGATCGAGAGACACATCCTTCAGCACGCTGGGCGGATGAATGCCGTCATGGGTATCGAGGCTCACGTCTTCGGTTCCCGTGATTACGAGCCCGGCTGGCTTGCCTGAGTCCGCGTCAGCGAGAGTGGCGTCGAAGCGCAGAGTCCAAGTCACGGTCGCGGGACCTGTCGCCGTCTGGACGTCAGGCTGGGTGACTTGACCTTCGAACCTACCTCTTTTCGTCGTGGCGTCGAGCTCGAAACGCACGTCGAGCTCACTATCGAATTCGATCAGGCTGGTCGCCGACGCCCAATGCGCTTCGCCGATCCACGGCCCGAGCGGTCCAGTGCAGCTATGAAGATCGAGGAACGGACCCTGATCTGCATTCCAGGGTACGTGCAGCTCGAGGTTGTGGACCGGCGGATCTGCCGCGCAGAGCAGGTCCAGGTCGGAGGCGTCGAGCCCCGCGATCACCGCGGCGCCACCGCTTCGCGCACCGCTGAGCCCGAACCGAAGGTTCCCTGAGGCCGGGATCGCGCCTGGCACCGGCTGGCCGCTTGGACATTTGCACTCGTGGTCGGCGCGGGTACACAGAAGCACTCCGTCGCCAAGCCGCGTCGTCTCGAAGGGGCCTCCCTCTTCCTTGAGCCGTCCGAATCCCTGAGTAATCTGGACGCGGATGAGTTCGGCTGAAGCGGTGATTTTGTAGATCCGGTTCGCCGCTGAGGGTACCGCTAAGCCCTGAGTGCCGGGCCCGCCGATCACGATCGCGTCGGGTTGTTTCAACACTTGCTCCCGCGACGGGATGCTCGGGCCGGCGGTGTCCCAAGCAGGGCCCAAAGAAGCCTCGCGAAAGAAGCCGGAGGCCCAACTGTCGAAGAATGTCTGGCCCTCCGCGGTGGGTACGGCGGCCAGAAGCGCCTTTTGATTGTCGGCTGCGACGGGAGACATCAAAGAAGCCGCTTTCCATACCGAGAGACCGGACTCCGCCATGTGTGCGTAGAACCCGAGCGCGCTGTACTCTCTGGAAAACAGTGGCACCTCCGGCTGGGAAAGGTAGTTGTTCCACTGACCGAAGTTGAGCTTGGTAGGCGAGCCGAGAGTGTCACCCACCCATTGAGCCATACCTTCCACCACCCAAGGCTTCGCGCGAGCCCAAGCGCCCAGGTCCGCGGCCAGCTGAGACTGCGCGCAGTGGAAAGTCTCATGTCCCAACAACATCGCTCGCTCCCCCTCGAGTGCCGGGGATTTTCCACCTGGATTCACGAAGATTGTGCAGGACGCCGCGACGCCGATGACCTGGCCGTTCGAGTCGCGCGGGATCGCGTAGGCGAGAACGACCCGTCCGCCGATCTGGACCTCATGGTCATTGAGCACGATCCGGATGGGCAGGTGCCCGGCGGTGCCGAGGTTCGCGGCTACGAGCCCCGCCATTTTCTCGGCCAGCTGGCGCCACGGGTCAGGCCCGGTGACGGTGCTCGTCGAAGCAAGGCCCTGCGGTGCGGGCGGGATCAAGTACGCCTCGGCCGCTGCTCGGTGCCCGGGCTCGAGCTCGTCCCAGTACCTCACCAGCCAGCGAACGGGCCCAGAGCCTGAGGCCGGAAGTCCCGGCTCGCCCTCGGGCACGATCACTCCAGGCAGTGGACCGATCGCCAGCGCAAAGGCGACGAGCGCGGTATCCTTGTCCACGTCGCCGTCGGCGCTGATGCGTGCGACGACCTGAGACCACGCGTCGACCGTAATTTCGGGCGGACTGGGTTCGCCACAGGCCATGCTCAGCAGCGTCCAAACCAATCCCCGACAACATAAACGACACACTGTGCCCATCATCAGCGAGGCTGACGAGATAACTCGAAGTTGTCCAGCGGAACGACGCGCTGCGATCGGAACCACGTCGGCGACGAACCGGTTGACCAGACACGGCTCAAATGATGCTCGTGCTCGCAGGATCGGCAACGGAGTCGCTTCGGCGCTCGACCCGAGGAAGGACGTCGAGGTTCGCCGTGAGGTGAGGAGAACAGCCACAGGCATCAAGCCCCGGTGCGCTGGACCGCCCGGCTGCAAAGACACGGCTCGGCAGTGCTCCATTGGAATCGCGTCGGGCACGGGCAGGCACGGGCACGGTCAAAGGGACAAATCCAGGCCCTGTCGTGCTCAACTCAACCTTTCCGTGCGTCGCCCATCGCCTCCCGCATCAGGGATTCAAGCGTGGACTCGATTCTCGAGAGCGTCCAGGCCCCGGTGCGACTCAGTATGGTAGCATCGCCCCGATGGCTCGCAGGAAACCCGCCAGAGAGCCCGCGCGGACGCCGATGTATGAGCAACTCCTTCTATTCCCAGAACGCGCGGAGTACCTGGCCGAGGATCGGTTCGATTCGTACCGCGTGAGCTTAGAGCATTGGCGGGTGCTCGCAGAGACGTTTCGTGAAGCCTTCGAGACCGTATATGAGCGACGAAGTGCGCGAGTCCTGCTGGTTCATGGAGGCCAAGGTCACGGGAAGAGTCTCTTCGTCCGAGCGCTCGAACACGCTCGAGAACAACTATCCGCCCCTGAATTCGCGCGCGCGGGCGGCGAAGGCCGGAAACGTGTCCGAGCCGACTCCTCCTTCGCCTCCTGTTTGACCACTCGGCTCGGCCTACGACTCACGAGTCACGCGAAGCGTCGGAGGCCACGAAGTTGCAAATCTCTCCGCTGACGACGACATGAATTGGGCGCAGATCCGCCTGGCCATGAGTCTTGGAATGCTCACGAAGATGTG
>CAYXDO010000083.1:0-46050 GCA_964463485.1 uncultured Myxococcales bacterium | reverse complement strand
GGGCCGGACGGTCAGGTGAAGGAGGTCGGGGGGCTCCTCGCGGTCACTGGGACGATCTCGAACGACGGCGAAAAAGGCATTCAGGACCTGGTGTTGACGATCCTGCCCGCTGACACTTCAGGGAAGGTCGTCGCGAGCTACCAACACGACGTGAGCGGCGGCCGCGTCTTGAAGCCCGGCGCCAAGAAGTCGTTTCGGTTCACGATTCCGTCGCGAACGGGGGTTCCTGCGCAAATCCAGCATCGCGTCGAGTGACGCACACATCTCCCTTTTCCATCTCCGAAAACGCGGACATCATCACTCGACCCCCGGAGGTCGATTGGCGAAGGAGAAGTACCCAGTCGAGTTTGGCAATTACCGCCTGCTGCGGAAGCTCGCGCAGGGCGGAATGGCCGAGATCTTCCTCGCCCAGGACGGGCGCGGGCAGATCGTCGCGCTCAAGCGCATCCTTCCTCACCTCGCCGGCGAGGAGGGCTTCATCCGGATGTTCCTCGACGAGGCTCGGATCGTCACGAACCTCGACCACGCCAACGTCGCGCGCGTCTATGACCACGGGAAAGTCGAAGGCTACTACTTCATGGCCATGGAGTACGTGGCCGGCCACAGCCTCCTGGCCTTACACGAGAAGGCTCGCGCCACGAAGATGACTCTGCCCCGCGGGCTGCTCGCGTTCATCATCGCGGAGCTGCTTGCGGGGCTAGGCCACGCGCATAACGCTCGGGACTCGAAGGGTCGCCACCTGGCCATCGTCCACCGCGACGTCACGCCGCAGAACGTGATGATCGGCTACGACGGCGTGGTGAAGCTCATCGACTTCGGCGTCGCCAAGTCGAAGTCGCGTCTGACCAAGACCGAGGCCGGGTTCACGAAGGGCAAGCTGTCGTACATGTCGCCGGAGCAGGCGCGCGGGGAGGAGCTGGACGGGCGCTCGGACCTCTTCTCGGTCGGCATCATCCTCTACGAGATCACGACGGGGCTCCGGCTGTTCAACAAGGAGGGCCCGGGCGGGATCTTGAGCGCGATCGTGAACGATCCGATCGCTCCGCCTTCGAAGAAGGCGCGCGACTATCCGCAGGATCTCGAGGCCGTAGTGATGAAGGCGCTCGAGAAGAACGTGAACCAGCGCTGGCAGGCCGCGGACGACATGCGCCATGCGCTCAATCGTTTCTCTGCGCAGGAGCGCCCGAAGCCCAGCAAGGAGCGCTTGGGCGACCTCGTCTCCGATCTGTTTGGAGCTCCGGAGCACGGGGACGTGATCGAGGAGGCGCGATCGGTGTCCGAGCCGACGCCCGATCAGCCGGTGCGTGCGGAGCTCGCGCGGGGCGCTTCGGTGCGGATCGCGGGCAAGGTGGTGGAGTCTTCGGAGCTTCGGCAGGCGCTCGGGGCGGCGCTGGTGGCGGACGAAGATCGCGGAGACGACACGCGCATGATGGAGCCCGAGCGGGCCAGGCGTGAGCTTCGTTCGAAGCCCGATCCGGAGCCGCCTCCGAAGGAGAAGAGCTCGGCGCGCGTGGAGATCACGAAGGACTCGGTGGCGGTGCTCCCTGCGGTGGCGTTCGAAGACATACGCGTGCCGGAGCCCGCGGAGCCCTTCGGGGTCAAGGTCGCCAAGTGGATCCAGAGCTTCTGGTTCGACATCCGGGCGTCCTGGAGGCTCCGCCGAAAGCGATGGGTGCTCGCGCTCTCGACCTTCGGGGGGCTGTCGCTCGTCGCCGCGCTCGCGGTGCTCGGCGTTTTTGGGAAGGCCAAGGAAGGGATCTTCGCGCTCGCTCGGGAGGCTAGGCAGGCCAAGGAAGAGCTCGGGCTGACGAAGGCCAGGGACGGTGGCGTGGAGCCGACGATCTTGGTCATGGAGTCGGTGCCGCCTGGAGCGAGCATCACGATCGACGGGCTCGGCGCGGGCTGCGTGACTCCGTGCGACATTCCGAATTTGGCCACGTCCCAGCCGCTCGGCATCGAGGTGTCGCTGCCGGGGTACCGGTTGCATCGATCGCGCGAGATCCTCTACCCGAACGCCGGAAAGAAGCGCGTGTCGGTCACGCTGGAGCGCGAGATGGCGGGGTTGGTGATCGAGAGTGTGCCGGCCGGAGCCTCGGTCAGCATCAACGGGAAGCTCCAGAAGGGGACCACGCCGATGACGATCGAAGGCTTGCCGGCGCAGCAGATCATCATCGAGCTCGAGAAGAAGGGCTTCATCGGCACGAGCAAAGGTTTGTTGCTCAAGGACGGCGAGCTGCGCACGGAGTCCTTCGAGCTCGCGATCAATCCGTCCTCGATTCCGCCCGGAGAGATCTCCGTAGCGAGCGAGCCGAGCGGGTGCCCCGTGACGATCGACGGAAAGTCCGCGGGCGCGACGCCCATCGCGGGCTACGGGCTCAAGGCTGGGCGCTACACGGTGGAGGTCAAGTGCGAGTTCCACGCGGCCGAGCGTCGCGAGATCGAGGTGGAGGCGGGGCGCAAGCTGAAGGTGGATTTTTCGTCGGAGCCCAACGTGTTTGGGTACATCACCATCGTCCCGATCCCTCCGGCGGGCACGATCGTGACGGTGAATGGTCGCGTGCTCGAAGGTTGGGAGTTCGTGAAGGTGGTGCCGGGGCGACACGACGTGTTGGTCGAGAACCGGCAGCTCGGGAAGAGGAAGTCGCTTTCGCTGAACGTCGGACCCGAAGAGCGAATCAATCGTCGCGTGGATCTCTACCAATGACCGGGCGATCGGTGTGGTTTCTTGTCGCGGCCCGTGTTGGCACGGCCTGGGTCGTCGCGGGGGCCTGCGCGCCTTCCGCTGACGATTGGCCGGCCGGTCGCCCGCGCCTCGACGCGCTCGAGTATTTGCAGCAGACGCCGGGAGATCCGAGCGGGCTCGAGTTCCATTTTGCGTTCGTGGACGACGACGGTGACCTCGGCGCAGGAAAGGTCGTGTTGATCGTCGATGGGGATGTCAAAGCCGACCTACCCATGGCCGGTGTTTTCGGGGCGCAGAGCCCGGCCATCGACTCGAACGCGACGAGCGGCGAGGTCGACATCGTCGTGCACCTCGACAGCGCGGCGGAAGCGGGACAGGAGTTCGAGATAGGTTTCGAGCTCGAGGATGGTGCCGGACAGCGATCGAACCGCCCGACGGTGACGCTCGTGGCAGAGGCGCTTTGAGGGTCAAGACGATGGCGGCAGAAGACAGACGGGATGACCGAAGAGAACAGGAGCTCGAGGAGCCCGAGGACGAGCTCTTCGGGCGGCGAGAGGGTCGAGGGAGGCAGCCCATCATCAGCACGTTCGTGAAGAGGGCGTTGGAGAACGTGGGCGGCCCTGGATCTCACCTTTCGAAGGACGCGCTCGGTTACTTGCTGCAGCAGGGCGAGCGCGGTCGTCGGGAGGTGCTCCGCATCGTGGCGTCCGAGGTCGGGGAGTTTCTTCGAAACACTGATTTGTCGCGGGAGGTCGTGAAGGTCCTGAGCGGCCTCGAGGTCGAGGTGAAGGCGAACATCCGCTTCAAGGCGACCGAGGACGGGCGCTCGGTGTCGCCCGACGTGTCGATGTCGGTCGACACTGAAGAGGAGTCGTCCGAGGAAGAACCGGAAGAAGGGCCATGAGGGCGAAGCGCTGAAGTGCGGAAAAGCGCCCCGCGAGGCGCGCCTTCGGAGCTCGTTGACATCCTCCAGCCACGGGCGGATGCCGCGAGCATGAGTCGAACGTCGGTCATTCTTTCTGCCGAGCCGGCTGTGGGGCATCCGATCCGCGCGGCGTGGAGCTCGTATCATCTCAGGACGCGTTGTCCTTGCGCCGTGGCGTTCGTGCTTCGGAGGCAGCCATGAACGAAGTCAAGAGCATCGGCATCGTGGGCGCGGGGCAGATGGGCGCGGGAATTGCGCAGGTCGCAGCTGTCAGCGGGCTGAACGTGGTGCTTCGGGACGTATCGCCGGAGGTGATCGAGCGGGCCCTTCAAGGGATCGCGCGAGGGCTCGACAAGTTGGTGGAGAAGGGGAAGCTGTCGGCGTCCGACCGAGCGGACGCCCTTGGCCGGATCCGTGGGGCGTCGAAGGTCGACGAGCTTGGAGGCTCCGACTTCGTGGTCGAGGCGGTGAGCGAGGACGAGTCCTTGAAGCGGCGCGTGCTTGCGGAGCTCGATGTCGCGATTCGCGACGACGCGATCCTTGCGTCCAACACGTCGTCCATTTCGATCACGCGGCTGGCGGCGACGACGAAGCGGGCCGATCGGTTCATCGGGATGCATTTCATGAACCCGGTGCCGCTGATGGCATTGGTCGAGCTGATTCCGGGGCTTGCGACGAGCGAGCACACGTTCCAGGTCACGCGCACGCTCGCCGAGCGGATGGGGAAGAAGACCGTGAGGTCCGAGGACCAGCCTGGGTTCGTGGTGAACCGGATCCTCTTGCCGATGATCAACGAGGCTGTCTTCGCGCTCGGTGAAGGGCTCGCAAGTCCCGAGGAGATCGACCTGGCCATGAAGCTCGGTACGAACCAACCGATGGGCCCGTTGGAGCTTGCGGACTTCATCGGCCTCGACACCTGCCTGTCGATCATGGAGGTGTTGCACCGAGGGCTCGGTGATCCCAAGTATCGGCCGGCGCCGTTGCTGCGTAGGTATGTCGACGCGGGCTGGCTTGGTCGAAAGGCCGGGCGCGGGTTTTTTGCGTACAACAAAAAGTGAATGACCGGCGGGCGAGGGACCACCTACCCGAGGAGTGCAGAGCGAAAGCGGAGGCGGTGACCCTGCTTGCGTTTCGCTCCGAGATATGCGACGTCGGCCCGAGCCCCCCGTGAGCGCGCGCGGCGCGTACTTGGGATCGGGCGCTGGTCTACGGACCAAGGAAACGAGGAGGCAAAGTTTCGAGATGAGGACACCGAAGAAGGGGATTCTGGGCCGTGCCGGCGCTTACGCGCTGGGGGCGGCGGTAGCAGCGCCGCTGGCCGCCGAGGCAGCGGACAACCGGATGTACGCGATTCACGACGGCAGCAGGACCATCTGGCAGATGAACGTGGCGGACCCTGTGGTTCCCACGTTCCAGAAGATCGCGACCCAGTCTATCTTTGGGAGCAGCAACGCGATTGCCCGTAATCCGAGCACGAACGTCGTGTGGTTTTTCGAGACGGGAGGCGGCGTTACGAATTCGGGGGTTGGGATCTTCGACCCCTCGCTTTCTACGCTGAATGGCGGCGGCAACGATTGCCTCACCGGCACGCCGGCGAGCTGCTTTGCGATGGTGGCTCCGGGCGGGACGAACCCGCCGCTGTTCGCGCGTGCGGGCTTCGACAACAACGCCTCGATCTACGGGCTCGACAAGAACAACACGAGCGCCATCTACCGGATCAGCCAGGGGCAGACCACGCCGGGCGCCGCGTCCTTCTACGGGACGATCACCCAGGGCGGGGTTGCTCTCGCCACGGGACCTGCGGGTGACCACGACTTCAACCGTGATGCGATCGACTGCACGGCGGCGGGCAGCGGTCCGTTCGCGGGCAGCGTGATTCCGGCCAATTCCATGTTCCTCGGAAACCTCGGCGGGGCCGGCAGCGGCGGTCGCTTGATGGTGATTCCGGCGTCCGAGTTCGCGGCGTGCGACGCGGCGGTCGACTGCAACCTCGAGGCGATCACGATCAGCGGGGCGCTCGGCGTCACCGGTCAGATCCAGGGTCTCGGGCTCGACTCCACGACGTTTGGCCCGGGCGGCAACAACCGTCTCTGGTTGGCCACCACGGCCGGAACGCTCCATCGGGTCGGTTCGTTCGACGCGTGCACCGGTACGCTGAACGCCGGCAGCCTCGTCACGGCGCCTGCTCAGCTCAACGATCTGACTGGAAACACGGGCGATTCCACCGTTCCGGTGACGATCGCGCGGGTCGAAAGTGTCGACGCGGGCAAGGGCGTGGCCGTTCAATGGGTCACCGCGACGGAGACGGCGAACGCCGGCTTCCGCCTGTTCGTTCGCGACGGCGCGGCTTACCGCCGCATCGGCGAGGGCCTGGTCGCCAGCCACAACAGCGACTCCACCGAGCCGCAGTCGTACTCGACGGTGATCCCGTCGTTGCGCGGCGAGTTCTACATCGCGGACGTCGACCTCAACGGCAAGGAGACCATTCACGGTCCCTTTACCGTCGGGCAGACCTTCGGCGCTGGCGCGCGTTCGGAGCGCATCGACTGGGCCGCCATCAAGCGGGCCCGGCCGGTCATGCCGCTCGCGCTGCCGACCGTGGCCAACGCGGCGGAAATCCTCGTCTCCGACACGGGCATGCAGCGCGTCACGTTCGAGGCTCTCGTAGCCGCGGGTGTGGATCTCGCGGGAGCTCCAGAGGGTGAGATCGCGGTCGTCCTGAATGGCTCGGCGGTTCCGGCGCGCGTGGTTTCGGCCACGGGCAGCTTCGGGGCCGGCGACTTCGTCGAGTTCTACGGGCAGGCGCTCGAGACGCTTTATACGAAGCACCAGGTCTACAGCGTCTTGCGCGATGGTTCCAAGGCGACCCGCATCGGCCGCGACAACAATGCCGCGCCGGCGCTCAACCCGCCGACTTCGTTCCAGAGCACCTCGAAGGTCAACAGCGACAAGCTGTACAGCTTCGCGGCGCCTGGCAACGACCCCTGGTTCGAGGAGCGTATCCTCGCTCAGGCCGGTGTCCCGGCTGCCAAGAGCTTCGTGGTCGACGTCAACGAGATGGTCTCCGGCCAGGCCGCGACCCTCACGATGAAGCTGTGGGGCATGACGTCCTTCGGCGAAGTCAACCCAGACCACCACGTGTCGATCGAGGTCAATGGCTCGGTCGTGGCGAACCCGCGCTTCGATGGCAACATCGAGAAGACGGTCACCGCGAACATCCCGGCTGGCGTGCTGGTCAACGGCCCGAACACCGTCCGCGTGACGGTGCTCGGAGACACGGGAACCCAGTACGATCTGGTCCACGTCGAGCGCTACTCGATTCGCTACAACCGATCGTTCAAGGCGCAGAACGGGGCTCTGGAGTTCACGGCGAAGAGCCGACTCTTCAAGGTGACGGGGCTTCCGAGCACGGATGTCGTGGCCTACCGCAAGGTCGGCTCGACGCTCCGGCAGCTCACGAACCTCAAGCTCGTGAAGGCCGGTGGGACCTACTCGGCGACGTTCATCGGCAATGGCGCGCAGAACGGCGACTACATGGTCGCGGTGGCCTCGGCGATCACCCAGCCCGCGGTTCGAGCGGCGCGGGCGCTCACCGACATCACCACCGGCGACGCGAAGTACCTCGTGATCGCCCACGAGCAGTTCACGGGCGGCCTGACGGATCTCGTGTCCGCCAAGCAAGCTCAGGGGCTGACGGTCAAAGTGGTCGACGTCGCGGATGTTTACGCGCAGTTCAACCATGGCGTGGTCGATCCGGAGGCTATCCGGCTGTACGTCGCGCATGCGCAGCGGAACATGGGCACCGAGTACGTGCTCCTGGTCGGCGGCGACACGTACGACTATTTCGACAACCTCGGTGTGGGCTCGGTCAGCTTCATCCCGACTCCGTACGCGAAGACCAGCCAGTTCGTCCGGTACGCGCCGGCGGACACGCTGCTCGCGGACGTGAACCAGGATGGAAGCCCCGACGTGGCGTTGGGCCGGTTGCCGGTTCGAACCGCGGCGGAGCTCGCTTCGGTGATCGCCAAGACGGTCGGCTTCGACGGGCTCGGGCGGGATGCGATCTTCGCGGCCGACAAGGACGCAGAGATCGCGTTTTCGCAGCTGAGTGACGGCTTCGCGGACCGCTTGTCCGGTTGGAACACCGCGACGGCGTATCTGTCGAAGACGGACCTGAACAGCGCGCGCAACGCGCTGATCAGCGGCATCAACGGCGGAGCGGCCTTCACGTCGTACGTGGGGCACTCCGGACCGACGATGTGGACGTTCGATGGGCTGTTCACTTCGGCAGACGCCGCGGCGCTGAGCAACACGGATCCCACCGTGGTCGCGCAGTGGGGCTGCTGGAACACCTATCACGTGGATCCGGCGTACAACACGCTGGCGCACAAGTTCCTGCTCGGGGACCACGGCGCGGCGGCGGTGCTCGGCGCTTCGTCGCTCACGCAGACTGCTTCGGAGCAGATGCTCGGAAGCCGCGTGATCGACCAGCTCGCGCAGCCAGGTGAGACGATCGGCCGCGCGGTCATGATCGCCAAGCAGCAGCTCGCGGCCACCCGGCCCGAGCTGAAGGACGTGCTCCTCGGCTGGACGCTCTTGGGCGACCCGGCGCTCGTCCTCAACCGCTAATCCCGTCCTTGGTCCCGCCGCTCCCGGCGGCCCTCCGCTAGCGCTTCCTCCCGCCTCGCTCGCTGTTTAGCTTTCAGCCCCCTTTCAGCTTTCAGCTTTCAGCCTTTCAGCTGCAAAGACACGCGGTGCTCCATTGGGGAATCGCGTCGGGCACGGGCACGGGCACGGGCACGGGCACGGGCACTGACGGGCACGGGCACGGTGCGAAACCTCGCTTCGCTCGGTTTCAGGTATCGCTGGGGCTACGGACTCGTCGTGACCGTGAATCTGATAGCGTTTCAGCGCGTTGCTCGGACTTGCGTTGATTTTTCGACGGCGGCCGTCGACGGATGGACCGGCCGACGCTTCGCGTGTGTCCCGGATGTTGGAGTCTTTGGCCCATCGCGGATCCGTTGAGCGGATGGAGCTGGCGCCGGGCATCACGTTGGGCGTCCGAACGACGCCTAGCCTGCCGGAGGAGCTCGGATCCGGACAGCCGTTCCTCCGTGGGGGACGGTGGTTCGTGTTCGACGGGCGGATCGACGATCGGATCGCGCTGGTCTCGCGTCTAGGCCTCGAAGTGCGTCGACCCGACGTGGAGTTGGCGGCCACGGTCTTCGAGCGGTTGGGGCTGGATGGCTTTCGTGACGTGCTCGGGTCGTTTGTGTTGCTCGTGATCGACCCGAAGGCCGGAGAGATCAGCATGATCCGCGATCCGCTGGGCGGCCGGACTTTGTTCTTCGCGGTCTCCGACGCCGTGATGCTGGTAGGTAGCGAAGAGGTCGCGCTCTTGGCTGGCGGTGTGGCTCGGGAGCTCGACGAAGTGAGGTTGGCCCAGCATTTTGCGGCGGCCGTGCCGGGAGCTTCGCGGACCTTTTTTCGGCGGATCAAGGAGCTCGAGCCTGGACAGGTCCTTTCGGTGACGGCGCAGACTTTTCGTTCGCGGCGCTTCGTGGCTTTGAGCCCAGCGAGGATGGCTGCCCTTTCGGACGGCGAGCTTGCGGAAGCGTTTCGGGAGCGGCTCGACGTCGCGGTGGCAGACCGCATGCGAACCCTTGGAACCGGTGCGGCGTTGAGCGGCGGGCTCGACTCGAGCTCGGTCGTGGCGCTCGCGCATCGCCGTGACGCGGAGCTGAAGACGTTTTCTTGGACTTTTCGCGAGCTCTTGGAATGTGACGAGCGCCCGTACATCGAGGCGATGGTCGAGGCCCTCGAGTTAGACGCGACGTGGATCGAAGGCGACGACTGCGGTCCGTTGGCCGACCCTGCGACGTGGCCGATCGATCCATCGACTCCGCTCACGAACCCGTACGTTCGGTTGAAGCAGCGGGTTTATCGGGCGGCTCGGGCGGCGGGTGTGCGGGCGCTTTTGACGGGGATCGACGGCGACGCGCTGTACACGGGGGTCGAGGAGTGGCTCGTGGACCTGGTGTCGGAGCGCGGCGTTAGGGCCGGGATCTCGGGCGTATGGGCGCACCTCAAACGTCATGGCGTTTCCGCCGTTGCGTCTCCTTCGATGCGCCGGGCGTTTCGGGTTCCGGTTTTTCGCAAGAAGAAGCCTGGGGCCTGGCTCACGCCGGAGGCGGTGAGGCTGGTGCTGGGGTCGAGGAGCAGCGAGGAAGGGGGTGACGACGTGAGGCGTCCCGAGCAGGGCAGAGCGCTCCGCCAGCGCGTCCCGAAAATGGCGGCCCTCGGGTACGCTCAAGGTTTGAGGGAAGGGATTGAAATTCTAGTACCTTTTCGAGATCGCAGAATCATCGAATTCATACTTGCGGTCCCGGCACATCAGTTGTACGGAACGAGCGGATATAAGCATGTGCTTCGGAGCGCGATGTGCGGCTTCCTTCCGGAGGTCGTTCGCAGGGCGGGTCGACACGGGACGCTCGAGGCTCTTTTCCGGAAAGGAATCGAGCGCGAGCGGGGTCTCGTTGCGGACGTGTTGGGCCACCCCGAGCCGGAGCTCCTCCAGTATGTGGATGGGGCATGGCTCTCGCGCGCATTCTCTGGCGGCCCAGCGCCAGAGGTTGTTGACTACGTCGCCTGGCAATGCTTCAGCTTTCTGCTCTGGGTGAGGGCTATCAGGAACATCAATGGTGCGGGGGCCGAGACTTTTTGTTAGTGTGGCCCCGCGGTGAGAGGAGACTCGAGGATGACGGAGAAGACGGCACTGAGCGGATCGGGCGAGGGAACGCGCGCAGAAGCCACTGATCGCGCGCGGTTGGAGCGCTGGAGCGCACCACGACTCGAAAAGCACGGTGAACTCCGGGACATCACCCTGGGCGGATCACCCGGAATCGGTGACAGTGGAACGCCTGGGACTGAGTTCCCTCCCGGACTAACGCCCTGAACCCTGGCCGCGTCCCTTCTTTGGACGCACGACTGCTCGACGAACCCACCACCGAGGCGTCGGTCTCGGTGGCGGTAGGGCCGATGATCTGTTCGAAGCCCGCGGTGTATGAAATCGCGGGGCTTCGAATCGTGAGTGCTGTCAAGCTCGACGAGCTTCAGCCGATGCTTGGCCGATTCCTCCACGATTACCAACCAACGCAGATCCTTCCGGACAGGTTTGTCGACCGTGTCTTGTTCGAAGGTGTCGGCCATGTGCTCGGCGCCGAGCGTCGGGTGAGCGCGCGCTGCGGTCCGTTCGGCTACCGCATCGAGGTGGAGAGCGCGCCTGGGATCGACATAGCGATCGATGGATCCCGGATCGATTGGGCGCCGGGCCTCAGTCCGGATCAGGATCTCGCGGCGGCTCGCGTCGCGTTGCTTGGTCCTTCGCTGCTCGTAGCGATGGCGGAGCTCGGCAGGTTCTCCTTTCATGCGAGCTGCGCCGTCTTCGGTGCTGCTGCGGTGCTGTTCGTCGGGCCGTCGGGGGCTGGCAAGTCCACGCTGGCGGCCGAGTTGTCGCGCCACGCGGGGTGGACGCGGCTCACCGACGACGTGAGTCCGATCCTCGGCGCCACGCACGTCAGCCCGCGTTACCCGCAGCTCAAGCTCGATCGATCGGCGGCTGCGAGCGCGATCGCCGGCGGATCCGCAAGACTTGCGTGCATCTATGGACTTGACTCCGCGCTCGATGTGTCGGTTGCGCCGATGTCGGCGGGCGCAGCTCACCGGTTGTTGGTCGCTCAGACGGTCGCAGCTCGCCTTTTCGCGCCTCGGCTGTTGGCGCGACACCACCAGTACGTAGGGGGCTTGGTGAAGCAGGTGCCCGTCCGGGCGCTCCGGTATCCGCGTCGTCTGGGAGCGTTGGACGAGGTGCGAGAGCTGTTGGAGCGAGATATTTCGGGTCCCGCCTGACGGTTTTGCGCTTTGGGCGCGCAGGTCGACGTGAGCTTCGAATCTGGCTATGGTCCCGCCAGCATGGGCCAGGACTCCCCTTTGGGCGTCTCCGAGAGCTCGGCGACGTGGGCATCTCAGGCTTACGACCGTCTGGCCTTCGCGATCACGACGAGCGGCGCGCTCGACCCCGACGCTTTCGCCCAGGTGGAGGAAGCGCTCGGGCGCGCCAAGCGCTTCGCCGATCTGGCGCTGTCGTACGGCGTCGCGATCGAACGCGCGCCGACGGCCGAGCTGGGCCGGACCTGGATGTTGCGCTCCGCGTTGCTCGAGCTGGAGCGTGGGGGAGACCTCACGCTCGCGGAGCGCCGGCTACGGGCGATTCTGTCGAGCGAGCCCGACCTCGTGGCCGCGCTCGATGTCTACGCCCGTGTGTGTGTTGCGCGCGGGAGAGTCGAGCAGGCGCTCGACCTCCTCGAGCGAGCGATCGAGGGAGCTCCGGGCGACGAGCGTCCGGAGCTCGCGCTCGACCTTGCTGATTTGGCGTGCCGGGTGGGCGAGATCGATCGCGCGATCGAGGCGTTGCGGTTTGCCTTTCAGGGGGCTCCGACTCGAACGGACGTGCTTCGTCGGGCCTACGAGATCCTGATCGACCAGGCGCGGCTCGTCGAGGCTCGGCAGATCCTGGACGTCGAGCGAGAGGCTCGTTTTGGTCACTCGCCGCCGGTCACCGAGGAGCAGCAGGAAGCCTACGCCGAGCTCGGCGCGGCCTACCGCGACTTGGGTGTGCGGCTGTTGGACCACCCGCTCTCGCTGAGCGATGCGGTGCAGTGTTTCGAGATCTCGCGAGCGTTCGGTGACGAGCAAGCCGAGGCGTGGCTACCCGTCGCGGCGGAGCTCCCCGAGCGTTGGACCGAGCGCCTCGCCGACCACCTCGCGACGGAGGGCTCGCCGGAGGAGCAGGCGCTGGCGTCGGTGCGCGCTGCGGAGCTCCACTACGCGTTTGGAGACCGAGGTGCGGGTGACTCGCTCGTCGAGCACGCGTTGACGTTGGCTCCGGGGTTCGTGCCCGCGCTGTCCCTGGTCGCTCGGGCTGCGCCTTCGCTGGCCGCGCACGTCGCTTCGCTGTGGTCCTTCACGAATCTCACCGCGGAGCCTTCCGTCCAGGCCGCGTTACTCCTTCGTGCCGCGCGCTTTGCGGCCGTCGAGGACGTGGAGTCGTCCATGGCCTCCTATCGTGCCGCGCTGGAGGTCGCTCCGGGCCATCGTTTCGCGGCCGCCGAGCTCAGCGCGCTGCTCGAGTCCCGGGCCGCGCACGAGGAGCAGGCCGCCGTGCTCGAGGCGTATGTCGCGCACGCGCTCGACCCACGCGCCAAGGCGGACGCGCTCGCGGAGCTGGGAAGGGTGTCCCTGGAGCGACTCGGGGACCTCGATCGGGCGCGTCGCAGCTTCGAGGCCGCGCTCGAGCTTCAGCCGAGCGATTTCGACGCGGCGTCGGCGCTCTTTGCGCTCTACGCGGATCAAAACGACACGCTCGGGCAGCTGCGATCGATGGCGATCCTCGCGGAGAACGCGCCGAGCTTCGACGCGCGCCTCGGGTTGCTTCGCGATCGCGCGCGAATGGCTGCGGGTTCGAAGGAGGCCGAGCGGGCCTCGCTCGACGTCGTCAGGCTCGACCCCAATGGACCGGAGGCCCAGGCGCTCCTGGCCGTCCCTCTGGCCGCGATCGAGGTGCGCGCTGCGCGGGCGGCCCTGCTCGAGGGATCCCGAGCCGCCGACGAGTGGGTGGCCGTAGCGCGTGTTTGTTTGCAGCAGGGCCGTTTCAAAGACGCGCTCTCGGCTTGTCGCCGAGGGCACTCGGCTGCCCCGGATAGCTCCGAGCTCGCCAAGGTCGTCGCGGAGCTCGTGGCGACGAGCTCCGACCCGTCGGCTCGCGTCCTCGGCCTCGAGCTCCAGCTCGAGCGCGCGAGCCCAGGTCAGAAGTCACCGCTCTTGCGGCAGATCGCTCAGCTCAACGTAGAGCTCGGAGATCTGCCGCGCGCCACGGAGATCCTCGAACGCATGATCGAAGCTCAACCTTCCGATGTCGCCTCTCTTGCCGCTTTGGCTGACGTGCTCGAGCGTCGCGAGGCATGGGCTGATCTCAAGAACGCACTCGAACGTCTGGTCTTGGCGTCGGCGCCCGATCAGCGTCGCGACGCGGAGCTTCGCCTCGCCAGAACGTTGGAGACGAAGCTCGGGCAGAGCCGAGAAGCCTCGGACATCTACGCCGACATCCTCTTGGTGAAGCCAGACGACGGCGTGGCCGCCGCGGAGCTCGAGGCGTTGGCAAATCGCGGCGAGATCGGCCCGAAGGCTGCTGCTTTTCTGGAGCGCTCGCTGGGCGATCGCGATCCGAGCCGACGGCTCGCGATGCTGCGTTCACTCGCTCGATCCGAAGGAGATCTCGCCACGCGCGCCGAGATCCTTACGCGCGCATCGCTCCTGGCCTCCGAGCTCGCGGACTCGAGGGCGCTCCTCGAGATCGAGGCGCTCCGGATTCCTTTGAACCCAAACGACATCGAGGCGCTTCGCCGGTTTCTCGAGGCCGCGGCCAAGGAGGGCCCGACGCACGCGCTCGAGCTACTCTACCAGGTCCTCCCCACCGCGCCGCGCGGCAAGGGCCGGGCGCGCCTGCTCGAGGCGCTCGCGACGGAGCTCGAGCGAGCTGACCGCGTCGACGAAGCGGTGGAGCGCCACCTCGAAGCGCTCTCTGACGATCCCCTTTCGCCCGGCGCGACGGCAGCGATCGAGCGCCTGTTCAAGGACGAGGCGCGCGCGAAGTCGCTCGATCGGTTCTTGCTCGATCGGCTGGCAAAGGCCAATGACCCGCCGTCGCGCACGAACCTCGCCCTGCGCTTGTCTCGTCTGCGGCAGCGTGTGAGCGACCCCGCGGGGGCTCGCGAAGCCTTGGAGCTTGGACTCTCGAACGATCCCGACGAGCCGGCGTTGCTCGACGAGCTCGCGCGAGTCCTCGAGCAGGAGGGCCGGTTCGCCGAGGCCCTCGACGTGATCGATCGCCTTCGCATGGCCAGCCGCGATCAGCTCGTCCAGGCTCGGCTGGATCTTCGATCCGGCGATGTCTTGCGAGCGCGCCTCAACGATCCAGCGCGTGCGTTCGACCGGTATCGACGGGCCTTTCGTAAGATGCCGAACGACGGTGACATCGCGACGTCCCTCGCCGCGTTGTACTCGGTCGAGAGTCTGCGAGCCGAGGTCGGCGCGTTGCTCGAACCGTTTCACCTTCGTCAGCAGCAGCCCCTCGAGCTCGCGAGATCCCTCGAGGCTCAGATCTCCTCCGGGCTCGACGAAGTCTCTCGTCGGGCGCTGGAGCTTCGAATCATCAAGCTCTATGCCAACGAGCTGCATGATCCTTCGCGCGCGTTCGACGCGTCGGTGTCCGCGTTGGCGCTCCGTCCGACGGACCGCGATCTTCGGGCGTTGGTGCTCGAGTCCGGTCGCCTGTCGAATCGTTGGTCGGACCTCGCGCGGGCGCTCGGGACTGCCCTGGCCGCGTCTCCGGAAGACCCGGAGCTGCTCCGCGAGCTGGCCCGAGCGTTCGACGCCGCGGCTGCTCCAGATCGCGCGATCGCGGCGTGGAGCCGCGTCCTCGAGCTCGCGGGCGAAGACGTCGAGGCGCTGTCCGCGCTCGAGCGCTTGTACGTGGGCGGCGACGATCCGGAGGCTCTCGCGGCGGTTCTGCTTCGACGCGGTCGCGTCGAGCCCGATGCGAATCAGAAGCTGGCCTTCTTCGAAAAGGCTGCGGACATCTACGAGGAGGTCGCCGAAGACCACGACAGGGCAGCGGACGCGGTAGCGGCGGCCCTCGAGATCGCTCCTACGAGCGCCGAGCTGCTGACGCGGTACGAGCGTCTGCTCGAGAAATCCGAGAAGCGAGATGCGCTCGCTCGCCTCTACGAGGCGCGCGCCCAAGCGACGAATGATCCGAAGGCGAAGGTCGACGTGCTGCTCAAGCTCGCGACCTTGCGATCGGAGCTCGAGCAGCCGCGCGAGATGTTGGACGCGCTCGCAGCGATCTTGCAGCTCGATCCGAACCACGAAGGTACGAGGAGCGGGCTCGAGGCCTTCCTCGACAGCCCCTTGGGGCGCAGGGCCGCGCTCGCGTTGGAACCTGTCTATCGAAAGATTCGCGACAACCAAGGCCTCGCGCGGGCGCTCGAGCGGCTCGCGGAGACCGCCGATGATCCGAAGGACCGCGTGGCTCGATTGGTCTCGCTGCGCGAGCTGTTCGAGCAGATGGGTCAGCTCGATCGCGCGTTCCACACCGCGGCGCGCGCGTTCCGAGAGGCGCCCCTCGAGGAGGGGCTGCTCGACGCTCTGAGGCGCTTGGCCAAGCGCACCGGCGGTGAGGAGGAGCTCGTCGGCCTGCTCGAAGATCACGCGGACTCGCTGGCGCGAGGTACGCCGGAGCGACTCGCGGCCACGCGAGCCTTGTCCAAATACGTAGAGACTTCGCCCAAGCTCAAGTCGGGCGCGCTCAACGCTTGGCTCCGCGTATTGGAGGAGAGGGCTGACGACAACGAGGCGCTTCGCGCGGTCGTGAAGCTCGGGCGCGACGTACAGGGGGGCGAGGTCGTCGTTTCGGCGCTCGTTCGAGCTTCTGAAGCCGCGTCTGACGTCCCCCAGAAGCTCCAGTTCCTTCGCGACGCGGCCAAAGAAGCCGAAGCGTCCAAACAAGGTCGCAACCGAGCCATGGAGCTCTACGAGCGCATGGTCGAGCTCTCGCCTCGCGACGCCAGAGCGCTCGATCGGCTCGAAGATCTCTACGCCAGCGAAGGCGCTTACGAGGAGCTCGCTCGAGTCTTCGTCGAGTGCCTCGCGCGCGCGGACGCCGAAGAGGCACCGACTGACGCGCCAGGGCTCCGCGATCGATCCGAGATCGCGCTGCGGCTCGGGCGAATTCGGATCGAGAAGCTCCAAGACGTGCGAGCGGGAATCGACGTCCTCGCCGATGTCGTTGGAGGTCAAAATGTTCCCGACACGGTCCGCAGCCGCGCGATCGACCTGCTCGACGCCCTCGTCGATCCCGCGAAGAACAAGAACCCGCAGCTCGCCGCCCGCGCCGCGGAGCTCGTCGAACCTCACATCCGGACGCGCGGCAATCGCATGCGCCTCGTCGCGGGCAAAGAAGCTCGTCTCGCCGCGGAGGCCGATCCGGAGAAGCGCAAGTCGCTCACGCTCGAGGTGGCGAAGTTATACGAGGAGATCAATCGCCCAGAGATGGGCTTCATGGCCCTCGCGCGTGTGTACCAAGACCTGCCGGGAGATCCGGAGCTCGGCGCTCGCCTCGAGGCGTTGGCCGGCCCCGCCGACTCCAAGGAGGAGCTCGCGGACCTCTACGAGCAGGTCCTGCCGCTGATCGATGATCGCAAGTCGATCCTCGAGGTCGAGCGGCGTGTGGCCGAGCTCTTCGACAAGGATCTCGGTCGTCCCCGCCAGGCGCTCCCTCACTACGAAGCCGTGCACCTCTCGAAGCCCGACGACGTCGACGTGATCGCGGCGCTCGAGCGCATCTGTCGGCGGCTCGGAGACGCGCAAGGGCTCGTCAAGGCGCTGCGCGCCAAGCTCAACTTGTTGGAGCTCGAGGAGTCCGTTCGGCAGAGCACCACCGCCGAGATCGCGCGGATCCTCGAGACCGAGCTCGATGACATCGACGCAGCGCTCGCCGCACATCGCGAGCGCCTCGCGCTCGATCCGCTGCAGAAGGGCGCGCTCGACTCGATCATCTCGTTGTCCGAGCGAGCGAACCGTCCCGACGAGCTCGCCCAGGCCCTCGAGTCGCGATTCGGGCTCGAAGAAGATCCCGCGAGACGCGCGCAACTCCTACTGAGACTAGGCACGACCCGGCTCACCGCGTTGGACGACGACGAAGGCGCGGTGGAGGCATTTGCCAAGGCGTTGAATGCGGTTCCGGGCCATCCGGGCGCGGTTCGCCAGCTCGCCCAGCTCACCAAGAGCACGAGCTCCGTGCGCCAGCGCGCGGCCGAGGTGCTCGCGCCTTTCTACCTGGACCGCGGCGCCTTCGCCGAGCACATCCAGGCCCTCGAGATCCTGCTCGAGGGTTCGCGCGAGCCGGAGGCTCGTCAGACGCTGCTCGCGCGGATCGCCGAGGTCTTCGAGGCCAAGCTGGGCAAGGTCGAGCGCGCGTTTCATTACGCGTGTCGAGCGCTCCACGAAGCTCCGAAGAGCGGTGAGGCGCGAGCGCGTGTCGAGAGGCTCGCCGTAGACAACCGCCTCTACGAAGACCTCGCGGGCTTTTACCTGGACGAGATCGATCAGCTCTCCGAGCCCGGTCTGACCCTCGATCTTCAGCGCAGGGTGGCCGAGATCTACGAGCTCGAGCTCGAGGACGTCGAGCGTGCGATCACCGAGCACAAGCGCGTGCTCGACATGTCGCCCGGTGATTCCGATTCACTCGCCGCGCTCGAGCGCCTGTACGACAAGGCCGGGGAGTACGCGTCGCTGGCCGAGATCTACCGCCGCCAGGTGGCTCAGACCGACGACGTGGAGTTCCGCGTCGACCGAATGAAACGCCTCGCGGACGTGCAGTCCTCGAGGCTCGACGACTCCGCAGGTGCGATCGGGACGCTGAGACGCCTGCTGGAGTTTGCTCCGGACGATCGCGAGGCGCTCGAGAGCCTCGCCGTGTTGCTCGAGGAGGCTCAGCGACATGGCGACCTCGCTGACCTGCTCGATCGTGTAGTCACGCTCAGGGTCCGCGAGGGGCTCCCGGCCGACGAGCACCTCCTCAGGCTCGCGCGGCTCCGCATGGACGAGCTCGGTGACAGGCTCGGCGGCCTCGCCGTCGTCCGCCGCATCCTCGACGTCATTCCGGATCACGAGGCGACCCGCGACTTCTTGCGGGAGCGCATCGAGGATGCGCTCGCGGAGGACGAGGCTCGCGCTGCCCTCGAGATGGCCGACGTCTTGGTCGAGGCGTTGGCGAGGGCTCGCGATTTTGCGTCGCTGCTCGAGATCCTCCGCATCAAGGTCCAGATCGTCGCCGACCCCGTCACGCGGCTCGGGACCAAACGCGAGATCGCGAGGATTCTCCGGAGCGAGCTCAAACAACCCGATCGCGCGTTCGAAGCGCTCACGCAGGTGTTGAAGGATGCCCCCGAGCTGCTCGACGTTCGCGAGGATCTGGTCGAGCTCGGCCGAGAGATCCTTCAGTCCGAGCGCGTCGTGGAGGTCTTCGAAGCGGTGCGCGGCCGACTTCAGACCGACGATCGAGTGGCGCTCGACATCACGATTGCGCGCCTGATCGAGACCGAAGTCGGAGACAAAGGCAAAGCCGTAAACGCGTGGCAGCGGGTGCTCGAAGAGCGTCCGATGGAGCCCGAGGCGGCCGAGGCCCTCGATCGTCTCAACAGCTCCCTCGGTCGATGGAGCGCCCTCGCAGACATCATCGAGCGCCGCATCGAGATCGCCGACGACGATCGAGAGCTGAAGGCGAGCCTCGTCGTCCGTCTGGCCCGAGTCTGGGACGAGCGACTGAGCGAGCCCGAGGAAGCGATCCGTTGGTACGAACAAGCGCGAGCCATTCGGCCGGACGACCTTCTCGTTCTAAGAAGTCTCGCGCGTTTGTTCGACGACGCCGACCCTCGCACGCTCGGCGTGCTCGAAGATCTCGTCGAACGCACGGACGACGCAAAGGAGCGCGTCGCCGCGTCCCTTCGCCTCGCCAAGCTGCATCGAGCGGCAGGGACGCGCGAGCGCGCCATTCTCCTCCTCGAGGCCGTGGCCGCCGCCGAGCCCGCTCATCGCGACGCCATCCTCGGTCTCGAGCAGCTCTACGACGAAGTCGGCCGTTACCAAGATCTCGCGAAACTCTTGGAGCGACAACTCGAAGCGACCCGCGACGAACGCGAGGTCACGAGACTACAACGTCAGCTCGGCCTCGTGCGCGGCACGCGCCTCGGAGAGGTCGACGAAGCCGTGCGCGCTTGGCGGCAGGTGCTTCGCAAAAATCCCACCGACGTCGACGCGCTCGACGCGATGCGCGCGATCTACCAGTCCGCGGAGCGTTGGGAAGATCTCATCGCCATCCTCAAAAAGTTGATCCCGCTTCAGACCGACACGCGCGGCGTGAAGCGGATCCGCTTCGAGATGGCCGAGACCTTCCTTCGGCATCTCAACCGTCGCGAAGAAGCGATCGAGGCGTCCAAACGTGTGCTCGACGTCGAGCCTCACGAGATGGCGGACCTGGTGCGCCTCGAGGAGCTCTTCCTCGCGGCCGACGCCTATCCCGACGCCATCAAGGTGATGACGCTGCGTGTTCAGAGGACCGAGGACCCCGGCCAGCGGATCGAGGTCCTGTTTTCGATCGCCGATCTCTACGAGCGGAAGATCCAGCGGCGCGGTGGTGCTGCCCAGGCGTACGAGAAGATCCTCGAGCTCGATCCACGCGAGGAGCGAGCCTACAAAGCGCTGACCGTACTTTACGAGTCGGCGAGTGAGTTCCGAAAGCTGGTCAACATCCACGGCCAGCGCCTCGAGCTCTCTGAGGATCCGGACGAGCGCAGGAAGCTCCTGTTCACGATCATCGACCTACAGGAGAAGAAGCTCGGGCAAAAAGAGCTGGCGTTTCCTGCGGCCTGTCGCGCCTTCGCCGAAACCAACGGCGACCCTGCGGCGCAGGCTATTGCGGAGCGACTCGCCGAGGAGACCGAGGGCTGGGAGATCCTCGCCGACGTCTACGAAGAGCAGGTCGATCAGCTCGCCCTCGAGCGATCGATCGAGCTGCGTCGTCGCCTCGCCGAGATTTACTCGGACAAGCTCTCGGACAAGAGCAAAGCCGAGCGACATCTCGATCTCGTCCTCTCGTCCAAGCCAGACGACCGCGACGCCGGTGTGCGCCTCGAGCGGCTGCTTTCGGAGTCCGAGCGATGGGACGACGTCGTCGAGCTGAAGCTCGATCGCATCGCTCGTCTCGAAACGATCGACGAGAAGAAGGCTGAGCTCCAATCGATCGCCGCGATCGAAGAGCGGAAGGTCAAGGAGCTCTCCGCGGCGATCGCGACGTGGCGTCGAATCCTCGCGCTCGATGCGGACGATCCGCGCCCGCTCGAGGAGCTCGTTCGACTGCTTACCAAGGCCGAGGAGTGGGGCCCGCTGATCGAGATCCACGAGCGCCGAAAGGACCGCCTCGAAAACGCCGGCGCCAAGGTTCCGATCCAGCTCGAGATCGCGAAGGTCTACCTCGAGCGGCTCAACCTCCGTGAGGACGCGATCGAAGCCTATCGAGAGGTCCTCAACTTCCAACCGGTCCACGCAGAGGCCCTCGGCAAGCTCGAGGAGCTCTTCATCGAAGAGGATCGCTACGGCGAGCTGCTCGAGGTCTACGAGCAGCAATCGGGCTTCGCGACCGCGAAGAACGACACGATCCGTCTGCTGACGCGCGCAGCCGAAATTCGCGAAGAAAAATATCGCGACCTCGACGCGGCCGCTTCGACCCTCGAGCGCATCCTCGAGATCGATCCCAACCACATCCCGACCCTCGAGGCCCTCGAACGGGTCGATCTCGCGGCGGGCGTATGGCGCCGTCTCGTCGACACCTATCGACATCACCTCGGGCTCACCAGCGATCCGAAGAAGAGCGTCGAGCTCCACCTCGCGATGGCCGACGTGTACGGCCCCGAGAAGCTCGACGATCCCCGGCAAGAAGAGAAGGCGCGCCTCGCCGCGCTCCGCGTGGACGATCGTTCCCTCTCGGCGCTGCATGGCCTCGGCGAGCTCTACGAGCGAGCCAACAGCTGGTTCAGCGCGCTCGAGATGATCCAGAAGGAGGCCGCGATCATCGGCAAGGTGCCGGCCGCGGTGGACTTGCACTTCCGCGCGGGGCGCATCCACGAGGAGCGGCTCTCGGATCCAGAGAGCGCCCGAACCTCGTTTCAAAGGGCCCTCGAGATCGATTCAGGCCACGACGAGTCCCTCGCCGCGTTGATCGGCATCTTCAAAGGAGAAGAGGCTTGGGACCAGGTCCTACGCCTCCAGGTCCAGCGCGCCGAGTTCACCAAGGACAAGGAGGCGAAGGCCAATCAGTACACCGACGCTGCCGAGACCGCCAACGAGCGATTGGGCCGTGGGGTCGAAGCCGTGCGCCTGTTCGAGCGCGCGCTCGAGGCCAAGCCGGAGCACCTGCCCGCGCTTCGAAGCCTCTCCGAGCTCTACTTCGTCGCCGAGAGCTGGCCCAAGGCCGAGAAGCTGATCGAGCTCCTCGTCGGCAAGCTCGAGAACGAAGACGACCGCGAAGACCTCTGTCGCCAATGGTATCGGCTCGCCTTCATCTCCGAAAAGCTCGGCGCCGAGGACCGCGCGCTCGAGCGCTATCAGAAGAGCTACGAGATCGACCGAACCTACCTTCCTACGCTCGAGGGCCTCGCGGCCGCGCTCATCCGCGCCGAGCGCTGGCAGAAAGCTCAGGAAGTCTTTCAGCTCATCCTGAGCCACCATCGCGAATCGCTCACCGACACCGAGGTCGTGGATCTCAACTTCCAGCTCGGCGACATCGCGATGCGGCTCGAAGAGCTCGACCGCGCGCGACGCTTCTTCGATCGCGCCCTCGATCTCGACCCTCACCACATCCCCACGCTGCGATCCTTCTCGCGCTTGTGTGAGCGGGCCGGCGACTGGGAGGAAGCGTACGAGACGCGCATCCGCCTCCTCGATTTTCTGCCGGACGACGAGAAGTTCGAGGAGCTCGTCGCGCAAGCCGAGCTGTGCCGCGGTCCGATCGACGATCAATATCGCGCGATCGACGCCTACGCGGAGGCTCGGCGGCTTCGCCCGAACGACCGCAATGTCCTGCGCGCGCTCGCGACGCTCTACGGGCAGACCGGCCAGCACGAACGCGGAGCCGACTCGCTCACGGCCTACCTGCGCCTCATCGAATCCGGCCAGGAGAAGCGCGACGCCTTCGTAGAGCTCGCCACGATCAGCGAGCGCGATCTCGGCGACACCAAACGCGCCGTCGAGGCCCTCAATTCGGCCCTCGACATCGACTTCCGCCACATCGACGCCTTCTCTCGCATCGAGAGCATCCTCGCGAAAGAGCGCAAGTGGGGCACGCTCGAGGTCAACTATCGCCGCATGCTCGAGCGCCTCCCGAAAGACCCGAGCCAAAAAGGCGCGCGCGTCGCGCTGTGGAAGGCGCTCGGTGAGCTCTATCGAAAGAAGCTCGACAACCCAGACGGCGCCAAGACCGCTTACCAGGTCGTCCTGAAGCTCGATCCCGAGCAACACGACACCGCCCTCACGCTCGCCGAGATGTTGAGCGCCAAGCCCGAGACGCTCGGCGAGGCCATCGAGATCTATCACCAGCTCTACGACGCCACCCACTCCCCGCTGCCGCCGAGAAAGCTTTACGAGCTCTATCATCGCCTCGATCGCCGAGACCGAGTCCTCTGCTCCATCGGCGCGTTGATCCTGCTACGCGCCGCCGACGAGTCCGAGATCGACGCCTACCGACGGCTCCTCAAGAAGGTCCCGGGCGCGCCCGTGCGATCCCTCAACGATCAACTCTGGCGCACGCGCGTGTTCCATCCTTACTGCCGCAATGCGATCGCCGACGTGCTCAAGATAATCTATCGCGGCGCCACGCATCTCTTCGAAGGACCGCAACGCGATCGAGCGCTCAACCGAAAGAAGGAGCGTCTCGATCTCGCGGCCGGTGGCAAGAAGACCGACCTGCTTTACTTCAACATGTACAAGCAGCTCGCCGACGCGCTCGCGTCCGGCGACGTCGACCACTACCTGCGCGTCGCCAGCGAGGAGCCTCCGCGCTTGCTCCCCGGTCGCGTCCCCGTCTTGTTCGCTGGCGAGAACAGCGCGATCTTCGGAGACGTCCCTGCTCGGCAAATCCTTTGGACTCTAGGGCGACAGCTCGCGTGCCTGCGGCCCGAGCTCGCGCCCATCCGCTCGCTCACGCCCGAGCACGTGGTCGCCTGCGTCGAAGGCGCCATTCGGATCTACGTCAAGGAAGGCAGTCGCGTTCAGCTCGACGTCAAGGAGAACCTGATCCAAGCCTGGTCTCGCGAGCTACTCAAGATGGAGAAGCCGTACATCGACGCCCTTCGCGATCCCGTGTTGCGCTGCGTCAAACAGCGCGACATGGAGAAGGTCTCGAACTACGTCAAAGGCGTCGAGCACACCGCGTCTCGCGTTGGGCTGCTCATGTGCGGCGACGTCCGCATCGCCGACAAAGCCCTCGAGGACACGAGCGACATCATCGTCGAGGTCTCGCACCGAAGGCGGCTCACACATTTGAAAAACTTTCTCCTCTCGGAAGACCACTTCGCGCTCCGGGAGCACATCGGCCTCGTGGTTCCGCCAAAGTCCACCCGGGCCGATGTGCGGGAGTGACCAATGGGCGCGCGTTTTCCGATGCCACGGCCAGGGGAAGTCGGGCTATCTAGCGGGCGGAATGGGCTCGGCCGTTAGGCTTTCGGGGACCGCCCCATCCGGCGGCCTACGCGCCGGGTCGTCGGCCCGCGCGCTGCTAGGCACTAGACCCTTCAGCCTTCCTCGATCGTTCCAACGGCCGAGGTGTAACGCAGGCATGCGGGTTCCAAACCTTGACGCGGGCTCCAGCCTCTCCCTACGATCACCCGTTCTGCGCTCGTCGAGCCGCGGAAGGAACGGCCCTTCATGAAGTTCTCGTGTGATTCCTGCGGCGCTCAGTACATGATCGCCGACACCAAGATCGGCCCGAAGGGCGTCAAGGTCCGATGTAAGAAATGCAGCCAGGTCATCGTTCTTCGAACCGGGAAGAACAAGCCGGACACGAAGTCGGTGCCGCCTGACGAGAAGCCTTCGGTCCCGGCCAAAGCCAACGGAGCCCGCGCCAAGGCGGCGGCGGACGAAGAGTTCACGGTCTCCTTGTCATCGTCGGCGGGGGGGCCCAGCCCGACGGCTACGAGCGCGTTGTTGTCCGAGCTCGGGGTGTCGTCGGAGTTGGGTGTGAGCACCGAGTTCCGCGCCGCGGGATTCGACGAGGACCCCGTGACGGGTCTGCCGCTGACGTCGCGAGTCCCCACCGCATCCATCGCGTCTGAACCTACCGGCTCTTCACCCTTCGAGGGTGCGGGCCTAGGCGGATCGCTCTCCCCGGATCCCCTCGGGCGCGCCGCCATGAGCACGCGCACCGGCGACGAGGAGCCCGCGACACGTGTGGATTTCGATCCGGTGGCGCGTCCCCCAGATTCCGCGTTTGGGAGTGCCGGAGCGCCGGTCGGCGAGGTCGAGGAGCAAAACACCAATGTGGGGGCGGCGCCCGAGCTCGCCCGATCTCTTGGAGGGTTTGGGTCCGGTTTGAACGAGCCCGCACCTTTCATGACAGCGCGGGACATGAACGCCCTCGGTCGCGCCGAGGCCGTTTCGCTGAGCCGACCGCGCGCGGACTCGTTCGAGTCAGGTGAGTCTTCCGAATCCACGGACTCCTTCGACCCGAGCGCAGAGTCCACTCAGGGCGCGCTCGACGCCGCGCCTTCGCATTTTCCGAGTGTCCCGACTTCTCCCAACCCTCATTTCGAACCCACCGCCGAGAGTTTCGGCGCGATCAGTCACCCGTCGTCCGAGATGCCACACTCTCACGAGGAGCTCGAGAGTGAGCTTGGGTCGGCCTTCGACGCAGTCTTTGGGGGGGCCGGAGCCGAGCCCGGGATGAACGACCCCTTCGCAGCGGTCGGTCAGGGAGCGCTCTCCTCGGACAAGTTACCCACTCGGGTGCTCGACACGGGCTCGGTTGACAACCTCAATCAGAAGGCTCGCGAAGCGGAGCCCACGGTCGCGACGACGGAGCCTGTCGAGTGGTTCGTGGCGATCAACGACGAGCAAGTCGGGCCCCTCGGTTTTCAGGAAATCCAGGGTCATTGGGATAGGAAGCTGGTCGACGCCAACACACTCTGTTGGCGAGCGGGCATGTCCGACTGGGTTCAGGTTCGGTTCGTTCCCGAGCTCGAGGCCTTGGGTCCCATGGACGGGCCCCCGGCGGCTCCGGCGGAGGAGAGTGCGCCGAGTTACTCGCGGACGATCGCGCCGCTTCGAACGGACACTCCCGAGCCAGCCACTGGGCTCTCCGCTTCACCGTCTCCTTCGATCTCGGCGTCGATTCGAGAGTCGTCCCCGCCTCGCGCCCGACCAGCCTGGTCCGAAGGCGCGGACGCACTCACCGACCACCTGAGTCCTGGAGAGTCACCTGCGCTCTCCGCTACCGCGCCCCTCGACGATTCAGCGCCGATTCGGCCGAAGCTGGAGATCGTACCCTCCGTTCCGCCCCCGAGCGCGAGACTCTCTACGGAGAGTTTGGGCGCGACGGGCGGGTTGCTCGGCCAGAGCTCGGTGACACTCGGCGCGACCGGCGCGGTCCCCGAGCATCCGGGAGACGACGAGCCCTCTTGGCGTCCTTCTGCCGCTAGCGCGCTTGCGTCTCTCGCGGCCGACGAGATCGCCGATAATGGTAAGAAGAAGTCCGGCCTCGCGGGCGGTAGCACGCTCCCTCCGCCTTCGGACGCGCTCTCGAGCCTACTCAGCGAGCCGTCCATGACGGGCCTCCAGGCGTTCAAGGGTTCGGAGAACGATTCGAGCGCGACGCTCTCGCCGCTCCCAAAGGCGGCCCCCGACGTGGCCGCGGTCGCCGCGAGCCGACCGATCGTCGGCCGCCGCCCGAATTGGGTGCTGATCGGGATCGGTGGAATGGGCCTCGTCATCGTCATGCTGTTGGCGGTGTTGTTGTTCCGCTCGCCGACACCCGTGCCCACCACGCCGGCTCCGAAACCCACCGAGCTGTCGCAGGCGACGCCTCCTCCGCCTCCCCCGCCCCCTCCGGTCGCCCCCGTCGCTGCCCCCGATGCAGGCCTCGCGGTCGAGGCTGCGGCAGAGCCGCCGCTGCCGAGCCTCGACGAAGAGGCCAAGACCAAGAAGAAGGAAAGGGACCTCGACCGCAAGAAGCCAGCACCCACCAAGAAGAAAGAACCAAGGGACGACGAGGAAGACGAAGAGCCCCCTGCCAGGAAGCCCCCGCCGCCCCCGCCGGAGCCGGACGTGGACAGTCTGGACCCCGACGCGCTCTTGGCCGGCGCCAACCGACCCCGCAAGCGTCCGGTGGTGGAGGAGGCCGACAGCGTCCCCACCCAGCTCGAGGATGACGAAATCCTGCGGGAGCTGCGCAAGCACAAGGACGAAATTCGTGACTGCATCGACAAACAGCGACGCTCCGATCCTCGCCTCGAGGGAAAAATGACGGTGAAATTCGTGCTGCTGAACAGCGGTCGAACCTCCGAGCACGCCGTCCAGCCGGTCAAATTCGACGGCTCGGTCGTGGGTCGGTGTATTTTGGACTCCGTCCGCAAGTGGCGTTTTCCGAAGTTCTCCGGAAAGCCAATGCCCATCGACTTTCCGGTGAGCTTGTAAGTCTCAAGTGACCATCGACCGAACCGTACACACCCATCACCCCGACGGCGATCCTGTGCCGCTGGCGCGTTTCTCTCGCATCGACGTGGACTCCGTGCTCCTCCTGCTCAGGGGCTCCTCGGTGGTCGACTGGATCACCCTGCACGTCGAGACCGATCCCGAGATCGACGCCTTTTTGCGAGTCAACGAGCTCGACCCCGACGACCCTCGCGACCGCGCCCGCTTTCTCAGGATCCGCGACGAGGCGGTCCGTTACCTCCGCGAGCACCTGGCCTACAAAGTGCCTCCGCTGTTCGCCGAGACCGACGACATGCGACTCCTCTTTCGTAAGGCCAGCGGAGTCTCCTCGCGTCGCTCCGAGCGCTTCTTCGCGTGTTTGATGCTCAAAGTCATGCACGTCGTCCACCACGCGGAGGCTCAGGAGCTCCTCAACGTCCTGCCGCTCTCCCAAGCCGAGCTCGCCATCCTCGTCCAAGCCAAGGTCGAGCGCGTCGTGCGCGGCATGCTGGAACGCAAGTTCCCCATCGTGCTCTTCTCGGGCAATCGCAAGACGCGAAACTCGGTGCTCTCGAAATTGCTCGCCAAGAAGGATACTCAGTCCGCTCAAATCTTCGACAAGCTCCGCTTCCGCTTCGTCGTGGAGCGCCGCGAGGACGTCCCGCCCCTCGTCCTCGGCCTCGTCCGAGAGCTCCTTCCAGTCAACTACGTGGTGCCGCTCCAAACTCATAACTCACTCGTCGACTTCGACGCGATGCTCCGCCAATCCGGGAACCGCGCCGTCCAGGAGCCCGAGCACGGCGATGTCTTGATCAACGAGCCGCTCGACGGGATGGCCCACGAGAACAAGAACGAGTTCTCCGGACCCGACTACCGGGTCGTCAACTTCGTCGCCGACGTGCCCCTGCGCGTCGATCGCTACCTGCCTCGATCCGTCGAGCGACTCTCCGACGACCTCGGCCGAGTCGTCTTTGCTCCCGTCGAGTTCCAGGTCGTAGATCGACAAACCGACCTATCCAACGAATCCGGAGAGAATCGTCACTCGCTCTACAAAGCTCGACAACGTACCAAGGTGCGACAACGGCTCGAACGCGGAAAACGTCAGAAACGAGAGATCGAGGCTCCCCGACCGTGAGACCCGCCCGCGTCGCTCCGTCCGGCCTCGGAGGCTTCCCGAAGCCCGGCCCCGTACTCACCGCGATCCTCATCGCTCTACCGGTCGCCTATCTCGTCGAGCTCTTGGTCGCTCGCTCGATCTTTCCTGGGATCTTCGAGCTGCTCGCGCTGAGTCCGCCGAGCGTGATGGAAGGACGAATCTGGCAACCCATTACTTACGTCTTCGTCCACAACCCAGGTGGCCCAGGTCACCTCTTCTTCAACCTCCTCGGCTTCTATTTTCTGGGAGCCCCCCTCGAGCGCTGGTGGGGCTCACGACGTTTTGGCCTCTCCTGCCTCGTCTTCCTGCTGGCTGGAGGTGCAACCACGGTGCTCTTCGCCCTCGTCGTAGGCGCCATGGGCATCGACGGTTGGTTCATGTTTCTGCCGGTGGGCCCGCACCTCGGCGCGGACGCGATCGTCGTCGGACTCTCGGTGGCCTTCGGTATCGTCAGCTGGAGCTCCCCGATGCAACTCCTCCTCGTTCCGGTGACCTTTACGGGGAGGACTTGGGTGCTCGTCACGCTGGCGATCGAGGTCTTCTCGGCGCTGTCCTTCTCCGGCATCTCGTCCACGTCCCACTTCGGCGCCATCGCGGCCTCGGTTCTCCTGTGCACAGGAGCTTGGAGGCTCGACACTCTGCGGGACCTCCTCCGTCGAAAGTCCCTGCGCTGGAAAATGCGCTCCATCGAGAAGCAGCTGGAAGTCATCGACGGCGGGCGCTCGAACAAGAAGAAGGACGACCTCCCGAACTGAGCACACTCCCAGAGAGAAGTCCGTGACTGTGTGCTCTGTGGGCTTCGGCTCTGTGGCCTCCGTGGTCTCTCCTTTGGTCACGAGCAATCCTGCCTAATCCTCATCCTGCCTCAGGGTCGGGCACGGCATCGGTTTCCGGGAGCGTAATCATCTCGACCAACTCATCTCGGGGGCGTTGGCCAGCGCCCACGCGAGATCGGAGAGTCCTTCCTCGCTCTCCGTGTCTGGCGACAGCTCGTCGACCTCGGTCGGCGTCGGGCGTCTCGTGAGAAAGGTCAAGAACAGCGCCTCGAGCGTGCGATCCCCGTCCAGGAGCCCTTGGACCCGACCGACTGCGTTGAAGGGGTTGGGCTTGGCCGTCTCTTCTACGAGCTTCCCGTTGAGTCTGGTGAGGGTCTCTCGAAGGGTGACACTTCGCGCGTCGAGCTCCCGCTCGGTCTCGCCGTAGGCCTTGGTGAACTCCAGCCGCTGCAGGAACCGCACGGCTCTCGATGTCGGTGAGTCCGTCGGCCGGAGTCTGGTCACCGATCGCGCCTGACTCACCGCTTCGAACACTTGGTCCACCCTCAGCGGAGTCACCGGGAACGCCGCAAACAGCTCGCTCGCGGCTGCGTCCTCGGTCTGCGATTCGAGCCCGAACGGCCGACTCATGGCCAGCGTCACGAAGAACCTCCGGAGATCGAAGTCGGAGCTCACCAATTGATCGGCGAGAACGTCGAGCGGGCTCGACTTGCCCGGCGGAGGATCGTTCAAGTCATCGACCGGCGCCTCGAGCGGCGCACCGAACATGACTCCGAACAGTCGATTGGCGATGGCCCGTGAGAACCTCCGATTCCTCGAATGAGTAGCCCAGGCCGCCAGCCTTTGCCTTCGTGACCCGCTCGTAGGCAGGAGGTCTTCGTCGAAGGGCACACGCGCCGTCGTGGTCGCGCTTCTCGTGTCCGAGATGCCGAACGGCAGCGCCACCTGTGTCTCGTCGAAGAACGCCGACAGCTCGTGAAACTGTCGTTTCGTCCAGGTCTCGAACGGGTGGTCGTGGCAACGTGCGCAGTCGATGCGTTGGCCCAGATAGACGCGAACGAGGCGCGTGGCGAGGACGGGCCGGTCGAGGTCCTCACCCGAGTATGTCGCAGTCACGAAATTCACGGCGGGACGATCGCTCCACGACCCGCTGGTCTCTACGACTCTCCTCAAAATCTCGTCCATCCCCGTGCCTGCCTGGATTTCGCGTGCGAGCCAGGCCTCGAAGAGGTCCCTGCGAAACACCAAGAAGGGGCCAGCGTCGGTCCCAGCGAGGGCGACCGACCATCGCGACGCCAAATGCTGCGCGAACCTCGGGTCCGACACGAAGGTGCCGGCCCAGCGTGTCAGGTCAGGAGCTCGTTCGAAGCTCAAAACTTCCTCGAGTGAAGGGGTTCGACCGTGCAGACCCAAAGTCAGCCGCCTGAGTTTCGTCAGGGGTGCGGCCGGGCTCGCGGTCCGCACGCCAGCCGAGCGCCACTCTTCCTCGAACGCAGCGTCGAGCGCACTCACATCGTTCGGCAGGACGGGCTGCGGGGTCGGCTCACGGGGAGGGCGCGGACGTCCAAACGCACCAAAGAACAACGCTGCGGCGAGCACCAGCCCCCCGTTGCCCAGACGGCGCACGCGATGACTCTAACATGGATGCTACTCATCGCGGACAACCCTCGGCGAGTCGTCGTGCTTGCCTTTCGCCGACCGAAGCGCGAGGAGTGGCCCAAGGAAACCGTCATGCGATCAAGCTGGAAATACTACGAAAACGGAGCCGTCGTGAGCGACGTGACCACGGTCAGCGTGCGCGAAGGCAAGCTATCGAAGGTGATCACGCCAGACCTTCGGCTGTTGAAGGAGCTCGTCCCTGGAGCCAAGGGAAAGAAGCGGCTCGTGTTTCGCGTCTCTCATCGGGCGACCGAAGGCGAGGGCATCCGTCGCGAGCTCGAGGCGCCCGACGGCCGCCGTTTCCCCATCGACATCGAATCGGAGGACGGCGGCACACTCACTTGTATCTTGACGGGTCCCGGCGTTCGATCTGAGGCCGGTGCTCCGGAGCAACGAACCCCTTGACCCGGTGCTCCTGTCGACGAGCACACGTCGCCAGTTCATCTCGGCCGCGCTCGCTCTCGCGGTCGGGCCCCCTCGTTCGAGCTGGGCGTCGGCGCGCCGCCGGTCCCTCATCACGGTTTGGCTGGATGGCGGGCCAAGCCAGCTCGAGACCTTCGACCCACACCCTGGTCGAAAGATAGGCGGACCCACCCGCTCGGTGAGTACGTCCCTGAAGGGAGCCTCAATCGCCGATGGGTACCCGAGGCTGGCTGAGATCCTCGGGGAGCTCAACCTGGTACGCTCCCTTGTGTCCAAGGAAGGTGACCACGAACGCGCAACCTATTTCACGAAGACTGGGCACCGCCTCGATCCCGTGGTTCGCTACCCGTCGGTGGGCGCCGTCTTCGTGTCGAGCTCATCGGGCGCGCTTGGTCTGCCTCGACACGTCGCTCTTGGGTCCCAACCGTGGCCGCCGCGCGGAGGTGACCTCGGCGCGGAGCTCGACGCGTTCCGAGTCGAAGACCCTGGTCGAAGCCTCGGGGACATCGGCTCGAGAGTTCCGCCGGATCGACTCGAGCGACGGCGACTCCGACTCGCGACGCTCGAGTCCAGTTTTTCCGAGGGTCGAGGCGATCGAGCCGCGAAGATAGCAGCGATCACGCGCGGAGCCTTCGCGCTCACTCGCTCCACGGAAAAGGACGCGCTCCTCATCGATGACGAGCCTGCGAGCGTCCGCATCTCCTACGGGGACAGCCGATTTGGCCGCGGGTGCCTCGTGGCCCGCCGCCTGATCGAGCGAGGCGTGTCAGCCGTCGAGGTGTGCCTCTCCGGCTTCGACAGTCACGCCGGCAATTTCGAGGCTCACGCCGAGCGCGCTCGAGAGCTCGACCCCGCGCTGTCCTCGCTGATTCGAGAGCTTCGCGATCGCGACGCACTCAGGACGACGACGGTCCTGGTGCTCGGTGAGTTTGGAAGGACGCCGCGAATCAACGATCTCGACGGGCGAGATCACTGGCCTCATGGGTTCTCGTGCCTCGTAGGCGGCGCCGGGCTTCAAAAGGGTATCGTGCTTGGGTCCACTGACCCAGCGGGTGAGTCTAAGCTTCCCGCGGATCCGGTCCCAGTCGAAGACCTCTTGGCGACCGTGCTCGTCGCGCTCGGGTTGGATCCTGAAGAGACTTGGCGATCTCGGGACGGTCGACCGATCCCGTTCGTCCCCGGCAGGCCCGTGGCGCGATTGTTGAGGCCATGAGCGCTCGCGAGCGATCGCGAGCCTCGAGATTCCTCGCGAGCGGCGCAGTCTCGGTCGGCGAGCACGTACTCACTTTCCTCGCCTTCGGCATCGCCGCCTCGACGCCGCTCGGCGCGATCTGGGTGCTCGGAAGCATGCTCGTGATCCAGGCGCGGGTCGCGCGTGGGCTGCCCGTCCGAGAGTGGGTCCCCGGCCGATCGGCCTTGTCGAAGGCAACCCTCTTCCTCTCGGTGAGTTGGCTCATGCTGCGCGCTCCGGCGTTCGCGCTCGACCTGGCGGTGGACGCGAGCGTCTTGGAGAGTCCGAAGTCATCCTGGCTCGCCTCCCTGAGTATCCTCGCCCACGCCGGGCTGGGGATTCATGTCATGCTGGCGGCCTGCCGCCGGTCTTTGACCGCACTCTTCACGCCCCTCGAAAATCTGGACTTCGCCGTCTCGGCCGATCTCCTTCGTGAGTTGAGGCTCACGCTGCGCGCCGGGGTCGAAGTCACCGAGCTCGTTCCGCGCTTGTGGCTCGGGGTGTGCGCCGCGCTTGGTGCGATGGCCTGGCTGATCGGACCCACGACGCTGTTGCTGGCCTCCGAGGGGCCTGGCCCTCGGAATCTCGCGTCGCTGGTCGGGGCGCTCGCGTTGGCGCCCGTCCTGTACTGGGTGCCGTTCCTAGAGGTCCAGTTTGCTCGCCGGGGGCGATTCAGGGCCCTGTTCGACCCGGCCTCCTCGTGGGCCACGGAACGACGAGCGCCGGGGTGGTCTCTGCTCGCGCTGATCGCGACCTATGTGTCGGCGTCTCTGTTGGCCTTCGTCCTGACACTCACTCCGCCCGAGGATGCGAGGTGGGTTACCAGTCCCTTGTTCATTTTGTTGGTGCTTCCGCCGCGCCTGCTCGTGGCCTTTGCGGTCGCCCGTGCGGAGCGAGCTGTCGCGGCGCCGCGGCCGTTGCTGTGGGTCGGACGTCTGCTCGCCGCGCCGGCGGTCGCGCTCTACGTCTTCGTCGTTTTTTTCGGTCGAACCTTCGAAGCCCACGGCAGGCTCGCGGCGCTCGCTCACCCAGCGCTGCTCCTCCCCATCTGAGTGAGATCGGCGGCCGGGACGCGTTGCACGGTTTACAAGGCGCCCCCCAAAGCGTAGTCGAGCAACATGAGCCAGCTTCAATCGCGAGTCGGTGCGTTCGTTGCGCGCGGAGGCGCCGACGCGCTCCAGGTCCTCGAGCGTGCCCGCACGGGCGATCCCGCTGCCACGGCTCAGCTCGCGCGCGAGCTCGAGGCCACGGCCGCCGAGCTCGCCGAGCAGGGCTTCGCGAAGATCGAGGCCGCTGGGGTGAGCGCTCGGCAGTTCCTCGAGAGCTCGACCACGCAAGGCGCGGCCCTGACGGAAGGCGGCATCGCGGCCGGCGCGACCCTCGCCGCCAAAGGCGTGCTGAGCACGAGCCCACAGGCCGCGGCAGACCCCAAGCGGGCCGCCTTCGACGCGCTTCGCTCGATCGATCACGAAATCCGCGCGGCGGACCGCGGGACGATGGGCAGCCGCGTCTCCTTTGCCGTCGACGGACTCAGCAAGATCGCCGAATCGGTTCGCGCCGCCGACCCGGCGCTGGCCCAGAAGATCGAAGAAGTCCGCAGCGAAAACGCCCAGCGGGTCGAAGCGAGCAAGACGCAAGAGCCGAGCTTCGCTGACAAGCTCGCGGGCACGAGCCCGTTCGACGAAGCCTGTCTCGACGCGATCGTGGCGACTCGCAACGTGCTGGCTCGCGCGAAGCATGCGCTTCAGACTCAGCTCGGGACCGACGATCTCACACTCTCATCCGAGCCCAAGAGCGCGCTGACGATCGCCGAGGAGGCCTATCGACTCGCGTCCAAGGGGGCGATGGCGTTCTCTGAAAGCTTCACCGACAAAGGTCGCCTGAAGTCTCTTTTGGGCGCCGCCCGCGAGATCGCTCACCGCGTGGATCAGCCGTGGCCCGAGATCGCCAGCGAGCTGATGGACGCGACCGCTCGCGCCGAGGCGGCGCCGAAACCCAAGGCGGGCTATCAAGACCTCCAGCACGCGATCGACCGAGCGCTCGTGGACATGCACGCGAAACTGCCCCAAGGCTCGCCCGCGTTCACGAAGCTCGCCTACTTCCTCTAGATCCAGTCAGTTGAGCTCAAACCGTGTTGCGAATCTCGAACGTTATCGGCAGATGGTCGGAGAACTGCCTGTCTGGCAATCCTTCGTTGGCGACGAGGGATGTGGCGCCGAAGCCGGTCACTATGCGAAGCGACTCGCCGTCGAATCGATCTATCAAAGCCGGACGCACCAAGACTTGATCGAATAAATGCCAGAATGCCTCGTTCGGTCCGGAGCCATGGTGAAAATAGCTTCCCGCGACGCCATTTGGCTGTTCGGCCAGCAGTTTCCACGCTGGGTTGTGGAAGAATTTTCGCTTTCGACCTTGGACGATTCGGCTCTGTCTTCCTGCTCGAAAGCGACTCGAAATCGCGTGAAGCGCCTCGGAACTCAGCACTCCCGCGTCATACGGGTTCATGTTGAGGTCGCCGACCAACAGTGAAATCGTGCCCGACTCTGTCTTCGAATTCCTCGACAGACCGCGGAATCCGGGACGCGAGCGCAAAAAGATCATCCGATGAAAGGTTCAATCTGCTTGGCAAATGGCAAACGGCGAAGAGGACGGGCGGATCGACGGCGGGTCGCAATTCCAAAAAGGCCAATTCCCCATCCACTCCGAGTTCCGAAAAAAGAGGCGCCGGGTATCGACTGAGTACGATACATTCCCTGGAGACAATTCGAATTTTTGACACGAGGCGCCAGGGTTGACCCAGCCAGCGGAGTAGCTCCGTTGCCTCCACGTTTGCTGGTTCAGCTAGAATGAGAATGTCGAGCCCCAGACTCCTGACAAAGTGAAGAATCGCCCTGCTGTTCTCTTTTCCGTCGGTGTTCCAAAACAAGACCGAGGCCACACCTACGCCCCGTGCGCGAGCAGTCCCGAGAGCACCTGTCGCACTCGGTCCGAAGCGAAGATGTTTCTCAGCACGTCCAGAAACTCGCCTTCACTCGATGCGACCGAGTCTGACGGTTCGAAGATGGCCCGGGGGCGACGCCCGCGTTCCAATAGGTTATCCACCTCCACGGGGTACAGTTCGGCGGGATAGGTGATTCGAATGAGCGCGACAGAGTAGTCGTCCAGCGCAGGGCTTTGAACGCCAAGAGTGGCGGAAATCTTCCCGTGATCAGAGCTCGCTGGTTGCGTCACGAACCCAGTCAGTTTGCCAAACGTCTTCTGTTTCAGCAGACTCGCCTGCTCACGCAGGACATCGACAGGAGTTCTAGCCGAGACACTGGGAATGTCGCCCCATAGGTCCGTCATCCCCTCATCGTACACGATTCAGCGCGGTGGATGCGTCGTTTTCGGTCTTGCACGGCTTACCGGCCGCGCTCGGGGCTATGATGCGCAGGTGTCGGTGAAGCTCGCAGGCGTTGCCTTGCTCGGCTGCGCCTCGGCCTGCGTGGGACGACTCGACTCGCCCTTCCCGGAGCTCGAGGCCAAGTCCGCGGTGGAGCTCTTCCATTTCGGCGACCGAGACGTTGCCCGGGTGGTGCGACTCGAAGGTCCACTCGAACGCCTGGATCCCTTGTTCGCGGAGGACGCCGTTGAAATCACCATCGTGGCTGAGAGTTGCGATCCGGACTCTCTCGGTCTCGTCGAAGAGCTTCAAGAGCTGGAAGCCGAGGAACGAGCTGAGGAACGATCGGGCTCGAACCTCCTTCCGCCCGGCACCGTGCTCCACTTCACCCAAGGGCGCGACTGGGAGACTTCGAGCCTCGGTGAGTTGCCGCGCTCCAGCGCTCTCCTCTCGCGACTGCCGCTCCCAGACGACAATCTCTGCCGGATCAGCACTCCCTCATGGGCTCAGGAGGGAGCGCTGATCGAGTTCGACCCTGAGTTAGACGGCGCGGAGGTCGCGTTCGCCACGGCCCTCGACGGCGAGCGGGCGCTCGTTGGCACCGAGGACGGTCCGATGTACGTGGTGACTCGTCGCGGCGAGCGCTCCGCTATCGCCGACTTGCCTCGGTTCAGGGCAGTCGATGCGGCCGCGCGGGACGGTCAGGCCTGGGTCGTTTCGACGCGAGCCGAGTTGGCCGCCGGTCCGGTGGACCAGCTGAGGCTGGTCGTTCGGTCGAGCGAGCCTGGCTATTTGGAGACTCGCGTAGCTGTATCCGCAGCGAACGCGCCGCTGGAGGTCTACGCCGTCACGTCGACGAAGTCGCTCCTCGAGCTCGACGAGGCTGCTGGCCGATGGGTCACGATTCATGAGTCCGAGTCCGAGTGGGCTCCGGTGCGCCCTTCGGTGGCCTGGGTTGGTCCAGGCGAGGTCATCGCGGTCGGGCCGACAGCACGACCAAGCAAAGTGCTTTGGTGGAAGGATGGAGCGGCGCATGAGTTGGCGCTTCCGACCGACCACGGAAACGCTAGAATCGTCGCGGTCACTCCTCGGCTCGGACCCATCGTCGTCGCCGAGACCGGACGGATATTCAAGCTCCAACCCTTCGAGCTCGTGCCCCTCTCGGACTCGCCCGTGCAGGCGCGAGTGGGGCGTTTGGACGTCCTACCGATCGGAGCAGGATTTCTCGAGCTTCGCTACGCCGAGGTGGGCGCAATCGCTTGGTACCACCCGATCGCCGGTTTCTGTCCCGTCGAGCTGGAGCTGGGTTCGATCCCTACCGCGGTGACGCTCCTCGGAGACGACGCGTTGGTGGCGTATCGAACTCAGTCGAGACAAGCGTATGTCGCCCTCAATCGCGCCGTGCGAACGGTTCCTACGTGCCTCGCTGAGTGAGGCGGCCGAAGGTGCGCGGTGGCTCCCTTCGGTGTTGCGATCCTCGGCGATCCTCGGTTTCAACAGGTGCTCCAAGAATCGATCGACTCTTTCGGAGGGCCTCTGCGATAAACGCTTCGTGGCACAGAAGGCCGTCGTCCTACTCAGTGGAGGCCTCGACTCCACCACGGTCCTCGCGATCGCTCGTTCGATGGGTTTCGAGGCCCACGCGCTCTCTTTTCGATATGGGCAGCGCCATCTCCACGAGATTTCTTGCGCCAAAGCCGTCGCGGATCGCTTCGGAGTGGCCGAGCACGTCATCGCGGACATCGACCTTCGCGTGTTTGGGGGATCGGCGTTGACCTCCGCAGGGATCGCGGTCCCGAAGGACCGAGATCTTTCGAGCCCAGAGACCTCCATTCCCGTGACCTACGTGCCTGCGCGCAACACGATCTTCCTCTCGTTCGCGCTGGCATACGCCGAGGTCCTTGGGTCTTCGGACATCTTCATCGGCGTCAACGCGCTCGACTACAGCGGCTATCCGGACTGTCGACCCGAGTTCATTCACGCGTTCGAGACCATGTCGAACCTCGCCACCAAGGCTGGAGTCGAAGGGCGAGAGCGACTGCGAATTCACACGCCGCTGATCGCGTCGAGCAAGGCCGAGATCGTGCGCCAGGGGGTCGCGCTCGGGGTGGACTATGGAATGACGAGCACGTGTTACGATCCGGCACCGGACGGCGCGGCGTGCGGGCACTGCGACGCATGCGCCCTCAGGCTGAAAGCCTTCTCGGAGAATGGGTTGATCGACCCCGCACGCTACGTGTCATGAGCTACGTGTCATGAGCTATGTGGTGAAGGAGATCTTCTTCACGCTGCAGGGTGAAGGAGCGCGTTCGGGCACCGCCGCCGTGTTCTGTCGATTCGCCGCGTGCAATCTCTGGAGCGGTCGCGAAGAGGATCGCGCGTCGGCGGTATGTTCGTTTTGCGACACCGACTTCGTCGGGGTTGGACCAACCGGAGGACGGTTCGAGTCGGCGCAGGGACTCGCTCGTCGTGTGGCGATGGCATGGCCGGCCGGTGATCAGCGGCGCTTCGTGGTGTGTACGGGCGGCGAGCCCTTGCTTCAGCTCGACGAAGCCGCGGTGTCTGCGTTGCACGCGGAGGGGTTCGAAGTCGCCATCGAAACGAACGGCACGCGCGCCGTTCCGAAGGGTGTGGACTGGGTCTGTGTCAGCCCCAAGGGCCAGTCGCGACTTGTCGTGACTGAAGGAGACGAGCTCAAGCTGGTGTTCCCGCAGGTGGACGCGCGGCCCGAGCTCTTCGAAAGCCTCGCGTTCCGGCACTTCTTTCTCCAGCCCATGGACGGCCCGCGTGTGGCCGAGCACACCCGGGCGGCGATCGAGCGCTGCCTTGCAAATCCGCGCTGGCGGTTGAGCCTTCAGACCCATAAGCTCCTCGGGATCCCGTGACGTGGTTTGACACGAGCGAGAATCCCGAGTAATTCCAGGGACGAAGCCCACGGGTCCATCCGCGAAGGCGCACGGATCGAGCAACCATAGGGGTTGCCGGCAATGCGGCCTGCGGCCCCCCGGAGGAGCTCCATGAGGACCGGGGGATGAACAAGTCTGAGCTCGTCGAAAGGCTTGCGGATCGCGCGAAGATCACGAAGAAGCGCGCCGAACAGGTCGTAAATCTCATCTTCGAACAGATGACCGACGCGTTGAAGCGCGGAGATCGAATTGAAATTCGAGGTTTTGGGAGCTTCACCAGCAAGTCCCACGACGCCTACACGGGTCGAAATCCCAAGACCGGAGAGACGATCCACGTGCCGGCCAAGCGCACGCCGTTCTTCAAGGTCGGCAAGGAGCTGAAGGAGCGAGTGGACTACCCGCCTGGCACCGCGCGCCCCGTTGTTGCGCCTGGCGCCGACGGAGGCATGGACGATGATGACGACGACGACGATGACGACGAGGACGGCGACGGAGACTGAGCCTCTTTCGGCTCCCGCAGCTCCAAGGCCAGTCGAGACGACCGCGCCGATCGCAGCGCCCGACGCCGCGGCGCCTGACGCGGCCGCGATCGAGCGGCAGCTGCAGGATCTAGCGGGTCGCCGCGTAGCCGTCGCTCTGTCCGGAGGTGTCGATTCGGCGGTCGCGGCTCATGCCCTTCGTTCTGCCGGCGCCGACGTCATCGCGCTCGCGCTTCGCCTCCATGACGTCGATCCCACGCTTCCTCGGGCGCCGCGAGCTTGTTGCGCGCCGGATGATCTGCAGGACGCCCGCCGCGTCGCCGAGGCGCTCGATGTGCCCTTCTACGTGATCGACGCGCGAAACGCGTTCGACGTCGGCGTCGTGGAGCCGTTCGTGAGCGGCTATCTCGCCGGCCGGACGCCGAGCCCGTGTGTTGCGTGTAACGCTCAGGTCAAGCTGGGGCTCCTGTGGCAACGGGCGCGTCTCTTAGGCGCCGTAGCGCTCGCGACCGGTCACTACGCTCGAACGAACAGCGCCGGGCGCCTCTTTCGAGGGGTCGATCTCGCCAAGGACCAGTCGTACTTCCTGTTCGCGACGCCGAGCGTGGTGCTGCGCGAGCTCGTGCTCCCGCTCGGGGCGTCTACGAAAGCGGACGTTCGCGCGCGGGCGCTCGCTGCCGGCCTGCCGGTCGCGCACAAGCTCGACAGCCAAGAGGTGTGCTTCGTCGGCGGTGATGGCGCCAAGGATTTCCTTCGGCGTCGAGCCGGCGGCCTCGACGGATCGGGTCCGATCGTCGACAGCGCGGGCGCCGAGGTCGGTCGCCACGACGGGTTCTGGCAGTACACGATCGGGCAACGCCGAGGCACCAACGTAGCTTCTGGCCGTAGGCTCTACGTGCTCGGCGTCGACGTCTCGACCCGAGCCGTGACCGTTGGAGAAGATCGCGAGCTCTCCGAGTGGGGCCTCGCGGCGTGCGACGTCCGTTGGATCACGGCCCCAACCGGTCCCGCGCGTGCGCACGTGAAGATCCGCTCGAGAGATCCCGGCACCGCCGCCACGATCCGATCGATTGAAGGAGCGAAGGTCGAGGTCCGCTTCGATCTACCCGTGCGGGCGGTGGCGAAAGGACAAGCGGCCGTCTTCTACGAAGGTGACGAAGTGTTGGGCGGAGGGTTCATCATCGGAGCGCTCCGATGAGCAAGGACCGCAAGGATCCGATCGATCGACTGGCCGAAGCCCTCGGCCACACCTTCGCCGATCAGTCGCTCCTCAAGGTCGCGCTGACCCATCGATCGTATGTGAACGAAGCATCTGGAGTCGACAATGAAAGGCTAGAGTTTCTAGGCGACGCGGTGATCGATCTGGTCGTCTCGGGTGAGCTGATGCGTCGTCAACCGGAGGCCCGGGAGGGTTCGCTTTCACGCATGCGAGCCGCCGTCGTGAACGAGGCCGGGCTCGCGCGGGTCGCCGAGCGCGCGGGGATCGGCGAAGCGCTGCGCCTGGGGCGCGGGGAGGAAGCCTCGGGCGGACGGGAGCGCCCGTCGATCTTGGCGGACGCCTTCGAGGCGGTGATCGCGGCGGTGTTTCTCGACGCTGGGTTCGATCGGGCACGCGAGGTGTTGTTGGCGCTCATCGATTTCCCAGACGAGAGCGAGCGGCCGCGAGGTGATCCGAAGACCGAGCTTCAGGAGAAGATCCAAGCGCGCATTCACCGCCCGCCCACCTACCGCGTGGTGGAGGAGACCGGGCCCGACCACCAAAAAGAGTTCACCGTGGAGATCGTGCTCGGGGAGCGCGTGCTGGCGCGCGGTTCCGGGCGAACGAAGAAGGAAGCGGAGCAGCGCGCGGCCAAGGTCTGCATCGAGGACCTCGACGTCTTGCTCGCGACCATCGAGCCCGAGGGAGAGGCATGAGGTGGCGGCCTCTGGTCGCGCTGATCTCCTTGGCGCCGATGGCGTGCAGCGAATCGAAAAGGGCGTCGAGCCCCGACGCCTTCGTGGTCACGCCCAAAGAGCTCACCCTGGCCGAAGCCACCGAAGGCATTGGCGGCGCGGGTGAGCTGTGCTTCGAGATCATCACATCTACGGGGACCTTCAGCGGGAGATTGTTTGAGCACAAAGCACCAAAGACCGTCACGAACTTCGTGGGCCTCGCCCGAGGGCGCAGGCTCTTCCAAGATCCAGAGACCGGTGAGTGGGTGTCCCGTCCGTTTTATGACGGGCTGACGTTTCATCGCGTGAGCGCCGGCTCCTTCGTCGTAGGTGGGGACCCGCTCGCCAACGGGCGTGGCGGACCCGGCTACGCGTTCGGCGACGAGCTCACGCCGGAGTTGCGTCACGACCGACCAGGCATCTTGTCGATGGCCAACGCAGGGCCGAACACCAATGGCTCCCAGTTCATCGTGACCGAGCGACCGCTGCCCGAGCTCGATGGGGCGTTTCCCGTGTTCGGAGCCTTGATCGGCGGCATGGAGGTCATTCGACGAATCGCGCGCGCGCCGCTCCTGAACGATCAACCGGTCGAGCCGGTGGTGATACAGAGCGTAGCCTTCTTCCGACGAAAGCCCTAGATGACCAAGACCAAGGGAACCAAGGACGCGCGCCGCTCGTCCCCGCGATCACGGCCGAAAGCCCAAGCCACGCGAGAGAATCGCATCGCCCCGCCCGATCGGCAGCGGCGCGAGCGGGCTCGTCCAACGGGGCCTTCGGAGAATTCGTTGGAAGGCAAACGAACAGAGGCAACGTCGAGCGATGAGGCAAGGCCCGGTCGCGTCCGGCGAGGTCGTGCGAATCGTGTCGGGAAGCCTCGCTCGGCCAAGCGCGCGGCGGAGGCCACCCAGAGTGCGCGCCGCGACGAGCGACGAGCGAAGCCCGAGAGTCGCACACAGCGCGGACGAAGTGTTGGCGCCACCAAGGCGGTGGCGAAGCCCGATCCATTGGGCCGATCGGGCGTCGCGCGGAAGGGGTCGGAGCGGCAAAAGGCGCGCGGTCGAGATCAGAGGCCGGCCGATCGCGGAGCCCAAGCGCGTCCACGTTCCGAGCCACGTTCCGAGCCGCGGTCCGAGCCGCGGTCCGAGCCGCGCTCCGAGGCGCGTCCGTTCAAGGAGCTGACGTGGCTCCCTCCTACGGAGCCGATCGACCCAGGCGGGCTCATCCACGTTGGCTCGGTGGCGATCATCGGCCGTCCCAACGTGGGCAAGTCGACGCTGCTCAATCGACTGCTCGGACAGAAGATCGCGGCGACGACGCACAAGCCCCAGACCACCAGACGCAACATCCTCGGCGTCCTGAATCCGCCCAACGCGCAGATATCGTTGCTCGACACGCCAGGATTCCATCGAGCGAAAGGTCCGCTCAACCGCTTCATGGTGGCGGAGGCTCGGCGTGCGATCGCCGAGGCCGACGTCGTGGCCTACGTCGTGGAGGTTCGCGATGACGCGCGAGTCACGCCGGGCAACGAGGCGCTGCTCGGCGTGTTGGCGAAGGCCGACAAGCCGGTCGTGCTCGTGTTGAACAAGATCGATCGAGTGAAGGCCAAGTCGACGCTCCTGCCGCTGCTCGAGGCTTACGGAAGTGCATTGGGGGAGAGGCTCGTCAGCGCGGTTCCGGTTTCTGCGATGCGCCAAGATGGACTCGAGCGGCTGGTCGCTGAGCTCTCCAAGGCGTTGCCTTTGGGCAAGCCCGCGTTCGACGCCGACGTGATCACCGACCAGCCCGAGCGCGTGATCGTCGCAGAGTTGATCCGTGAGAAGGTCATGCTCGAGACGCACGAGGAGCTTCCGTATGCTGCTCACGTCGTCGTCGATGCCTTCGAGGACTCGTTTCGCGAGCAGCCGTTCCCCTCACGTTTCGTGCGGATCGCGGCCACGATCCATGTCGAGCGTCTCTCCCAGAAGAAGATCATCGTGGGCAAAGGCGCGGAGCGGCTCAAGGCGATCGGAACCCGGGCGCGCCTGGAGGTGGAGCGGTTCCTCGACGGGCGCGTGTACCTGGACCTTCACGTTCGAGTGACCGACGACTGGAGCAACCGGGCGACGACGCTGGCTGAGCTCGGGCTTGCTCGTGATCGAGACGCAGAATCGTTCGACCTCGAGGTCGAGGACGACGTCTCCGATCTTCTGGAGGCTGCCAAGGAGTTGGCCGAGGAAGAAGGCCGTGCGCCCACCGAGCCCGAGGCGGGGGGAGAGCCTTGAGCGCCAAGCCTCTCGTGGCGATCGTGGGGCGCCCGAACGTCGGAAAGTCCACGCTCTTCAACCGGATGATTCGGCGCCTGCGATCGATCGTCGCCGACGAACCGGGTGTGACTCGAGATCGCATCTTTTCGGACGCGGTCCTCAACGGGCCGGGCGGCGAAGTTCCCGTCGTGTTGATCGACACGGGCGGGCTCGATCCGGACACTGACGATCCGATCATGTCTCGGGTGTTCGATCAGACGCAGCTCGCGATCGATGAGGCTGACGCCGTGATCCTGTTGGTGGACGGGCGCGCGGGCCTAGTGCCCTCCGACGCCGAGGTCGCGCGAATGTTGCGGCGAAGCGGCAAGCCGGTGATCCTCGCGGTCAACAAGATCGAGGGCACCAAACAAGACGCCGCAGCGGCGGAGTTTTCGGAGCTCGCGATCGAGCCGACCATCTTCGTGAGCGCGGCCCACGGCCGCAACGTACCCGAGCTCGCCGACGCGGTGGTGGCAGCGCTCGGTGACCGTGCCGTGGTCGTCGAGGAGAGTCCGGCCGACGCGGAGCTCGAGGAGGGAGAAGGGCCCGAGTCGCAAGGACCCGAGGAGCAAGAGCTCGAGAGCGAAGGGCTCCCGAGCGCGACTCGCGTCGCGGTGCTCGGGCGGCCGAACGCGGGCAAGTCGTCGCTCGTGAACCGGCTCTTGGGCGAAGACCGCCACCTCGTCTCCGACATCGCGGGGACGACGCGCGACACGGTCGACTCGAGGTTGGCGCGTCACGGCAAGGAGTACGTCTTCATCGACACCGCCGGCATTCGTCGGAAGAGCTCGATCGCGTTGCGGCTCGAGCGCTACAGCGTGTTCGCAGCGCGCAAGGGTCTCGAGAGCTCCGACGTCGCGCTCCTCTTGCTCGACGCTACTCAGCCGATCGCGGAGCAGGACGCGAAGATCGCCGCGTTCGCCTTTCGCGACGGCAAGGCCGTGATCCTCGTGGTGTCCAAGTGGGACGCCAAGCGGCCCGAGGACGATCAGCGATCACACACCGAGAAGCTGCGTACCGAGCTCGCGCACCTCTCGTACGCTCCGGTGATCTACACGAGCGCGCACACGGGCTTCGGTCTCGATCGGTTGCTCCCTGAGATCGACCGGGTGCTCGCGGAGAGTCACAAGCGCATCGCGACCGGCGAGCTCAATCGGTTCCTCGAGTACCTCACCTCCAAACACGACCTGCCTTCGAAGCGAGGCAAACACGCGCGCCTGTACTATTTGCGGCAGATCGGCGTAGCGCCGCCGCGTTTTCTGGCTTCGGTGAACGATCCGGAGCTGTTCCATTTCAGTTGGCGTCGGCACTTGTTGAACGAGCTGCGCCATGAGTACGGCTTCGACGGGGTGCCGATCCTCGTGGGGTATCGTGGACGCAAGAAGAAGGCGAAAGTCGGTGAGAAGGCCGGCGCACCGAAGCGGCGACGGAGCGAAGCCGGCGAGGTCCGCGCGTCGCGAGGGCGAACGAAGTGAGCGACCCGCTACCGCGCAGTCACTCGGAGCGTCGCTCCGGAGCGCTTCGCTCTTTGGAGTTCTGGTTCGATTTTTCCTGTCCTTACGCTTATCTCGCCTCGACCCAGGTGGAGGCCTTGGCCGCTCGGGCCCGAGTCGAGCTGGTGCTCAGTCCGATGCTGCTCGGCGGCGTTTTTAGGGCGTGGGGCACGCCTCAGAATCTCTCGAACGTCTTGGCGGAGGCCGAGCAGCGACACGCGGAGGCCGATCGACGCAGGTTCGCGACGCTGTTTGGCGTGCCGCTGCATATGCCTTCGGGGCATCCGATTCGAACGGTGGAGGCGCTTCGTGTGCTGCTGGCCTCTCCGCGCGAGCATTGGCTCGGGCTGATGCACGCTTTTTTCAGAGCTTACTGGGTCGAGAATCGAGACGTCTCGAGTCGAGAGGTCTCGGCGCAAGTTCTAGCAGCCCAAGGGCTCGATGCCCAAGAGATCCTCGATCGGTCGAAGGCACCGGCGGTCAAGAGTGAGCTGCGTCGCCGCACCGACCAGGCGATCGAGCTCGGGATCTTTGGTGCTCCAAGCTTCGTCGTCGGCGCAGAGCTCTACTGGGGCCAGGATCGCCTAGAGCAGGTAGAGAAGGCGCTCTCCGGGGGAAGCGCGCCAAGTGGGCCCCTCCCGCGCCATGAAAGCGCCTCGCGCCGCGGAGGCGCCGGTTGGAAGTGCGAGCTGTTCTTAGACCTCTCGGATCCCTTTGCGCCTCTAGCGATTCGCGAGATCGACCGCCTCGGGTTGTCAGCGCGCATCACGCCGATTTCGCTGCCTCCGCGAGCTCACAACGCCGCCAAGGAGCGCCTGCGACGATCGGACCTTCTTCGCAGATCCCGAGAGATGGGGCTCGAAGTGGCGTGGGAGCGGTTCTCGACGTCCGGGTCCGAGGTCGCCAACTCGCTCGTGTGGCGCTCGAAGGACGTCGATGCGGGGGCGCGACTCATCGCCTCGGCGCAGGGTCTCGATCTCGCAGATCGGAACGCCGTCGCCCACGAGCTCGGCGTGGATCCGAAGCAGCTCGAAGAAGGGCAGGGCGCGCGCGTTCTCGCGCAGGAGCGCGCGCTGGCGAGCGGAGTGTTCGCGAGTCCGACGCTCGTCGTCACCGGGCCCAACTCAGAACGAGCGCTCTACGCCGGCGCCGACCGTTTTTTCTTGGCGCGAAGGGTAGTCGAGGGAGAGTTGGATTTTCTGTAACCTTGGCCTCGGACCGCAGGCGTCTTGTCTGCGGCCACCCACCTCTGCGCTTTCAGCTGAGTCAGATCGTCCGCGTCAGCGTCAGATCGTCTGCGTCTGCGTCTGCGTCAGATCGTCTGCGTCTGCGTCAGATCGTCTGCGTCTGCGTCAGATCGTCTGCGTC